>WLID01000002.1 GCA_009702325.1 Actinomycetota bacterium
AAGTTAGCCGGTGCTTTCTCTAGTAGTACCATCATCAGCTGTTTCTATTAAAAACAGCTCTTTTTTCCCACTTAACAGCAGTTTACAATCCGAAGTCCTTCATCCTTCACGCGGCGTCGCTGCATCAGGCTTTCGCCCATTGTGCAAGATTCCCCACTGCTGCCTCCCGTAGGAGTCTGGGCCGTGTCTCAGTCCCAGTGTGGCTGATCGTCCTCTCAGACCAGCTACGGATCGTCGCCTTGGTGAGCCGTTACCTCACCAACAAGCTAATCCGCCGCGAGCTCGTCCTCGGCCAGAGGCCTAAGCTACCTTTCCCAACCGCCCCGTAGAGCTGTTGGGCCATCCGGTATTAATCCGGGTTTCCCCGGGCTATCCCGGTGCCGAGGGTGGATTACTCACGTGTTACTCACCCGTTCGCCGCTTTCCCCAGTCCCGAAGGTCTGGTTCTCGCTCGACTTGCATGTGTTAAGCGCGCCGCCAGCGTTCGTCCTGAGCCAGGATCAAACTCTCCGTGAAGAATTGGTTCGTCGGCCGAAGCCGGCGAATCTTTTCACTTCGAGCTACTGCTCAAAGGTCACATCCGAAGATGTGACGGGATTTGATGCCCTCCACCCACGGACAAACCGTAGGCTCGGGGCCTCGACGTTAATTGAACGTTCGCTGTTGAGTTTTCAAAGACCGGTGGCCGTTTGGCCGAAAAAAAGCCTCCGACTCGCGCCAGAGGCCTCCGTATGAACGAATCGTAGCAATTACGAGTCGAGCTGGGAGGCTCCTAGGGTCGAGTGCTTGGCCTGGAACTTCTCTGCCCCGTAGAGCAGCCGAAGCAGTATAGCGACACGCGGCCGCCAGTCAACTAGAACCGTCGTCGACTGCGAGAACCCGCTGTTTAGCCCGGTTTCAGCCCAGTTCGGGCCGTTGCGAGCGTAAGAGCCGCCGTCTGTCTGGTACCTGTCAGATCCTAACCGACGAGTCGGCCGAACCGACGTTTGCCGACGCGGAGCAGGACTCCGTCGAGATCGGCGCGAGGCACATCAAGGGCCGTGATCGGTTCGCCGTCAGCTTTGACGCCGCCCTGGGTGAGCAGGCGGCGAGCTTCGGAGCTTGAGCCGACGCCGAATTCGGCGACGAGAAGGGCCGGCAGGTGCACCGGATCGCCAGCAGGCAATGCGACGCTAGGAACGTCGTCTGGGGCTCCACCCTCTCGTACGACGCGGGTGAAGTGCGCTTCTGCCTCCGCTGCGGCAGCCTCACCGTGCGATCGGGTAACGATCCAGCGTCCAAGCGCGATCTTTGCCGCCATCGGTTCGCCCTCGGGCACCGGCTCTTCGACGACGAGGCGGTACCACGACTCAAGTTGCTCGTCGGGGATCCGCATCGTGCGCCCGAACATCTCCTCGGGCGCTGCCGTGAGCGGAATGTTGTTGCCCATCGACGAGCTCATCTTGGTGCCGTCCCATGAGGTGAGGATCGGTGTGGTGAGCACGACTTGGGGGTCGAGTCCGTACTGGCCCATTACTTCGCGGCCAGCGAGCAGGTTGTAGAGCTGATCGGTGCCGCCGAGCTCAACGTCAGCCTTCACGGCAACCGAGTCGTACGCCTGCATCAGCGGATAGAGCAGCTCTGAGACAGAGATCGGCTCTTTTGCACGGAAGCGCTTCTCGAAATCGTCGCGCTCGAGGAGACGGGCAACCGTGATCGTCCGGCCAAGCCGCACAACATCGGCGTAGGAGAGCTTCGACAGCCACTCGCCGTTGAAGCGAACCTCGGTCTTTTCCGGATCGAGAACGACCATCGCCTGCTCGAGGTAGGTCTTCGCGTTGCGGTCGATCTCCTCGTCGGACAGGATCGGACGCTCGGCGGAGCGGCCAGACGGGTCTCCGATGCGGGTTGTGTAGTCGCCGATGATCAGCACGCCGACGTGGCCTGCGTCCTGGAACGCCCGCATCCGCTGCAGCGGAATCGCGCGGCCGATGTGAATGTCGGGCGAGGTGACGTCGATCCCGAGCTTGACGCGCAGCGGCCGGCCGAGCTTCAGCTTGGCTTCAAGGCCGCCCTCGGGCAGCACGTCTACGGCGTTTCGTGTGAGGACGTCGATCATTGGCTGGAGTGTCGGTGCGGCCCCTGTGTCACGGTGGTCGCGTGGAGCACCTAGACTAGCGGGCGTCCTGATGCGGTTCCGGAGAGCCAGCGCGCCGAAACGTCGGCGCATCCGCAAGCTCAGACTCCTCGCCCTCATGTTCGTGCTCGGGCTCCTGGGCCTGACGTCGTTTTCTTTTGGACTGCTTGAGGCGATCTCAACGCAGATTCCGGCGCTTGATCCGGCGCGCGAGGCGCAGGTGCAGCGCAACACCGATATCTACGCCGCGGATGGTCATACGATCCTGGCGGTGCTTCGCGGGTCGGAGGCACGGATCGTGGTGCCGTCGGGGCGTATCTCGCCGTGGCTGAAGCATGCGATCGTCTCGGTCGAGGACAAGCGCTTCTACGAGCATCGTGGTGTCGACATCAAGGGCATCGCGCGCGCGCTCTATTCGGACGTGACGAAGACTGGCGTTGTGCAGGGTGGGTCGACGATCACGCAGCAGTTTGTGAAGAACGCGATCAACGGGAACGCGCCGACGATCACTCGCAAGCTCAAGGAGGCTGCGCTCGCGTGGCAGCTTGAGCAGCGGTGGTCAAAGGATCGAATCCTGACGGCGTATCTCAACACGATCTATTTCGGTAACGGCGCCTACGGTGCGCAGGAGGCGTGCCTCGTCTACTTCGGACACGGCGCCAGTCCGGCGGAGATGACGATTGCCGAGGCGGCGTTGCTCGCGGGCATTCCTGAGGATCCGAGCCTCTACAACCCGGTTGCTCATCCGGCCCATGCGAAGTCGCGACGGAACCTCGTGTTGTTGCAGATGCTGTCGCAGCACTTCATCAGTCCGGCGCAGTACCTACGCGCGTTGCGTACGCCGATGCCGAACCCGGCAAACGTGCGACTCCCCTCCACCCAGAGTCTCGCTGCGCCGTACTTCGCGAACTACGTCACCGATCAGCTCGTGCGCCAGTTCGGCCCGTCGAAGGTGTACGGCGGTGGGCTTCGGGTGAAGACGACGATCGACTTGAAGCTCCAGCAGGCGGCCCGCGACGCGATCGAGAAGGTGTTGCCGGCGTCGGTTGGCCCAACGGCCGCGCTCGTCTCGATTGACGTTCACACCGGTGCGATCCTCGCCATGATCGGCGGCCGCAACTACCGCACCAGCCAGTTCAATCTCGCAACGCAGGGAGAGCGACAACCTGGCTCGGCGTTCAAGCCATTCGTGCTTGCGGCCGCGTTGAAGAACGGTATTGCGCCGGCATCTGTCCTGCCCTCGAAGCAGGTGACGCTCGATATCGGCGGTCGCCTGTGGGTGGTGAACAACTACGAGCACGAGTATCTCGGGCCGATCAACTTGACCAAGGCGCTCGCGTATTCCGACAACGCGGTGTTCGCGCAGCTGACGAACTTGATCGGGCCCGCAGAGGTTGCGCGCACGGCAACCTCACTTGGCATCACCACTCCCCTCTCGCCCTACTTCGCGATCGGGCTGGGTGCGGAACCGGCGACGCCGCTTGAGATGGCGCGGGCATACGCCACGCTCGCAAATGGCGGCAACCGCATCGACAGCTCGCTCTTCGGCAACGAGCCGCGGGCCGTGGCGTGTCTCGGGAAGGTCGACCTGCACGGCAACGTGTCGTGTGGGCAAGACAACGCCGTCGTCTCGCGGCCGATTCTGTCGTCGACGCAAGCGGCGGCGGCCGACTACATGCTCGAGCAGGTCGTCTCGTACGGCACCGGCACCGCCGCGCAGCTTCCCGGTCGCGCCGTGGCGGGCAAGACCGGGACGACGGAGAACTACGGCGACGCCTGGTTCGTCGGGTTCACACCAGACATCGTGACCGCGGTGTGGATCGGCTACCCCGACGGCCTGAAGCCGATGCTGCACGAGTTCCATGGGCACGCGGTGACCGGCGGCAGCTTCCCCGCCTTGATCTGGAAGGCCTACATGGAGAAGGCTCTCGCGTATCTGAAGGTTCCCCCCACGTCGTTCCCGTACCCGCCGAGCCTGTACGGCCCGTCGGTCACCGTCGTGAACCGTGGTGGGAAGATCGTTCGCGATAACGGCTACTGCAAGAACGCCCTTCCGATCGTGTTCTACGACACCTCGCACATTGACGGCGACACGACGTGCAAGAAGAACGAGGTCGCGGTGCCCAGGGTCGTTGGGATGACAGTCGCCGACGCAAAGGCGCGCCTCCTCACCCAACCGCTCTTGACGACGATCGTCTATCGCCCTGCGACCCCAGGCGAACGGTTGGGTGTCGTGATCTCGCAGCTGCCACGCGTGGGCGGGAAGCTCTCGGCGTATGACCACGTGACCTTGGTTGTGCCGAAGGCGACCTATGGTGCGGTGCCACAGCTTGTCGGTCTGACGGTTCCTGAGGCTCGCGCACGGCTTGCGAAGGCGAAGCTCGGTGTGCGCTTGATTGGTGGAACGTCAGGTCAGGTGATCGCGCAGAGCCCTGCGGCGAACGTTGCTGCGTGGAAGGGGCTGCGCGTGACGCTCACTGTGCACGGGCCCCGAACCCGCGGCTGAGCCAGCGCGATCCTGCGAGTCCGAAGCGCCACGGGAGCTCGGTCGCTTTCGTGATCCCGATGCGTGGGCCAACAACGCATTCCGCACGTGAGGACGCAGCCCGAAACAGAAACGGCGCGCTGGCGAGCGGCCGCCCGTCGTCGTCACCGGTGACAGCGAGCGCTTCGCAGAGCCGACCGGGGCCGGCACACAGCAGGCGATCGCCGACCACCCCACGCCGCTCCCGCATTGCGTCCAACCCTGCAAGCGGTTCGAGCGCACGGATCAGGACAGCCGACCCGACGCCCTCAGGGCCGCACACGATGTTCATGCACCAGTGGATGCCGTACGACCGGTAGACGTAGAGGTGTCCGGGCTGTCCGAACATCGCGCCGTTGCGTGGAGTCCGTCCACGGAACGCGTGTGACGCCGGATCGTGAGGCTCGTACGCCTCGGTCTCGACGATCCGTCCGCCCACGCCGTCGACGTAGAGCTCAGCGCCGATCAGCGCTTGGGCGGCGGAAACTGCATCGCCATCCCACAGCGCTCCCACGCGACGTCCGACGTCTAGGCCGCTTCGAGGGCCGCCGCGAGAGCTGCGGCTACCCGCTCCTGATCCTCGCGCGGGATGCGCGCATGGAACGGGATCGCGAGCGTGCGTGCGGAGGCGTCCTCGCTGACAGGGCAGAGCCCTTCGGAGAACCCGAACTGCTCTCGCATGTACGGCTGCAGATGGATCGACGGGAGGTACGGCGCGCATGCGATGCCTTGCCCCACAAGATTGAGGGCGATCGCGTCGCGATCGACACCGGCGGGAAGCTTCACGACGTAGACGAACCACGAGCGCTCGTGGTCAGCGTCGTCGGCAAGGGGCAGCTCGACGTCGAGGCCCGCGAGGATCTCCGAGTATCGGGCGGCTGCTTCCTTGCGTGCGGCGAGGATGCGGTCGAGCTTCTCAAGCTGGCCCACTCCGAGCGCTGCCGAGAGATCGTCCATGCGGTAGTTGAAGCCAAACCGGCCGTGCTGGAGCCACGATGAGGTTTCGAGGCGTCCCTGGTTGCGGAGCGACACGAGCAGCTTGTACTGCTCCTCGTCGCCCGTCGTGACTGCCCCACCCTCGCCTGTCGTGATCTGCTTGTTGGGGTAGAACGCCCACACCGCTGGATGGCCGTGCGAGCCGAGCGGCTTGCCCTTGTATTTCGCGCCGAGCGCCTCGCATGCATCCTCAACAAGCGCGAGCCCATGACGCTCGCAGATGTCGATCAGCGGGTCGAGCTCGCAGGGGTAGCCAAAGATGTCGACGGCGACGATCGCCTTCGTCTTGGGTGTGATCGCGGCCTCAACAGCTGCCGGGTCAAGGTTGTAGGTGTTCGGGTCGATGTCGGCGAACACGGGGGTCGCGCCCTCGTACATCGCGCAGTTCGCTGAGGCGACGAAGGAGTAGGGCGACGTGATCACTTCGTCCCCCGGGCCGACGCCGGCGAGCCGCATGCACAGGTGCAGACCCGACGTTCCCGAGGAAACGGCCGCGCAGTACGGCGACTCCACGGCTGCTGCCAGCATCTCCTCAAACCGCGGCCCGGTTGGACCGAGCGAGAGCCAGCCTGAACGCAGCACTTCGAGCACGAGCTCTTCGTCGCGTTCGTCAATCCACGGGGAACTCAGCGCAATGCGCCGTTCGGGCGTACTCACGCGCGGTTCAAAGCGGGAACGACGTCACGCCACTCGGGGTACTTGTCCGTCTGGCCCTTGACCGTCTCGAGGTAGGCCTTCTGGATCGCCTGTGTCACTGGGCCAACGCCGATCTCATGGTCATCAACCGAGCGGAGCGGTGTCACTTCGGCAGCGGTACCGCACATGAAGACCTCGTCTGCGAGATACAGGTCAGAGCGGATCAGAATCGACTGGTGCACCGTGTAGCCGAGGTCGTTCGCGATCCGCATGATCGAGTTGCGCGTGATGCCCGGCAGGATGCCCGTTGAGAGGTCAGGCGTGTAGATCTCACCGTTCTTCACAACGAAGAGGTTCTCGCCCGAGCCGTCGGCGACAGTGCCTTCCGGCGTGAGGAGGATCGCTTCCTCGTAGCCGGCGTTCTGTGCTTCGGTGACGGCAAGCATCGAGTTCAAGTAGATGCCGCTCGCCTTCGCGACGTGCGGGACGATGTTGGCGGAGATCCGCTGCCAGCTGGAGATCTTGGCGCGGATACCGTTCTTCAGAGCTTCGTCGCCAAGGTAGGTGCCCCACGGCCACGCCATGATCACGGTCTCGACCGGGTTGCCCTTTGCAGACACCCCAAGTCGGCCGTACCCGGAGAAGGCGATCGGCCGGATGTAACACGACGGGAGCCCGTTGGCTCCAAGCAGGTCGTGCGTTGCCTGCTTGAGTTCCTCGACCGAATACGGGATCTCCAGATGGATCAGCTTCGCCGAGTTATGCAGGCGCTGCATGTGCTCCTGCAGCCGAAAAACGGCTGAGCCCGTGGGCGTTTCGTAGCAACGCATTCCTTCGAAAACACCCGTCCCGTAATGGAGCCCGTGGACGCCGACATGAACGCGCGCGTCATCCCAATCGATGAGCTCACCGTTCATCCAGATCTTTGCTGTGGCCTCCACGTCTCTCCTCTCGTTCGATGCGAACCGCAAAAACTCTACCCGGGGTCAGATATCAAGGCCGCGCGTGCCTCCGAAAGCCGCTCCAGGTCAAGGGGTGAGAGCATCACCATGTGCGAGTGCGTGCCCGCGCCGGCCCACACGATCTCATAGCGCATGAACGAAGGATCCATCAGCACGTGCGCGACATCGCCCCGCGGGAACGGTGCGACACCACCGGGTTCGAAGCCGACCGTCGCAACGACCTCGTCGGCCGTTGCCATGCGCGCCTTCGACCAGCCACACTCGGCCGCGACGAGTGCCCGGTCGGCGCGAAGGTCACCCGGCACAAGCGCGAGCGCGAACTCCCCGTCACCTGCAAAGACGAGCGACTTGACGATCTGGCCGATCGTGCACCCCGCAGCTCGTGCGGCTTCTTCGGCAGTTGGGGTTCCTTCCGGAAACTCCTCGATCGTCGACTCGACGCCTTCGTCGCGCAACACCGCCGAGACTCGTTCGACGGGTTCTGGCCAGGCGCTCATTCCACCTCAGGCTAACCGACGTCTCTCATGCGGTCACACTGCTGGCATGTCGGTGCTCGTTCCCTTCGCTGCCGCACTCCTCTCGCTACGCCTGGCCGGGCTGCTGCTTCGTCGCGGTCAGCGTGTGTGGGCCGGCGCATTTGTGGCGTACGCCGTCGGTTCGGGGGCAACGGCGTGGGGCTCCGCACATGGGTTCGACGCAGCCTCGTTTCGCGTCTATTACGGCGCGGGGGCACTGCTCACCGCCCCACTTCTTGGCGCCGGAGCGCTGGAATTGCTCGGTCGTCCGGTTGGTCGCGCGCTCGGGCTTGCCTGGGCGGGACTCGCGCTCGGCACCGTCATCGCCATGCCCATCCACGGTGCGTTTACGACAGCGGTGCCGTCGGCCTCCGCGCACCTCGGGTGGGCGCCTCGCGTGCTCGCCATCGCGGGCAACTCTGCGGGAACGCTTCTCATCGTTGCCGTCGCAATTGCAACGATCCGTCGCCGCACTGTCGGGAACACGCTGATTCTCGCCGGCGTCGCGTGTGCGGCGATCGGTTCTGGCCTCTCAGGTTTCGGCGTCGCTGCAACGTCAAGCCTCGTTGCCGTCGCCGTCGTGTTGCTCTACCTCGGGGCCGCCCCCGAGGCGCTTGTGGCGGTTACGCGCCGAGCTGTTCGCGCACGAGCTCGCTGACCACACGTGGGTCGGCAGAGCCGCCTGTCTCCTTCATCACCTGACCGACGAAGAATCCGAGCAGACCTTGCTTGCCGCCGCGGTACTGCTCGACCTGCCCAGGGTTTGCCTCGATCACTGCTGCGATCACCGGCTCAAGCGCTGACGCGTCAGACACGGCCTTTTGTGCGACGTACGGTTCCGCGCTGAAGCCAGGATCGCCAACGTGTGAGAGCGCGTCGTCGAAGACCGCGCGCGGAATCTCGGAGCGGGAAGCAACGAGCTTCGTGAACTCTTCAGGATTGACTGCACTGGGGTTAATGCCGGTTGCGACGAAGGCGTTCGCCAGCACGTTCGCTGCCTCTTTCGGATCGGCGCCACCATCGACAACAGCGGCCCAGAGGCGGTCGAGCCCGCCGGTTACGAGAACGTCGGCGTCGTAGAACGACAAGGTGTTCGCGATGCGACGGATGCGCGCGGTCGGCAGCTCACCGATTTGGCCGCGCAGCCCTTCGATCATCTCGGGTGCCGGGTGGAGAGGCACGAGGTCAGGCTCGGGGAAGTAGCGGTAGTCCTGCGCCTCTTCCTTCGAGCGCATTGGCGCCGACTCTTCAGCCGTCGGGTCGAAATGGAGTGTCTCCTGGTCGACCGTGCCGCCGTTCTCGTAGATCTTGATCTGGCGGGCGATCTCGCGCTCGATCCCCTTTGCCGCAAAGTTGAACGAGTTCATGTTCTTCAGCTCGGTGCGTGTGCGGAGCTCGTCTGAACCTGCGGGGCGCACCGACACGTTCACGTCGAAACGCATCGAGCCCTTGTCGAGCTCAGCGTCCGAGAGTCCGAGCTCCACGACCGTCTGGCGGAGCAGCTGGAGGAAGCGCTTCGCAACGTCGGCCGAGTGGATGTTCGGCGCGGTGACGATTTCGACAAGCGGCGAGCCACCGCGGTTGAAGTCCACGAGCGTGGCGGTCGCGCCCTGGATTCGTCCTGATGTCGCGACATGCACGTTCTTTGCGGCGTCCTCCTCAAGGTGCGCACGGACGATGCCGATTTCGACCTCCCCATCGGCGGTCGGAACGACGAGGCGACCGTTCGCGCAGAGCGGTTCGTCGTACTGACTGATCTGGTACGCCTTCGGGAGATCGGGGTAGAAGTAGTTCTTTCGGTGGAAGATCGCGCGGTCGGCAATCGTGCACTCAAGCGCCAGGCCAAGCTTGATCGTCTCCTCGATCGCCCGCCGGTTTGGCACAGGGAGCGCGCCCGGGAATGCGAGACACACCGGGCAAGTCTGGGTGTTTGGCTCGCCGCCGTAGCCGTTGCGGCAGCGGCAGAACATCTTCGTGGCGGTCTTCAGCTGGACGTGGATCTCCAGGCCGATAACGGGTTCCCAGGTCGTGCTCACCGGAGGCGCTCCGGAACAACGTCGAAGCCGATCGCCTGCTCAAGCGCGTGACCCAGCCGGTAGAGCGTCGATTCGGAGAACTGTGGGCCGACGAGCTGCAGACCCACCGGCAGACCGTCGGAGAGACCGCACGGGATCGACAGACCTGGCAGACCGGCCATGTTCGCCGGGATCGTGAGCACATCGGTGAGGTACATCGCGAGCGGATCCTGTGCCTTGGCGCCGAGCGGGAACGCGGTGGTGGCACAGGTTGGCGAGACGAGTACGTCGAACCGCTCAAACAGTGCGTCGTGCTCGCGCTTGATCACCGTGCGCACCTTCTGCGCGGTGCCATAAAACGCGTCGTAGTACCCCGAAGAGAGCGCGTAGGTGCCGAGCATGATCCTCCGCTTTACCTCGTCGCCGAAACCGTCGTGGCGGGTGTGCATCACCATCTCGCGGAAGTCGACGCCTTCCGACCGGAGGCCGTAGCGGACACCGTCGTAGCGTGCGAGGTTCGACGACGCTTCGGCCGGAGCGACGAGGTAGTAGCAGGCAAGGCCGTACTCGACCGACAGCGGCAGCTCGCACTCTTCAATCGTGGCGCCCAGCTCTTCGGCCTTCGCCAACGCCGCCTCGCAGGCAGCCTTCACGCCGGGCTCGATGCCCTCGACTTCGTTTAGCTGCCGCGGCAGTCCAATCCGGAGCCCCTTCAGGTCTGTTCCCTCTGGGAGGGCGATCGGTGGCACGTCGACGGTGGTGGAGTCGTTCTCGTCGCGCCCGCTGATGATGCGGTAGAGCAGCGCGTTGTCGCGCACGTTTTTCGTCACCGGGCCAACCTGGTCGAGGCTTGAGGCGAACGCGACAACACCAAAGCGCGACACGGTGCCGTAGGTTGGCCGCAGGCCGACGTTGCCGCAGAATGCCGACGGAAGCTTGACCGAGCCGCCGGTATCGGAGCCAAGCGCCCACGGCGCGAGTCCAGCCGACACGGCTGCTGCCGACCCGCCGCCCGACCCACCCGGAACCCGCGAGAGATCCCACGGGTTGTGGGTTGGGCCGTACGCCGAGTTCTCGGTGGATGAGCCCATGGCGAACTCGTCGGTGTTCGTCTTGCCGAGGAGCGTCATGCCGGCCGCGCGACACTTCGCTGCGACCGTTGCGTCGAACACGGGCACGTAGTTTTCGAGGATCTTCGAGGCGGCGGTCGTGCGAACACCGCGCGTCGAGATCACGTCTTTGAGAGCGATCGGGATCCCGCTGCCGTCGGGTTCGTCAACGAGCGTCAGGAAGGCGTGAAGCTCGCCATCGTGCTCGTTGATCGCGTCGCGGTAGGCCTGCCACAGCTCGACCGAAGAGACCTGGCCCGACTCGACAAGAGCAAGTGCCTCCTCGGCGGTAAGCCGGAGCGTGTCGATGCCGGCGCTCACGCGGGCGGCACCCGGAAGTGATCGTCATCACGCTCGGGAGCGTTGGCGAACGCCTCATCCTGCGTGAGCGATGTGTGCGGGACATCTTCACCCCACGCATTCGACACTTCGAGCGGATGCGACGTCGGCGGCACATCCGATAGGTCGAGTTCAGCGACCTTTCCGACCGCCTCAAGGATCGCCGACAGCTGGCCCTGGAACCGTTCGACCTCAGCGTCGTTCAGCTCGAGCCGTGCGAGCCGCGCAACGTGAAGCACCTCTTCCTTTGTGATCGCCATCTTCAGACCTCCGCCTGCATCCTGCCCGATTATCGCGAAGCGACCGCGGACTACCGCGTTCACAACGACGAAGGGCCCCTTGCGGAGCCCTCCGACAACACTGGTTCCGACGAAACGCTAGGCGGCCTGAACGTTCGCAGCCTGCAGGCCCTTATCGCCCTGCACGACCTCGAACGACACGCGCTGACCCTCGGTCAGCGACTTGTAGCCGTCCATCTCGATGGCGGAGAAGTGCACGAACACGTCGTCGCCACCCTCACGCTCGATGAAACCGAAGCCCTTTTCGTTCGAAAACCATTTAACGGTGCCCTCAGCCAACTCCCTACTCCCTTTCAACACTGGATGCGGAATCTCCGTCAACCGACGGAAACGCGGAGAAGATAGCAGGGTCCGTGTGAAAGTGGACCGCGGAGTGCACGGCAGATCGTGGTCGTCATTGAAAGAGCGTTGCCCAATCGGGCGGCGAAGCGCGGGTTAGAGCCCCCGACGAAGGCGTGCGCACCGCACGGCGTTCTCGAGCAGACACGCGATTGTCATGGGCCCGACACCGCCGGGCACCGGCGTCATCATCCCGGCGACGTCCGCGACGTTGCGGTCGACATCGCCGACAACACCGGCCTCGGTGCGATTGATACCGACGTCGATCACAACAGCTCCCGGCTTCACCATGTCGGCTGTGACCGTCCCCGGACGCCCGGTTGCGACGACGAGCACGTCAGCTCGGCGGGTGTGCGCAGCAAGATCTTTGGTGCGGGAATGGCACACGGTGACCGTCGCGTTTGCCTGCTGAAGGAGCGCTGCCGCCGGCTTGCCGACGATGTCGCTGCGTCCCACAACAACGACCTCGGCACCACTGAGCGGCACGTTGTACTCCTGAAGAATCTCCATCACGCCAAGTGCTGTTGCCGGAATCAGCACGGCGCTCCCGAGGGTCAGCTCGCCGACGTTCGACGGATGGAAGCAGTCGACATCCTTTTCGGGCGCAACCGCGCGAATGACCTTGTCTTCCGAAATATGTGCAGGCACCGGCAACTGCACGAGAATCGCGTCGACGGCGTCATCGTTGTTCAGCTCGTCAATCTTCGCGAGCAGTTCAGCCTCGGAGGTCGAGTCAGGCATCCGCACATCGACGGCACGCACGCCTGCCGCGGTTGCCGCCTTGTGCTTGAGCTCGATGTAGATGTGCGAGGCGGGATCGTCGCCGACAAGGACGGTTGCGAGCCCGAGCCCACCAAGCGCCGCAACGTCCTCGGCGATCTTCGCGCGCACCTTCTCGGCAAGCGCCTTGCCGTCCATCACAATCGCAGTCATCTGCACACGAAGTTATATGGTGCGCCGGAGCGCATGATCGCCTTGGTGTTCAGCTACGACGTCACCGACGTCGACGAGTTCGTGAAGGTCTACGGCCCCGACGGTGAGTGGTCCCAGTTCTTCCGTGGCGGGAACGGCTTCATCGGCACCGAGCTGATCCGCGACGTCGAACTCGTCAGCCGATTTCTCGTAATCGACCGGTGGGATTCCCGCGATGCCTACAACGAGTTCGTCGAGGCAAACCGCGAGGAGTACATGCGTCGGGTCGACGAAACGGTGTTCCTGTACGACCAGGAACTCCGACTCGGCACGTTCGAAAACGTCTGGTAGCTACCAGCCGCGCGACTCGAGCAGGTCGCTCGCGCCGAGCGTTGATGTTGCGATCCCGACCATCGCCTCGCCGAGACCGGCCGAGACACGGGCCACAACATCAGCATCCATGTAGTGCGTTGTTGCTTCGACGATCGCGCGCGCCCGCTTCTCGGGATCGCCCGACTTGAAGATGCCGGAGCCGACGAACACACCGTCGGCACCAAGCTGCATGCAGAGTGACGCGTCGGCGGGGGTCGCGATTCCACCGGCGGTGAACATCACGACGGGCAGGCGACCGTTGGCGGCCACCCACTGCACGAGCTCAAGCGGAGCCTGCAGGTTCTTCGCTTCGGTGTAGAGCTCGTCGTCGCGCAGCGAAACAAGCCGCCGAATACCGCCGGTGATCGACCGCATGTGCGTGACCGCGTTGCTGACGTCTCCGGTTCCGGCCTCGCCTTTCGAGCGGATCATTGCCGCGCCCTCAGCGATGCGCCGTAGCGCCTCACCAAGGTTCGTGGCACCGCAAACGAACGGCACTTTGAAATCCCACTTGTTGACGTGATGCAAGTTGTCGGCAGGCGTGAGCACTTCCGACTCGTCGATGTAGTCGACGTCGAGCGCTTCGAGCACCTGCGCTTCGGCGAAGTGGCCGATGCGGCACTTGGCCATGACGGGAATCGTCACAGCTGCCTGAATGCCCTTGATCATGTCGGGGTCGGACATGCGCGCGACACCACCGTCGACACGGATGTCGGCCGGGACGCGCTCAAGCGCCATGACAGCGCAGGCGCCTGCTTCCTCGGCGATCTTCGCCTGCTCAGCGTTGACGACATCCATGATCACGCCGCCCTTCAACATCTCGGCGAGGCCGCTCTTGACGCGCATTGTTCCGTGCTCAGTCATGTCGGCAATGCTAGCGGCCGGGCCTCATCTGCCCGGAGGACTGTGCGCTACGTGGCCGGAGGCGGCGGAACGGGCGGTGCAGCAGGAGCCGGAGCAGGCTCGATCTCTGCTGGTGCCGGGGCTGGGTCGGCAGGGGCCGGCTGAATCACGTTGTCGTCGATCACGACGAACTGCCGGTCGCCTGGGCCGAACTCAACAATCACCTGCATGACCGACTGCTCGGCGGTGAGGACGGTGAAGGCGTCAACGACGAGACCTTCAACGTGTTCTTCGCCTGAGAGGTCGCGTGAGACGAGAACGCGATCACCGACGCTGTAGGGGTGCTCTGCCATCGTCGCGCTACTCGAGTCTTGCTTCTTCGCGCAAGAACATCTCTTCGCAGTTGGTCTTCTTCGGCCCGGCTCCCGCGGCGAATGCGCGGAGCATCGTGTAGTTCGTGACGCGCCGGTTCGATACTTCCTGGGCCTTTTCCGCCGAGTGGATCACAAGGTTGGTGAGCGAATCCAGGCTGATCGTGCAACCACGGAGGACCTTCAAGATCAGGGCTTCGTACGGAACGAGCTGCGTCGGCGTCGGTCGCTTGCCGTGATGGTCGATCACGTACAGCGCTTCGCCGTGCCCACCCCGCGCAGCGTGAACGTTGGCCGCGGCCGCGAGCGCTGCAAACGCAAGCGACGCAACGACGATCACGAACGCTGTCAGGCGAATAGCGTGCGACATGAGCATTGACCGTAGCATCGGAACGTAAGGAATTTCCTAGGTACCCGCCCTGCCGATCCAGGCATCTTCGCGTTGCGCCGGGTCGGCTAACAGAGTTCGGTGATGCGACCCGAGTCGGTGTCGTACAGAAACCCTCCGACCTTCAGCTGGCCGAGGTACGGCGACGATCGGAGCCGTTGCACGTCGCTCGCAATCGCAGCCTCTTGCTCTGTTCCCATGAGGAACGACAGGCTTCGGGTGTCTGGGCCGCCCGCTTCGTGAATCGCGTCGTGCACCTGGTCTTCGGTATTCGCGAACATCCGGCAACTCGTGTGCCCGATCACCATCGCGCGATCGACGCCCAGGAGGTACGAGGCGAGCACGAGCGTTCGGATCACGTCGTCGGTTACGCGCGCGCCAGCGTTTCGGAGAATCTTCGCATCGCCCGGGTCGAGTCCGAGCATGCCGAGCGGCTCGATCCGTGAGTCCATGCAGGTGAGGATCGCGAGCCCGCGCGCTGCCGTCGCCGGAAGCCCTTTGAGGCGGAAGCCTGCCGCGTACGCCGCGTTCGCCTCGAGGACATCATCGAAGTTCCGTTCTGTCAACACCACAACATCGTAGGCCGAGAAGCCATCGCTCAGCGGTTGCGACACGCTTCTGATGCAGAACGACGACCCACGATCTCAGTAAAACCTGGCGTTTTGAGCAGGCCGTCGATCTTTTTCGGGATGGACAACGTGAACGTCCCAGGGCGCGTCAACACAAGTTCCGTCATGCCGTCGGCACGCGGGTGAGCGCAGCTGACGTTGGACGAGAGCGCCCAGTACGGAGTGAACCTGACGCGCAGCAGGTAGTCGCCTGAGGCGCTGACGTTGCCGGCGATCGTTCGGTGGCTGAACTCTGTGACCGCTGCTCGATGGGCGCCTTCGATCATTCCGCTCGGTCGCGGCACTTCAAAGATCGTCCATGCCCTTGAACGGAACACAACGGCGAGGCCTGTCTCTCCCGACATCAGCAGCCGCTTCTCGGTTGGACCACCGTTCTTGTCGAGGCGGGACGATGGGAGCAGGACGAATGACACAGCCATCGTGTGAAGCCAGCGCCGATACTCGGCTGCCGACAGGTGCCTGTCGTACAGCACGGGACTGACTTCTTTGTCGAGTTGGCGGTACCAGCCACGAGCGAGTGGATAACCCGCCTTCGGGATCCAGTAGGCCTCCCAATGATCCGCGGTCGGGACGACCTCGATGCGGTGCACGCGATCAGCGTGCTGCGAGAGATATGTGAGAGCCGGCGCCCAATACCGTGATGCTGCTGGCTTGTCGTTCAGCCAATTCGGAATCTGAAGCGCGTAGGGGACGATGTTGTAGGCGAGCGCGGCTGCGAGCGAAGTGAACACGAGCCGTCGTGGCCGAAAACGAACGAGGACTGCGCTCAGCAGCGCGAGTGGGAACACGACACCACGCAATCGAGCCCAATTGTCTCCAACCGCCCCTGGCACGAGCCAGAACACCACGGCTCCGATCGCCCAGAGCACGAACAGCATCGCGATTGGACGGGCCCGAACGTCTCGTTCGGAGACCCTGTAGCCGAGCGCCGAAAGCGCGACGAGGCACAGCATGTCCGCCCAGTGGAACGGGTAGGTGCCGCCGCTCGGAAAGAGCTTGAGGATCACGCCCTCGACGCCAACCACTGCGCCCAGGCCGATCACGACGGTTGCGACTGTCCGATTGATGGGGCGGTGTACGAGCCAAAGTGCCGCGAGGATCATCACGAGAAACAGGAACGCAAGCGGGCTGAAGCCGAGTGCAGCAGCGCTGCAGATCAGCGCGAGGGCACTCCGATGTCGCTGGAGCGCCCAGACCGCCGAGAGAACCGCTGCGAACCCGAGGGAGTAGCTGTAGAGGCCGGTAAACATCGGCGCGGCCGCAAGCACCCCGAAGAGGCGAACGGGCCACAGCCCGAGCTCGCCCCACTGGCGAAACACGATCGACGCGAACAAGACTGCCGATGCGACGGAGCCCGCAAAGACAAGTGGGAGGTTTCCGACCGCCGAGGCGAGGAAGTAGTAGAGAAGGCTATATCCCGCCAACGGGTAATGCCCGGCGTACCAGAGGTTGTCCCACACGAGCGTGCCGTGCTCGACGAGAAACGTCCGGTAGAGATGCACCGACGCGTCCTCAGGCGTGGCGACGACGATGAAGATCACGCCGGTGACGATCGCAAGCGCGCCGCTCAGCCAGATCTCACGACTCGGAGCTCGCCATCCGTCTGGCGGATGTGACGATGCACCTTGGAGTGCAGACATGACAACCAGGCTAGGAGCGGGATTGGTCGGCGGGGCCGGTTTTTCGCCTCTTGAGACCAACTGGTCTCCACTCCGTGCCCGCACTGTCACATCGACGCTGTCGATCCCTCAATCCAGGGATCGGCCGGCCGATAATCGCAGCGAGATGAGCGACGTTGCAACCCTCACCCCCGCCGAAGATTCGAAGGCGACCTACCTCGCCGAACTCGCGTACATGAGCGCGGCAACACACTCGATGTCGACGCCTGAGCTCGAGCAGATCCTGACCGTCGCACGGCGCAACAACGTGCGGCTTGGGATCACCGGTGTGCTGCTCTACTCCGACGGCTCGTTCTTGCAGGTTCTCGAAGGACCCGCCCACGCCGTCGACGAGATCTTCGAGCAGCTCGAGACCGACCCGCGGCACTGCAACGTCGTGCTCGTGTCGCGACGGCTCGTTGCGGAACGGAGCTTCGGCGACTGGCAGATGGGCTTCGTGGACTTCAGCCATCACGCAAACAACCTCGACGGTTTCGTCGACTTCTTCCGTGACGGCGTCCGGGTCTGTCGCGAGCACCAGGACACGCGGCCTGTTGAGCGGTTGCTCGACGGCTTCCGCGAAGGCCGCTGGCACCAGCACGTCTCGTAGGGTCGAGTTAGCGCCCGGTCGCGCGCCGGAGCGAGAGGTACAGCACGCCCGCCACGGCCGCCGGCATCACCCACCACGCCGAAACGTCCCCACGCGCTGCCAGCGCTGTCGCGCCGATTGCGGCGACCACCATCACGGCCGTGCGCCAGTCGTCACCAACGACGAAATCCCACCAGAAGCGGGCGAAAGCAACGACGTAGCTCACCCGGACACCTCGCGTGCCTGGACGGCCTCGCGCCACGTGCGCAGCAGCCTGACGTAGCCGAGCGACATCGCGATGACGAAGGCGAGGACGCCGAGCAGGGCGACGTCGCTTCCGGGCCAGTGTGCACCGGCCCCTTCAGCCGACCAGAAGATGCCAAACGAGGTGAGCATCACGCCGACACTGAACTTCATGGTGTTTTCGGGCACCCGTGCGAGCGGTGCGCGAACGGCAACACCGACCACCACGACAAGAACGACCGCCGCGCCAGCACCGAGCGCCGCAAGGCCCATGTGACCTTGAGCTGTTCCGAAGGTGACGACGATGAACGCGACCTCGAGGCCTTCGAGCAGCACGCCTTTGAACGCAAGCGTGAAGCCGTACCAATCCAGGCCGAGCCGCTCGTCCGTATCGGCACCTCGTGCCGCACGAAGCTCTCTGGCGAAGATCTCATCCTCGTCGTGCAGCGCCTTGAAGCCGCTGGCGCGCAGGATCGCCTTCCGCAGCCACTGGAGCCCGAATACGAGCAAGACTCCGCCGACGATCAACCGAAGGCTGTCGAGTGGCGCATGTCGAAGTGCTGGCCCGAAGATGACGATCGCAAGCGCGAGCACTGCGGTTGCGCCAGCGGTTCCCGCGAGGGCCGATCTCCAGCCGCGTGCAAGTCCGGCCGCGAGCACGATCGTGAGCGCCTCCACCATTTCGACAGCGCTCGCGAGGAAGGTCGAGAGGAGAAGGACGGTCAGGCTCATCGGTCGTCCGAGTATGCGCGCTCAGCGGCGACCGCGCGAGAAAGGTCTAGGCGTCGGGTACCGGTTGGATCGTCTGGAATGTGAACGCCTCTCGCGTCGACCCGTGCTCGGCGAGCAGTGTCAGGCGACGCAGCCCTTCCGACACTGTGGGGATCTCGCCCTCCGCAATCCACCACATCACGTAGGCCGGTAGGTCAAGACGTTCGAACCAGTCGCGACGTCGGCGCAGGGCGTCGAGGTGGTCGCGATGCTTGTAGGTGAAGGCGTGAAGCGACTCGACATCGCGCCAAACTGTCATGTTGACCACCAGGTTGTTCGCGCCGGGGATCTCGATCGGGTCAGCCTCGAGCACGTCGTCGTGCATCCGCCACACGAACCCGGGGGTGACGTCGGCTTTCGCGTTCAACCCGTCGATCGCGTTGGTGAAGTCGGCCATACGCGGGTCGGTCGTCGGCCACCGCCCAGCGGCAACGTTGAACTCGGCGATGTTGAAGTGCATCCGGCCTCCCTCCCGCGCTCAAATCGTTCGGCGAAGGCTAAATCACACGAACGTCTGGCGGAGGCAATGGGCCCGGGTGGATTCGAACCACCGACCGACGGATTATGAGTCCGCTGCTCTAACCGCTGAGCTACAGGCCCGACCGTCGGACGGTACCGCACTCATCACACGGCGAGAGCCGCCCTAGCCGCCAGCAAGCTTGACGCGATAGCCATCACGCTCAAGCCGGGCGGCGACCTTCTCGCGGTGGTCGCCCTGAATCTCAACCGCACCATCCTTCACCGACCCACCGGAGCCGCACAAACGCTTGAGATCGCTCGCGACGGTCGTCAGAGCCCCGCCCGGTAGGCCCCGCACGACGGTCACGATCTTCCCGCCCCGTCCACCCTTCTCGCGAAACACGCGGATGACACCGTCGGCTGGGAGCGCTGGCCCGCTCGAAACCGTTTGCGCGGCGCGCTTGCGGGCGTCACGGCGGTGGTCGCCATCCTCAGTGGAGTAGACAAGGCTGCTGTTCGACACGTTGCGATCGTAACGCGCCACGAACCGCCGCCCCAACGTCAGGCGGAGTGGCGTGGGCCGCGCCCACTGAGCCGCGACGCGAGGCGGGATCGCTAGAGTCCAGCCGATGAAGATTCATCAGGAAGAACGCCACTTCCGCACGAAGGGTGGCCTTCACATCACAGACATCACCGAAGACGTGCGCCAGATCGTCGCCGAATCGGGTGTCACAGACGGCATCTGCCTCGTCTACTCGCCGCACACCACCTGCTGTGTGCGCGTCAACGAGTTCGAAAATGGCATGTTCGAAGACTTCGCACGCCTCCTGCGTCGCCTGATCCCGCACGACACGTACTACGCGCACGACGACTGGGATCGCCGCACCGAGAACATCTGCGAAGAGGACATGGAGGTCGGCAACGGCCATTCGCACTGCATGTCGATGCTGCTTGGCTCATCGAGTGAGTCGATGCCCGTGTTCGACGGCGACCTTGCGCTCGGCACCTGGCAGCGTGTCCTCTTCATCGAACTCGACCGTGAGCGCGATCGTCGCTGGCTCGTGAAGGTCGTCGGCAACTAGCGCCGCACACACATGTCGTACTTCCTGATCCCACTGATCATCCTGATCGTGCTCGTCGTCCTGATGGGCATCATCGCGTTCCTCTCGCGTTTCCGGAAGGGCCGCTACCTGCGCCCGATCATCGTCGGGCTGGCGAAGATCGGCTGGATTCGGCGCATGTTCGAGAAGGCAAGCCAGGCGCAGATCGAGCGGAGCCAGCCCGAGCTTGCAAGCGCCCTCCGCAAGCTGAAGCGGCTTGGCCCGAACCCCGACCCGCGCAAGGTGCATCAGGCACTCATGTCGCTGACGGTTGCCGAACGCCGTGCCTACATGGAGGCGCAAGAGGCCCAGGTCGGCTCACAGACCGAGCCAATGAACCGTCAACTCCGCCGCGGCCAGTCGAAGATTCAGAGCACGACGAAGCCCGGCTCTGCCGGTCGCAAGTCGCGCCGCCGCAAGTAACGGCCGAGAGCGCTAGAACAGCGCAGGTGGCGCGGGCGGTCGTACGACCTTGAGCGCCTGGCCGATCAGCTCACCGATCTCCGTGAGCGCCTCGTCGGCACGCGTGAAGATCGTCGGCATCCGCAGGAACCCGTGGATCATGCCGTCGTAGCGGAGACCCTCGGTCTCGATGCCCGCGAAGTGCATCCGTTCAGCGTACGCCTCGCCCTCATCGCGGAGCACGTCGTGCTCGGCGGTAACCACGATGGCGGGGCAAAGCCGACGAATGTCTTGGATCTCGATCGGTGACACATCAGGGTCTTGGCGGAACGCGTGCGTACCGATGTACGCGTCCCAGAAGAACTCCATCGCCTTGCGCGTGAGGCCGAAGCCGGTCTCGAACATCTCGTAGGAGACGGTGTTCATCTTCGCGCTTGTTACCGGGTAGAGCAACACCTGGAGTGCGAGATAGAAGTCGCCGTGGTCGCGGGCGCGCCGTGCAACGACCGCGGCAAGCGTTCCGCCAGCGCTGTCGCCTGCGACACCGATCCGGTCGGGGTCGACGCCGAGCTCAGCCGCGTTCTTCACAACCCACTTGGTCGCGTTCCAGCAGTCTTCAAGCGGCGCCGGAAACGGATGCTCGGGCGCAAGCCGATAGTCGACCGACACGACGATCACGCCGGCACGCTGTGCGATCGCGCGTGCCATTCCCTCATGCGTGTCGACGCTGCCGAGCACCCAACCGCCACCGTGAAAGAAGACAATGCAGGCGCATGGCTCGTCGGTTTCAAACGGGCGGATAATCCGCACCGGCACACCGTCGTCTGTGTGCCTGTCTTCCATCTCGAACACCGGGTCGTACGGCATCGAGAACATCTCGATCGTCGCCTCCATGTTCGCGCGCGCCTCTGCGGGCGTCACATCGAACACAGCAGGGACGTTCGCGGCCGCCATCTGCTCGAGATACGCAGCGACCTGCGGGTCAAGCGGTGGGATCTCAAAGTCGGTCATTCCTAAAGAAGCTAGCCGAAGCACAGGCGATTGCCCACCCGCCACCCGCAGGGAAGCGTGGTACCTCGTTGAACACGGCCGCAATCCCCGTGCTTTCCAAGGAGGCAGGAATGAAGGACTTTCGTGCGTTTCTCATGCGAGGCAATCTCGTCGACATGGCTGTTGGCGTCGTGATTGGCGTTGCGTTCGGTGGTGTCGTCACCGCGCTTGTCGAAGACCTCTTTACGCCGCTGATCGCCGCGATCGGTGGCAAGCCAGACTTTTCGTCGTTGGCGTTCACGATCAATGGCAGCCACTTCCTCTACGGCCAGTTCATCAACGCGGTGATCTCGTTCGTGATCGTCGCCGCCGCGATCTTCTACCTCGTCGTCAAGCCGGTGGGCGCGATGATGGCCCGTATGGCGAAGGCCGAGGCTGAGGGTCCCCCTACGCGCGAGTGTCCCGAATGCCTGAGCAGCATCCCGGTTGCTGCACGCCGCTGCTCGCACTGCACCTCAGCCGTTTGACGTACTGAGAAGGCGGTCGCCGTTCGGGGACGGCGGCCGCTTCCTCATTCGCTTCGTTCGCGTTCGCCGGTATTTGGCGGTAGTCGAAGCGACGCGAGGAAGCCGAGGAACACAAAGCCTGCGGCGATGAATGCCGCCCGGCGAGCACTTCCAACGAACGCCTCTTCGACGGCAGCGATCACTGGCGTTGCGGCGTGATCGGCGCGGAGTTGCGGCAGGATCGCCCCGCCGCTTTGCTCGACGCTCGTGATGATCTGCGCCTTCATAGCGGCCGGCACGTTGGGCAGCGCCTCGATCTTCGCGCGGGTTCCACTGTTCAGGCCGAGCGTGAGCGCTGTTCCGAGGATGGCGATGCCAACCGCCGAGCCGACCTGACGGGACGTGCTCTGCATGCCTGACCCTTGGCCCGACTGGGCACGCGGAATGTCGGCGAGGATGACGCTCGTGAGCTGCGCGGTCGCGAGGCCGACACCCAGCCCGTAGATGAAGAGTTGCGGGCAGAACTCCCAGGCAGAGCGATGAGTGGCGAACGTCAGACCGACGGCTGTGATGCCGATCACCTCGGTGCCGAGGCCGATCTGCACGACGCGCCGGGCACCGATGCGGTTTGTCACCTGGGCGGCGACACCGCCTGCAACGAATGCCCCACCCGCAAGCGCAGCCAAGATGACGCCCGTCTTGAACGCGGTAAGCCCCAGCACCGATTGGAGAAACAGCGGGATCACGAACACGAGGCCGAGCTCGCCGAGACCGACGATCAGCACCGCCGCCGTTCCATAACGGAAGCTCGGGATGCGGAAGAGCGTCAGATCAAGCAGCACCGGCTTCCGCGCCCTCCCCCGCGCCTGTTCGATGAGCACGAAGGCGACGAGCGCGACGACGCCCAGGACGAACGCAGCGGGGATCACCGACGTCGAACCAAAGTCGACGCCGAGAAACGTGCGTTTCGCTTCCCACCAGCCGTAGGTCTGACCTTCGATGAGCCCAAACACGATGGCCGCGAACCCAAACGTGGAGAGCGCGATGCCGCTGAGATCGACGCCACGGGCCGGATGATCGTCGCGGCTTTCAGCGACGAAGAGCAGCGCGCCAATGAACGCAACGATCGCGACCGGAACGTTGACATAGAAGGCCCAGCGCCACGAGAGGTGCGTGGTGAACCATCCACCGGCGAGCGGCCCGAGCGCGGCCATGCCGCCGATCGTCGAGCCCCAGATGCCAAAGGCAATCGCGCGTTCGCGACCACGGAAGTTCGCGTTCACGATCGAGAGCGTCGCCGGAAGGATGAACGCCCCTCCCACCCCTTGCAGCAGCCGTCCAGTGAGCAGGATCGTCCCGCTCTGCGCCTCAGCGGTCAGCAGCGACGCGGCCAAGAAGACGGCGAGGCCGATGAGGAACATCAGTCGGCGGCCGAACAGGTCACCGAATCGCCCGAACGTGATGAGGAGCGACGCGAAAACAAGCGAGTAGATCGAGTTCGCCCACTCGGCCTGGGTGATGCCAATGCCGAGCTCGCGGATGATCGTCGGGATCGCAACGTTCACGATCGACGCGTCGACGATGATCATCGCCACGCCCAGCGTGATCGCGACCAGGCCAAACCAGCGGCCTCGCTGATGTCTCACCGACGCGGTAGGCGCTTCCATCTCGCCATCCTCGCAGTCGTGGGCTCATCGCTGCGGAAATTCGTGTGCGGCCGAGCCCCTATCCCGGGGGCTCGGCCGCAGTCGTACTGGAGCTTGTGCGCGAGGGCGCTAGTGCGTCGACGCGTAGACGTATGCCGAAACGTCCTGGATCTGCTTCGACGAAAGCTGCGACTTGTATGCCGGCATCGAGCCCTTACCGTTCGTCACACGATCGACGATCAGTGAGAGCGTCGGCTTCTTGAGGTCGAGGTTCGGCCCGATCGCACCGGTTGAACCGGCTGCCTTCATCGTGTGGCACGCGCCGCAGCCCGTGTTCGTCCACACAACCTTGCCGGCTGTCACCGAGCCACCCGATGATGCGGGTGCGGTGATGGCGAACGTGCCCTTCATGCCCTTCGCTGCCTGGCCAGCAACGGTCGAGAGGTAGGCGAATTTGCCAGCCTTCGCGAACGTGACCTTCAGCGTCGCCTGAGCCTTCGGCTTGATCAACGGCGTGACTTTGCCGTTCACCTTGAACGTGTGCTTGACCTTGCCGACGTTCTTGACGATGAACGTGACGCTCCCGACCGGAGCGGTCTTGGAGGTGAACTTGAAGTAGTAGTCGCCAGCGGTGACGGTGACCGTCTTCGTCGCGGTCGTAGTGTTCGCGTGTGCGAACGCTTGAGCGGCGAAGGCGAGCACCAAAACGCCGACAGTGACGAGAACGTAGATATGTGACCGTCGAGTTTTCATACCGGTCACGCTACTCCCGAAACGACCCCTCGAAAGGCCCGCACACGATTCTTTACGGGAGTCGGTGCGAATGTTTACCGCTGCCTCACGAGATGTGAGGGAAAGCTGTGTTAACCGTGTGTAGCGGTGTAAACGAACTGTGCGACGGCGTCGATTTGGGCGGTTGTGAGGACACCGATGTAGGGCTGCATGGCGCCGCCGCCTGAGCCAACGATCTGCACGACCTTCGCGACCGTCGGTTTGCGGAGGTCAAGGTTTGGCCCCGACACACCCGTTGCTCCCGCGGCAGAGAGCGTGTGGCAGGCAACACAGCCCGTCTTGACAAAGAGAGTCTTCCCGTCGGCTACCGCAGTGGTTTGCGTGTTCGCGGTCGTGGTCGTCCCCGCCGTGGTGGTGGTGGTGGTGGTTCCGGCCGGTGCGACACCCGTCACCTTCAATGTTGCGGCGACCTTCTTCGCACCTGACCCAGCGGCACCGGCGGAGGTGATGACGACCGAGCCGCCTGTCGCGATCATGACAGTGAAGATCACCTGTTGCCCAGGGCGAACGACAGGTGACGTCTTGCCTGCCACGGTGACGGTGCGACTGACCATGCCGGCGTTTCGGAGCGTGAGGGTGACCTGCCCAGCCTGAGCGGTGGCAGGGATCAGCTGCATCGAGGAGGCGCCGAGCATCACAACCACGGTTGAGCTGGCCGTCGCGATCGACGCAGCAACAGCAGCGGCGATACCCGCGACGACGACCATGACAAGCCTGCTCCAGCGCACGCATCGAGCATGGCATGGCCACACGAGTTCCGCAACGTGAGGTGAGCAACTGCGACATTCCCCCTTCGGCGCGACTAGGTTGTAGGCATGAGCACCGACGTTCTGAACTTCTCTGCTGGGCCCGCGATGCTGCCGCACTCGGTTATCGAGCGGCTCCGCGACACGCTCGACGAGTGGGATGGCAAGAGCGCAAGCGTGATTGAGATCTCGCATCGCGACAAGTCGTTCATCGAGGTCGTGGAGCGCGCAGAAGCCTCGCTGAAGCGCATTCTCGGGATGGATGACGAGTGGCAGGTGCTCTTCCTCGGTGGCGGTGCAACCGGCCAGTTCGCGGGTGTCCCGCTGAATCTGCTGCAGCCTGGGCGCAGCGCTGGGTACATCGACACCGGCCAGTGGGGCGGCAAGGCGATTCAGGAAGCGCGGAAGTTTGGCGACATCGTCGTTACCGCATCAGCGAAGGACGATGGTTACGCGAAGCTGCCTGACCTGGCCCTCGTCGACATCGATCCGAATTGGGCCTACCTCCACTTTTGCGCGAACGAGACGGTTGACGGAACGCAGTACGGCACGATCGCGCAGACCGCGCATTCTGTGCCTCTCGTCGCCGACTGCTCAAGCGAGCTGCTGACCCGTGTGATGCCGCTCGACCGCTTCGCCGCGTTCTACGGCGGCGCCCAGAAGAATGTCGGGCCGGCTGGCGTCACGATCGTGTGTGTCCGCAAGGAGCTGCTTGGTTCGCCGCAGGCGATCTGCCCGGCGGTGTGGGATTGGACGCAGCAGGGCGCAAATGATTCGGCGCTCAACACTCCCCCGGTCTACGCGATCCTCGCGTCAGGTTTCGTGTTCGAGTGGGTTGAAGAGCACGGTGGCGTTCCCGCGGCCGCAGCACGGGCTGCTGAGAAGTCGACGTTGCTCTACGAGACGATCGACCGAATTCCGCTCTACTCCAACGATCGTGCGACCCGTTCGAAGACGAACATCGTGTTTCGGCTGACGACGGAGGAGCTTGAGAAGCAGTTCCTCAAGGAGGCCGAAGCGAACGGCATGATCGGCCTCAAAGGTCACCGGGCGGTCGGCGGCTGCCGCGCCTCGGTGTATCTCGCGATGCCCATGGAAGGCGTGCAGACACTCGTCGCCTTCATGGAAGATTTCGCGCAGCGCAACGGCTAATCAGGCTCGCTGCACCACGGTTAGCTCGTAAGGCTGGCCGGGCTTCGCAGGCGGCTCAAGCTCGACGGTGAACGCCTGGGCCACTGCGGCGGCGAGTTCCTCGGGCGTCCGCACCTTCGCGCCTGAGGTGAGCAGGTGCCTGGCAACTTCGCCGCGAGCCTTCTTCGCGAAGTGGCTCACGACCTTGCGCACGCCGTTCTTCTCCTCGACCACGGCGACGTGAACACGTTGGGCGGCGGCAGCGCCTGTCGGCTTCCACGCGGTGGCGTAGGTTGCCGAGCGGCAGTCGAGAATCACGCGCCCCTTCGCGAGGGTCTCGAGCGGGGCGCGGAGGCCGTCGCGCCAGTACGCGGCATCCATTTCGCGTCTGTAGGCCGGCACGCGATCGCTCATGCGCAAGGCTCCGAACTGCGCCGAGATCACGACGACGTTCTTCGCCGCACCAGCGGGGAGTGATGGGATATCGAGCGCCGCGTACAGCACGCCGGTGTAGAGCCGACCGGCGGTCGTCGTTGGCGCATGCCGCAGCTCCTCGTCAAGGAGGCTCTCCCGAAGCTGTGTGAGTTCAGGAAACGAGAGCGCTGCGAGGTCGA
The DNA here is from genome assembly GCA_009702325.1 of Actinomycetota bacterium. Lineage (GTDB taxonomy): Bacteria > Actinomycetota > Thermoleophilia > Gaiellales > Gaiellaceae > PALSA-600. The sequence goes on from WLID01000002.1 coordinate 27,013, forward strand.
TCGCCTTACCGCGAGCGGGGCTCCACTTCGTCTCACTCGGTGGAAGCAGGATCAGCGGTGGACGGGCGGCAGGCACCGGCCCATCCTGCCTATCCCGTCGAACGGAAGCGCAGGGTGCCCACCCCACCGCTCTGGTGAGGCGGGCACCGTGCTCTTCGGGCGGTTCTCCGGCTTCGGCTTCATCGGCAGGACGCTCGCCGGCGCCGAGGTCTACGTGATGCCAGGGCCGTTCGAGCGGGCTGACCGCCTCAAGGAAGCGCTGCTCACACTCGCCGCGAGGTGGCGTGCGGATAGCTAGTCGGCGAGGATGCCGCCGCTGCGCTTCTGCGCGCGGATGTCCAGCTTCAGCAGAGCACCGGGAACGTGGTTCTCGAGCCACCGCTTCACAGCAGCGCGACGGTTGGCTACCGACTCGCGTGCCCAGGTCGGACCGAGCTCACGGCGAAGCAGTTCGCTCGTGGTCGCCGGGTTCTTCTTCCGGCTCTCGCCGCGACTCCGGAGATCCCGAGCCCGAAGTCGAAGGAGGATCCCGACCCGGACGATGACGATCCGCCGCCGGGCGGAGCTCCACCGGGCGCGCCGCCACCGGCGCCGTCCGCACCGCAGCCGGGAGTTCCGACGACCGGCAACGCGGACGACGACATCCCGTTCTAGCCCGACCCGAACAACCCTGAGATCACAGGAGAGCCGCCCTCGGGCGGCTCTCGTCGTTCCGGGCCGGATACAACAAGTCTCGTAGCATCGTGCTACGGAATCTGTTGCATCGCGCCGCTGCCTGCGCCTCTCAAACGACGGAGCCGCCCTTCCGGGCGGCTCCTAGTTAGTTCTGCAAACGGTTCTGACAACAACTCGAGTGGAGGCGGCGGGAATCGAACCCGCGTCCGCGGACGCACCGTCCGAGCGTCTACAAGCGTAGGCTGAGATTGAAGTTTCGCCCGGCGGCTGGCTCACAGCCGGCCTACCGTCGGACTAGCCATCCTGAAGTCTCGCGCCGCCAGCGATTGGCGTTCTTTTGGCGCCAGCCTGCTTGTTGATGCCGCACCCGGGCCGCAGGCCAACTCGGGGCGACACGCTGGCTAGTCTCTGAGACTAGGCAGCGAGTGCGAGGTTATTTTCCGCACTTGCATTGTTTTCCGGTGGATTTACGAGGCCGACCGGAGACCTCGGCTTGCAGCTCGTCCGGAGAACCGACCACGTCGAAACCATGGCGCCCCCGTATGTGTTGTTGCGCCAGTGTACCCCTCCCAGTGGCGCGAGGCAGTGTCGGCCCTGGCGCGTACCCTTCCACCCGATGAAGCTGATCCCAAAAATGCTGCCGCGCTCCGTGAAAGCCCCAAAGGCCGACGAACACCGCCCACGCGGTGAGCCTGCATTCAGCCTCGGCTGGGCGCTGTTCCTTGTGCTTGCGATCTTCGACCGCAGTGCACTCGCCTCGATCTACCACTGGGTGCGCGACCTGCCGTGGTTCCTCGAAATGTTCGCATGGTTCTTCGGGCTGCCATACATGGTTGGCCTCGCGATCGCCGAAGGCGGCTGGCAAACCTGGCTGAAGATCGTCACGATCGTGCTCGTCGCCGTCATGTTCGGCGGCGCGCTACGCAGCGGCAAGAAGAAGTCGCGCTAGCGACGCGACTTCACTTCGCGCTCAATCTGACGCTTCGCATCGCGCTCCACCAGCGTCTGGCGTTTGTCACGCACGTTCTTGCCGCGCGCAAGCGCCACCTCAACCTTCACACGCCCGTCCTTGAAATACAGCCTCGTGGGGACAAGCGTCAGGCCGTTCTCTCGAAGCTCCGCAAAGATCCGCTCGATCTCCCGGCGATGCAGCAGCAGCTTTCGCGACCGCGCAGGCTCATGGTTTGACCGGCCACCCTGGTCATAGATCGCGATCTCAGCGTTATGCAGCCACGCCTCCCCATTCCGCACATCCGCGTACGACTGTTGGAGCGTCGCACGACCCTCACGCAGCGACTTGACCTCCGTCCCGGTGAGGACGAGGCCCGCCTCGACGCGGTCAAGCAGCTCGTAATCGTGGCGCGCCTTGCGGTTCTCGGCGATCAGCTTCTCGGCCATGAGTCGATTGTAGGGTCGAACCAGGGGATTACCCGATGGTCGCCGCCACCGCGACCAGGCAAGGTGACGTCATGACCGAGGCACCCACACCCACCGTGAAGCTCCTGCGCCGCACCAAAGACGACTCGATGATCGCCGGGGTCTGCGGTGGCCTCGCGCACCGAGGTCGAACTCCGCATGCCCCTGGGAGGTGCCGCATGAAGCCCCGCGTCGTACTCGTCGACGACCACGCGATCTTCCGCGCCGGTGTGCGTGGCGAGCTTGGAGACAGCGTCAACGTGATTGGCGAAGCCGAGAGCGTCGCCGACGCCGTCCCGCTGATCCGCGAGCTCGACCCCGATGTCGTCCTGCTCGACGTCCACCTAGGTGACGGCGGCGGCGAGGCCGTGATCGCCGCTGTTGCGCCCGAGCGCCCCGCGGTGAAGTTCCTCGCACTGTCAGTCTCCGACGCCGCCGAAGACGTGATCGGCGTCATCCGCGCAGGCGCAGGGGGGTACGTCACCAAGACGATCTCTGGCGAGGAGCTCGCAGACGCCATCGTGCGCGTCTCGGTAGGCGATGCAGTGTTCTCGCCACGCCTCGCAGGGTTCGTGCTCGACGCGTTCCGTGCAGGCGACCGCGTAGGCGACGACGCCGAACTCGACGAGCTCTCAGCCCGCGAACGCGAGGTGCTGCAGCTGATCGCCCGCGGCTACCGCTACAAGGAGATCGCGGCCCGGCTGCACCTCAGCATCAAGACCGTCGAGAGCCACGTTTCGAGCGTTTTGAGGAAGCTCCAGCTCTCTTCCCGCCACGAGCTGACCCGCTGGGCGGCCGAGAGACGCCTGATTTAGCCGGCTTCGGTTTGCGTGTTCCGTCGGCGGGCGAGTCGGGCAACGCGAGATCGACCTTCCCCTCCGACTTCTTGATCGAGTGGATCATCACCTCGATCGTGTCACCCAGCCGATATGTGCGCCCGCCGCGTTTCCCCGTCAGCGCCGTGCCCGTGACGTTCAACTCAAAGTAGTCGCCGGGCAGTCGCCGCACCGGCAGGTAGCCCTCAAACACCTCGCCGAAGAGCACAAAGAGGCCCGACTCGATCACGCCAACGATCTGGCCCACCCACGGGTCTTTCCAGCCACGCTCAAGCATCCGATCCTCAAGCAGCCAGGCAAGGCAGATGTCGTCGGCCATGTGCTCGAGCTTGCCCGCACCCCGCTCAACAAACGACAGGTGCTCGGCTAGACCATCGAGGTCGCCCGGCAATGCGTCATCTGACTGGCCGATCTCACGCAGCAACGCCCGGTGAATCACAAGGTCGGGATAGCGCCTGATCGGCGAGGTGAAATGGCAGTACGCAACGCTCGCGAGGCCTGAGTGGCCGAGATTCGCCGGGTCGTACCGCGCCTGCTTCAACGCCCGCAGAACGAGCGCCGGAAACGCCTCTGTCCCACGGCCCGACGATTTCACATACGCCGCGACGGCGTGCGACAGGATGCCCGAGAGCTCGGCTGCCGAATGCGGCGAAAGATGCTCCGGCACCGGCGGCGTTGGCACCTTCAGATCCGCGAGCTTTGCAAGCAACAGCTGAATCGCTTGCGGGTCGGGCTCCTCATGCACGCGATAGAGCGCCTCTCTCCCACGCCCCGCCAAGAACGCGGCCACATACTCGTTTGCGCGGATCATTAGCTCCTCCACCAGCATGTGGGCGTGAGGCTCGCCTTCCATCCAGGCGTTCGTCACCTTTCCCTCATCGAAGCTGAACACCACCTCGGGGGTCGTCACCTCGAGTGCGCCGCGTGCGAAGCGTCGACGCCGCCACTCGGTGGCGAGCTCGGAGTTCATGTCGAGCTGCTCCAGAATCACCGGTGGCGCCTCGCGTCGCTGCGCCTGCCCATAGGTGAGGCGCGCGTCGGAACGGATGACAGAGCGGTAGAAGATCGGTTCACCGTCACCCGGGGGCATCTCGACCGTCACCGTCAGCCGCTCAACGTTCGGACGCAGGGAACAGGCGTCGTCGGCGAGGGAGTGAGGCAACATCGGTGCGACAAGGCCCGGCACGTAGGTCGAAAACCCGCGCTGCGCGGCTCCCTGATCAAGCGGGCAACCCGCCGGCACGAAATACGAGACGTCCGCGATATGCACCCACGCGCGAATCCCATCTGGCTCGCGTCGAAATGAGAGCGCATCGTCGAAATCCTTGGCTGTGTCGGGATCGATCGTGTAGGTCGTCAGCTCGCGCAGGTCAACGCGGTTCTCCAGCGACGGCTCAGGGATCGTGTGCGGCTCGTACTCGACGCGCAGGCCACGTTCGATCAGCAACGCCTCAAGGACATTCTCGATCCGGTCGGCGTGTCCGATGACCCGCTCGACCTTGGCGCGCCCCGGGCCAACCTGAACCATCGCAAGGTCGCCGTTCTCGAGTGCGCCCCACCCCTTCGTCTCCAGGATCAGCGGCACGCCAGGGGTGAAGAACGGCTCACCCGTGACGAGCTTGCCCTTGCGAGCAACCTGAACGACGAGACGAGGAAGTTGGCGCGAACGCTCAGCCATAAGAACCAGGGTACGGGTGAAATGTCACTGACAGTGCGCAGGAGGGCTTTCCGAAGCACGCTTCGCGGGCAGGGGTGGCAAAGGTGTCGTCAGTCAAGGACGCAGGGAGTGTTGATAGCGGCGCTATCAACACGACCGAGGACGATGAATCACGACACCTTGGCCGCGCATGGCGGCACAAGTTCGTGCATCGGAAATCCCTCCGCTTAGACCTTGAGGAAGCGATGCAGCGTGACCCCCGAGCCGAGCGCGCCGAGGCCAAGCCCAACCCCAACCAGCACGAGGGACGTGAGCCCGAAGCTCCACGCGTGCACGTCGGATCCGCTCGTCGAGGTGACGTGCAGGATCGTCGATGACGCCGCTGTCTTTCCGACCACGAGACAGACGATCGCGAGGAGCGAACCAAGCAGGCCGCAGAACAGCCCTTCGATCATGAACGGACCGCGCACAAACCAGTTGGTCGCACCCACGAGTTTCATCACCTCAACCTCGCGTCTGCGCGAGAAGATCGACAGGCGAATCGTGTTCGCGATCAGCAACGTTGACGCAATCAACAGGATCACCGTCGCAACCGTGAACACGTACTCGATCACGTGGGCGTACTGAAGGATCTTCTTCGAGTACGTCTTGCCGTCGACGATGCCGCTCACCCCCTCAGGCAGCGGGCGCAAGCTCTGGCTGAGCAACGCGATGTCCTCGGGCTTATCAGGCGTCACCTGCAGCACGTCGGGCAGCGGGTTGTAGGGCAGGTTCTTCGTGAGGTCGGGGTAGTGCTTGCTCATGTCCTTGAGCGCCTGCTCCTTCGACACGAACGTCCACGACTTCACATACTTGTTCTGGTTGAGTGCCTTCGCGACCGCGTTCTCTTGCGCCTTTGTGGCCTGCGGGTTCGTTTTGAACTCGACCTTGACGAGCAGCTCCTTCTTCACATGATCCGACCAGGACACCGTCCAGGTGCCAAGCGCGATGAAGAGGCCCAGCAAGAACATGCCGACGAGAACGGTCATCGTCGCCGCAACCGTGGTGGAAAGGTTGGCGCCAAGGCTGCGCCACGCCTCGGAAAAGAGCAGCCGCAGCCTCATTCGCCTGCGTACCCGCCGCGGCGCTCGTCGCGTGCCAGTCGGCCACCTTCAAGCTGGATCACGCGCTTGCGCATCTTGTCGACCATCTCGCGGTCGTGGGTCACCATCAAAATCGTCGTGCCGCTCATGTTGATGCGGTAGAGCAGCTGCATGATCCCGACGGAGGTGTCTGGATCGAGGTTGCCGGTGGGCTCGTCGCAGACAAGGAGCGGCGGATGATTCACGAATGCCCGCGCGATCGAAACGCGCTGCTGCTCACCGCCTGAGAGTTCGCTCGGAAGCGAGTTCATCTTGTGCGAGAGCCCGACCATCGACAGCACCTCAGGCACCTTCTTGCGGATCGCTGAGCGGCTGTCGCCCTGCACCTTCAGCGCGTAGGCCACGTTTTCGGCCGCGGTACGGCTGGGAAGCAACTTGAAGTCCTGGAACACGCAGCCGACGTTGCGGCGCAGCATCGGAACCTTATTCTTCGCAAGGCGCGTGAGGTCGCGCCCGCCAACAACGATCTTGCCGCTCGTGGGCTCCATCTCCTTGAGCAACAGCCGTATCAACGTCGACTTGCCCGAACCGGACGCGCCAACGATGAACACGAACTCGCCCTTATCGATATGGAACGACACGTCGTTGAGCGCGACGACATCTGGCTCATAGACCTTCGTCACCCCGTCGAAGACGATCATCGAGCCCGACGACTCCAGACGAGACTCCTCGACTGGAGTTTCGATTACTGCCGACGTGGGTGTGAGGTTTGGCTCCATCACAAATGGCTCAACGAGGGACCCGGCGCGGTTTCACTGACGAAAACGGTGTCTCTGGCGAAAACTGTGGCTGCGGAGATCCGCGGCGCGCCGAGTGCATTGGGGGAGGTGAAAGTGTACCCGACCGGTCAGACGCTACTTTGCCGCGCCAATCGAAGCGGCACGCCAGAGCAGGTATTCGTGGATGAACGGATCAAGGTTGCCGTCGAGCACGCCCTGCGCGTTGCCTGTCTCGTGGCCGGTTCGCGCGTCTTTCACCTGTTGGTAGGGGTGCAGAACGTAGGTGCGGATCCACTCGCCACCGAAGCCCGTGTCGGCAGCCCCACCCCGCTCCTTTGCAAGCTTCGCTTCGCGCTCCTCCTCGGCCTTTTCGGCCAGGCGGGACTTGAGAACGCGCATCGCCGTCTGCTTGTTTGCCGACTGCGAGCGCTCGTTCTGACACTGCACGACGATCCCTGAAGGGAGATGGGTGATACGGATCGCGCTGTCGGTCTTGTTGACGTGCTGACCGCCCGCACCCTGCGCACGGAACGTGTCGATCTTCAGGTCGGAGTCGTCGATCTCGATCGCCGCGTCGTCAGGCAGCAGCGGAGCGACGATCACGGTTGCGAACGACGTCTGGCGCCGATGCTGGCTGTCGAACGGCGACAGGCGCACGAGCCGATGCTTGCCACGCTCGGCCTTGAGGATGCCGTAGCCGTTCTCGCCACCCACCGTAAACGTGGCCGACTTGAGCCCCGCCTCTTCACCGGGGCTCGATTCGAGCAGCTCAACCTTGAAACCACGTTCCGAGGCCCACCGCTCATACATCCGCAGCATCATCTCGGCCCAATCCTGGGCATCGGTGCCGCCGGTTCCCGACTGCAGCGTGACAACCGCGTCGAGTTCGTCGTACTCGCCGTCAAAGAGCGCGTCCTCCTGGAGCCGGTCGAGCTCGGCACGCAACGGCGCGATCGACGCCTCGATCTCATCGGCCATATCCGGATCGAGCTCAAGCAGGCCGAGGGCATCCTCGTACTCGCCGGTCAAACGGACATATCCGTTCAGACGACGTGCGACGCGTGCCTGCTCGGTCGAGACCTTCTGCGCGCGGCTCTGGTCATCCCAAAACCCCGGCGCGCTCATGACTTCTTCGAGCTCCGTTAGGCGTGTTTGCAGGCTATCCGGGTCAAAGGTACTCACGGACCCAGGCAAGCTGGACCCCGATCTCCTCAAGTTGCTCCTGCACGGTGCCTCCGGATTCGGCCATGCGCCTAGCCTAGCTGCCACTTCCGGCGTTCCCGCCGGGTGGGGGTTGAACCGGCCGTTCCATCAACTTGAAATCCGGTTCTGCAAAGCCGAACTTGCGGTAGAGGTCGTGGGCGTCGGAGGTGTGCAACAGCCACCGGCGGTTCGAGAGCGGGCCGTTTTCCACCATCTCACGCACGAGCTCAATCCCAAGACCGTGCCCCCGAAACGCAGGGTCGACGTAGACATCGGCGAGATAGACAAACGAGTTGTGGTCGCTCACCGCCCGAGCGAAGCCGATCTGGGAGCCATCTCTGTAGACGCCAACAACACGCGTCGCCTCACGAATCAGCCGCTCCTGCAGCTCGTAGGGTCGCCCGATCGCCCAGTAGGCCTGCTCCGTGAGGAATCGGTGTACCGACGCAACGTCGATCCGTGCCGGATCATCGTCGAGCTCGAACCCGTTGCCGAGGTCGCGGATCACGCGGAAACGGTGCGCATGCGGAACCCGCCATGCTCCTCGTAGGAGGTTGTGATCACCGCCAGCGCCTCGCGCCGATCGCGATCGCCAAGCCCGGCCGCGTGGGCATCGGCAAGCGGGGTTGAGAGCAACGCCTCGATACCCGCCATCCCCTCCGAGGTAAGGCCGATCGACCCTGCCCGATGCAGCCGACACACCGCGCCCCCTGCCCGCGCCGAGAAGCCGACGAGATCGTCAGTGGCTCCACACTCGATGCACGAGGTGAGGTGCGGCAGATAGCCCGAGAGCCACAGCAGCTTCAGCTGAAACGACAGCACCAATGCATCCTCGGCCGGACGGGTGCGCTCGCCGTCGGGCAGCTCGTCGAGCGCGTCCAGGAACCGCGTCAGCGCTGTGAATGCCCGCTCGTTCGCCTCGGGCTCGCCAAACAGCCGCAGCATCGCCTCAAGCCCGATGAGCCCGACGTTCAAGCGGTACGGATCCTCACGCGAAACCCGGTGCGAATGGATGAGATCCACGCCGGTGACGGTTTGCAGCTCGCCCGACCCCTCATGGAGCATCAGCTCGACGTGCGAGAGCGGCTCCAGCCGCGCACCAAAGCGCGACTTCGTCTTGCGGATGCCTTTCGCGATCGCGCCAACCCGGCCGCGTTCAAGGGTGTAGAGGTGCAGGATGCGGTCGGCCTCGGAGAACCGCAGCGAACGGAGCACGACGGCCTCAGTCTTGTAGCTTCGGCCCCGCATTAGCCCAGTGTATTGCCCCGCACGGAGGCCACCTCCACGCCCTCACGTCAAGGGCGGGCGCTACCGTGAATGGTGATGACTCACATCCGCATGTACACGACGGAATGGTGCGGCTACTGCGTCCGCGCGAAGACGCTGCTCGCCTCGAAGGGCATTCCCTATGAGGAGATCCAGATGGAAGACACGCCCGACTTCCGCAAGCAACTTGTTGAGATGACGGGCAACTGGACGGTGCCGCAGATCATCATCGATGAGAAGCCGATTGGCGGCTACACCGAGCTTGCGGCGATCGCCCGTGCCGGCGGCCTCGAGCAGTACGTCTCGCCTGCCGCGTAGCGGTTAGACCGCCTCACGAGGGCTTCGCTGGCAGCGAGGGCAGTACCACGTGCCGCGCCCGCCGACCTTGATCTTCTCGATCGGTGTACGACACCGGGCGCACGGCTCCCCTTCGCGCCCGTAGGCCTTGAACTCGTTCTGCATGCCGCCGTACTCGCCATCGGGCAACGCGTAGTCGCGGAGCGTCGAGCCCTGCAACTCGACGCCGCGCTGGAGCGCTGCCCGGATCGTGCGGCGGAGGGTTGCAACCTCGACGTCGGTGAGCGCCGCGGCCTCACGCAGCGGGTGGATCTTTGCGCGCCAGAGCGCTTCGTCGGCGTAGATGTTCCCAACCCCCGCCACGGTCTTCTGGTCGAGGATCACCGACTTGATCGGGGCCCGGCGCCGCGCGAGTGCCCGCGCGAACACGGCCGTCGTGAAACGGCCGCTTAGCGGCTCCGGGCCGAGCCGGTCGTCGAGGTATTGCTCAACGGCACCTGGTTCGAAGAGATCCCAGGTGCCGAACCGTCGGACGTCTCGATAGGCAACAGCCGATCCGTTGTCTAATGTGACGACAGCGCGCCGGTGCGTGTCGTCCGGAAGCGACCCGTCCGGCGCGCTCCTTAACGACCCCGTCATTCGGAGGTGAATCACCAGCGCCCCGCCCGACTCGAACCGAACAATCAAGTACTTCCCCCGCCGATCGACCGCCACGATGCGGTTGCCGCAAAGACGCATCGCGACAGCGAGTGGATCGTGTGGCCGCGTCAGGCGCGAGTCGCTGATTCGCACGTCAACCAGGGTGCGACCCGCAAGCACCGGCTCAAGCCCCCGACGGACGGTTTCGACCTCAGGTAGCTCGGGCATGGTCACACGCTAGCGAGCGGCTCCCGACGCACGCGTTCCCCGCCCGCGTTAGCGTCTCCCTGTGGCACGCCACTCGATCCGCCAAGCGACGCTCGCCGATTGCGACGCCCTCGCGTCGTTTATCGCCGAAGCATGGGTCGCCGCCTACGCAACGGTGCTCCCACGTCCCATGAAGGCTCCTGGGAGCAACCCCGGCGACTGGCAGACGTACTTCGCCAGCCGGCCAGCGGAGGATCGCGTGTGGCTCGCGGCGGCGCGGGGCGGCCGGATCGCGGGCTACGCGCGCACCGGGCCGGCACGCGACGACGACCTGGCACGGCGACCGGGCGAACGGTGGGCCGAGCTCGTGAGTCACTACACCGACCCAGGCGCTCTCCGCGAAGGCACCGGCACAACGCTGCTCGGACGGGTATCCGACGACCTCACCACGCGCGGCTACACCTCGCTCGCGCTGTGGCAGTTCGTGGGCAACCCTGTGGCGGCGGCGTTCTACGAACGTCGTGGGCTGCCGCTCGACGGAGCGCGACGCGCAAGCCGGTTCGGGGTCGACGAGGTACGGCGCACTGCAACGCTGCCGCTCGTCGATCCAACGCTCGCCCGCTAGCGGGCTGCCGGAAGCTGCCGGAACGCAGCAACGAGCGTTATCGTCGGGTGAGGCCGACTAGTCGACGACGTCGAGCAGCACGTTCCGCTCACGCGCAAACCCGTTTCCGATCACATAGGCCGCCAGCACGTCGGCCACAGCAACCGATGCCGCCTCGTCCGTGCGCGCATGCACCTCTGCGAGGAGGTCGCCCGCTGCGACTTCGGCACCACGCTTCACGTGACACACAACACCAACGGCGTGGTCAATCGTGTCCGCCTTCGTACGGCGCCCGGCCCCGAGGTGGAGCGCGGCTGTCGCCACCCGAATCGCACCAAGCTCCTCAACCACGCCACCGGTCGTGGCACGCACCTCTCGGATAACGGGGGCCGTCTCGAGTGCCGACTCGTCGGGATCCCCGCCCTGCGCCGCAATCCACTGACGCCACTTCGCCTCGGCGCTCCCATCGGCAACAGCCTGCTCGGCCCGGCGGCGTCCTTCCTCAAGGTCGATACCGAGATCCGACAGCGCGAGCAGCCGTGCGCACGCATCCATCACGAGCTCGGTGAAATCAGCGGGGCCCCGCCCCTGCACCGTATGGAGCGCCTCACGCACCTCAAGCGCGTTGCCGACCGCTGCCCCAAGCGGCTGATCCATGTCGGTCAGCAGACACACAACCTCGCGACCCGCGTGATGCCCAAGCGAGATCATCGCCTCAGCCAACCGGCGAGCGTCATCAACCGTCTTCATGAACGCACCGTCGCCGACCTTCACATCAAGAACGATCGCCTGGGCGCCCGCGGCAAGCTTCTTCGACATGATCGACGCCGCGATCAGCGACAGCTGGTCGACGGTGGCCGTCACATCGCGCAGCGCATAGAGCAGCTTGTCGGCCGGCACAAGGTCGGCCGTCTGGCCCACGATCGCTATCCCCACGTCCTTCACCTGCGCGATGAACTCGTCGAGGCCAAGCTCGACGCGGTAGCCGGGGATCGCCTCAAGCTTGTCGAGCGTCCCACCGGTGTGACCAAGGCCACGGCCGCTCATCTTCCCAAGGGGCACACCACACGCCGCAACGATCGGCCCCACGGCAAGCGACGTCTTATCCCCCACCCCACCCGTCGAATGCTTGTCAACGACCTTGCGGCCCAAGGCGGCACCGAGGTCGATCGTCTCGCCGCTGCGGATCATCGCGTCGGTAAGCGCAAAGGTTTCGCGCGGGTTCAGCCCCCGGAAAAACACAGCCATGCAGAACGCTGCCAGCTGGTAGTCGGGAATCTCGCCTTTGGCATAGCCGAGGATCAGAGCCGAGATCTCGGCATCGGTCAGCTCCTCGCCGTCGCGCTTGCGCTGGATCAGTTCCGCAGGACGGATGACCTCGGCCGACACGATGCGCTCAGGGAGTCACAAACGGGGTGCCCGGCAGACCCTTCGCCGGAGAAGCACCAATCCAGGCGGCCATCGTCGCGCCGACGTCCGAGAACACGCCGCCTTCAATCACGCGGCCAGCAGCGTTTCGTCCCTCGACATACGCAAGCAAGAGCGCATGCTCCCGCGAGTGATCGGTTGACGGAGTCGTCGGGTCGCAACCGTGATCGGACGTCAAGATCAGCAGATCGCCCGGGCGCAGCGCGTCAAGAATGCCCGGCAATCGCCGGTCGAAATCCTGCAGACACCGGTGGAAGTTCTCCGGGTCGTTGCGATGCCCCCACAACATGTCGGTCTCCACCAGGTTCGTGAAGATCACGCCCTCGTCGACCGTCCGCAGCAGCTCCTCTGTCTTCTGAATCCCCTCGACGTTCGACTTCGTGGGGAACGACTCGTCGATATCGCAGCCCGCAAAGATGTCGTAGATCTTCCCGACGCCGTAGATGCGATGACCCGCGGCACGAACCTGCGAGAGATAGTTGGGGCGCTTCGGCTCAAGCGAAAAGTCATGCCGATTCGCGGTGCGGGTGTAGTTGCCCGGCTCACCCGTGAACGGTCGAGCGATCACACGGCCAACCGCATGCTTGCCCGTCAAGATCGTGCGAGCCACACGGCAGGCCTCATAAAGCTCCTCAAGCGGCACCGTGTCCTCGTGCGCCGCAATCTGAAACACCGAGTCGGCCGAGGTGTAGACGATCCACTTGCCCGTCTTCTGATGCTCCTCGCCAAGCTCCTGGATGATCTCGGTGCCGCTCGCCGGCACGTTGCCGATCACGCCACGACCCGTCTGGTTCATGAACGGATCGATCACCTCATACGGGAAGCCATGCGGGTAGGTCGGCATCGCCGTCGGGGTGATGATCCCCATCAGCTCCCAGTGGCCAGTCGTCGTGTCCTTGCCCTTCGAGCGCTCAAGCAGCCGCGCAGCAATCGCAGGCGCGCCTGGCTGCGGCGGGCAACCCTCAAGCGGCGCGACGTTGCCGAGGCCTAGCGCCTCCATCGTCGGCAGGTCGAGGCCGCCTACAGCGCGCGCGATATTGCCGAGCGTGTCCGAGCCGACATCGCCAAATTCCTCGGCATCGGGAAGCGCTCCCGCTCCCACAGCATCCAGCACGATCACGCACACGCGGCTCATGCGGCTATCCTACGTCTCGTGACCACCGCTCTCGGATTGATCGGTATCGCGTTCTTCATCGCTGGCGTCGTTTCGCTCGCGGCGGGCGTCACCTACTTGACGGTTCGGCTCAGCCCGAATCCGAACAACAAGAAGAAGCCGAAGCCCGAAGCTTCCGCGTCGTAGCGTCTTCGCGCTGCTAGCTCGCGAGCGCCGCGTCGAGCGGCGTATACGGAAGACCGTGCGCCTCAGCAACAGCTGCGTACGTGATCTTTCCGTTGAGCACGTTGACGCCCTTAGCGAGAGCCGGATCGTCGGCAACCGCCTGACGCAACCCCTTGCCCGCGATCGCCTCAACGTAGGGCAGCGTCGCATTCGTGAGCGCCATCGTTGACGTCACCGGCACGCCGCCCGGCATATTCGCCACGCAGTAGTGAATGACGCCATCGACCGTGTAGACGGGATCACCATGCGTCGTCGCATGTGAGGTTTCGATGCAGCCGCCCTGGTCGATCGCGACATCGACGATCACGGCACCCTGCTTCATGCCGCTCACCATCTCGCGTGTCACAAGCTTCGGAGCAAGCGCACCCGGAATCAGCACAGCGCCAATCACAAGGTCGGCGTCGGCAACCCGCGCAGCGATCTCAAGACTCGACGACATCAGGAGCGTCACGCGCCCCGAAAGAATCTCCTCCAGATGACGCATACGGTCGATCGACCGTTCGAGGATCGTCACCTGAGCACCAAGGCCAAGCGCGATGATCGCCGCGTTGTATCCCACGATCCCGCCACCGATAATCACGACCTTCCCCGGCGCAACACCGGGGACGCCGCCGAGCAACAGCCCGCGGCCACCGAGCGGCTTCTCGAGGAAATACGCGCCCGCCTGCGAGGCGAGACGGCCAGCGACCTCAGACATCGGCGCAAGCAGCGGAAGCTGGCCCCGCCCCGTCTCAACCGTCTCGTACGCCACCACGCTAATGCCCGAATCGACAAGCGCATGCGTGAGCGGCTCGTCGGCTGCGATGTGCAAGTACGTGAACAACGTCAAGCCGGCACGAAGGCGCTTGTACTCGGGCTCGATCGGCTCCTTGACCTTCAGAAGCAAGTCTGCGCCCGCCCACACATCGTCGACCGACGCGATCATCGCACCAACGCTCGTGTAGGCCTCATCGGGGAAGGAGCTGCCGAGGCCGGCTCCCGTCTCGATAACCACCTCGTGCCCCCTGTTGACGAGCTCAAACGCCCCTGCGGGCGTGAGCGCAACGCGGTACTCGTCGGGCTTGATCTCTTTGGCAACTCCGATCCTCACGTCGGCGGACGATACCGAAGCGGTCGGAGGCGACCGGGAGCTTTTCGCGACGAGGCTAGGCGCACGCGGCGTCGAGCAACGCCAGCGTCACCTTGAGCATGCCGTCGAGATCCGCGACAGCGATCGACTCGTCGGGCGTGTGAATGTCAACCATCGCGTTCGCGAGATTCACGCACTCAAGGCCGTGCTCATTGAACGCGTTCGCATCGGCACCGCCGCCCGACAGCGCGTAGGACACCTCGTAGCCCGCGGCGGCAAGCGCCTCCGCGGCAAGCGACACCGCAACGTCGTCCTTCGTGAAGCGATACCCCTGGTAGCTGCGCAAGAACGTCGTCTGCACCTCACACTCCGCGACATTCGCGGCGAACGTGATTGCGTCTTGCATCTCCTGAATCACCTCGACCAGCTTCTTGTCGTTGTGCGAGCGAGCCTCGGCAACAACCGTGCACCACTCCGGAACGACGTTCCCTGCCGTACCGCCCTTGATCGTTCCGACGTTCGCGGTCGTTTCTTCGTCGATCCGCCCAAGCCGCATCTCTGCGATCGCGCGTGACGCAGCAGCGATCGCCGAACGTCCGTCCTCAGGGAACATTCCCGCGTGTGCGGCCCGCCCGTGGAAGGTGATCTCCATCGACTTCGACGACGGTGCCCCCAAAATGATTTCGCCGATCGGCGCACCCTGGTCGTACACATAACCGACCTTCGCGTGAAACCGTGAGGCATCCCACGCGTACGCGCCGAGCAGCCCAACCTCTTCGGTCGAGGTGAAAAGCAGCTCCAGCCCGGCATGGTCGCGGCCTTCGGCAAGCACGAGCCGCGCAGCCTCAAGCATCACCGCGACAGCCGACTTGTTGTCGCCACCGAGGATCGCCTCCCGCTCGTTTGTGATCACGCCATCGCTGATCACCGGAACGATCTCGTCGACTGGCGGAACCGTGTCGAGATGCGCGCACAGAAAGATCGGCGTTCCCTCGACCGTGCCTGGGATACGCACATAGATGTTCCCCATGTC
This sequence comes from Actinomycetota bacterium, assembly GCA_009702325.1. Lineage (GTDB taxonomy): Bacteria > Actinomycetota > Thermoleophilia > Gaiellales > Gaiellaceae > PALSA-600. Next base: position 42,543 of record WLID01000002.1, read on the forward strand.
GGAGCCGGTTGTTGCGCCAGATTCGTCCTCAATCGGATCGAGCCCCAGGTCGCGCAAGTACCGCAGCACCATGTCGGCAACTGGCCGCTCGTGCCACGACGGGCTCCGCACAGCCGCAAGCTCACAGAAGAGGTCGACGACGGGGGTCACGCAGCCATCCTACGCAGGCTCACCGATTGGCTGGCGCGCATCCGTTTAGCTGGCGAAGCCGACGCCTGAACGTGCGCGTGTCTGCGCCCGCTCTTTCGCCGCTGCAACAAATTCGCGGAAGAGCGGCGCCGGGCGCGTGGGCCGTGACTTGAACTCAGGATGGAACTGCGACGCGACAAACCACGGGTGGCCAGGCAGCTCGACAATCTCAACGAGGCGACCCTCCTGGAACGTGCCGCTCACCACGAGACCCGCATCAACAAGCTGGTCGCGATAGTGGTTGTTTACTTCGTACCGATGCCGGTGCCGCTCGGCGATCACCGGCTCACCGCCGTACACCGCACGCGTGCGGGTGCCATCGCCAAGCTCAACGGCCTGCGCACCAAGTCGCAACGTGCCACCGAGATCTTCGATCTCCTTCTGGCCTGGCAGCAGGTCGATGACGGGAAATGGCGTTTCGGGATCCATCTCGGTCGAGTTCGCTCCGTCAAGGCCCACCACGTGGCGCGCGAACTCCGACACCGCGACGTGCATGCCAAGGCAGATGCCGAGGTAGGGAATCTGATCCTCGCGCGCCACACGGCACGCCAGAATCTTCCCTTCCCAACCACGCGAACCGAAACCACCAGGAACGAGAACGCCGTCAACGTCGGCCAGCTCGGCGCGCGCCTCTTCGAGCGTCATGTTCTCGGCGTCAACCCACCGGACGTTCACACGGCAGCCGTTGGCGATGCCCGCATGCTTGAGCGCCTCATGCACCGACAGGTAGGCGTCGTGCAGCTTCACGTACTTGCCGACAAGCGCAATGTCGATTGTCTCGGTGCGCTCGCCGAGCCGTTCGATGAGGGCATCCCACTCCGCCAGGTCTGGCTCGTGGCCTGTGAGGCCAAGCTTGTCGCACACGAGCTGGTCGAGGCCCTGCTCACGCAGCGCACGCGGAACGAGGTAGACGTCGGGAACATCGATCGCCGAAACAACGGCGTCAACATCTACGTCGGCAAACAGCGCGATCTTGTCGCGAATGTTCTGGTTGAGCGGCTCGGTTGAGCGGCAAACGAGAACGTCGGGATGGATACCGATGCGGCGCAACTCGTTGACGGAGTGCTGCGTTGGCTTCGTCTTCAACTCACCGGCGTTCGCGATGAACGGCACGAGCGTGACGTGGAGATACAAGACGTTGTCGGGGCCAACCTCACGCCGGAACTGGCGGATCGCCTCAAGGAACGGCTGCGACTCGATATCGCCAACGGTGCCTCCGATTTCGGAGATCACAACGTCTGTGGCCGTGGATTCAGCAACCGAGCGGATGCGCGCCTTGATCTCGTTCGTAATGTGCGGGATCACCTGAACCGTCGAGCCGAGGTACTCGCCCTTGCGCTCCTTACGCAGCACGCGATCCCACACCGCACCGGCCGTGTGATTCGCAGCGCGCGAAAGGTTCTCGTCGATGAATCGCTCGTAGTGACCGATGTCGAGGTCGGTTTCAGCACCGTCTTCGGTGACGAACACCTCGCCATGCTGGAACGGGCTCATCGTTCCCGGATCGACATTGATGTACGGGTCGAACTTCTGCACCTGCACCTTCAGGCCACGTGCCTTCAGCAGGCGACCAAGCGACGCCGCAGTAATGCCTTTGCCGAGCGACGAGACGACGCCACCTGTGACAAACACATACTTCGGGGTGGTCAGCGTCGGGCCTCGAAGTCGAGAATCTGCCCGATGCATGCCGTGAACCCCACGGAGTAGGAGCGTACCACGCTTGGTGTGCTGACGGAATTCGCGCGGTCGCCCATAACGTCGTCAATCCTACGAGGCGATCAGGACGGACGGCCGAAGCTCAATCGGCAAGCCAAATCACAACGTCGCAGCGGTCTGTACGAGGTCGAACAGACGCGTCAGAGCGGCGCTCGCAAGCCGCCGATCGCGCGCTCGACCAAGGCCGGTCACCTCGATCGTGACGCGTGTGCGGTCGTCCGACGCGTGAAAGAGCGTCACTGACACCCGCTTCGGTGGCGCGATTCGGCCGCGGCTCACCGCACGCACGAGCTCCCACTCCCACCGCTCATACGGCGCGACCTCATGCACGACGAGCGTCTGCTCGACGAGGCTCCCCCGATCGCGGCGCGTGGGCAAGAACGCGAAGTTCGGCTCTTCGATCGCCATCACGTTCCACCGTGCACCTGCAGCGAAGCCGCGACGGTCGGGGGTAACCGAGCGGATCCCCGGCCACCAATCCGCCAGATGCCGCGGCTCAGCAAGGAACGTCCAGACGTCCTCGCGCGAGGCGAGCAACTCGCGAGCGACCTCCCCCATCTCAGGCGCCCGCCGCCGGCTCAGTCACGCAGCGTCGCGAGGAAGTCGGCACCGCCGAGCATCCGCTCGAGCTCCACCCGACGCTCTGCGTCCGCCAACGGCTCGATGCGCGTGTGGGTGGGATCGCCCGACACCTTCTGAACTTGAAAGTGACGGTCGGCGAGGCTCGCGATCTGCGGCAGATGCGTGATCGTGATCACCTGGGCGCGCTCGGCAAGCCGACGCAGCGTCTCCCCAACCGCGTGCGCAGTGACGCCGCCGATGCCGGCATCGATCTCGTCGAACACCATCGTCTCGCCGCCCGCGACAGCCGCGATGGCGAGCGCGATCCGCGACAGCTCTCCGCCCGACGCCGTTTCGGCAACGGGTGCGAACGGCATGCCTGCATTCGGCCGTACGAGGAACTGCACCTCGTCGGCGCCGGACGCACCGGGGTCGACGTCGCGCACGTCGGCGCGAAACTCGCCTTCGCCAAGCCCGACGCCCACAAGTTCCTTGGCTACCGCAGCGGCGAAACCGGCTGCTGCCTCGCGCCGTGCAGCCCGCAGCTCGGCATGAAGGCGATCGACCACGGCCTGCGCCGCCGCGACTGCATCGGCTGCTGCACGCACCGGATCGTGGCCCTCCTCGAACGCTGCGAGCTCTTCGCGTGCCGCAACGCCTCGGTCGAGAAGCTCACGGTAGGTCTGTGCGCGAAAGCGTCGCTTGAGGTCAGCGATGCGATCGAGCTCGGCTTCGACTGCCTCAACCCGTCCCGGATCGGCCTCGAGTGACGCGAGAAACGAGTGCAGGTCGGAAGCGACCTCGCGTAACGCGATTTCGACATCGCGCAACGCCGCGCCTGCAGCAGCAAGTTCGGGAGCAATGTGCTCGAGCGGCGCAATCGCACGCTCTGCGGTGGCTGCGAGGTCGCTCGCACCTGAGCCTTCATCGGGAGCGAGCGCATCGGCGGCGGTTGACGCCGCAGCCGCGAGGTCGGTCACATGCCGGAGCCGTTCACGCTCAGCCCGAAACTCGTCTTCGCGCGCGGGCTCAAGCCCGTCGGTCGCCTCGGCGAGCAGCCGCAGCTCCTCCAGCCGCGCCTCCGCGCTCGCAGCATCGCGTGTGAGCTCCTCGTAGACCTTGCGGGCACTCCCGAGCTCCCTCCACGCCTTCCGTGCAGCACGGGCGGTCTCTGCGCTTCCGGCATACGTGTCGAGCACGCCAAGCTGGTAACTCGGCCGGCCAAGGCGTCGCTGCTCGAACTGGCCGCTCATCGCGATCAATCGCTCGACCACTGCAGCGACATCTTCACGCGCGGCGCTCCGCCCCCAGGCATACGCGCGCGTTCGACCATCCGCGAAGATCCGGCGCGCAAGCACGAGCGTCTCCTCGTCGGCCGGTCGAAGCTCGGCCAACGCGTCGAGCACATCGTCGTCGGGCATGTCGAACTCGGCCTCGACATACGCCTCTGCGCTTGCCGGCCCGATCAGGCCCGCCTCGCCCTTCGCACCAAGCAGCAGACCGATGGCGTTCGACAGGATCGTCTTGCCCGCGCCCGTCTCGCCCGTGATCGCGTTCAGCGACGCGTCGAACTCAACGTTCGCGTCACGAATGAGGACGAGGTTCTCGATCCGAAGGTGGCGAAGCACACCACCATCCTACGACGAGCACCTGATTGCTCCCAGCCGCCGAAGCGGCCATGCCCGATCAGGCCGCGCCGAAGACGTCGGCGTACCGACGGAAGAACGTCTGCTCAGGGAGCATCGCGATCCGGCTGCGGCGGTCGCCAATACACAGCGAAACGTCCGCGCCCGGTTCCAGATCCCCCACAGCATGACCATCGATCAAGACGGTCGCCTGCGCCTCGGGCGAGGCATTGCGCACAACAAGGTCGCTACCCCGTCCGATCACAAGCGGCCGCACATGCAGCGAATGAGGCGCAACAAACGAGAGCACCGCAGCATCGAGACCCCACACGAGCACCGGCCCGCCGTTCGACAGGTTGTAGGCCGTTGATCCAGCCGGGGTGGCGCAGATGAGACCGTCGCATGGGAGCGAACCGATGGGCTCGCCACGGATCGCATAGTCGAGCTCGATCATGCGACCAAGGGTCGAGCCAGCCACGACCGTGTCGTTGATCGCAACGTGACGGGTGCCACCGATCTCCACGTCGAGGGTCGCAAGCTCGGCCACCCGATACTCGCCAGCAAACGCGCGCGCGAGCCCAGCTTCGAGATCGTCGGGCCCCATCGACGTGAGGAAGCCAACGCGCCCGAAGTTCACCCCGATCACCGGGATCGCCAGATCGAGCGTGCGGGTAAGCGCTCGCAGCATCGTCCCATCGCCGCCGAGCACAACCACGAGATCCGCGCCATCGACCTCGTCGTCGGGCAGCAGCTCGACACCCGCGAGCGCAGCCGTTGCACGAAGCCGCTTGAGCGCGCCGCTGACATCGCGTGTGCGCCCATGCGAAACGACCGCTGCTCTAGAGACCGGCGGCATCAGCAATCAGGCGATCGATGTCGGCCGGAAGCTCCGGCTGCAACGAGTGGACGAAGTGAAGGACGAATTCATGGTTTCCCTTTGGGCCGGGCAATCCGGAGTCTACGACGCCGAGCACCGCTGCCTGCCATCCGAGCGACGCGTCAACGATCTCGCGCACCACACGCGCACGCACCGCGGGATCCCGCACGACACCCTTTGGCGCATCCGCCTTCCCCGCTTCGAACTGCGGCTTGACGAGGACGAACGCCTCCCAGCCCGGCGCAGCGAGCGCAAACGCCGGCGGCAGCACCTGCTTCAGCGAGATGAACGAGACGTCACATGTGATCAGCTGCGGCGCAAACGCAAGCTCGGTGAGGTTGCGGGCATTGACCCGTTCCAGAACGATCACCCGAGGATCGGTGCGGAGCTTCTGGTGCAGCTGTCCGTGGCCAACATCGAGAGCGATCACCCTGGCCGCACCTCGCTGCAGGAGCACGTCGGTGAAGCCACCGGTCGACGCGCCAAGATCGAGGCAGTCCTTCCCAGCAGGCGGCACACCGAACGCATCGAGCGCATTCGCCAGCTTGTGCCCTGCCCGCGAGACGTACGGCGGCAGAGCATCCACCGTCAGGTCGGCGAGCTCATCGACCTGCTCCCCGGCCTTGTCGTGCCCCGGCACCAAGCCAGCCATGACGAGCGCCTGCGCCTGCGCCCGGCTCTCGGCAAGGCCACGTTCGACGAGCAGCACGTCAAGCCGCTTCTTCGCCATCAGTGTGTGCGGGCGACGAGGCCGGCGACAATCGTCGCGAGCACCGAAGTATCGGCATCGATCTCGGCAAGCCGTGCCTGTGCGCGGGCACCCGCCTGCTCAGCCACGTTGCGCGTCTCTTCGGCCCCCACCTCGAGGACGAACCCGTCGCCATCGAGGATGTCGTCAACGGCCTGGAAGAGGACACCAAGCTCGCCGGCAAACGCCCGCCACGGCGCATGGTCGGCCTCGGCGAGACCGGCCGCCAACGCCCCACACATCACCGCGGCACCAAAGAGCGCACCCGTCTTCAGCTCATGGAGGCGGTGAAGGTCGTGGCCGCCCTCAAGGTCGAGCTGCTGCCCACCAATCATCGCGAGCGTCGCCGTAACCAGCTCTCGCGCCACGGCCGGAGTGTCATAGGTCAGTGCGAGGCGAAACGCCTCGCCAAGGAGCGCGTCGCCAGCCAAGATCGCAGTCGCCTCACCGTGTGCAGCCCACACGGTTGGTCGTCCCCGACGCTCCGTGTCGTTGTCGAGCGACGGCAGATCGTCGTGCACCAACGAGAACGAGTGGACGAGCTCTACGGCAGCCGCGGCGGGAAGCACGGTGTCGGGCGTTGCGCCGAGCGCCTCACCCACAGCGAGCGCCAGCACAGGACGTACGCGCTTGCCGCCCAGCGAATGACGCATCGGTTGAGCGAGGGGCGCAAGCACACCGTCGAACGCGAGTTCGCCGAGGTACCCCTCGACAAGCTCGCGGAGAGCGTCAGGATCCTGCGGCATCGGCCTCGGCTGCACGCCGGGCCCGCTGGAGCTCTGCTTCGACCTCCCGAGCGAGATCGGAGAGTTCCTGCAGAAGCTCGATCGCTGCGTCTGGATCTTCGGTCGCTTCGAGCTGCCCGCGGGCGGCTTCGAGTCGGGCGAGGAGATCCTCCGCCTTGTTCAACGACTCATCTGCGCTCATTTCGCAACCGCCTCCTCCCGTTGGATACGTCCCAAAATGCCGTTGACGAGCCGTCCGGCATCGTCTGAGGCATACCGCTTCGCAAACGCCACGGCCTCGTTGATTACAACCTCGGCTGGAACCTCTCGCAGCTCAAGCTCGCGCGTTGCGACCCGCAGCGCGCTGCGTTCGACAACCCCGAGCCGGTCGGCCGTCCATCCGACTGAGGCGGCGGTGATCTTCGCGTCAAGCTCCTCCGCGTGCGCGGCAACGTCGCGCGCAAGGTCTTTCGCCCACGGCGACAGATCGCCCGCGAACTGCGATCCGATCTCGTTGCCTGAGAGATCCCACTGGTAGAGCAGCAACAACGCCTGCCGGCGGGCCTGGCGACGCGAGATCACCGAAGCTCCTCAATCGCGATATCGACGGTCACGTCACGCGAGAGATGCGCGACGAATGCGTCCTCGACAGCGAGCTGCACCCGTGCTCCGACTTCGGCGAGCGATGCGTCGCCACGCGCAACCTCAAGGCTCAGCTTGGCCCGCGAATCGGCGAGATCGACCGAGCGTCGTCGCCTGACTTTGACGCCCGCAACGCTCTCGGCCGAGCGCACGGCGATCGCGTCGAGCACATCGCCTGCGAAGGTCACACTTCCACGGTCGTTTGCAATCACGAGACTCATGAGGCCACCATCAGTTCTGCCAGTGTGTCGGTCGAGTAGACACCGCTGCGGAACTCCTCGCTCTGCAGCACATGCATGGCGACTTCGCGAGTCGTCGGAATCCCTTCGATCACGAGCTCGTCGAGCGCGCGCAGCGCCCGCTCGATCGCCGAGGGCCGGTCCTCGGCCCACACGACAAGCTTGGCGATCATCGAGTCGTAGAACGGCGGGATCATCCCGCCCTCCTCGACGAACGTGTCGACACGCACACCCGGGCCAAGGGGCGGGCGAAACTTCGTGATCGTTCCCGGCGACGGGCGGAAGTCAGCTGCCGGATCTTCGGCGTTGATGCGGACCTCGATCGAATGTCCACGCCGTGGCGCGCGGCCCGAGACGGGCAGCGTCGCCCCCGCTGCGACCTGAACCTGGGTGCGGACGATGTCGATGCCCGTGCACATCTCAGTCACGGGATGCTCAACCTGGAGTCGGGCGTTCAACTCGATGAACGAGAACCGCCCGTCGGGCCCGAACAGGAACTCGAACGTCCCCGCGTTCGTGTATCCGACCGCCTTACAGGCACGCTCTGCTGCGGCTTCCATCTCTTCGCGCAGCTCCGGCGTAAGTGCGGGCGACGGGGTCTCCTCGATCAGCTTCTGGTGGCGGCGCTGAATCGAACACTCGCGCTCACCAAGGGTCAGCACGTTGCCGTGCTGGTCACACATCACCTGAATCTCGACATGCCGTGCCGGGTGGATCACCTTCTCGACGTACAGCGTCGCGTCGCCGAACGCGGCGCCCGCCTCGCCTGATGCCGCCCCGAACGCATCCTCGATCTCGCTCTCGGAGTGAACGAGCCGCATCCCCTTACCGCCGCCGCCTGCAGTTGCCTTGAGCAGGATCGGGTACCCGATCTCTTTCGCGGCCTCGCGCGCCTGAGCGATCGTCGTTGCACCTTCGGTGCCGGGAACGGTCGGGACATCTGCGTCACGAGCGGCGACACGGGCCGAGATCTTGTCGCCCATCGTCGCCATCACCTTCGACGTGGGCCCGATGAACACGAGGTCGTTGTCGACGCACGCATCGACGAACGTCGGGTTCTCGGCCAGAAATCCGTAGCCCGGATGAACGGCCTGGCAGCCGGTGTTCACCGCGGCGGCGATGATCGACGGAATCTTGAGGTAGCTCTCCGTCGCCGACGGTGGCCCAACACACACAGCATGGTCGGCGAGACGCACATGGAGGGCATCCTTGTCGGCTGTTGAGTAGACCGCGACCGCTTCGATTCCGAGCTCATGCAGCGCACGGATGACGCGGACGGCGATCTCCCCGCGGTTGGCGACGAGGACGCGCGTGAACATCAGAGAGACGGTGGGCCGCTAACCGGCTCGATCTCGAAGAGCAGGCGACCGTACTCGACCGCGTCGCCATTCTGGACGTGGATCTTGCGGACGATGCCTTCGATCTCCGCCTTCACCTCGTTCATCAGCTTCATTGCCTCGAGAATGCAGAGCGTCTGGCCGGGAGAGACGGGCTCCCCCTCCTCGACAAACGACGGTTCACCCGGCTGCGGGCTCCGGTAGAACGTTCCGACCATCGGGCTCTCGATCCGCACGAGACCCGACGGGCGCGGCGCAGACACGGGCGCGTCAAGCTCGGCAGCCGTTTCGGCCGGGATGGCGACAGTCGCCGCGGCCCCCGACGAGACCGTGCGCTTAACGGAGATCTTGGTGCCGTCCTCTTCGATCGTGATCTCGCCAACGCCTGTCTCCTGAACGATCTCCACGACCGAGCGGATGCGATCGGCGCGACCCTGATCGACACCCTGGGCGCCAAGGGACTCAACACCACCAGCACGCTCACGAATCGAACGAAGCAGCGGCTCGGCGTCTTCACCAAACAAGGCGAGCAGCAACAGCTCCTCTTCGCTTGCTGCGAGGCCTTCGGCTTCGCGACGGATCGCATCGAAATCGACCTCGTCAGGGCCGGCGTTGTGCGCACCCAGATGCTCGACTGCACGGGCGAGCGCAGGATCGATCGGGCCGGGCGTCTTGCCGTAGCGGCCAGCAACTAGCTCCTGCAGCTCATCAACGATCGTCGAATAGCGACTGGCCGACAAGACGTTGACGAGCGCCTGCGACGCAACAATCGTGCCGAGCGGTGCGGCAAGCGGCGGCGACCCTGCCTCTGCGCGGACGCGCTCAACTTCGCTCAACACCTCGTCGAGACGGCTGCGCTCATCGCGTGCGCGGAGCTGCGCCTCGATGGCGGCAACAATTCCAAGCGGGATTCGCAGGCGCGCCGAGCGAACCGCGATCCGCGGCGACAGCGGAGCAACCGCCATATCCCCGATGAACTCATCAACGAGCTCGGCGGCTTCCCACAAGACGTCGATATCGACACCGGAGTCGGCGCCGATGCCAGCGAACGCTTCGGCGGCCGACTCAGACGTGACACGGCTGCCCGCGAGCGCCACCGGATAGATCGCCGAACCAACAAGGTCGGCGCCGGCACGCGCGGCTTCCATCGCAACCGACAGGCCGTTACGCCCTGCACCCTGGGCGTACAGCCCAACCGGCAGGCCGGAGACCTCAGCGAGTTCGCGCACGAGCTGGCCCGCACGATGCGGCTGCAGCAGGCCGGCAGGGTCATCGAGCAGGATCCGAACAGGCTTCAGCTCGGGAAGTCGGCGAGCCGCCTCGATTAGCGCCTCGTGTCGGTTCGACCCGTAGAGCAGGCCCGCCTCAAGCTCACCGCCCGCCTCGTGCACCGCCGCAGCGGCAACACGCAAATTCTCGACATCGTTCAACGGGTCGTGCAGCCGGAACACCGTGATGCCGCTCTGGGCTGCGCACAGCACGAAACGGCGCACGAGCTCATCGGGAAGCGGGCGGTTGCCGACAAGGAACCGGCCACGAATCGCGAGGGCAAGCGGCGTCTTCGTGCGCGCCTTCAGCGCACGGATGCGCTCCCACGGGCTCTCAACACCGCGACGCACCGCTGCGTCGAACGTGCCTCCGCCCGAAACCTCAAGGTAGGCGAAGCCCGCACGATCAAGCACTTCGGCAAGCCGCAGGACAGAGGCGGTTGGGATCGCTCCCGCCAACGGCTCCTGCGAGATAACGCGAATTGAGGTGTCGACGAGCTTCGGCACGAGGCTGGACCTTACCGTGCCGGGCGGGCAGCCCTGCACGTAGACGAGAGAGGGATCAGGCCCGGCTGATGTAGCGCTTCTCGCGCGGGTCGACCTTGACTTTGTCGCCGATGTTCACGAACAACGGCACCTGCACAACTGCCCCGGTCTCGAGCGTTGCTGGCTTCGTCACGTTCGAGACGGTGTCGCCCTTCACACCCGGCTCCGTTTCCGTGACTTCAAGCACGACCGAAGCAGGCAGGTCGATACCTGTCGCGTCGCCACCGACAAACAGCACCTGGTAGGTCTCCGACGCCTGCATGAACTCCAATGCGTCCTCAACCGACGCCCGCGGAAGCGAGAGCTGCTCGAACGTGTCCTCATCCATGAAGATGACGTCGGCGCCGTCGTCGTAGAGGTACTGCATGTTGCGGTTCTCGGTGCGGATCCGCTCAAACTTCTCGCCCGCCCGGAAGGTCTTGTCGACAACTGAGCCCGACGAGAGCGACTTCAGCTTGGTGCGCACGAACGCGCCGCCCTTGCCTGGCTTCACATGCTGGAACTCGACGATGCGCCATGTCTGGCCCTCGAGCTCAATGTGCATGCCGTTCTTGAACTGGTTTGTGGAAACGACCTCAGCCATCGGCGGGGGAGTTTAGCCGGGATCCAGGCTGTTGCGCGTCAGCTGACCGTCACGAGCTCTTTGGGGAAGCTCGTGAGCAGTTCAAGACCATCGGCGCGAACGACCGCGAGATCCTCGATCCGAACACCGCCAACACCCGGAAGATAGATGCCCGGTTCGATCGTTACGACGTGGCCGACCTCAAGCGTGTCGGTCGATTCAGGGGAGAGACGCGGGGCCTCGTGGATCTCCAACCCCACGCCATGACCGAGTCCGTGGCCGAAGTGTTCGCCGTACCCCGCCTCCTCAATCACGGCGCGCGCAATCTGGTCGGCCTCCACGCCCGTCATGCCGGGACGAATGCCGGCACACGCGGCGACCTGAGCCTCAAGGCAGACGTCGTAGATACGACGGAGCTCGTCGGACAGGTCACCGGTCGCGAGCGTGCGCGTGCAGTCGGAGAAGTAGCCGCCGATCACAGCTCCCCAATCGACGGTCACGAGCGTGCGGGCCGGAATGATGTCGTCAGACGGTGTCGCATGCGGCTTCGACCCGTTGGTTCCGCCCGCGATGATGCTCTCGAACGCCGGGTTATCGGCACCGTGGGCATGAAGCAACTGATGCAGGCGCCACGCAACTTCCTTCTCGCTCGCACCGACAAACGTGTCGGCGGTCAGCGCCTCAAACGCACGCTCAGCAGCGATCGCCGTGTGGCGAATCGCCGCGATCTCCGACTCATCCTTGATCGCGCGGAGCCCCTCGACAATCCCCTTGGTCGGCTTGAGAGCGAGCCCGCCGCTCCCAAGCACCTCGTACTGGGCGTACGGAAGCGCTGCGGCCTCGAAGCCCAGCGTTCCCTTGAGCGTCGCTGCGAGCTCGCTCAGCAGCGAACGCTTCGAGAGCACCACCTCGACGCCAAGCGTGGCACGCGCGACCTCGATGTAGCGAAAGTCGGTGTAGAGCTTCGGCGTCTCGCCTGGTGCGACGAGGAGCGCGGCGTTCGACGCCTCGAAACCCGTGAGGTACCGGATGTTGATCAGGTTCGTGATCAGCAGCGGGCCGTCGATCCGTTCTTGAAGCGTCGCCAACCGCGTCATGCCGTTCCTCCCTGAGCGATGAATTCGAGCGCCTCCTTGTATCCCTGGGCGCCCTTGCCAACGATCCGATGGGTCGCAACATCCTCGATCACCGTGTGGTGGCGCCATTCCTCGCGCTCATGGATGTTCGACAGGTGCACCTCGACGATCGGCACGGTCAGGATGTCGAGCGCGTCGCGGATCGAATAGGCGTAGTGCGACCAGGCGCCCGGATTGACGACGACTCCGTCCATCTCGCCGAGCGCATCGTGAATCCAGCCGATGAACTCACCCTCATGGTTCGACTGGCGGCAACGAACCGTGAGACCGAGCTCATGCCCCCACGTGTAGATCTGCGTCTCAAGCTCGTTCAGCGTCAGCGTCCCGTAGATCGTCGGGTCGCGCTTGCCGAGCGTGTTGAGGTTCACCCCGTTGAGGACGAGAACTTGCATGGTGGGAGCCTACGCGATCAGCCGAGCAAGTTCAGCACGGACGAGCTCGGCCGGGCGCGGCTCGACGATCGGCCCATCGGGGCCAAGCAGCACGAGGTTGATCGCTCCGCCCAAGCTCTTCTTGTCGCGCAGCAGCGCTTCAAACGCGCGGTCGATGTCGACCGACACAGGCTGCGGGTTGAGGCGCTCCTCCACCACCTTCGTGTCGCGACCTGAGATCCGAAGCGCCGCGAGCAGGCCAAGCGCAACCGCATCGCCGTGAGTCAGCTCGAAGCCGGCAGCAGCTTCGAGTGCGTGCGCGAACGTGTGGCCCAGGTTCAGCCACCGACGCGGCCCGTGATCAAACGGATCCTGCAGACAGATGCCAGCCTTGTACGCGGCAGCTCCACGAACGCCGAGTGTGCGGTTGGCGAGGATCTCGGTCTTGACGAGCTCGGCCTCGCCCTGGCGCCGCTCACGCTCCGGCAGCGTCGCGAGCGCGCCCTCGTCGATCACGACGCGAGACGGCCAGTGGAACGAACCGATCAGGTTCTTGCCGCCTGCGATGTCGATCGCCGTCTTGCCGCCGATCGCAGCGTCGACCTGGCCGACAAGCGACGTTGGCACCGAAACCCAGGAGACGCCACGCAAGTAGGTGGCCGCAACGAACCCCGCAACGTCGGTTACGCAGCCGCCGCCGATTGCGACGATCGTCCCACCACGGTCGATCCGCAGCGCGTTCCAGAGCCGGTCAAGCACCTGGTGCGACTTCGACGCCTCACCCGGCTCAAGCACGTAGGCGTGGACGAGCCGATCACCGAGGCTGGCCGTTACCCGGTCGACGTAGTGCGGCCACACGTTCTCATCGGTAACGACAACCACCGGCCCGGAGCCGTGGACGAGGTCGCCAAGCTTGTCGAGCGCGCCCTCCTCGTGATGGATGCCCGCGGCGGCGAGGATGACACCGTCGACATCGTCGGCGTGGGCATCGGCCACTTCGGCATACAGCGGTGCCCGTTCCGCGAACAGTTGCCTAAACATCGCCTCGTCGCGCGCGAGCGGACGATCGCTATTTCGCACACGCGTCCACGCCACACCAACATCAACGGGCACGTGAACGACAAACGCCTCCCGCAGCGCCTCACGCGTCGCTGGCTGGACAACCGCCCCACCACCCAACGCGATCACCGTATTGGAGCGCGAGTCGAGCAGCGAGCGGATCGTGCGCGTTTCAAGCTCACGGAATGCCGCCTCGCCGTCGGTCGCAAAGATCTCGGCGATCTTGCGGCCGGTGCGCTCCTCAATCACCTTGTCGGCATCAAGAAACGAGCGGCCAAGCCGTCGTGCGACATCGCGCCCGAGCGTGGTCTTGCCGGATCCCATGAACCCGGCGAGCACGACGTGCCGATGCAGGGCGTGTTCAGCCATCGGCGCTACCGCTTGGCGATGCGCTCGACATACGCGCGATGCGCGGCAACAAAGTCGCCGATCGAATCGCCACCGAACTTCTCGTGCGCCGTGCGAGCAAGCTCCCACGCAACCGCAGCTTCGGCAATCACCGCGAGAGCTTCGACAGCCGCAACATCAGAACGCTCAACCAGCGCAAGTCCCGCCTCATGTGTTTCAAGGTCGACTGAGGCAAGGGGCTTCATCAGCGTCGGCAGCGGCTTCATCGCGGCGCGAATCACGATCTCTTCGCCGTTCGAGATGCCACCTTCCAAGCCGCCAGCGTGATTCGTGTCGCGGGTGAATCCTGGGCGGAGCTCGTCGTGCGCCTCCGAGCCGAGCATGTCGGCGAGCGCGAAACCGTCGCCGATCTCGACTCCCTTGACCGCCTGAATCCCCATCAGTGCGAACGCAAGCCGCGCATCGAGCCGATCGTCCTTCTCGGCATACGAGCCGAGACCAACCGGAACGTTGCGGGCGCGCACTTCAATCACGCCACCAACGGTGTCGCGCGCCTTGCGCGCTTCGTCGATGCGATCCCGCAGGTGAGGTTCGTCGACCGTGCTGCCTACGACCTCGATCCCGATCGTGGCAAGCATCGCCTTCGCAACGCCGCCGACAGCGACGTGCACCGCCGTGTGACGCGCAGAGGCGCGCTCAAGCGAGTTGCGCACATCGTCGTGGTCGTACTTGAGGACACCTGGAAGGTCGGCGTGTCCAGGTCGCGGAAGCGTCACGGCCTTCGTCCCCTTGCCGTGCGGCTCACCCTCGGGCTGCCACGGGTTCATCCCCCACGTCCAATTCTTGTGGTCGTTGTTCCGCACAACGAGCGCGAGCGGCGTGCCGAGCGTCCGGCCCTGCCGGAGCCCTGCGAGCACTTCAACGCGATCCTGCTCAATCTGCTGCCGCGGCGACCGGCCGTAGCCTTCCTGGCGACGCTTCAAGTCGCGATCGATCGCCTCCCGATCGAGCTCCAAGCCCGCGGGAAGGCCGCTCATGATCGCAACGAGCGCAGGGCCGTGCGACTCGCCAGCGGTGGAGAGACGGAGGGTCACGCCTTCAAGGGTAGTTACTCCCGGCGAGGCTCAGCGCGGTTCGCGGGCCGCAACCCGCATCACGTCGATCGGAGCAGGCGTGCCTGTCCAGATTTCGAAGCTCTTCGCGCCCTGCCGCACGAGGCCCTCAAGGCCGTCGATCACCGTGCAGCCAAGCGCGCGAGCGGCGGCAATCAACGCTGTTTCGGCGTCGTCGCCGTTGTAGGCGAGGTCGACGACCGTCTGCTCTGGATGCAGATCAACGAGCACCTGATCGCGGATCGGTGTCGCATTCACGATCAGGTCGCAGCCCTCAGAACTCGGCGGCCACTCGCCGCTCCGCGTGTAGACCCGTGTGTCGGCCGGGAGCGCGGAGCCAAGCGCGAGCGCAGCACCACCAGCGCCGATCACGCAGGCCGCTTGGGCGTTCACGCCGGCGAGAATCTCCTTGTCGGTGTTGAACCCGAGCACCCTCCCATCACGGAAGACGAGCGTGTTCACCGCATCGCCCTCGGCCTCGTCGCAGGCCGCAACGACCGTCTGCTTGTGCGGGATCGTGACGTTGCAACCGGCGTAGCCCCGCGCGCGAAGCTCCGCGATGGTCGCCAACGGATCTTCGGTGTCGATCGCCTCGTACTGCCAGTCAAGACCGGCCGCCGCAAACGCCGCGTTCTGCATGCGTGGTGACCGCGAGTGCGACACGGGATGGCCGAGCAGAGCGACGTGAGTGGTCATCGCGGGAAGTCTGCCGACCCGGCGCTCAGTGTGCGCCGTAGCCGTTCGCCGCAAGAAACTGGTTGAACGCCGCTTGGCTCGCAGTGAAGAACTGTCGGTTGGTACCCGGCTTGCGGGCGTAGTAGATGTAGTTCACCTTCGCCGGATGAGCTGCCGCTTCGATCGAGGCAAGCCCCGGGCTTGCAATCGGTGTTGGTGGCAGCCCTGCGAATCGGCGCGTGTTGAAGGGGTTCGAGCTCTCAAGCTGCGACTGCAAGATCGACTGTGTTGGAGCGATATTCAGCCCGTACCGGAGGGTTGCATCGATCCCGAGCGGCATCCGCAGATGCAGCCGGTTGTAGATCACCGCCGACACGAGCGGTCGCTCAACCGGCGCTGCCGCTTCGCGTTCGATCATTGAGGCGATCCGCAGCACGTCGTACGACGTGAGGTTCTTCGTACGGGCGTACTTGAGGTCGAGCCGCTCCCACACCGCACAGAACGCCTTGATCTGGGCATGGACGAGCTGCCGGTTCGTCGTCGCGGCCAGAAAGTCGTAGGTTGCTGGGTAGAGGAACCCCTCCAGGTTCGACTGGCGTTTCTTGCCGACGCACGGAACGACGATGTTCCTGCTCGCAGCGAGGTAGCCCGCCGCTGAGAGATGAACGACACCACGCCCCTCGCTGTTCGCGATCGCTGCGACCTTTGCGACGCGCTCAGCCATCTGCTCCCGCGTGAACCCTTCCGGGAAGATCACGCGGAAAGGCACCGGCGGAGTCGGTTCAGGCGGCGGCGACGCGTGGTGGCGTGTCAATCCGAACGCACCCGTCGCCACAGCGATCGCGACAACAACACCAACGAGGCCACCGCGCCGGCGCCGACGCTGGCGTCGACGCAGGATGCGGTCGGCTACTGCGCTCTCGAGTTCTTCCATTCCAGATACCCCGCGAGAAGGTGGGCAGCTGCACGGGCGTCGTCGCCGCCCGCAAGCACGCTCGTGAATCGCTCGTCCCACAGCTCAACCGGGACGGTGATCGCCCGGCGCAGATCGGTGACGAACGCCTCTGTTTCGACGGCTTGCTCGCCACGGTCACCGCGCAGCGTCAGCGGCAGCCCAACGACCACGAGTTCAGGCTCCTCAGCCGCGATCACGGCGAGCAGCTCGGCCCGACCCTTCGGCGTCTTGACCCTCTGGACGATCGTGACGGGACGCGCGAGCGTGCCGCTTGGGTCGGACACAGCGACACCCGTCCGAGCCGAGCCGTAATCGAGCGCGAGCACCTTCACGGCGTCGCGCCGGTCACCCGAGTGCCGACTCCAGCAGCTGACGCGCCCGTGCGATTGCGTCCGGCAACGCTTCGGGGTTCTTGCCGCCCGCGCGCGCCATGTTCGGACGGCCACCGCCGCCACCGCCGACGATCGCAGCGATCTCTTTCACGACGTCGCCCGCCTTGATCTTTGGCACCACGGAGTCGTCGAAGTTCGCAACCAAGCTCACCTGCCCGTCTGCGCGTGCACCAAGGACGACCGCAGCTGGCGTGTACTTCTGCTTGCACCGGTCGGACAGGTCGAGCAGCGTGTCGGCGTCGACACCCTCAACGAGCTCAACGATCACGTTGATGCCGCCGAGCACCGCAACCTGCGGTTCGAAATCAACCGTCGCCTCAGCCTTCTTCGGCTTCTTGGCCTCGCGGCGCGCCTGCTCGAGCTCAACGCGCACCGCGTCGAGCTCACGCGATCGGCCGTGCAGGTACGCCCATGCCTCACCTGCGGTGACCGCCTCGATGCGGCGCGCACCTGAACCAACCGAGCTTTCGCTGACGATCGCGAAGGACCCGATCTCGGCGGTCGAGCGGACGTGCGTGCCGCCGCACAGCTCCGTCGACGCCTCGCCGATCTCGACGACCCGAACAATGTCGCCGTACTTCTCACCAAAGAGCATCATCGCGCCGAGCTTGCGGGCCTCTTCGATCGGTGTTTGGTACGTCCGCACCGGGATCGCTTCAAAGATCCGCTCGTTCACGCGCCGCTCGATGCGCTCGCGCTCCTCGGCGGTCAACTGATGGGTGTGGGTGTAGTCGAACCGGAGCTTGTCGGGTCGCACCGACGAACCGGCCTGCTTGACGTGGTCGCCGAGCACCTCACGCAACGCTGCCTGCAGGAGGTGGGTGGCGGTGTGGTTGGCCTGTGTGGGATGACGCACCGTCCAAGGCACGATCGCCCGCACACGGTCGCCCGCCGCGAAGCCGCTGCCCTCAAACACAAGCGCCTGATCGTCGCCGAAACGGAACGCCGACTTCAGCGACGCGACCGCGCCGGTCTCCTCGTGGATCAGCTCGCCCGCGTCGGTTGTCTGGCCGCCGCCGTCGGGATAGAAGGGCGACTCGCGCAGCTTCGCCAGGAACTGGCCGTTACCGAGATCCTCAAACGCCGCCAGCTCGGTGAGCACGTCGGTCTTCTCGTAGCCAACAAACTCGGTGGTGAAGCCAGTGTCGCGGCCAAAGTCGGCGGCACGCTGCAAGTCGGACTTCTCGTTTGTGCCGCGCGAGACCTCACGGTGGCCTTCCATCAACTGACGGAAGCGGTCGACGTCAACCGCCTGACCGCGCTCCTCCGCAAGCTCGACCGTCAGCTCGATCGGAAACCCAAAGGTCGCAGCAAGCTGGAATGCGTCCTCACCGGAGATCGCATCCTGCCCCGCGAGCCCGTCGAACTCTTTCATGCCGCGTGCGAGCGTCTCACGGAAGCGATCTTCCTCGACCCGGACAACCTCGGCGATCTGCGCAGCATGCTCCTTGAGCTCCGGATAGGCCTCGCCCATCTGCGCGATCACAACCTCCGTTAGCCGATAGACACGGTCGAGGCCGATCCGCTGGCCGTGCTGGACGGCGCGCCGAATGATGCGGCGGCAGATGTAGCCGCGGCCCTCGTTGCCGGGCGTCACACCGTCAGCGATCAGGAACGACATCGCGCGACCATGGTCGGCAAGCACACGGTGGGCCTTCGTCGCGACGGGATCAGTGCCATAGGCGACGCCCGACTCAGCCTCAACCCAATCCATGATCAGGCGGAACCCGTCGGTGTCGAACACCGAGTCGACACCCTGCAGCAGGCAGGCACCGCGCTCAAGCCCGAGTCCCGTGTCGACGTTCTGCGCCGGAAGCGGCACAAGCTCGTTCCCCGGCCTCAGGTCGTACTCCATGAACACGAGGTTGTAGAACTCCATGTAGCGGTCGCACTCGCACCCTGGCTGGCAGGTGTCGCGCCCACAGCCGTGCTCGGGGCCACGGTCGAAGAAGATCTCCGAGCAGGGGCCGCACGGGCCGGTGTCTGCGGCCTGCCAGAAGTTGTCCTTGCCGAGCCGGATGATCCGGTCGGCCGGGATCCCCACCCGCGTCCACGCCTCAACTGCGACGGAATCCTCAGCAAGGCCCAGTGTCGGGTTCCCCTCATGCACGGTCGCCCACAACCGATCGGGGTCGAGCTTCATGTGATTTGTGACGAACTCCCAGGCGTTCTCGACCGCCGTCTCTTTGAAGTAGTCGCCAAACGAGAAGTTGCCGAGCATCTCGAAGAACGAGCAGTGCCGGTCGGTGCGGCCGACATCTTCAAGGTCGGTGTCTTTGCCTCCGGCGCGCAGCACCTTCTGCACGCTCACAACGCGCGGTGATGGTGGTGGCTTGATCGCCAGGAAATACGGCTTGAACTGCTGCATGCCCGCGACAATGAAGAGCGTCGACGGATCGTCGGCCGGTGGGATCAGCGGATGCGAAGGGACGCGCAGATGACCACGCTCTTCGTAGAAGCGCAGAAACCCTTCCCGCAGTTCCGCAGTCGTACGCACGGCGACAGTGTAGGCGGGTCGCTAGTCGCGGCTGCGACGAAGCTCTTCTTCGAGATCCGCTTCGCGTCGCGTTGCCGCTTCCTTGGCGCTCGCCATGGCGCTCTTCACGTTGCGCTTCGTGCGCAGCGTCGCGAAACCATGCGAGACCCCTGCAGTGAATCCGGTGGCCTTCTGGATCGGACGCTTGACCGCGAAACTCACCGTTCGCACCGCAGAATCAACGGCTTCGACGGCATCAAGCGCACTATCTGTTGCTTCGTCCAGCTTGTCGAGTTGCACGTTGACACGGTCGACCGAACCGCCAACCTTGTTGATCACCGGCAGCAACTCCCGCTCGGTGCCGCGGATCAGCGACGCCAGCCGGCCGAACGCTCCGGCGAGTCGGAAGAACGAGTAGCCGAGCCCCAACCCAACCGCAAGCAGGAAGATCGCAAGTGCGATGTTCGCGACATCGCCAGTGGAAAGGGCAACAAGCATCTTCCGATGCTACCGGGAGGCGCCCGTGATGACGCCGGATCCAACGACGGTGCCATCGGCGTAGAGCACTGCAGCCTGGCCGCGCGCCACGGCGTACGCCGGCTCATCGAGCGTGAGCCGGAAGCCCGAGGCCGTTGGTTCGACGGTCGCGGGCACCGCTGGAGAGCGGTAGCGCAGCTTTGCCTCCACCCGACGCGCGCCGGGAGCAACGCGTCCACGGACACGAACCTCGGTGCGAGCCAACGCCTCACGCGGCCCCACAACCACAGTGTTCGTCCGCGGTGTCGTGCCCACGGCGTACAGCGGCTCGGAGGCCGAGACGCCAAGGCCGCGGCGCTGGCCTGGGGTGAAGCGCCAAAACCCGTCGTGCTCCCCCACTTCCTTGCCCGAGCCATCGACGATCACGCCTGGGGTCGCGGCCAGACCCTGCCGCGTCAAAAAATCGCGGTAGTCGCCGCCAGCGAGAAAGCATGCCTCCTGGCTCTCGGCACGCTTCGCCGCAGCAAGTCCAGCAGCGGCCGCCTCGGCGCGAATCTCTGTCTTGGTCGACGTACCGAGCGGAAACGCGATGCGCGCAAGCTGCTCTGACTTGAGCCCGGCAAGCATGTAGGTCTGATCCTTCGCCTCGTCGACACCGCGGGCAAGCGCGAACGTCCCGTCATGCTCAACGATCCTGGCGTAGTGGCCGGTTGCGAGCTTCGCTGCCCCAATTCGACGGGCGAACGAGAGCAGCTCATCGAAACGGAAGCTGTCGTTGCACCGAGTGCACGGGTTCGGCGTCTCACCGCGGGCGTACGCCGCCACAAACGGCGAGACGATGGCGCGGCGGAAACGTTCGCGCGCGTCGATGGTCACGTGCGGGATGCCGAGCGCATGGCAGGCCTGGCGTGCCGCGATCACCGCGTCGGGCGAACAACACGCACGCTCCGCGTCGGGGCCGGCCGGATCGAGCCACAGCCGAAGCGTCACCCCCACCGCGTTCGGCAGCGAACGCAGCAGCGCCACGCCGCTGTCAACACCGCCGCTCATCGCGACAGCAACACGCTCCGGGTCGGCTGGCAGGCGGATCGCCTGGGAGATCGCGTTCGCTAAGGCGTCACCCGCGAGACGGTCACCCGGCACCGCCGCGGCTTCGAGAAGCGTCAATCCCGTGAGGTCGCGCGACATGCCGGGCGCGTCGGCGGCAACGATCAGCTGTCCGCGCACGCGGAGCCGAACGTCGGCCCACTCGCTGTCCTTCGACGCATCACCAAAGAGCTCACGCACGCGTGTTCCCACCTCCGGAGCGTAGCCGTGTGCCCTACCAAGGAAGATTGCGCCCTGGAATGCGTCCGACGTCAGAGTGCGCCAGAGGCTAGTGGGGCGCCGCTACAGTGCCGGTGGGTGTCCGACCCCGTGCGTATCGCTGCGCACCATGTAGAACCAACGCTACGTGAAAGGGAGCTGGCGTCGAGTCCCGGTCTTTGACTGGAGGCTTGCCCGGCACCCACCTGGCTTGCCAGGTTCACACGGGCGCAGTTGGCGGCGGGGTCGGGACACCCATTTGAGTGCCCGGCTGCGAGCTACGCGTGGCGCGCGTCGAGGAAGCGGCCGAACGATTCACGAACGAGCGAGTCGAACTCGACCGGAAGCAGCCCATCAGGGGTTGCGAAGTCGCGCAGGTAGACGACCATGTAGCCGAGCTCAAGATCGTCGGGGGCGTGCTCCTTCACGGCGTGCTCAAGATTCCACACGTTCCACTGCACCGGGTTCCCACCTGGCCGTGCTCCAACCCAGAGCGGTACAACGTCCGCTACAGGCTCAGGCTCGGGTTCCGGTTCGGGCTCGGGTTCGGGTTCGAGATCGGGCACAGACGTGAGCGGGGCGTACTCGGTCGCTGCTGGAGCCGCCGGCTCCGGCGCTCGCGCCTCAGCACCTTCTACGACCTCCTGAATGCTCTCGCCAGAAGGTGCTGGCACCGTGTCGGCAGGCGCGGAAAGCTCAACGGTGGTGAGGTCGGGAAGCGGCTCACCCACCATGTAGTCGGGGAGTTTGTTGTCGATCTCGTCGGTCATCCACTCGAACGAGACGTCGTCGTCATCGTCACGGCCGAGAACACGAACCGTGGGCGCGCCATCGGACATCGGGTCCGGCCGCAGCGCCGGAATCGACGGGACGACCACGCGGCGCTCACTGCGTGGACGCGCAAGCGAAAACTCAACGACCGCGACAACCACCCAGGCGAGTCCCTCGACAAGGGCAATGCTCAGCCCATGGAGCCCCACGACGACCGCGAGGATCGCGACGACGAGGAGGAACCCCACCCACGCAAGGAACCTCGGAAGCGGACGCTGAAGCATGGTCACGCGAGCATCTTAGAACGCTTCGCGCACGTCGCCGGTGCCAGTACGACGACTACGCCGACGGGGCGTTGTCGCCGGAGTCGTCAGACGACTCGACGGTTTCGGCCTCGACGGCCGGTTCGGCTGCTGCGAAGGGCGTTGCCGGAACGGGCGGCTGCGGTGTCGTGAGTTCGTCCCGTCCTACGTTTCCCGTTAGTTCGGCGTGAAGCGAGTGAAACCTGGTGTTTCCAGGTACTTCCCGAACAACCGCCGGTACCGCCCGTGCTGGGAACTCCCCGTTGTCCCAGCTAGAAGCTGGGCCTACACCGCCGGAGAGCACAACTGCCGGAAGGCTAGACCGGGTCTTCTTCGACCGTGACAGTGATGCCAACCTCGTCGAGCTGAGGCTGCTCAAGCCGCGTCGGTGCACCCGACATTGGGTCCATTCCGGCCTGATTCTTCGGGAATGCGACGGTGTCGCGGATGGCAGGCTCGTCGAGCAACGTCATCGCCAGACGATCGATCCCGAACGCGATACCACCATGCGGCGGTGCCCCCATCGCGAGAGCATCGAGCAGGAAACCGAACTTCGAGCGCTGATCCTCCGGCGAGATGTCGAGCAGAGAGAACGCCTTCGACTGCAGCTCCGGTTCATGGATTCGGAACGAGCCGCCGCCAAGCTCAACGCCGTTTCCGACGAGGTCGTAGGCGATCGCCTTCGCCGCGCCTGGGTCGGTGTCGAGCAGCGCCTCGCCTTCGAGGTTCGGACGCGTGAACGGGTGATGAACGGCGTCCCACCGCTTGAGATCAGCGTCCCACTCGAACATCGGGAAGTCGGTGATCCAACAGAACTTCCACGCGGTGTCATCGATCAGACCAAGCTCGCGGCCGATGTGGAGCCGCAACGCGCCGAGCACCCGCGAGACGAGCTCCGGCGCGGCAGCACCGAACAGGATCGTCGAACCGGGCTCACCGGCGAACGCTGCCAGTTCAGCCGCGCTGAGGAACTTCGCGATCGGTGAGCGCACCTCACCTGCTTCGTCATAGACGAGGTAGGCGAGCCCCTTCGCCCCCCACTGCTTCGCGACCTCCTCAAGCTTCGCCAGGTCACCGCGCGAGAGCTCCTGCGGAACACGAATGAAGCGCACACACGGTGCAGAGGCGAACACGCTGAATTCGGAGCCGCGCGTGACGTCGGTCGCATCCTCAATCTCGAGGCCGAAGCGCAGATCAGGCTTGTCGGAGCCGTACTTCCGGTCGGCGTCCTCCCACGTCATGCGCGGGAACGGGGTCGTCAGCTCGATGCCGCGGCACTCACGCCAGATGCGCGAAACGATCCGCTCCATCAGCTCAAACAGGAACTCCTGGTCGGGAAACGCCATCTCGATGTCGAGCTGTGTCAGCTCCTGCAGGCGATCGGCGCGCAGATCTTCGTCACGAAAACAGCGGGCGATTTGGTAGTAGCGCTCGAAGCCCGACATGACGAGCAGCTGCTTGTAGATCTGCGGGCTCTGTGGCAGCGCGAAGAACTTGCCTGGCTGGAGGCGCGTGGGAATCAGGAAGTCGCGGGCGCCCTCAGGTGTCGGCTTGCCCATGATCGGCGTCTCGATGTCGACGAAGCCCTCGCTGTCCATCTCGGAGCGGATGATCGACACGAGCTTGGCGCGAGTGCGGATGTTGTGCTGCATCCGTTCGCGACGCAGGTCGAGCCAGCGGTAGCGAATCCGAATCGTCTCGTCGACACCCTCTTCGTCGAGCTGGAACGGCAGCGGCGTTGAGCGCGACACGATCTCGAGGTCAGACACCTGCACTTCGATCTCGCCTGTCGGCATGTTCGGGTTGACGGTCTCGGCGGCGCGACGCACGACCGTGCCGGTTGCCTTGATGACGAACTCGTTGCGCAGCTCATGTGCGCGCTCGGCAGCGGCGGCCGCCTGCTCCGGGTTGATGACGAGCTGCACCACACCGTTCTCGTCGCGCAGGTCGACAAATACGAGGCCGCCGTGGTCACGGCGGCGCGCAACCCACCCCGCGACGGTCACGGAACGACCCTCGTCGGAGGGTCGCAGCTCACTGCCTCGGATGTCACGCCACGTGGTCATGGGCTGAGGGTATCGAGGAGATCGTCAAGACCGACCACTTGTTCACCCTCACCGCGACGGCGGATGGTCGCGGAATCAACTCCAGCGATCACTGTGACCTTCGCGTTCACGCGTCCTGCTTGGGTCAGCTGGCCCTTGAGCGAGCGGCCTGCATAGTCGGTGTCACACGCAAGGCCGCGACGCCGCAGTTCAGCGATCACCGGGAGGACGCGTTCGCGGGCCGCACCATCAGCGGCGACGAAGACGTCGATCGCACGCTCCGGCGCGACGCCGCCTTCGGCTTCGACCGCCAAGATCAGCCGCTCGATGCCAGCCCCGAATCCGACGCCCGGGGTTGCGGGGCCGCCGACCGCCTCGACGAGGCCGTCGTAGCGTCCGCCACCCGAGATCGTTGAGTTCTCGTTCTCCATCGGGCCGATGAACTCCCAGGTCGTCTTCGCGTAGTAGTCAAGCCCGCGCACGAGTGTCGGATCGAGCGTGTAGGGCACGCCGTAGGCGTCGAGGAAGCTCTTAACCGCCGTGAAGTGCGCCTCGCACTCGTCGCAGAGGTTCTCACCAATCTTTGGAGCGTCGGCAAGCGCGGCACGCACGGCCGGGTTCTTGACGTCGAACACCTGCAGCGGGCTTGTCTGCCGCTTGAGCTTCGCGTCGTCGTCGAGCAGATGCTCGTTCGCATCAAGCCACGCGTTTAGCCGCTCGACGTAGGCCGGCCGACAGTTCGGATCGCCGATCGAATTCAAGTGGAGCTTCCACTGCGTCACACCAAGACGACGCAGAAGCTCCGAGTAGAGCTGGATCACCTCGGCGTCGATCGCCGGGTCGGCCGAACCGATCGCCTCAACCGACCACTGCCAGTGCTCGCGGTAGCGCCCCTTGCCCGGCGCGCCGTAGCGATACATCGGCGCGATCGTGAAGAGCTTCACCGGCTGCGGCTCGCGGTGGAGGCCATGCTCGATGTAGGCGCGAGCGATCGGTGCTGTCCCCTCGGGACGCAACGTGATCGAGCGATCGCTGCGATCGGCGAAGGTGTACATCTCCTTCTGGACGATGTCGGAGCCTTGACCGGCGGTGCGCTGGAAGAGGCCCGTGTCTTCAAAACCGGGCGTCTGGATGCGGTTGTAGCCGTAGGCAGCCGCGAGCTCTTCCATCGTCTTCACGATCGTCCCGAACCAGAGCGGATCTTCGGTTGCAAGCACGTCGTGGGTGCCGCGCGGCGCTTGGAACTTCATCCGTTCCTCAATTCGCCGAGGAACGGGTTTGTGTCGAGCTCATGACCGAGCGTCGTTGAGCCGCCATGGCCTGGGTGGACGATGAGATCGCGTCCAAAAGTGGTGTCCAGCGAGGCGATCGACGCGACGAGCTCATCCCAGTTGCCCCCGGCAAGGTCGGTGCGACCCACCGATCCCGCAAACAGCAGATCGCCACCGAACAGCTGACCTTCCGCGACAAAGCCGACGTGGCCGGCCGAATGCCCGGGAATGTCAACCACGGTGAACGAGACACCCGCCGCAGCGAACGTGTCGCCGCCACTCACGGGATGCTCCGGGTCGTGCGGGCCCACCTCACGCCCCGTGCGCGTGAGTCCGTCGCGAAGCAGATGCGACTCGTTGGCTGGAGCCCACACCTCCGCCCCGGTTGCCGCTGCGAACTCAGCGACCCCACCGATGTGGTCGATGTCTGCGTGGGTGACGAGGATCGCTGTCGCGGTGAGTCCCTGGTCGGCGAGCACCCGGCTGAGCGTTCCGATGTCGCCGCCGGGATCGATGACGGCAACGTCGGTCGCAGCCTCCGACGCACGCACGACGTAACAGTTCGACTGCCAATCGGTCAGCGGGATGCGGTCGACGGCGAGCGCCACGTGCTTACTTCGGTGCTTGGCCGGAGCGCTTGAGATACGTGCGGTACTGCGAACGGTCAAGCATGTACATGACCGGAATGAACAGCACCCAGTAGATGCCGCCCGTGATCAGACGGCTCGCTTCTGAACCCTTGAAGAGGAACACCGAGGCGAAGAACAAGACGCCGCCCCACAGCCCTCCCCGCTTCAAAGCACGGCGCCACGTGGGTGGCTGAACAGGGCGCAGCGCACGCGCATTCCGCGCTGCGGCCGCACGGCCCTTCCCGCGGCCCTTCCCCTTCTTCGGCTTCTCTTGCTCCTTCTGCTTCCGCAGTTCCGAGGCCGCAAGCTTGACCTCGTTCCCTTCCTCGTCAACTTCGACGAGGGCGTACTCGTGCCGGAACGTTTTGGCTCGTCGGCTGCGCTGTTTCTTGGTCGCCATGGCAGAGCAGCCTAAAGGATCGGCGCGACACCTGGCACAGGCAAACTCGACCGGTGGCCGATCCAATCTTCGATGTTCCCCGGGATTCCCCCGAACCGGTCGCGCCTCCGTCACGCGAAACAGCCCGGGCGCTGCTGCGCCGCGGACAGTTTCGAACGATCTTCGCCGCCGCGTCGGTGAGCGAACTCGGCGACGCGCTCCAGTACATCGCGCTCATGTGGTTCGCCCTCGAGCAGGCAGGCCCACTCGGGGTTGTCGCGGTGCGACTTGCCGACTCGCTGCCCGCGTTCTTCTTTGGGCTCCACGGCGGGCTCGCGGCTGATCGCTGGAGCCGCAAGCGGCTGATGATCTCAGCG
Organism: Actinomycetota bacterium; assembly: GCA_009702325.1. GTDB lineage: Bacteria > Actinomycetota > Thermoleophilia > Gaiellales > Gaiellaceae > PALSA-600. The sequence continues at coordinate 69,658 of WLID01000002.1, forward strand.
GATGCCGCGCGAACCATCATCTTGATTCCGGTGGCCGTCGCGGGCCTCTCGGGGTCGCTCCCCATCTGGGGTCTCATCGTGGCGGCCTTCCTGCTTGAGGCCGCGAACAGCTACTTCATCCCCGCCTACGGGGCGACCGTGCCAGCTGTGGTCGAAAAGCAGAACTCGCAAGCGGCGATGGCGCTGCTCTCGTCGACGACGCAAGCGATCTCGATCGGCGGATGGGCCGTGGCGGCCGCGCTCCTGACCTTCATGCCCGTGAGTGTGTTCTTTGGGGTCAACGCCGCGACGTTTGCCCTGTCGGGCCTGATCTTGACGCGGCTACGCGAGCCGCAGCGTGCGCCGCTCGAAGACGGCAGCGTCCACGTGCGCGAGGGGATCTCGGTCCTGCTGCCGCGCCGGGCGCTGATGACGGCTGTCGTCGTGTTCGCCATCGCCATGACGATCACGACCGGCTCGTGGATCGCCGGGATCCCGACGATCTCGCGCGACTCACTCCATGAAGGAGCAAGCGGCTTCTCGTTGCTGATGATCGGATTCGCCGTGGGCTCGATCGCCGTTGGCGCATTCCTCACCCGTGTGCACGTGCGACGCAAGGCGCGCGCGAGCGTCCTTGCGTGGGCCCTCTACCTCCCTGCCTATGGCTTGATCGCCATCGCAGGCTCACTGCCGCTCGCGATCGTCGGCGCGTTCTTCTCGGGCCTTGGCGAGAGTTCCTCGTGGGTGCTGCTGAATTCCGCGGCGCAAGAGGAGATTCCCGATGCCGTCCTCGGGCGGGTGCTTGGCGTGATCTCGCTCGTCCACCGCGGCGCACACGCGACAGGGTTGCTGTTTGTGTCGCCACTCTTCGCCGTGTTCTCGGCGCGGCCGATCTTTCTCGTCTCGGCGCTCGTCCTGCCCGTCATCGCAGTCGTCAGCGCCGCGATCACCACCCGCCTCGCGGCGACGGCCCTCGCGAAGCCCGCTTAGTCGCTGGCGGCGATCCGCGCCTCAAGGATGCGCGAGTCGTCGAAGCCGGGAATCCGCAGCGCCTCAGCTCCGCCTTGGGCAACGACTCCGGCGGGCAGAAGGCCGATCAGCTCCGACGCGACGACCTCGGCACCCAGCCGCTCAGCCTCCGTCGCGATTCGCTCAACGACAAGGTACGGCGGCGAGGCCTGCCAATCCTCGATGTTCATCGACACCTGCACGAGACCTTGCCCCTCCAACGCAAGTCCGAGGGCTCGCACACCAGGAAACCCTCCTCCCGACTCGCGCACGATCGCGGCGATCGCTTTCGCGTCGGCCAGCGTTCCGCGGAGGTTGACGTTGAACGCGACCAGAGGTGTTCGCGCGCCGCAGATCACCGCTCCTGCCGTTGGGTGCAAGGTCGTAGGCCCAAAGTCAGAGGCAAGGTCGCCTGATGCCAAACGACGCGCCACCTCCGGGAGCCCGCCCCGGCGGTAGTAGGCCGGGCCGCGCTGCGGTGGGTCGTAGACAAACACGGGCACACCGAGCGCCCCCAGACGGTGCCCCAGCTCTGGCACGAGCGCCTTCGCCCACACGAGGTCGCCAGGAACGATCGGCACGATCGGCACAACATCGGCCGCCCCGATCCGCGGATGCACACCGACATGGCCGTCAAGCGTGATGCGGTCGATCGCCACAGCGACAGCGGCAACGAGACCCGCAACGAGCGGCTCGTAGTCGCCCACGACAGTGAACACGCACCGGTTGTGATCGGCATCGACGTGGAGGTCAAGAACACGAACGTGACCTTCGAGAGCGTCGCCGAGCGCGGCGATCGTCGCGTGGTCGCGTCCCTCCGAGAAGTTCGGAACCGATTCGAGCAACACCATGCCCAGCACTCTACGACGCCGAAGGCACCCATTCGTCGCCACCCCCGGCGCGATGCGTACGCTGGACTTCATGGACGCACCTGCGACCCCGCGCTACCGCACGACCTTTTTCCGGCTCCTCAGCTGGCTCGGGAAGTACCGCATCTCAATGGTGTTCTCGGTCTTGCTCGCAGTGACCGCGCAGCTGTGCTCACTCGCAGTTCCATGGCTTACGCGCGATGTCGTCAGCGCGATCCAAGACGACAAGCGCCACCGACTGCCGTGGCTGATCGGGTTTGTTGTGGCCGTCGGACTCGTGAAAGCGCTCGCACTTGTCGGACGGCGCTTCATCTCGGGCAACCAGTCGCTCGGCGTCGAGCTCGACATTCGCACCGCGCTGTACTCGAAGTTTTTGCGGCTCTCATTCGGCTTCTACGACCGTCACCAGACGGGTCAGCTCATGTCGCGCGCAACCGTCGATCTGCAGGCAGTGCGCTTCTTCCTCGGATACGGGCTGATCTTCTTCTTCCAGCACGTCTTCACGATCGTGGGTGTGACAGTGCTCGTCTTCTTCGTCTCATGGAAGCTCGCACTGATCGCGTTTGCGATCGTGCCGGTGCTGCTCGCGATCGCCTACCGCTACAGCACGGTTTCGCACCCACTGCTTCGCGACGTTCAACAGAAGATGGCCGACGTCGCGACGGTCGCCGAGGAGAACATCGTGGGCGTCCACGTTGTGAAGTCGTTCGCCCAGGAGCAGGCCGAGCAAGACAAATTCGAACGGCGGAGCGAGGCGGTGTTTGCCCAGACCGTGCGCACCAACCGGCAGAAGGCGTTCTACGTTCCGCTGCTCGCGTTCGTCCCGCTGCTCGGCCAAGCAGCAGTGCTGCTTGCTGGCGGAACGATGGTCGCGCACCACACGTTGTCGCTCGGCAGTTTCGTGGCTTTCAACCTGTACCTGGCAATGCTGATCTTCCCGTTGCGGATGCTCGGCATGTGGATCGGCGAGGGTCAGCGGGCAACGGCCTCGGGGGAACGGATCTTCGCGGTGCTCGACGAGCCCGAAGACATCGTTGACGGGGCCGGAAGCGCCGAGCTTCCTGCTGGATCAGGTCGTGTGCGGTTTGAGCACGTGACGTTTGAGTACATCCCCGGTCGCACAGTGCTGCACGACATCGACCTGGAGCTTGCACCCGGCAAGACCGTCGCACTCATCGGCCACACGGGCTCAGGCAAGACCACGCTCGCGTCGCTGATCCCACGCTTCTACGACGCGACGCAAGGCCGCGTCACGATCGACGGGGTCGACGTTCGAGATGTGTCGCTCACATCGCTCCGGAGCAAGATCGGAGCGATCGCGCAAGACCCGTTCCTCTTCTCGGCATCGGTTCGCGAGAACATCGCGTTTGGGCGCACCGAAGCAACGGCTGCGGAGGTTGAGCGCGCAGCCCGCCTTGCCCAGGCACATGAGTTCATCGAGCGGCTGCCGGAGGGCTACAACACCGTGATCGGCGAGCGTGGCATCACGCTTTCAGGCGGGCAGCGCCAGCGGGTCGCGATCGCCCGCGCGCTCGTCGTCGACCCGACCGTGCTGATCCTCGACGATGCGACCGCCTCGGTCGACGCGACCACCGAATCGAAGATCCGCGACGGGCTGATCGAGGCGATGCGTGACCGTACGACCGTGATCATCGCCCACCGCCTTTCCACGATCGCGCTGGCCGACGAGATCATCGTTCTCGAAGACGGGCGTATCACCGGGCGCGGCACGCACGACGATCTGATCGATACGAACGCTGTCTACCGCGAGATCTACGAGCACGGCCAGGTCGGCGGACGCATTCCGGAGCCGGAGACCGCCTAATGCGCGTTTGGCAGCCAGGATCGACGCTCACCCAGGGCGGATCGAAGAAAGTTGAGGATTGGTCGTGGGCTGCGACCAAGCGGCGTCTGACGACGCTCTGGCGGCTCGCCCGCCCCTACAAGTTCCGCACGCTGATTGCGATCAGCGCCCTGCTCGCGTCGACCGCAGCAAGCCTCGCACCGCCATTTCTGATCGGGCGGGCCGTCGACGAGGTTCGAACAGGCAACACGAACGGTCTCGGCTGGATCGTCGTCGGGTTCGTCGCGGCGGGGATCGTCGTCTTTCTATGCTCGTACGCGCAGACGTACTTCACGAGCTGGACGGGCGAGCGGATGTTGGCCGATCTCCGCAACCACATGTTCCGGCACTTCCAGCGGCTGCCGCTTGGCTTCTACGAGCGAACGCGCGCGGGGGTCTTGATCTCGCGGCTGACGAACGACGTTGAGGCGCTCGACCAGCTCGTTACCGACGGCGCCGGCTCGCTGATCCAGAACTCGCTCACGCTGCTTGGTTCGGCGATCTTGCTGTTCATCCTCGACTGGCGCCTTGCCCTCGCGACACTGACGGTGATCCCGATCTTGATCGCCGCGACGATGAGCTTCCGCAAGCGGTCGGGTCGCTCGTATCGGAAGGTGCGAGAGACGCTCGGCGCGGTAACGGCGACGCTTGCGGAGGACATCGCCGGGATGCGGGTTCTGCAGGCGTTCACGCGCGAACGGCATGCCCGAGAGCACTTCGATCGGGTCGCCCGCACCTACCGAAACGCCAACCACGAGACGGTGATCCAGCAGGGTCTCTACTTCCCGTTCGTCGAGTTTCTCTCGGCTGCTGCGACGGCGATCGTGCTCGGCTACGGCGGCTACCTCGTGTTCGAGGGGCAGACGACGATCGGTGTTCTGGCTGCGTTCCTTGCGTACCTGACGAACTTCTTCGATCCCGTTCAGCAGCTATCGCAGCTCTACAGCACGTTCCTCCAAGCCGTGGCCGCCCTCGACAAGATCCAAGAGGTGCTTGAGGTCGAGCCGACCGTCAACGACCCCGAAGAACCTGTTGACATCCACGAGATCCAGGGCCACGTCCGCTTCGACGACGTGCACTTCTCGTACGAGACAGGCCCTGAGGTGCTGCACGGGTTGACACTCGACGTGGCGCCGGGAACCACCGTCGCGCTCGTTGGTCACACCGGGGCTGGCAAGTCGACGATCGCGAAGCTGATCGCCCGGTTCTACGACCCCACCGGTGGACGCGTGATGATCGACGATGTCGATGTTCGGGACATCCGGCAGGAGGCGCTCCGAAGCCGACTCGGCATCGTCCCGCAGGAGGGTTTCCTGTTTGCGGGGACGGTGGCGGAGAACATTGCGTTTGGGCGACCGACTGCGACACGCGACGAGGTTGCTGCGGCCGCCGCAGCCGTTGGTGCCGACGAGTTCATCTCGAAGCTTGAGAATGGCTACGAGACGCAGCTCGGCGAACGTGGCTTCCGGCTCTCACTAGGCCAGCGCCAGCTGATCGCGTTTGCACGTGCACTCCTTGCCGACCCGCGCATCTTGATCCTTGACGAGGCGACGAGCAGCGTCGACATCGGCACCGAGCGACGGATCGAACTGGCGCTCCGCAAGCTGCTGCATGGCCGCACTGCTTTCGTGATCGCGCATCGTCTCTCCACCATTCGCGACGCCGACCGGATCGTCGTTCTGGAGCACGGGACGATCGTCGAGCAAGGCACCCACGACGAGCTCTTGGCGAAGAAGGGCCGGTATGCCGACCTCTACGGCAACTGGTCAGAAGCGGCCGCGTAGCCGCATTCCTAACGGCCGAACGACGGTTTAGAGTGCGCGCATGACCACCTACTCAAAGGCTGGCCCACTTGCGGTCGGCGCAATTGTCTCGGCCTCGTGGAAGACGTTCCGCGCGTTCCTACGCCATTGGCTTGCTCTCGCGCTGCCCGTCTTTCTCGTTGTTGATCTGATCGGCGCGATTGCGCTCTCGGAGTCGAACGACACGGCACGTGGCATTTGGGCCGTCGCTGGCGTGCTCGCGACGATCGTTGGCTCGCTGCTCTTGCAGGGTGCCCTGACGATCGCGGCCGAAGATGTCACTGACGGCCGGGTCGACGTCGCGGCGGATACCGCCTTCGCACAGGCCCGCGGTCGCCTCCCTGCCCTCTTTGGAACGCTGATGCTCGTCGTCGTGTTCTTCGTCGCCGCGATCCTCGGCGTGTTGCTCGTACGTGCGCTCCTCGGTGGAGTGATCGCCGGGCTCCTGACCGCCGTCGTGGTGGCGCTCGGGATCATCGTCGCGGTCAGGCTTGCCGTGCTTGCTCCTGTCGTTGTGCTGGAAAAGCGGAGTGGACGCGCCGCGATTGAGCGTTCGTGGGAGATCACGCAGGGCCACTGGTTTCTCATCCTGCGCGTGGCGTTCCTGAGCACGATCATTGTCGGCATCCCGGCACGGCTGCTTGGCGGCATCGTGTCGGTTGCGATTCCAGGGTTTGTCGGCGACTACGCGGGCATGGCGATCCCTGATGCCTTGGCAGCACCGTTGCCGGCCCTCGCGCTCGTCCTGACGTACTTCCGGATCATCCGCACCGACGAGCCCGCTCCCGTGGAGCCAGTCACGCCCGTGCTGTCGCCGCTTGAGCCGAGCGAACCAACCGAGACATCCTGATGTCTGAAGACGACCTCGATCCGACGGTTGCGCTTCCGGCGGAGGAGGTTGAACGCGAAACGCGGATGACCCCGAGCGAGGCGATCGCGAAGATGAAGATCCGCCTGCCTGAGCGCGGCAACCGCAAGTTGCGCCAGGTTGTCGAACGCGTCAATCGCGACGATCAGCTGAAGGCGTGGTGGCACGTGTCGAACGTGAACGCCGTCGCGCGAATGAAGATCAACGACCACTCGTGGGTGCACATCCAGATCGTCACGAACATCGCGCTCAAGCTGCTGCGGGCGCTCGACAAGCACGGCGTGCAGCCATCGATGGTCACCGACTACGGCCTCGAGATGGATGACGCCGAGGTTGTGGTTGCCCTCGAGTCACTGCTGCACGACATCGGCATGTCGGTGCACCGCGTTGGGCACGAAGATTTCAGCCTCTTCCTTGCTGCGCCGAAGCTCCGTGAGCTGCTCACGGGGATCTATGAGGAGCCCGATCTCACGGTCGTCGTGTCGGAGGTGCTGCAGGGGATCATCAGTCACCGTTCCGACGGTCAGCCGTTCACAGTCGAGGCTGGCATCTTGCGGGTCGCCGACGCGCTCGACATGGAGCAGGGTCGCTCGCGCATTCCGTTCGAGAAGGGCCACGTCGGCATCCATTCACTCTCGGCGGCAGCCATCGACGATGTCTCGATCATCGATGGTGAGAAGAAGCCGATTCGTATCTCGATCACGATGAACAACTCCTCGGGCGTCTACCAAGTCGATGGGCTGTTGAAGGCGAAGCTCCGTGGCTCGGGGCTTGAGCGCTACATCGAGGTCGTCGCGCACATCGACACGGAGGCAGAAAAGAGCCTGGTGCCGCTGTACGAACTCGACGTGTAGTACGACTTTAGGTGCGTCGCTTACCGCCCAAGTAGGCATATCCAGAGGCCGGTCATCACACTAGACTGATGCCTGCCGGTGCCGAAACACGGATGTTTCTGCCTAGCCGGCAGACGCGCCTTTTGGCGCATCAAACTCCGTAGGCGTGCTCACCGGCGCCTCTCTAACGATGATCCACAAGCTGCCATCAATCGCAACCGCTCCGCCACCCCGGAATGAGCAGATTCGGCGCCTCGTACTCGCGTTGGTCGGAGCGCTGCTGTTGTTTGGCGGCGGCAGCTTCGCCTACAAGAACGCTCTGCACTGTTCGCTGTTCGACGGCTTTTACCACACTGCATGGACATCCCTCCTGCACCCAATTGAGCCGCAGCACTCGCCGCGGGTGCAGGCACTCAACGTCATCATCGGCGTTCTCGGAGTGGCGTTCTTTGGCTACATCCTCGCCAACGCTCTCAACATCATCGCCAGTCAATTCACCGCAGCCGCACGAGAAAGAAAGCGAATCGTGGACACAATGAACAAGCTCGAGGGTCACTACATCATCTGCGGCTACGGTCGCGTCGGGCGTCGCGCAGCGCAGGAGTTCATCGCCTCCGGCGACCCATTCGTGATCGTTGATGTCAGCGAAGCAGTGTGTGCTCAAGCCCGCGAGGCAGGGCTACTTTGCGTCCAGGGAAGCGCGCACGAGAACTCGGTTCTCCTCGAAGCGCGCATCGACACTGCTCGCGGGCTGATTGCAACTGCTGATTCCGACAGCGAGAACCTCTACATCGCCCTCTCATCTCGCACACTCAATCCCGACCTGTTGATCATCGCCCGCGCAGGGAATAGCGACGCAGAGACCAAGCTCCGATTGGTCGGCGCAAACCACGTTGTTCAGCCCTTCACGGTCGCGGGGGTCGAGGCCGCCAATATCGCCCTCAAGCCTCAACTTGCCTCATTCCTCGATCTCGTTTCGTCGCACAAGGGTCGTGACCTACGCTTCGAGCAGTTCACGGTTCGCGAGGGCGCTCCGCGATCTGGTTCCACGATCCGGGAAATCTGGACGCCCGAGGAGTCGCGCGCACTGATCGTCGCAACCCAGGAGCACGACGGTTCCTGGCACGCTAATCCGGCCGCGACAACGGTGCTCGAGCCCGGAATGATCCTCATCGCGCTTGGTTCGCACTCGCAGCTTGCAGACCTCGAGGCGCGCGTCGGTGCCGTAGCCGCAGCGGCCTAGCACGAGCTGCTCAAACTTTGTGTCAGCGTGAATGAGTTCCGTATGGCGCGCTGTGCGACATTCGGTCAATGAACGCGAGAGCGACCGCCGACACGATGAACGTCAGGTGTATCAAGGTCTTCCACAGAAGATCCTTTGACGCAAGCTGATCCGCCTCAATGAATGAGCGAAGCAGGTGTACCGACGAGATGCCGATGATTGCCATCGCCAGCTTCACCTTGAGCACGTTCGCGTTCACCTGAGAGAGCCACTCCGGCTCGTCGGGATGCCCTTCGAGGTCAAGACGTGAGACAAACGTCTCGTACCCGCCGATGATGACCATCATCAGGAGGTTCGACACCATGACGACGTCGACAAGCCCGAGGACACCCAGCATGATCGTCGTTTCGGTCAGCTGTTCGAATTGCACGAACATGCGCCAGAGCTCGCGCGTGAACTCGACGACGTAAAAGAGCTGTGCGCAGATCAGTCCCACGTAAAGAGGCACCTGGAACCAGCGGCTGAAGAAGATAAAGCCTTCGACCGTCTGCAGAACGAAGCGCTTTGATGTTGGGGTTTCGGACATGTGTTTCATCGCGACTCAGTGTCCGCGCGAAGCTGCACGCAAGGCGGGTCTAGACCGACGCGAGATGTCGGTTCCACGTGTTCTTGCGAAAGAGCACGAGGAGTGACGCGATTCCCGCAAGCAATGCCCCGACGCCTGCGATCCCCCAGAAGCACGCGCCCTCCCAACGGGAGTCAGTCACGAGGTTGGGGTTGAGCGCTAGCGGTAGGTATGAGACACCCCACAGTACGCAGGCAACACAGCCAAGATCGACCGCTGCGAGCCCGATGCGTAGTGAAAGTTGCTCGACGTGAGCGATCACCGCAAGCGCGACAAGGAGAGGCCCAACCGTCGACAGGATGTGGATCCACCGCGCACCCGCCGGGTACTGCAGGAGTGCAAACTGTCCGCTCGACCAGATCGCGAGACCGATCGCCCCAGCGGCGAGCTGGAAGGTCGACGCATGAATCTCAAGCGATGGATCTGTGACAACGAGCGACGTGCGGGACAGCTTGCGGTCGAGAATGAAGAGCAGTCCGAGCGCCGCGAGAGCCGTCGAAGAACCGTACGTCCAGGACATGTATTCGGCCCACGCGCGCACCCCGTACCGTGATGGATCGAGAGCAAACGGTGCGGCCACGAATCCCCAGCCGAGCACGCTCAGCATGAGGGACACGATCGCGAGGTGACCAAAGCGTCGTGAGAGGAAGCGCAGATGATTGATCACCGCGATCGCGACGAGCACAGGCCCGACCACTTCGCAGATCCAAGCAGCACGCGAGCCGTGAAGGTCAGCCCACATCGCGAGCTGCCCGGCAGCCCACGCGAGCAGCCCAACGGCCGCAAGGCTCACCGTTACGCGTGTCACACGGATCGGCTCTGCTGCTCGAGCGGCCAGATCGAAGCGCTTGGTTCCGACCGCCTGACGGTGCACCCAGTAGAGCGCGCTTGCGACGCGCGCAAGGCGCGCGAGCCGCATCAGCCGCGCCGCGCGAAGAACGCGCAGCAGACGCAGGACCCGCAGGTACTGGAGCGTCGCCCCTAGGCTCGGGAACGTCAGCAGGACCACAACGAGCTCGAGCACGTGGGTACGGAGGTAGCGGTGCCGCTCGCTCACGAGCACGAGCGAGACGACGACATCAACACAGAACGCCGACCAGATCACCCAGTTGAGGATCGAGGCGCCGTGACGCCATGTGTCTGAGGCGTGCGAAAACTCGATGATGGTGGCGGGAATCGTGAGCATCGCTGCGACGAGCAGCGGCTTGTCGGTCACGCGCTCCCACATGCTCTGTGGCGTTCGATATTGCTGCATACCGCTTTGTGTTCCGCCGATGCTCACGCCAAGTCCCTCTGCTCTTTAGAAGTTGACTGTCTTGCTGAAGCTGATCCTCAGTTTCACCGGGCCGGAGTCGCTCACACGGCCTCTCACGTACGCGGAGCAGGCGAAGTCAGATCCATCGGTCAGGAACGAGCAGCCAACGCCGCCGTCGATGTTTCCGGTGTAGATGCTGAAGCGAAGGTGGGCATGCAGGTTGCCACCGAAGCCGATCGCCCCAGCGAGCGTCGAACTGCCAGCGTTCGGCATGTAGATGCCGATCTGCATCGAGACGTCGCCGCTCACTGAAAAGTGGGTGCTCGCCCCGTGCCCAGAGATGTGGAGGCCGCCGTAGGTTTCGCTGAAACTCAGCGAACCGAAGAAGCCGCCGTAATAGGTGATCGTCGGCAGGTACCCGTACCCGGTGAGCGTCTTCGGAGTGGACGTCGAGGACTGCCACGTGATGTTGCCGGTAAGGGTCTTGTCAGGCGTTCCGTTATGCGTGCCCGAAAGGTTGAGAACAAAGCTTGAGATCTTTCCGCACGTAAACGTCATGCTGTCGGGCCCGAAGGTGAAGGCGTCCTTGTTTACTTCCAAGGCTCCCGACGACTGCGTCGTGAACGTTGCGCAGCCACTCGTGCTGATCGGCGCGCTGTAGGAGAAGCTGAACGACTTGAAATCAAAGTTTCCAGTCGAGACGTTGAGATCCGCACCCGACACGCTCAGGTTGGTGAGCGTGCTTCCCGTGAGGGAGGCGGACATCGTGAAGTTGCCAATGTCTGACTTCATCTGCCCCGCGAGCGCGATGTTCTTGGTCGCGGTTGAGAACGTGAGGTTCAGCGTTGGGAACGTCGTCTGACCAAATACAAGGTTCGTACCGGAGAGCGTGCCGCTCATTGCGCCACTCGCGTCGTACGTGAAGCTGCCACTGAATGTTCCGCCGCCGGAGGCCTTGCCTGCCATTGCAAACGACCCGCTGATCACACCTGCGGTGGATGTGAGCGTGCCTGACGCGCTCGTGAGGCTCACTGCCGCCCCCGTCGGTGATGAAAGCCCCGACGCACTCGCGCTCATTGACCAGTTCTTGCTGTCTGTCCAGCTCAACGTGATCCCGACAGTGGAGCCGTCGCCCATCACGACCGTCGCTGCACCGCTTACCGTGGTTGCGCTCGCAGTCGTCGTCGCGCTGAGGTTCAGAACCGACGCGGTGAGCGTTGCGGAAATCGGGAAGTTCGTGAGCTTCACCGAGGCCTTGCCCGAGCTGTCGAACGACGCAGTTCCGGTGAACGTCCCAGACTGCCCCTGCGTCGAGCCTGTGATCGCAAGAGAGCCGGAAACGGCCCCCGCAACGTCTTTCGCTGTACCCGAAACGGACGTCAGGGTCAGGCCACCGAGCTTGCCACTACCGGATGCTGTCGCAGACCAGTTCTTGGCATCAGTCCAGCTGAGCGATGCGCCTACGGTGAGTCCACCCGAGAACACAAGGGTTCCCGAACCGGAGACTGACGCTGCTGCGCCCGTCGTCGCGGCCGTGCTCTTCGTGACCGTGAACGTCGAGGCGAGAAGGTTGGCGGTGATCGGGAAGTTGGTGAGGGAGATCGATGCGTTACCCGTGGTGTCCATGGAGGCGGATCCGGTGAACGCGTTCGTGCCACTCTTGCCCGCGAGAGTGAGCGATCCCGAAACCTGACCACCCGAGTTCGTGAGTGTCCCCGAGGCCGAGTCGATCGAGATCGTGCCAACCGTTCCGCTTCCGGTCGCAGAGATCGACCAATGCGTCGAGTCGTTCCACCAGAGCGTCCCCGACACGGTGAGCCCGCCCGAGACGTTGATCGTCCCGGATCCAGTGACCTTGCTCGGCGTGGTCGTGCTCGATGTCGAGGAACTCGTGCTGAGCGCGAGGTTTGTGACCGTAATGGTCGGCGACACCGCGAACTGGTCAACCATCACGGACGCGGAGCCATCGGACGAAACACTCATTGAGCCCGTGTACGGGGTACCACCCGAGGACGTTCCACTAAGGGTGAATGAACCCGTCACGGTGCCACTTGAGTCGGCGATCGTGCCCGAGATCGTGCTGAAGGTAAATGGAGCTGTGGCCTTGACGCCTGTCGCGGTCATCGACCAGTTCTTGCTGTCTCTCCACGTCAGCGTGACCGTCGCGTCAACGCCGCCCACGACAACATCGGCGGTGCCGGTGACGGTCGAGCTGTCGGACTTGGTGACCGCCAGCGTCGTGACGAGAATCTTGGACGTGATAGCCAGGTTCGAGAGTGTGATCGAGGCGGTACCGCCCGTGCTGAACGTGGCGGAGCCCATGAACGCGGTACCCCCAGCTGACGTGCCTCCGAGCGTAAGCGCGCCGCTCACCGCACCGGACGTCGAACTGACGTTTCCGGAAATCGTGGTCAGGCTCGTGCTACCGATCGAACCCGAACCATCGGCCGTGAACGACCAGTTGGACTTGCTGCTCACGGTGCCCGTGACGGCAGCCTGGAGCCCGCCCGACACGAGGGTGGCTGACACCGCAGCCGGGCTGCTCGTGCTGACCGTGACCTTCGCGTCGTTGAAGGTGACCGTTCCGATCTGGAATGTGGGGATCGATGCCGTTCCCGACCAGCCCGAGGAATTTCCCGTGAGAGTCACGGTGACGGGGGCTGATGTACCGATCCCGTACCCGGCAAGGCTCAGCGTGCCGTTGATCGTGCCGCCCGAGTCGGCAATCGTGCCGCTGAGTTGGCTCAGGTCGATCGGCGCACTGGAACTCGCCGACCCTCCCGAAATCGTGAACGTCCAGTTGTTCGCATCGGTGTAGGTGAGCGAGGCCGGAATCGTGTCGCCCGCGCTGTCGACGATGATCTGCGCGGTACCTGCGATCCCGCCCGAACTGCTCATCGAAAGGGTGAGCGTCGCAGCAGTGATTTGAGAGGTGATCGAGACGTTTGTCACGGTCACGGTCTTTCCCTGGGCGAGCGCAACGCCCCACGGGTTGACGGACGGTAGTTCGCCAGTCGCACCGAATGCTGACGGTGCGGCGAACGCCGCTAGCGCGGCGAACGTCGCCAGGAGGGAGCGCTTGAGCACACAGGCAACCCAATCAGATGTGACGCTTGGTTTTCCTCAACGAAATGGGTCGACTTTATTTACCCAAAAAGGGGTTATGTGAACCTAATAGGCAAAGTGTATTCCTGCCTATTGGTGCGTCCTTGCGAATCTGATCGTGATTGCGACGGTTCACCCGGACTTGGCCGAACGCGCGCGAGTACCGTTCTTAGCTATGTCCCTTGTCGCACAGGAGCGCCTCGTCGCACGCCTCGTCGTCGTGTGCCCCGACCGTCCGGGGATCGTCGCAACGGTCTCGCGTTTCCTCTTCGCCGCGGGCGCGAACATCATCGATTCGGCGCAGCATTCGACCGACCCGACGGGCGGCACCTTCTTCATGCGTATGGAGTTCTCGTTGGAGGATCCTGCCGCCGACATTGCCGCATTCGAGGAGGCGTTCCGCGCCGAGGTCGGCGATCCATTTGCGATGGAGTGGCGGTTCTCGTACAGCAGCGAACGTCGGCGTGTCGCGATCCTCGTGTCGCGCTACGACCACTGCCTGCTCGATCTCCTCTGGCGCAGCCGACGCGGCGAGCTTGGGGGCGACATCGCCGTGGTCATCTCGAACCATGCAGATCTCCGTGAGATGGTCGAGTCGTTCGGTCTCCCCTACGTCCACATTCCGGTGACGAACGAGTCGAAGCCGCAGGCGGAGCGCGCGATCCTCGATCAGTTGGCGGGCAACGTCGATCTGGTGGTGCTCGCCCGCTACATGCAGATCCTCTCGGCCGACTTCCTCGCGGCCGTCGGCGCCCCGGTGATCAACATCCACCACTCGTTTCTGCCTGCGTTCGTCGGTGCCGATCCGTACCGACGGGCGCTTGAGCGAGGCGTCAAGATCATTGGCGCGACCGCGCATTACGTCACCGAGGATCTCGACGCCGGCCCGATCATCGAGCAAGACGTCGAGCGCGTCTCGCACCGCCATGGTGTCGACGACCTTGAACGGATCGGCCGCGAGATTGAACGTGCCGTGCTTGGCCGTGCGGTCGACTGGCACCTCGACGACCGTGTGATCGTTCACGGCAACAAGACCTTCGTCTTCCAGTAAGCCGCAGCAGCACTCAACCTGCTCGTCAGGCCGACGATGACGGAGGAGGTGGAGATTCCCTCGGGAATGAGGGGGCACCACCGAGCAGCACGTGGCGCTGGCGCTACACTTACGCCGCTTCAACCAACCTTTGCGGGATCGTCTAACGGTAGGACGCCTGACTCTGACTCAGGTAGTCAAGGTTCGAATCCTTGTCCCGCAGCTCTTCGAAAGCCCCGGAAACGGGGCTTTTTCGTTGCGACGTTCTTAGACAACGTTGAGGTTGACCTCATTGAGGGTTCACGCAGGCGCGATGAGATGCGGTCTCCACAACCGAAAGGAGGCCAGCAATGGCCATCTCTCCCTCCCCCGCACGTCAGCGCTTCCTCGTTGTCCTCGATGAAGGCATCGCCTCCGACTCGCTTCGCCCCGCCCTCGCTGCCGCCGGCGCGGCAAGCCACGACGACATCCGCGTCGTCGCCCCAGCCCTGACAAGCCGCCTGCGTGAATGGTTCGGCAACATCGATCAGGGTCGCGCAAACGCAGCGGCACGCCTCGACCAGTGCCTCGACGTGCTCCACCGCGAAGGCATCAGCGCCACCGGAACGGTCGGAGACACCTCCCCACGGCAGGCGATCGCCGACCAGCTTCGGATCGCACCCGCAGACACTGTCGTGATGCTCCACCCCGTGTCCGACCTTGTGCGCCGCCGTGACGTCGACGCGAGCATTCCGGTTACCCACGTGTCGATCGCCCCAGCCGGAAACGTGGTGGCGCTCTTCACGCCCGAGGAACGGCTCGGCTACGCGGCGTAACGACCGCGAGAGCTAGCGCCGACGGTGGAGCGTGACCCACCGGCGGTACGGCCGATCGAGCCGATCGTCCAACGCACCCTGCTTCTCGCCGTCCTGGATCGCAGCCCACACAAACAACGCGAGCACGAACCCCGCCACAAGGAAGCTCGACACCAGCGCAACGATCGCTTCACCGTTCATACGACCAGTAAAGCTCCTGGCCTCACCGTCGCGCACAAAACTGCCGTGCTGCTCACGGCAGCAGTGGCTATTGGAGGCAGCTGTCGATCAGGTTCAGGTCACCTGGGGTGAGCGTGTCGCCGTTCGTCCAGAACACGACGTTCTTACGAATTGCGACCGTGCCCGCCGCACCCATCAGCCCGGTTACGCGCTTGAGCTCCTTCGCCTGCACCTGCGCGTCCTTCTCGTTCACGTTGAAGGCGACGTACAGGAGCGCTTCGGGACGTGTCACAAGCAGGCCGCCCGCCTTGGACGAGATGATCGACGAGGGCGCGCGCCGCACCGTCGTCTGCGACTGCAGACAACGCCACGAGGCACCGAGCGTATAGAGGCCCGGCTCCGGCAGCGGCGTGGTCGTATCGAGAGCAAGCGTCGCAACGGTTTCGGTCGTCGCGGTCTCGGCGCCCGAGGAGCCACAGCCGGCAAGAAGCAGACCGCTTGCAGCGAGTGCGACGGCACACAGCGCCGCGCCAAACGTCCGATACCGACCCAGCCTGCCTACCATCGCGAGCGCCTTCCCTTCCGTGACGTGTACAGGACGCGCGGCGGCGCACTCTTCATGCCCGACGCCTCGAAAGCCTCTGTGTGGCCCTGGAGCCGCGCGACGCGGCTCACATCGGCCTCTTGATCGGGCAGCACGAGCGTGATGCCGGTGCCGCTACGCCCCGCGCGGCCGGTGCGCCCGACCCGATGGGTGTAGTTCGCTGCCTCGTCGGGCGGATCGAAGTTCACAACATGCGTGACGCGATCGACATCAAGGCCGCGGGCAGCAACATCGGTGGCGACGAGTACACGGGTGTTGCCCGCATCGAACTGCTCAAGCGCTTTGTCGCGCTGCGTCTGATTCTTGTCACCGTGAATCGACACCGCCTGGACGCCGTGTTTCACAAGCTTCTCAACCAGCCGATCGGCGCCCGACTTCGTGCGCACGAAGATCAACGTCGAGCCTTCGTACCCCTTCAAGATTTCGACGAGCTTCGTCACTTTGTTGTCCGTCGTGACCGACACAAAGTGATGCTCAACCTCACCCGAGCGGAACTCTTCCGGCATCTCGGCGTCGAATCGGGCGGGGAAGTGCGTGTAGCGCTGCGCCAGCTCGCCAACCTCGCCGTGCAGCGTCGCCGAGAAGAACATCGTCTGACGCTCCTGCGGAACGCGACGGAGAATCTTGTCGACCTGCGGCTTGAACCCCATGTCGAGCATCCGGTCGGCCTCGTCGAGCACGAGAATCTGGACGTAGCTCACATCAACCAGCCGTCGATCCATCAGGTCTTGCAGGCGGCCTGGGGTCGCCACAACGACATGGGCGGCAGCGGCAGCGTCTGCCTGCTCCTTCAGCGGCACGCCGCCGTACACAGCAGCTGAACGCAGCCCGAGCGACACGCCGATCGACTCGAAGTCCTCGGCGACCTGGACACACAGCTCCCGTGTCGGCACCAAGATCAACGCCGCGGGGGTCGGCCCATCAGAGCTCAGACGCTCAACGATTGGCACTGCAAACGACAAGGTCTTGCCTGACCCGGTCGGGCTCTTCGCGAGAATGTCGCCGCCACGAATGCCTTCCGGCACAACCATCTGCTGAATGGGAAACGGGCTCGTAATGCCGCGCGCTGCAAGTGCTTCGACGACGGCGGGTGAGGCACCAAGCGCCCCAAAGGTGGTTACGCCTGTTTCCGCTGCGCCTTCAGCTGGCGCGGATGAATCGGTCACGTTGTCACTCCTCCCGGGCCGTGACTTCGAGAAGCTCGGCGCCGGACATTGGCCGAGATCCCGTTAGCCTTGAGGAGGTAACGCGATCTCACGGGAAAGCCGGATTGCTTTCCGTACGGGCGAGGGTACCAGCGACAGAGGACGATCTCGGCGCGGCGTAACATGAGTTGACTCGCCCGAGGTCAGTGCATCTGCTGCGGAATCGCAGCGACCGCATCGACAAGAGCGGTCTCGAGCTCATACAGCGGAAACGGCTTCACGAGATAGGCAGACGGATCGAGTGACGCCACCTCTGCTGTCGCGGGAAAGATGCTTGTGAAGATCACGGGGCGCGACCGAGAGCGCAGCAGCTGCGCAATCGGCATTCCCACCCCTTCACCGGGCTCAACGAGGTCGGCTGCTTTGAACGGTTTCGGAAGGTAGGCGTCGGCACCAGCGTCGATCCCACGATCAACATCGTTCTGCTGAACCCGGGCTGAAAGCAGGATCAGTTTGATGTCGCTTGTCGCCGGGTCTGCGCGAAGTTCGCCCACGACCTCGATGCCGGTGCGCCGCGGCATCATCACGTCGAGAACTGCGACCACTGGGTGAAGCTCCCGTGCGAATTGCAGTGCCTCTTCCCCATCGCGAGCGCGCTTGACGGCGAACCCGGCGCGCTCAAGACGTAGCGCGACAAGCGCAAGGATGTCGTCATCGTCGTCGGCGCACAGGATCAAAGGCCGCGTATCAGTGTCAGTCACGATCGCCGCTCCGGAATTTCGACCACGAACGTCGTCCCTTTCCCTTCGGTGCTTCGAACATCGATTCGTCCACGATGAGCATCGACGATTGCTTTCGACAAGTAGAGACCGAGGCCTGTTCCCTGGATCTGACGATCGAGCGCGATGCGCGAACGGTAGAACCGTTGGAAGAGGTTCGTCAACTCGTCAGCTGGAATCCCGATGCCCGTATCGGAAACCTCAAGCACGGCAGCGCCTTCACCGCGGCGAAGCGAGATCGACACACGCCCACCGGCCGGCGTGAACTTGAGGGCGTTCGACACAAGGTTGTCGAGGAGCTGCGTCAGCCGGTCAGGCGCACCTTCTACATGCAACGGCTCGCGAAGCACGTCAATGTCGAGCGTCACATCCGCAGCCTCCGCCTGCATCTGGGCCGATTCAACCGCCTGCCTGACGAGCTCACGCAGGTCGACATCGGTCACGTCGAGGTCGAGCTGCCCGGTCTGAAGCCGCGCGGCGAACAGCAGGTCGCTCACAAGCCGCAGCAGGCGTTCAGCGTTGCGCTCGATGATTTCAAGGTGGTTGCGGATGCCCGGATCGTTCTCTGTCTCGAGCATCAGCTCGGCGTAGCCAGCAATCGACGTGAGGGGTGTCCGCAGCTCGTGCGACACCCCCGCCACGAACTCATCCTTCAGGCGATCGAGTTCGAGCAGCCGTAGGTTTTGGGCGGCAAGCTGCAGGCGAGCGGACTCGGCCTGCTCAAGCGCCGCCCGTTCGTCATCGCGCGCCGCCTCGACAGCACCCACGAGCCCCGCCAGGCGCGCCAAAACAAGGAGCGCAATCACGCTTGCGGCGCCCGCTTCGAACAACACGTGAAAGTGACGCCCCTCAAGACGCTCCACGACGACCGTGAACGGAACAGCCAGCAGGGCCGACACCAAAACCATGAGACGCGTGCGGGTGAGGCGCGGCACGATCCGGCGGTCGACGACAGAGATCCGCGCGACCGACGGCTCAAGTGCTGCGGTTCCGAACACGACGTACGACCCAAGCAGAAAGACGTCGATCCAACCGCCCGCGACATAGGTGGATGCGTAGAGCACATAGAGCTCGTCGCCGACGACCCACAAGGCAACTGAAACGACAAGGAGCCGATACGACGGGCTGCGACGCCCAGGCCCGATCAGCAACTGGGCGAGGCCCACGAGCAGCAACGTGTCCATCGTCGGGTAGAGCGAATCGACGATCCGCGCGCTCGCCCGAATGTGCTCCTCGTAGGTCGACTGCAAGAAGAACACCCACTGCACCGCACCGATGGCGGTCGCGACGATGACGGTGTCGAGCACGGCCGCACGGCTCGTGGCACCGCCAAGGCGGCGTTGGAGAATGACGATGCCCGCGATGAACGCCGGGTAGCCACCGAGGTAGAACGCATCGGCAACAGATGGCAGGGGCGGCTCGCGGTCGAACCACAGCTCGTAGTAGCCCGTGACGATGTCACCACACACCTGGCCGGCGATTCCCGCCGCGAACAGGTACCAGGGAATCCGCCCACTTCCGATCAGGTGCATGCGGGCACCACCAACGATCGCGAACACACCCGCAAGCCCAATCAGAACGAACACCACCGACTGCACCTGGCTCGGAAGCACGAGGTAGATCGCGATCGCAACCGCGCCCGCGAGCAGGAAGGCGTACGCATTCCGCGCCGACCGAGAGCGGGTCGGGCGGTCAGTTACGCGTTCTGAGAGAGGAAATGAAGTCACGAGAAGCCCGATTCGGGATCGAGCGTACCGCCCCTATCACCCTTCTCGGCATTCCGACATTCACAAAAACACGCGCACAGACCCTTTTCGTCGTGCAAACTGCAGTTTCCGAAGGTGTCATGGCGATCGATAGCTCTTTCGCCGAACACCCCCAAGGACCAAACGTCACAAACAGGAGGGCGAGTGAAAAACAGGATTCTTGCGGGCTCCGTGGCTGGTACGGCTGTCGTGGCAGCACTTCTTGCTGTCATGGTTTCCGTTGCGGGTGCTCGGACCAGCGGGGCGACGCCGCTTCCGGCGTCCTCGTGCTCAGCGATTCAGAACCCCAACGGGGATCTTCTCATCGCTTCGGACCTGCCGCTCCAGGGTGCAGGCCGCACGCAGACGATCCAGATGACGAAGGCTATTGCGTTCGTCTTCGCACAGCACAACTGGAAGGCCGGCAACTACACGCTTGCCTACCAGAGCTGCGATGACTCGACGGCTCAGGCCGGTAAGTGGGATTCGGGCAAGGTCTCCGCGAACGCGAATGCGTACGCACAGGATGCGAGCGTTGTCGGTGTTATCGGCACGTTCAACTCGGGTGCTGCTGAGATCGAGATCCCGATCCTCAACCGTGCCGCCAACGGCCCGATCGCAATGGTCAGCCCGGCCAACACCTACGTCGGTCTGACCCATGCGGGTCCGGGCACGGCGTCGGGCGAGCCTGGCAAGTACTACCCCACGGGCAAGCGGAACTACGCCCGTGTTGTTGCTGCCGACGACTTCCAGGGTGCCGCTGACGCGACACTCGCGAAGCAGGAAGGCATCAAGAAGGTCTACGTCCTGAACGACAAGGAGGCGTACGGCCAGGGTGTTGCGACCAACTTCGCGAACGCTGCGAAGAAGCTCGGTATCACCGTCGCCGCCAACACGGCGTGGGACGGCAAGGCTTCATCGTACGAAGCTCTTGCAAGCAAGATCAAGGCGTCGGGCGCGCAGGGCGTGTTCCTCGGCGGTCTGATCTGCGAAAACGGTGGCAAGCTGATCAAGGACATCGCTGCTGGTGCTCCTGGCATCAAGATCTTTGCCCCGGACGGCTTCACGCCGGTCTCGGCTGTTGTCCAGGAAGCGGGCACGTCGGCTGAAGGCCTGTTCGTGTCCGTCGCCGGTCTCCCGAACGACAAGCTGCCGGCTGGCGGTCAGGCGTTCGTGAAGGCCTTCGCGAAGACGATTGGTGGCAAGCAGGCTGACCCGTACACGGTCTATGCCGCGCAGGCTGCTGAAGTCATCGTTTCGGCCGTTGCTGCGTCGGACGGCACCCGTGCGGGTGTTGCCGCTCAGCTCTTCAAGACCCAGATCAAGAACGGCATTCTCGGTACGTTCGGTTTCAACAAGAACGGCGACGTCACCGCGAACCCGGTCACGATCTACAAGGTTGTTTCGGGCGCTTCGAAGACCCTCAAGGTCATCGTCCCGGACAACACGCTTGTGGCTGCCGCGTAAGCGACTCCACATCTGTTGTGGCCCGAGGGGGAGCGAAAGCTCCCCCTCGGCGCTTCTATGAAAGGTGTCGGGCGAGCTACGGTCGCGCGGTGATGGCGCAGAAGCTGCCGCCCGCTGACGTCTCGTCGGGGAAGCACACAAGCTGGGCGACACCCTCACCTGTTGACGCGGTGCAGCGGTACTGCTCACCCTTGAGCGACTCGTCGCGTTGGCAACTCGCATTGGTGACGCTGCCAAGCGAACCGAGGCCGCCTGCGGTGCCTGAGCGGATCGCGTCGGCCACCTGCGAGGCATGGTTGCCACTGCCGCCGCAACCGGCGGCTACCAGCGTCAAGATGACGATCGCGACCATGGCCCCGTGACGCACGGCGGAAGTGTAGGCAGTCCGTTCGGTCGTCGTCGGCGTTCAGCGGTCACGGCGCCCGTTGCGATGCGACCTTGAGATTGGGGTACAACCGGGTACGCTGGACGGATGAACCGCGTGCGTCTCTCCGGTATCGCAACTCTTGCGCTGGCAGCCCTTGCGGTTGTGTTTGCCGCAACGGGATACGCACGCCCCAACGCGTCGGAGCCGGGTGCGTCGAAGCGCTGCACCGTTTCGGTCTACCCCGGTCTCCAGCCGAAGCATGTCACGAGCGTCTCGGTCAAACCGAACTACAACTCCGATCCGCCCACGAGCGGCACTCACTTCGCCTCACCCGCGAAATGGAACATCTACACGCAGGAGATTCCGCAGATCGCGCTCGTCCATAATCTCGAGCACGGCGGTGTCGTCATTCAGTACGGCGACAAAGTGCCGGCGACGACGATCAGTCGGCTCGCGCTTTGGTACTTCGCGCACTCAAACGCCATCGTCGTAGCACCATACAACAAGCTCGGTTCGTCGATCGTCCTCACCGCCTGGAATGAGCCGGAGTACACCTCGACGCCGCCGAAGGACGTTGGCGGCCACGGGTACCTCGCGCGCTGCAGCGACTTCGACGAGGCCGCATTCAACGCCTTCATTAAGGCGCACCGCTACAAGAGTGGCGAGCGCTTCCCGAAGGCGTACCTGGCCCGCAGCACCTCCTAACATTCGAGGGCTACGCTGTTTTCGTCCAGGCGATCGGTGCCGCGTCATACCTACGCGCCGCTTCGTGAGAGTGCAATTCGGAGGTCAGCCAACGTGAGGACGTTCGCCTTTCTGTCGGTCGCGCTGGTCGCGGCAACCGCCGCTTTGACAGGCGCGCGTGCGAACGCCGCCGCGCCCGCGTGTTACGAGACCGTGGGTGGCCACAAGCTCGCGATCGTCTGTCCCAGCCCGATCAAGACAACGAAGGCCAAGACGATCTGTTCGAAGAAGTCGGGAGCGACGTACTCACCGATCACCTGCCCGAACCCGATCGTGACCAAGGCCCAGGCGGCCGAGGCTGCGCGAGCCGCGAAGACTCCTGGACAGACAAAGGGCAATCCGTACCCGCTCGGTTCACCGGGCTACACCTCCGCTTCAGGCTGGAAGCTGACCGTCACCCACGTCAACTTCGACGCATGGGCATCGGTCGTTCAAGGCGCGTCGCCCTCAAACGCGGCGCCACCTGCGGGGTACGTTGACGTCCTCGTCACGGTCAATGGCGTGTACGTCGGCGACCAGGGCGCGAACGGTTCGGAGCTCGCCGACGCGATGATGACCATCGGCCAGAAGGGCGTCACCTACCTGATCACGGGCAGCAAGAACTGCGGGACGATCCCCAACAATCTTGAGCAGATCGGTGACATCTACGGCACGACGCCTGTGAGTGGAAACCTCTGCTACCAGGTCGCGACAAGTGACGTCGCCTCACTCGTGCTCTATTGGAACCAGAACGGTGCCAACGGCCCTTGGTGGGCATTGCACTAGAGCACCCGGTGCGCGCCGCGCCACAGAGGCGGCGCAGCGCGCACCAGGTAGGTCGAATCTACGCGCGGGCGCATCCATTGTGGATGGAGCCCCAGTAGCCACCCCGGGCAAGGCCGTATCGAGCGACCTTCACCTGGATGACGGGCGGTGCCATGTACGCGTGGGGATAGCGCGTTAGGACATGGACTGCACGGGCCCACGTTCGCCATGTGCCGACGTAGAAACCAAGCCCGCCCTCATAGGACGTGCCTTCCAACTGTCGACGATGGTTCGAGTGGGCGAACTGTCCCCAGTTCCATTTGCCGCCCGTCTCACAGTGAGCGACACGCTTCCAGAAGTGGGGAACCTTCTCCGAGGCCGCAGCGTTGCCGGCCAGGAGGGCGAAACACACGAGGATGACGATGAGCGATCTCAGTACACCTTTCCTTCCCTCGGGAACAGGACTGGCACCCATGTGGGTGCATGCCGCCGCGAGGGGAGTCAGGGTGCAAGAGAAACGCTCAACCTCACGGCGAGCGGCGAAACAACAACGGGGCCGCAGAACGCGGCTATTGGTCGTCTTTGACGGTAGCAGGGTCGTGCAACGTCAGGAGCTACGAACAGACCCCATGGCAAACGGAAATGGCTTGTTCAAGCCATTTTTGGCTCGCAGATCACCCGATCCGGCGAGCGCAAAACCCCAGAATCGACCTCGTGACCCTTAGCCGGGCGTACACGGCTTGGCGAGCGTCGGCACCTGGCCGGGCTGGCACTTCACAACCTGGGGCACGGTCGACGAGGGCACCGTGCCGGTTGGGACGGTGCCTGAGGGGACTGTCCCGGTCGGAACCGTGCCGGTCACGGTCGGGCCAGTGGAGCCGCCGCCACCGCCACCGCCGCCATTGCCGTTCCCGGACGTGATGCACGGGCTCGCCGGGGTCGGGATCTGACCCGACTTGCACTGCGGGATACTGCCACCCGGCGTCGGACCAGTAGAAACCGGGCCGGTCACGGTCGGCTCAGTGGAGCCGCCGCCGCCGCCACCGCCGCCGCCGCCATTGCCGTTCCCGGAGGTGACGCACGGGCTGCTTTGTGTTGGCACCTGACCTGCCTTGCACTGCGGAACGCTGCCAACCGTGACCGAGAACCCAGTTGAGCTACCACCCGCCGGAGCGCACGGACTGCTTGCGGTCGGGTTCTGACCGGGAGCGCAGGGTGCCAGCGTCACAGCGTTCGGCGATGAGACACAGGGACTCGTGGGCGTGGGCGTCTGGCCAGGCTTACAGGCAGGCACCTGCCCGACACTGATCGGCGCGCCCGGGAGGTTCCCGCTCGCGTTCGTACCGGCGGGGCGACAGGGCTTGGTCGGTGTCGGCTGCTCGCCGGCGCCACAGGCAGGCCACTGGCTGAAGTCGACAAGGTTGGAGTTCGTCGTCTGGCACGGCTTTTCAGGCGTCGGCACCTGCCCGGCTGTGCACGTCGGGAAGCTTGTGAGGTTGATCTGTCCGTTTGCCTTTGTCGGCTGGCACGGCTTCTGCGCCGTTGGGTCTTGCCCGCTCTGGCAGGGAGGGAACTGGGCCAGATTGATCTGCGTGTTCCCCGAGGGGCGACATGGCTTGTCTTGGGTCGGAACCTGCCCGCTCGCGCAGTCGGGGAAGCCCGTCAGAGGAATTGCACCCGTCACCGATGTCGCCTGACACGGTTTTTGGGGCGATGGCACCTCCCCCGGCTGACACGGTGGGAACTGGCCGAGATTGATTGGCGTGGCCGAGGTTGGCCGGCACGGCACTTGCGGTGTGGGCGCCTGACCATCAGCACACGGCGGGAATTTCGAGATGTCGAACTGGCCGGTCTGCGCAACGACCTTGCAGGGGATTGACGGCGTCGGATCCTGCCCTGGCGAGCAGTCAGCGAACTTCGCAATGTTGAACTGACCGTTCGGAATGCAGGGCTTCGCCTGTGATGGGGTTTCACCGGGCGCGCACGGCTCGAACTTCGTGAGGTTCACGTCGGTGGTCTTCGCAGGCTTGCACGGAACGAGTGCCGTCGGCATCTGGTTCTCGGCGCACGGTGGGAACTTCGTGAGGTCGAACTGCCCTGTCCCCTTGTTTGGCTTGCACGGATCGGCCGGAGTCGGGTCTTGCCCGGCCGCGCACGCCGGATACTTCGCAAGGTTGGGCCCGGCGACCGAGGACGACAGCGCCGAAGGCGTGACGAGTACAAAGACGGCAACGACCGATGCGATGAGCGCAATCGCACTCGCAATGATCGAGCGACGCACGTCGCTATTTCGCGTCGCGACCCGTACCTTCTGCATCGCCCCTCCCAGTCGGTGCTCCCCGTTCCAAGGAGTATCCCCGGAATTGCCAGTCAGGTCAAGAGGCGAACGTCAGCCCGTCGCTATAGGGTCTCGGCGTGCGTCGTTTGCTGACACTTGCTGCGCTTGCGTTGATCACGGTCGTCTCCCTCGCGGGATGCGGCGGTAGCGGCACGCGCGTGATCGACGGGTGCAAGATCGAACCGTTGACGCAGTGTCCCGGCAAGAATTTCTCGCATCAGGATCTCCATGGGGCCAACTTCGGTGGTGCAAACCTGCGAGCGGCCAACTTCACTGGAGCGAACCTCACGGGCGCGAACTTCGCCGGATCTGATGTCCAGGGTGCTCTGTTCACCAACGCCGACCTCACGAAGGCGAACTTCAACGGCTCCGACATCTGGTACGCCGACATGACGGGTACCACCTTCAAGGAGACGACCTGCCCGGCCGGCAACGTCGTTACCGACGAAGTCTGTCCGCAGACCGACTAGAGCTCAAACGACGCATCGCGCACCGGCACGACGACTGCGGGTGCACCCGCGCCGTGTGCCTCGGCAACCGTCACGACGTCCTGCGGATCCGACGTGTTGCCGGCGAACAGAT
The DNA here is from genome assembly GCA_009702325.1 of Actinomycetota bacterium. GTDB lineage: Bacteria > Actinomycetota > Thermoleophilia > Gaiellales > Gaiellaceae > PALSA-600. The sequence goes on from WLID01000002.1 coordinate 95,586, forward strand.
CCCAGTGGAGCGGAATCAGCGTGCGTGCGCCGATGATGGCAGCGAACTCGACCGCTTCGCGCCCATCCATGTTGCCGACGATTCCCGCAGCTTCCCGTTGGGCGTCGCGGCCGTTCGTGGGAAGGAGCGCAACATCCGAGTGCTCTTGGGAAGCGGCCGCCACCAGTTCTGGCGTCACGATCGTATCGCCGGCGTGGTAGATCGTTAGGCCGTCGGCGACGACCACGTAGCCGAGAAAGCGCGCGTGCCCCTGGGCATCGCGCCCCTCGGCGTAGCCGTCCGCCAGGGTCAGCCCATGCCATGCCGGCAGTACGGCGACCTCGACCCCGGGCGCAAGCGTGACGCGATCTCCGGGTTGAACGCCCGTCACGTCGGCACCGAGCGCACTCGCGCGATCGAGGAGCGGTGTTGGCACGAGGAGCGTCACGTGCCGCGAGACGGCGGCCTGGCGGATGAAGGTTGGGTCGAAGTGATCGAGATGTTCGTGGGTTACGAGAATCGCGTCGACGGAACTCGCAACCGGTGCCGCATCTCCGGGCGGATAGAGCCGCGCAGGGTGCTCACCGAAGTACGGATCGATCGCGATCCGTAGCCCGCCAACGTCCAGCAGCACGCTCGCCTGCCCAAGCCACGTCAGGCGACGAGCGTTCACGAGCCGGGGATGCGTTCGCGGTAGGCGTCGGGAAGGTCGCCAACGACCGTCCAGCCGCCATCGACGTAGAGCACCTGGCCCGTCACGTATGCCGAATCAGGGGACGCAAAGAACAGCACGGGCCCAACGATGTCGTCGGTCTCAGCAGCACGTCCAAGCGGGATCCGCTCGGCCCAGAGTTCGGCGTAGCGCGGCTCGTCGGCGAGGTTGCGGGCGACGTTCGTGGCGCCCGGAGCAACGGCGTTTACGCGGATACCGTCGGCGGCGAGCTCGGAGGCAAGCTGGATCGTCAGCGCGTTGATGCCGCCCTTGGTTGCGCCATAGGCAGCGAGGCCGTGGTGCCCACGGGCTGCAACGACGCTTGAGATGTTGATGATCGACCCGCCGCCGACCGCCCGCATCAGCCCGGCAGCCTCTGTTGAGCAGAAGAACGTCCCTTTGAGGTTCGTTGCAACAACCGCATCCCATACGTCCTCGGCAGGATTCGTCACGTCGACCCAACCTGTGATGCCAGCGCAGTTGACGAGAATGTCGAGTCGGTCGAGGCTGGCAAAAAGTGAACCTACGGCGGCACGATCGGCGATGTCTGCGGCGAGCGCGAGCCCGCGATGCTCCACGTCGAGTGCTGCGAGCGTCTCGGTGGGCGCTTCGCGGTCGGCGACTTGCACGCGCGCTCCGTGCGCTGCCAGGCCGAGGGCGAGGTCGCGGCCGATTCCGCGTGCGGCCCCGGTGACGAGTGCCACCTTCCCGGCGAGGCGTTCGGTCACCGCGTGACGGCGCCCTGCGATGCCGAACCGACGCTTCGCGCGTACTTCGCGAACACGCCGCTCGTTGCGCGCGGAACGAACGCGGGAAGCTCGGCAGCTCGCCGAGCAAGCTCGTCGGCTGCAACCTCGACCTCCAGTGTTCGCGCGTCGGCGTCGATCGAGACGATGTCACCGTCGCGCAGCAGCGCGATCGGGCCACCGTGTGCCGCCTCGGGGGTCACGTGGCCGATCATCAGGCCGCGCGTGGCGCCACTGAACCTACCGTCGGTCACGAGCGCGACCGTCTCCCCCAGCCCGCGGCCCATGATCGCGGAGGTGACCGAGAGCATCTCAGGCATTCCTGGCGCCCCGGCCGGGCCGACGTAGCGAACAACGACGATCTCGCCTGGCTGCACCTCGCCAGCGTCGACTGCGTCGCGACATTCAATTTCGTAGTCGAAGACGCGCACCGGCCCACGATGTGCGGGCCGCTCGGTGCCTGCGAGCTTCACGACGGCGCCGTCGGGAGCAAGGCTGCCGCGGAGAATCCGGAGCGCGCCTCCCTGCTTGAAGGGTGCGTCGTTTGGTGCGATCACGGCACCGTCGGGCTCGGAAGCCGCTTCTGCGATCTCGCCGTAGGTGCGCCCATCGATCGAGCGCGCGTCGAGGTGGAGGTGGTCGCGAAGACGACGCACAACCGCTGGCGTTCCGCCTACCCGTTGCAGGTCGCCTGCCACGTGCGGGCCGCCTGGTGAGAGGCTCGTGACGAGCGGCGTCGCCGCCGACAGACGATCGAAATCCTCGAGGGTGAGGTCGACGCCAGCCTCGGCAGCGATCGCGAGCAGATGAAGGACGGCATTCGTCGACCCGCCTGTTCCCGACACGCCAACGATCGCGTTCTCGAAGGCGTCCTTGGTGAGGATCGACGACGGGCGCAGGCCCCGCTTCACGAGATCGAGGACGAGTCGGCCGGCAGCTTCGGCCGACGCCGGCTTTCCAGGATCGGTCGCGAGCAGACCACCGAGGCCTGTTGGCGCGAGGCCAAGGAAGTCGAGGGCGATGCTCATCGTGTTCGCGGTGAACTGGCCCGCGCAGGCACCGATGCCCGGGCACGCTTCGCGCTCGATCTCCTCGAGCTCCTCGGTCGTGATCGAGCCCGCCTCCCAGCCGCCGAGCGCCTCCCACACGTCCTTGACGTTGATCTGGCGTCCGCGATGGGTTCCGGAGGCCATCGCGCCCGAGTAGAAGACGAGGCCTGGCAGGTCGAGCCGGGTGAGCGCCATCGCTACGCCGGGCACGGTCTTGTCGCACGCGGCAAGGCAGATCAGACCGTCAAAGGGATGGCCGCGGCCGACAAGCTCGATCGAGTCGGCGATCACCTCGCGGCTGATCAGCGACGCACGCATCCCCTGTGTGCCTTGGGTGATGTTGTCGCTGATCGCGATCGTGTTGAACTCAAGCGGCGTGCCGCCCGCCGCACGTACGCCGGCCGCAACGTGCTTTGCGAGGTCGCGCTGGCCCATGTTGCAGGGCATCGTTCCCGTCCACGTCGTGGCAATGCCGATGACCGGCCGCGTCCAATCCTGTTCGGTCAGCCCCATCGCGCGGAAGTGCGCGCGCGCACCCGCCCGGCGACGGTTGTTCGCGAGGTCATCGTTCGCGAGTGGAGACGTGGCGTCGGTCACCGTCGCATCCTAGACAGCAGAAGCGACCCGGCTCGAACCGCCGAGCGAGCGATGCGAGCCTTCCATCATTTTGCGGCCGCTATCCCGTGCCGCCATCGCAGCCGCTAGATCCCGTCACCGCCGAACTGTCACGACAAACACTGTCAAGACACAGGAAAGCCCCGCATAGAGAAGCCAAAGGCCTGCTATGCGGGGCTTTTTAAGGCCCATACGGGATTCGAACCCGTGCCGCCGCCGTGAGAGGGCAGTGTCCTAGGCCACTAGACGAATGGGCCCTGCGAAGCCGCACAAGTCTAGCGAACAGACACCGCTGCCTGCCGCGAGTGCATGACGGGTGACGACTAGCTGTGGGTGCCGAGTTCGTGAAGCAGCGGGCGGAGATCAAGCGGATCGAACCCGAGCCGACCAGCAATCTCCTCGCTCGACGGCTTCGTTCCTTCAAGGAAAAGGCCACGCAGAATGTCGCCGGTCCTTGTGTTGCACCACCAATCGTCACCGACCTCCGCACGCAGGTACTGCTGCAGTTGGGCGGCACGCACCCACGCACGCAAGTAGTCGGCGGTGTAGAAACCCCCGTCCATATCCGAGAGGAAGTTCTTTGACCGGTAACGGATGCCCGTGGCTGCAGTCAGGTACTCCTCGTACCCGCCCGACGTCCCACCGTCGGTTGGGAAGCGTGTCCAGAAGTCGAGCTCGAACCGCAGCTTCGCCTCGTAACGGCGGAAGAGCAGCGCCTCGAGGAACGTCGTTGCCTCGGCGTTCTCAACAGCCTGGGCGTCCGAGAGACCGAAGTAGCGCGCATGCCAACCCGGCTCGCGACTGATCGCCTCGACGATGTACGAGTAGATCTCGGTGAGCGCGTGGTCGCGCGAAAGCCGGCGGAACGCAAACGGGAGCGCCGGATCGCAGCCGCCGTAGTGCAGCGCATGCCCAGCCTCGTGGAGGAACGCCTGGTAATCGTGCAGGCCACCTTGCGCACGAGTGATGAGGTGCACGATGTTCGGCGGGTCACTTGCGATCACGCACGCGCGTGGCGACTTCTGCGGCCGATCGTCGAGGTCAAGCTTGATGTTCGACATCGCGGCAAGCTCAAAGCCGAGGTCACGCAACGTCTGCAGGCAGATCTCCGTCGCCCGATCCTTCGAATACGTCGCCTCAAGCGGCGAAAGCCGGCGCATGTAGGAGGTGTGCGAACTCGACGGAACCGCAGGATGGTCGCCAAGCAGCCGATCAAACCACGTGGTTCGAAGCCGATCCCACGCCTCAGTGCTCTGCTTGCTTGCCTCGTGCAGCGCCGCCGACAGGTCGTGGAGGGAGATCCCCTTCTCTTCCTCGTTCCGTGCGATCGCATTCGTCTCACCGGACAGGTCTGCTTCGAGCGCCTCGCTCAGCGAGAGCATCTCACGCCGCTCGTCGTTGAACGCAGCGCTCGCGTTCGCCTGAAGCTCGCCAAGCTCCTCGCGATCGGCGTAGTCGGGCAGCAACGCGAGCTTGGCTTGAGCGAGACGCAGCGGCATCTCCTCACCCTTGAACGTCACCCGCTCGGCAAGCAGCTTGTTCTCGAGCGCATCGTGGCGCTCAACAAGCTCGGCTGCCACAAGTCCACCTTCACACGTCTTGCGAAGCCGATACAGCTCCTCGCGCTCATCCCCCCCGGCCGAGTTCTCGGCCGCGTGCAGCGCATCAAGTTGCGCACGCGAAAAGAGATCCGCGTACCGCTCGACGATCGCTGCCTGTTCCGACGTCTCTTTTTCGCCAACCCGCACAGCGCGCACTTCTTCGCTGCGCTCAAAGAGGTAGTTCGCGAGCCGAGCTTCGAACTCGGCCGGGCTGAGGATGGTCGGGGCGCTCACCAGCGCACCAAGGTAGCCGACGGTCCGGTCGAGACGCTAGACACACCGTTACGATCCTCCGCATGGAAGTCCCACCGCTTGAGCAGCGCTACTCCGTGCGGATCGAGGCGCTCTCGACCGCGCTCGGGCGGACGCTCGCACGGCTCGACGGCCTGGCAGCGGGCACCGAGGCGCTCGCCGATGACTTCGTCGCCGAGCAGCTCATGTCCCTGCAATACGCGCTCCACGAGGCAGCCGAGCTGCTCTTCGGATTGGAGCCGCCGCCACACATGACGCTCGCCCACGCCGAACTGACCTCCGCTTTGACGCGGGCCCGCGAACTGACCGGCGAAATCGCAGAAGCTGTCAGCGAAGGCGGCGCCGAACACGCGCGGCTCCTCGTTCCTGAATGGCGCGGCACCCTGTTTGCGGTGCGGCTCGCTCAGATGCGTCTCGTCGCCCCACCCGAGACCGCGAACGACACCGCCACGCTCCCCCGGCTGACCTCTCAGGCCCGGCACGTTGCCGCGCTCGTGCTGCTCGCAGGCGGCACCGGCGCATTCTCGGCCGGAGCCACGCTCAACGCCTGGCCGGTGCGGACAGCAGGCATCGCCGCCATGTGCGGCTCAATGCTTGTCTACCGCCACTAACGCCTACGAGATCGACGCGGCGGCACCGAGCCGCGCAAGCGACTCCTCTTTGCCAAGCAGCTCCAGGCTCTCGAAGAGTCCAGGCGAGATCTTCGAACCCGTCACCGCCAGACGAACCGGCGCGAACGCGGTGCGCGGCTTCTCACCAAGCTCTTCGACCATCGCACGCAGGGCGGCTTCAATTCCCTCAGCCGTCCACGGAGCAACTGGCGTGAGCGCGTCAACTGCCGCAGCGCACATGCGAGGGTCAGCACCTTCAGGCGAGACATCCTCGAAGAGGAACCGAACGAACGCGGGGTACGCCGAGAGCTTCTCGATTTTCTCGCGCACAAGCGGCACCGTCGCGCGAACAGTCGCCTCGGGCCACTCAACGCCGCGGCCGCCAAGCCAGCCCAGGAGGAACTCGCCGTACACATCCTCGTCGAGCTCCCGGAGATAGACGCCGTTCATCCAGTCGAGCTTCTCGTAGTCAAATGTCGCCGGACTCTGCACGACCCGCTCGAGCGAAAACCGCTCGATCAGCTCGTGCGGCTGCATGATCGTGGTTTTGTCGTCGAAGCTCCACCCAAGCAGCGCCAAGAAATTCATCATCGCCGCCGGCAGGTACCCGTCGTCACGAAACACGTCGACCGACACAGCGCCATGCCGCTTCGACAGCTTCTTTCCGTCGGCACCGTTGATGTTCGGCAAGTGCGAGTAGATCGGGGGCTCGGCACCCAATGCGCGCAAAATGTTGATCTGCGACGGTGTGTTCGACACGTGATCCTCGGCGCGAATCACGTGCGTGATTTCGTCGATCATGTCGTCGACTGGTGAGACGAAATTGTAGGTCGGGCGCCCGTCAGATCGGACGATGACGAGATCCGGCAGGTTCTCGTTCTGAAACTCGATGCTGCCACGCACCTTGTCATCCCACGACACTGAGCCAGACGGCTGCTTGAAACGAATCGCACCGTCGTCCATGTAGGCCTTGCCCTCAGACACGAGCTGCTCGGCCAAAACCCGCGCCCGCTCAGCAGTGTCGAGCTGGAAGGTGACCGGGCCATCCCAGTCGATGCCCACCCACTTCAGCGACTCCTGAATCTGGTCAACAGCCTCAACGACCTCGCGCGAGGTGTCAGTGTTCTCGATCCGCAGGCGACACTCTCCCCCGTGCTGGCGGGCGAACAGCCAGTTGAAGAGGAACGTGCGAACACCCCCAATATGGAGGAAGCCTGTGGGGCTTGGGGCCATGCGGACGCGAACGCTCACGCACCCATCGTAGGCATGCATCGGCGATCTCGCTGCGCCAGCCCGCGCCCCTGTTCTACGGCCACGAACATGGCCTCAAGACCGTCACGCATTCGCAATGCGTTTGTAAACAATGTGGTAGCTTCGACGGCCGATGGACGCGAAGCCTGCGACGTCTAGCCTCACAGCATGAAGTTCGGAGCGCATGTGTCGTCCTCAGGTGGGATCTTCTCGGCCGTGGATCGCATTGAGGCGATCGGTGGGGATTGCGTCCAGGTGTTCACCCAGAGCCCCCGCATGTGGCGTCCCACCAATCACACACCCGATGCGATCGCACGGTTCAAGGAGCGCCGCGCCGAGGCCGGACTCGCTGGCGTCGTGGTGCACGCGCTCTATCTGTGCAACCTGGCGGCCCCCGACGACGAGATCTACTCGAAGTCAGTTGCAACCATGAAGACGACGGTGGAAGCGGCCTGTGCGATTGAAGCCGACGGTGTGATCTTCCACGTTGGCTCACACCTCGGTGCTGGCTTCGAGGCTGGCCTCGAACGTGTCGTTCCTGCGATGCGAGAGATCTTGGAGCGCACGAACGACACGACCTGGCTCCTCATGGAGAACTCTGCGGGAGCTGGTGGGACGATCGGGAGGTCGCTCGAGGAGCTTGCTGCGATCGCGGATGCGCTTGGACGCCCCGAGCGGTTAGGAATCTGCCTCGACTCCTGCCATCTCTACGCGTCGGGATACGACGTATCCGATCCGAAGGCCGTTGACGTACTCGTCTCCGATGTCGACCGGATGATTGGCCTCGACAGGCTTCGGGCGCTTCACATCAACGACAGCCTGATGCCGCTCGGGTCAAACCGCGATCGGCACGCCAACATCGGTGACGGGCTGATCGGCGATGCGCTCGGCGCGTTCCTCGCCCACCCCGCGTTCCAGCATCTGTGCGCCTATCTCGAAACGCCCGGCCCCGGTGACGGGACCGATGCTGAAGAGCTCCGCAAGGTGCGAGACATTCACACCCGCTGGTGCAAGAAACGTGCCCGGAAGCGCTCGACGGCTAGGAGTTCTTGACCCGCGCGAACACGCGGAACGTCGGCTCGCCGACCGGCAGCTCGCCAAACTCAGGATTGACACACTGCGTCGTCGCCGAAAGCGACCCGTAGGTGTTCTCAACCTCGGCTTTGCACATCGGTAGCGGGCGTCGCATCGCGCGGATCGCACCGAAACCGGGCTTGCTCTCCTCGGCGGCCTTCAACATGTCGAAGTCGATTTCGACGTCATAGACCTTCTGCATGCAGCCAACGTAGGTCGCACCCCAAGCCTCGTAGGAGTAGACGAAGGGGCACGCGCGCTCAAGGCATGCGCCCGGATAGACGACCTTGTCGCAGTGCACCTCGCAGCGGCGGCACTCCATCTCATCCTGCGGACGAAGGGGGAGCGACCGAGCCGTGTTGCTCTGCATCCATGGATTGTGGCGTGAAACCGGCGCGCCGCAAGTCTTGACGTTGCTGAAAAACGGCGCTACCCGCGCGCGCTTCCACGCCTTGCGGGCAACGGCGCCGCGTACGCGAGGGCCGGGCTAGCGGTCGGAGAGCACGGCGTCGAGCACGTCAGCGGTACTTGCTGCGACGAAATCCGGCTCGATCGCAACGTCGGCGTGATCGGTGTGGAACCAGGTGGCCTGCACGGTCACAATCCCGACCGCCCCGGCCCCTCCGATGTCGTCGACCAGCCGATCGCCGACGAAGTAGACATCGAACGGTTCGCAGCCGAGCTGCTCGAGCGCGAGTGCGAAGATCGCGGAATCGGGCTTGCGAACCCCGACTTCGCCCGAAAGCACGATGGCCTCGAAGTGTTTCGCGATGTCGCCGAGCGCTGCGATCTCGCGTCGCAGGAGACGCGCGGGATCGGGCCAGGTGTTCGCGACGATGCCGAGGCGAACGCCGAGCCCAACAAGGCGAGCGATGAGCAGCTCGAGTCCTGGTGCCACGGTGCGTGCGGCAGCCCACACATCGTGCTCGGCGTCCAGGAACGCATCGAGTTCGGCGTCAGAGATTGGACCCAACAAGCGCCGCAGTTCAACCTCGTAGGCCAGGTGCGACCAGGCACCGGGGGCCGTTACGGCAGGGAGCACATCAGCGCGATATCGCTCGGTGTAGTCGTCGGCTTCACCTGCACGTCCTAGCGCGCCGAGGCCGGCCCGATGCCCTGCCGCGAGGAGGGCGTCATCCCACGTGAACTGCGAGAGCGTGTTCGTCCAATCGAAGAGAACTGCGGCGGGCATCTATACTAGGGTAGAGACATGGTTCGCAAGGCACTCCTCTCACTCCTTGCGCTGACGCCCGTTGTGGTGCTTGCGCACTACGCATTCGGTGTCGGCGGCACCTTGATCTTCGTCCTTTCGGCGCTCGCACTGACCCCGCTTGCCTACGTGATCGGTGAGGCAACCGAGCATGTCGCCGAACACACCGGCCCCGGAATCGGTGGGTTCCTCAACGCGAGCCTGGGTAACGCCCCTGAGTTGATCATTGCGCTGTTCGCGATCCACGAGGGCCTCCCTGATGTCGTCCGCGGATCAATCACCGGGTCGGTGGCCTCGACGCTTCTCCTCGTTCTCGGCTGCGCGTGGATTGCCGGTGGCGATGGGCGTTTTGACGCTCGCTCCCTCCAAACACAGGCGTTCTTGATCATCGGCGCAACAGCGCTGTTCCTCGTGCCGAGCATTCCAAGTTGGCACGGAGATCCGAACCGCCACGGATTGTTCCTCCTCACCCTTCCGGTCGCTGGTGCGCTCCTGCTCGTCTATCTCGTGCAGACCATCCGCTCGTTGCGCGCGCACGCAGACGCCCACGTCGCCGAGGCCCGCGAGGATGCTTGGAGCATGAAGCGCGGCATCGTAATTCTGTGTCTCGCGACACTCGGAACCGCACTCGTATCCGAGTCGCTCGTCGGGTCGATTGATGAGTTCACGAAGAGCTTCGGCCTCTCCGAATTCTTCGTCGCGGTCGTGATCGTCGCGATCGTCGGCAACGCTGCCGAACATGGTGGCGCAATCGTCGTCGCACGGAGGGGTCACGCCCATCTTGCGGCCGAAATCGCCATCTCGTCGGCGACGCAGGTTGCGGTGTTTGTCGCCCCCGTCATCGCCCTGCTCTCGGTGTTCGTCGGGGACGGGTTGGCGCTCTCATTCCGCCCGATCGAGATCGTCGCGCTCGCCGGTGCGGCGCTGATCGTTGCGATTGCTGTGCGTGACGGACGTGCTGTGCGGCGAGAGGGTGTGGCGCTCGTCGCCGCCTACGTCGCGCTCGCTGTCGCGTTTGGCTTTACCGGCGACCGCTGAGCGGCATCAGAACGTCCACGGCGCTTGCGCCCGGGTGAACGGGTAACCACCCCAAGCCAGCTCGTCGGGGCCGACCACCACCAGCTTCTCGCCACGCTCGTAGCCTGAGCGGGCGCGATAGACGCCTTCACCCTCGGAGTCGAACACCGCGGGGCGCAACCACGCTGGCGCACCGACAGGAACAGCTTGCAGGTGACCGTCCTTCCAGCTGAACACAAACTCGCCGCCTTCCGACCACCAGCGGCCAAGGAGCGCCTGAATCTCGGAGGGTGCAGGTGGTTGCGGCCGCCACTCCACCGGCTGCTCAGGCCAGAGCTCCCGTGTCTTCTCCGCAAGATCGATCGCGGTCGCCTCGGGTGCTCCCAGAGCGCCCGAGTTTGTCAGGACCGCAGCACCAACTCCACTCGGCCGATGGATGCAGACACCGGCAAGGTGACCAGGCATTGCCCCTCCGTGCCCCCCGTAAATCGCTCCACCACGGTTGACGAGCTTTACGCCGAGCCCGTAGGCGGCGACCCACTCGTCGGGATGCACCATCACCTGCGGGAACCACATGCGATCGACCTCGGTCTTCGGCAAGACGGCATCGTCCCCTTCGGCAAGAAAGGTCGCCCATTGCGCAAGATCCGTCACCGTCGACCAGAGCTGCCCCATCGCGACAACGCCCTTCGTATCGATGTGCGGTTCGGGCCACACCCCGCCCTCGTAGGCCTGCACGAGGTACCCCTGCGCCACGGGCGCCTGCTCAGACCAGGTCGTACGTGCAAGTCCAAGCGGCTCGATGATCGTGCGGTTCACCCAGTCCACATACGGCGTCTCTGTCCGTTCAGCAACTACCTGCCCGAGCAGCGCAAACGCAAGGTTCGAGTAGTGGAACGCGATTCCCGGCTCAAGTACGCGCTCAGAGTTGGCAGCGAGCGCAACGATCTCGTCGAGTTCGGGAACCTCCCCGGTGATCCACATGTCCCCAGCCTCACGCTGAAGCCCGGAAAGGTGCGCGAGCAGACGGCGAATCGTCGGGGTGGCGTGCCCAACACCAGGCAGATGGGCGTCGAGCCGATCGTCGAGATCGACGAGCCCTTTCGCACGAAGCTGCATCACAGCAACCGCCGTAAACGTCTTCGTGATCGACCCAATTCGATACTGCGTGTCGGGGGTTGCCCGCGTCGCTGACTCGACGTTCGCGAGCCCGACCGCGTCGGCCCAGATCACCTCCCCCTTGCGCACAACAGCCGCGCTGATCGACGGAAGCCCTTCTGCCTGAGCAGTCCGCAGACGCAACTCAAGCGCCTGCTTCAGCGAATCAGGCGCCGCCATGTGCACCCAACGCTGCAGGGATGGCGCTGATCGCCTCGCTGATGTCCTGATCGGTGATGTCGAGGTGCGTCACGGCCCGGAGCACGCCGTGATTTACCGTCGCGGTCAGCCCAACCCCAGCATCGCGTAGCCGCTGCAATGCGTCGCCGGTCTCGACCCCCATCGCGCCAACGTCTATTTGGACGAAGTTCGTTTGCACCTGTTCAAGATCGACGGCGACGCCTGCACCCACGAGCGCCTCACCAAGGCGACGCGCGCGTGCGTGATCGTCGGCGAGGCGTGCCACGTTGTGTTCAAGGGCATAGACACCGGCAGCCGCGATAACTCCCGCCTGCCGCATTGCCCCACCAAACCGGTGCTTCTCCACGCGCGCCTTCCGCATCAGCTCCTCGGAGCCCGCGATCACCGCCCCGAGCGGAGCCCCCAAACCTTTGGAGAGACACAGCGTGACCGTGTCGAAGCCGCGGCAGACCTCCGCCGCAGGCAGCCCCAACGCCACGGCGGCGTTCGCAACCCGCGCCCCATCAAGATGCAGGCGCATGCCAAGATCCCGCGCTGCAGCCGTAACTGCCTGAACATCGGCCAACGGCCAAACGGTTCCGCCCGAACTGTTGTGGGTGTTCTCGATCGCCAGCACCGAGGGTCGTGGCCGATGGTGTGCGTCCGACGGATGCACAGGCGGCGGCAGCTGCTCGGGCGCGATCCGCCCACGATCGCCCACCACGCCACGGGTTTGGAGCCCGGAGTGCATTGCCGCACCACCCAGCTCCGAGATCATGATGTGCGCTGTCGCCTCAACGAAAAGCTCGGTGCCACGCTCGCCGAGAATCGCAAGCGCAATCTGATTCGCCATCGTCGCCGTCGGGAGATACACCGCATCCTCCTGCCCGAGAAACGCCGCAGCCATGCGTTCAAGCCGCAGCACGGTCGGGTCTTCGCGGCGCTGCTCGTCGCCAACGTCGGCCTCAGCCATCGCGCGCCGCATGCCAGGACTTGGCAGCGTCGCGGTATCGGAACGCAAATCGATCATCCCGAGAGGTTACTCACGCCATACCGAAGCGACCATCGCCCTCGATCCCCGTACTTGGGAGCCCCGACGATCAAGAAATGCCGCGCTGCAGACCATAGGGGCGCTGGTACGGTGATCGAAGGGATTCTGGGGATGCAGCGAATGCGCATGTATCGGCGAACGCTCAGCGTCGCAGCAACGGCGCTCCTCACGATGCTCGCGCTCGCGTCACCCGCAGCCGCGAAACACACGCTCGTCACCGTCACATCCTCGTCACTCCGACCGCACGCCGGGGTGGCATGGAAGTTGAACGTCACGGTCAAGGTGGAAGGGCGGCTCTACGCTCGGGCGGGCTACCGTCCGAAGCTCTCGATCGTCAACGCGAGCGGCGTGCCAATCGAAACGTTCTCAGGCACTCCCATCGGCCCCGGCCGGTTCCGCGTTGACGTCTTGTTCCCACGCTCCGGCACCTGGCGGTACGTTGTCGCCGACCCAATCAGCGGCGAATGGTGGTTCAACGCCGTCCGGGTCGACCAGCTCGCCGCCTGAACACAAACAGGCCGGCGAACCCGCCTCAACCATCCTTTCAGCGAACACCCGTCATGATCGGGAAGAATGGTGCGCATGAGCACCCATGAATCGACGCCGCCCTCGGGCGCGCCCGTCCCCGAGGTCGAAGCAGCAGACATCGAACACCTGACGGGCATGGCAATTCCGGCGCTCACCCTTGAGTCGACCGGTGGCCCCCTTGATCTTCAGTTCTGGACGAGCAGCCGCTCCGTCATCTTCTTCTTCCCACGGCCAGAACACGGCGGTCACACACCGTCCCTCGCCTGGCAGCAGATCCCGAACTCCGTTGGCTCGTTGCCCCAAGCGAAGACGTTCAGCGACCGGCTGCAAGAGCTGATCTACCTTGGCGCGAGGGTCTGCGGAGTCTCGTCCGCTCCCCTTGCCGACCTCGAAGCGTTCGTGAAGCGGCACGGGATCCTCTACCCCATCATTTCGGATCCCGAGTTCAAGCTTCGCGACGCCCTGAAGCTGCCGACATTTGAGTTCGCTGGCGATCCCGACGCATTCGTGCCCGAGCCTGAGCCGGAGCGCGACCCAACGGCACCTGCGGTGATTATCACCGAGATCGGGCCTGACGGCCGGCCAATCCAAATCATTGGCCCAACCACGACCGCCGACGACGAGCTCGAAGAAGAGAGCACCGACGAGCCCGGCTCAATCGCCGAAACAGACACACTCGAAATCGACATCGAAGAGACACCCGTCGAAGACGAAACGGGCGACGACGAGACCGCAACCGAAGAGCTCGCACCACCCGAACCAGTCGAGTACTACCACCGCCTCACGTTCGTGGCAGGAGCCGGCAAAGTCGAGAAGGTGTTCTTTCCGAGCTACCCCATGCGCGACGCGCACGAGATCGCCCAGTGGCTCCAAATCCCAAGGGAAATCACACCGTTCGTCGCAGACGACCCGTGGGTCTAAGTCAGGGCGCTTGGCGGGACACGACCTTGTGTCCCGCCAAGTCCTAACGAGCCTGAGGCAATACAGAAAAGCGGTTGCGGCTACATGCCGTCGATCACCCGAGCGCGACGGGCTGTCGGTACGGTTGACCTCGTGGATCTGACCCTGCTCGAAGAGACGCTCGCGTCTGAACCCGCCTATCGACGTCGACAGGTGTGGGAGTGGGCGGCGCGTGGCGTGTCGGGTTACGGCGCGATGACGAACATTCCGGCGGCGCTTCGCGAGAAGCTGGACGCCGAGGTGCCGTTCTCGACGCTGACCGTTGTTGCCGAGACGAAGGCGAAAGACGGGACACTCAAAGTCCTCTTCCACACCGCTGACAATCACCCGGTCGAAGCCGTTCTGATGCGCTACCGCGACGGGCGTCGCTCCATCTGCGTGTCGTCACAGTCAGGCTGCCCCCTCACCTGTACCTTTTGTGCGACAGGCCAGATGCAGTTTCGCCGCAACCTCTCGGCAGGCGAAATCCTCGACCAGGCGCTCCATTTCCGCCGCATCGAACCGGTCGACCACCTCGTGTTTATGGGTATGGGCGAGCCGTTCATGAACTTCGATGCCGTCCTCGAAGCAGCGCGTCGGCTTCCCGATGTTGGCATCACGCATCGACGCACCACGATCTCGACCGTCGGCTGGCTCCCCAATCTCACACGGTTCATCGACGAGGTCGAAGAGCCGATCCGGCTCGCACTCTCACTCCACGCTCCAACCGACGCGTTGCGCAGCCGGATCATGCCCGTCAACGACCGCTACCCCCTCGACGACGTCCTCGCCGAATGCCGCCGATACGTCGAGCTGCGTCGCCGCAAAGTGTTCATCGAGTACGTGATGCTCGCCGGCGTCAATGACACACCCGAGCACGCAACCGAGCTCGCGAAGCTGCTTGGCCAGGACGCATTCAAGGTGAACCTGATCCCGTATAACCCAACGGGCATGTACGACGGCTCGCTGCGCGACACAATCGCCATCTTCAAGTCAGTTCTCGACCGCTCGCACGTGCCGTCGACGGTGCGGTTGACGCGCGGACGCGACATCGCCGCCGCCTGCGGCCAGCTCGCAGCCACAGCCGCCTAGAGCGCGAACGGTTTTACCGACGGCTTACCTGGCGCTTCGGTCCACTTACGCACGGCACGCATCTTGGTGACCTCCTCTCCCCGACCAGGAGGCACCTCGTGTCAATCTCCCGAAGACATTTCTTGCGTCGCAGCGCAGCTACTGCGCTCGGCTCCGCTGGCGTCTACGCCACCCTTGACGCACTAACCGCTGCCGCCGCAGCGGCCGCTCCCCCACCCCGACGGCCACCGCTCGGCGCCCCTCCGGCCCGTCCTCAAGGCCCACCGCCGGGCGGCCCACGGCCGATGCCCCCTGGACGCCCCGGCGCGCGCGTGACCGGTGGCGAGCAGTACCTGTTCGCCCCGCGAAGTGTCAGTGACAACGGCATCGTCGTCCTCTCTCCGCCTCTCCATCACGCAGTCGTCACCGCTCAGCTCACAGGCCCCGTGACGGTCGCCTCACAGACTGCCCTCGAGAACGTGCTCAAGCAGCTTGAAACCCAGGGGCTGCTCGACTTCACCGCGTCGGGTGGCGGCGTCACCTTCGCATGGGGCAAGCCGTACTTCAACAAGCTGCCAAGCGCCCTCGTCGCGAGATACATGCCGGTCGACAAGGTCGCGACGGCAAACGCCGGCGCAACAGTTCCGGCGCTCCTTGACGCGGTCGCCTTCGCGTCAGACCCGTCGTCAGTGATCCTCGAATCAAACGATCTCGCCGTTGTCGTTGCGTCCGACTCGCTCGACCATGTGAACACGCTCATCACGACGATCTTCAACGGGGCGACATCCGGTCTTTTCCATGTGACAAGCATCCGGCGTGGGTTCGTCGATGCGACCCGCCTCGGCACGAATGGCCAGAGCCTGACCAAGCAGCTCGCAGTCGCTGCGGGAGTCCCAGGTGCATCGTCGATTCCCGACCAGGCGCAGCTCTTCCTCGGTTTCACATCGACCCAGCGCGATGCACTCGCGCCGTCGAACATGGCGAGCCTCGAAACGGTGCCGGGACTCACCGACCAGTTCCCGGGCGGCTACTTCGCACGCGGAACAACGATGCATCTCTCGCACCTGAAGGAAGACATTCCGACCTGGTATGCGCAGAGCTACGCGTCACGGGTTGGCGCCGCGTTTAGCGCCCGACACCCAGTCGACCCACACGCACCGATTACGGTTCCCGTACGCCCTGAGCGTGAGGATGCGGTCAGAGATGAGCTGCGACGCAGCGGCTACATCGGGCACTCAAGCTCAATGCAACCGATCTCGCGCGTCGCCGAGGACATGGTCGACAACTACGGCGTCCCCTGGCATCGGGGCACGCCAATCGCACTCCGAGCCGACTTCAACACGCTCGATAACCCGTTCGCCTACAGCGCCAACCCGTCGGCCGACGGCTTCAGCACGACGCCAGCAACAGGACTGCACTTCGTGGTGTACATGCCGACCTCCGACATGTTCCACCGCATGCGACGGGCTATGGACGGGCAGTACGCCGACGGCAACCTTGGCGCCGCCGCCGTGAAGGGCCCATTCAACAAGGTGCTGACGACCACCCATCGGCAGAACTTCCTCGTTCCGCCGAAGGCGCACCGGTCGTTCCCCCTCGCCGAGCTTCTCTAACGCTCGGACGACAGTCGGGGCGGCGCGTCACTACCCGAGCCGCGCCGCCCCGACACACCTTCTGCTCAAGTCGAATCGAGGCGTCACGGTCACGTTCACTCGCTTGAGTGAACTTCGCGTGGCGACGTGAATCCACGGAACGACAAGCCCATTCCGCAGTCGTGATGCACATCTGGAGCCATGCTTAACGTCAGCGCGCTGGACGAGGTCACAGTCAACCTGCCATCGGGTGTTGCCACCCGGAGCCAGGTTCGTGCCCACGTTCTAGCCGTCGGAATGCGAACGATCGCCCTCGAGGCGAATGAGAAGGCCGATGTACTCCGACTGAAGGAGCACTTCTCCTATCCGGGGTGCTACCTCACTACCGCAGACACCGACGCGTCGCTGTTTGCGTTCAAAGGAACACTCGTACTCGCGGAGCCTGTCGGGGACTTGCGCTTCGTTGTGGACGACCATGTTGCGGATCCCGACCAGGCGACGAAGATTCTCGCCGCGTTTCCGGTCAGGATCACACGCTCACCACCGGGCGAGCCGATCGAGGGAGAGACGATCAGCATCAGCCCGTACGTGATCCTCGTCACGACTGACGAGGACTTTGATGTCGGTGACCGCGTCCAGCTCGAACTCGATCTGGCCGAGCTTGATCTCACGCTCCGACCGCAGGCAACTGTCCTGCGGTCCGGCGGCGGAGCCGTTGCGTTCGGGATCACCGAGGACTTCACCAAGGAGCGAGCAACGCTCGCCCATCTTGTCATTTCTAGTTACCGGGCCAAGCTCTCCGGGCGTCGTCACCACAACGCCCGCTCGCTCCCGGAATTCTGAGTTCGACGAAAGGGAGTGAGTAGGTGCAGGATGCTCGAAATCTGGCGGAGATGCTCTCCCGAGCTGACCGTCTTCCAACAGGTGATGCGGCCGCGGTGCTCAAGGTCGCAAACCTCTGCGCGGGCCGAGAGGCATCGGCCGACGCGGTCGCAGGCAGTGCCGGGCGAGATGTGCGCTTCTCGGCGGAACTGCTGCGGCTTGCAAACTCCGCGTTCTCAGCACCGCGCGAACCGATCGTGTCGCTACCCGTCGCGATCACTCGCCTCGGGTTGAGTCTCGTCGAGAGCTTGGCACGCGCGTTTTCGGCCTCGGGCCTCTTGCGGGGTTGCCCCGATCCTGAACTTGCGCAACGGATCCACCAACACTCGGTGCGAACGGGTGTTATGGCGTACGCATTTGCCGATGGTGGTCTCTCGCGCGACGAGGCTTTGGCGGCTGGCTTGCTCCAGAACACGGGGCTGTACCTCTTCGCGTTTGCGGCACCGACCAGCTTGAAGCGACTCACGGTTGCGGACACGACCGACCGTCTGTTCTACGAACTGGAGTACGAGACCTTTGGGACAACACACGCCGAGGCAGGCGCGGCGCTGGCGTCCAAGTGGGGTTTCCCGGCTCCGCTCGTGGAAGTGATGGCCGAACACGACCTTCCGATCCCGTCAACGCGTATCGGGGCTGTCGCACGACTCGCTGACCTTGTTGCGAGGCAACAGGGCTACGGGATCGAACCGCCCGAGGAGATCCACCCGGGTCTCGCGATCAAGGCACAGGTCACCGATGCCGCCGGTCTGCTCGAAGTGAAGCTGCCAACACTCGCCGGAACGATCGATGCGCTCGACCGGCTTGTTGGCATCAGCCCTGTTGTTTCGGGCGCGAACGCGCCCATGTCACTCGTCGCCTAGGAAGGGGCGAATCCGCGACATCTCGGCCCACCGCGGGGAGCGGCGAGCCGAGATGTCGCGGGGGTTTTGAGCGGCTCTTTCCGGCGAGTTGGGGCGGCGCCGGTACGCTGGCTGGCTGATGTCCACTGAAAACCTCAGCCGCCGCGACGATTTGCGCAACCTCGCGATCGTCGCGCACGTCGATCACGGCAAGACCACGCTGGTCGACGCGATGCTCTGGCAGAGCGGTTCGTTCCGCGAAAACCAGGATGTCAACGAGCGCGTTATGGACTCGATGGATCTTGAACGCGAGAAGGGCATCACGATCCTCGCGAAGAACACGACCGTGCGGCGGAACGGTGTGAAGATGAACATCATCGACACGCCAGGCCACGCCGACTTCGGCGGCGAGGTCGAGCGCGGGCTCACGATGGTCGACGGCATCTTGCTCCTCGTCGACTCGTCTGAGGGGCCGCTGCCGCAGACACGCTTCGTGCTGCGCAAGGCGCTCGAACAGGGCCTGCCGGTGATCCTCGTCGTGAACAAGGTTGACCGACCTGACGCTCGGATCGACGAGGTGGTCAACGAGGTGTACGAGCTCTTCCTCGACCTGGATGCGTCGGAATCGCAGATTGAGTTCCCGATCGTCTACACCAATGCGCGCGCTGGACTTGCCGGGCTGAAGCCTGATGAGCTTGCCGAGGATCTCAGTCCGCTCTTCGAGACGATCCTCGCGACGATCCCTGCCCCGTCGTACGACCCGAACCACCCCCTTCAGGCGCTCGTGACGAACCTGGACGCGAGCCCATATGTCGGTCGCCTCGCCCTGCTGCGAATCCATCACGGAACGCTGCGCAAGGGTGCCCAAGTTGCGTGGTGTCGTGCCGACGGTACGACGCAGAACGCACGCGTCGTCGACCTGTTCACGACCGAAGCACTCGACCGAGTTCCTTGCGAAGAGGCCGGCCCGGGCGAGATCGTCGCGCTCGCTGGTATTCCCGAGGTGACGATCGGCGAGACGATCGCCGATCCGAACGACCCGCGCCCGCTCCCCGTTACGACGGTCGATGAACCGAGCCTGTCCGTCACGATCGGCATCAACACGAGTCCGCTCGCCGGTACAGAAGGCACGCGCCTTACCGCGAGCCAGGTGAAGGCGCGCCTCGACCAGGAGCTGATCGGCAACGTGTCGCTCCGGGTCAACAACACCTCACGCCCCGACACATGGGAAGTGCAAGGCCGCGGTGAGCTTCAGCTGGCCGTGCTCGTCGAGCTGATGCGCCGCGAGGGTTTCGAGCTCAACGTCGGCAAGCCGGAAGTTCTGACCAAAGACGTCGACGGGAAGAAGCACGAGCCGATGGAGCGCGTCGCGATCGACGTGCCTGAGGAGTACGTCGGTGTCGTCACACAGCTGCTCGCGCTTCGTAAGGCGAAGCTGCAGCAGATGGTGAACCACGGCACAGGCTGGGCGCGGATGGAGTACATCGTTCCCGCCCGTGGCCTAATCGGCTTCCGCACCGAGTTTCTCACAGAGACGCGAGGGACGGGCATCCTCCACCACGTCTTTGAAGGCTGGGAGCCCTGGCATGGCGAGCTCCGCACGCGGCCAACCGGCAGCCTTGTCGCCGATCGTCGAGGCTCCTCAACAGGCTTTGCAATCGAGTCGCTGCAGGAGCGAGGCACGCTTTTCATTTCGCCGGGCGATGAGCTGTATGAAGGCATGATTGTTGGCGAAAACGCCCGTCGCGAGGATCTTGACGTCAACGCGTGCAAGCCGAAGAAGCTCACGAACATGCGAGCCTCATCGGCCGACGAACTGATTCGCCTGATTCCGCCTCGGCCGCTTTCGCTTGAGCAGGCGCTCGAGTTCATCCGCGACGACGAGTGCGTCGAGGTGACACCGAAGTCGATTCGTCTTCGGAAGGTCGAGCTGGCGCAGGGCAAGCGTCAGACTGAAGCGTCACGCCGTAAGCGTGCGCTCGCTGCAGAACAGCAGTGACCCGGCTGACATCGCTCCTGGCGCTGCTCTTGGCTTGTGCCACGGTCGGTGCAGGCGCAGCGAACGCTGAGACGCCCGCGCTCACCCACGGCCCGACACTTCCCGACTGTGGCGCTCAGTCGGTCGCTCCGCACGAGTTGACGCTCGCGTGCGGCGACGGGAACTACGGGTTGACGAACATGGCGTGGACGTCCTGGGGAAGCGGACGTGCGACAGGCCACGGCCTCGCGTCGGCAAACGACTGCTCACCGACCTGTGCGGCGGGCCACTTCCGCACCTACCGCCTGACGGCCGTCGCGACAACGATCAAGCTGTGCGCAAGCGGACGCACCCAGTACACACGGCTCGTGCTCACCTACGGCACGAAACGACCCACTGGGCTGAAGACAACCGACCGTTGGACGTTCGCGTGCGACGCGCCCGGGCCAGGAGGCTCGATCACTCCATCGTCCGCGCATGCCCAAGAAGGTGCCAAGGTGACCATCTCCGGCCGCGCGTGGGCAACAGGTGCCGACTGCTCAGGCAAGGTGGTGCTCTCGACTGCGAAGGGGCCGTTTGCGACAGTTACGCCGAGACGGCCATCGGGATCGTTCCACGCTTCGTGGACCGCGAGGGGAACGGGAGCCGTCATCGTGATCGCTCGCGAGACCTGCGTCAGTGCGTCGATCGGCAACCGACTCTGGGAATCGACCGCCACAGTCACCATCCCGTAACCTCTCTGCCGCCCCGATAGCGGCTTCGTTACGTCTTCGTCACACGGCTGAAGCACGGTTGCGCGAAAGCCCTCGTAGCCTCGATAGGAATCACGTTTCCTAGGGAGGCACGTACGTTGAAGAAGTCACGCAATGCACTTTTCGTGCTCGGAGTCGTCTCGCTCGCGACGCTCGCAATGGCCGTCACTGGCCTCGCCAAGCCCACGAAGCCGACCAAGCCGGCCGGCAAGACAGGCACGGCCCCGGTGACATTTGCGGTGTACGGCGATTCGCCGTACGGCACGAAAGACTCGGACGTTTCACAGTCTGATGCAACACCGAAGTTCATCGCCGCGATCAATGCTGACTCCAAGGTTTCCGCAGTGATGCACATCGGTGACCTCCACTCCGGGAAGCAGATGTGCACCCGCACCTACGACGAGGCGATCTACCAGATGTGGACGGGCTTCACGAAGCCGATCGTCTACACCCCCGGCGACAACGAGTGGGCTGACTGTCACAAGGTGGCGCAGAGCGGCGGTGCGTGGAACGCGACGACAGGCAAGATCGACTTCGTCGTTGACGCCCAGGGCAACCCAACCGATTTCGGTGCTGGCGACCCGGTCGCGAACCTCCTGCTCGTGCGCTCGATCTTCTTCTCACATCCTGGGTGGACGCTCGGCAAGCCCGCGTTCCAGGTCACTTCACAGTCTCAGGTGTACGAGAAGGCCTACCCGGCCGACTCGAAGTTCGTCGAGAACGTCATGTGGGAGCAGGCCGGCGTGCTCTTTGTCACGGTCAACATCCCCGGTGGCTCGAACAACGAGCAGGACGTCTGGTACGGCGCACCGACCATGAGTTCCAACCAGCGCCAGGAGATGGTGGAGCGCACGGATGCTGGTGTCCGGTGGCTGAAAGCCGCGTTTGCGAAGGCCAAGGCCGATGGTGTGGCAGGCATCGTGATCGGCTCACAGGCCGACATGTGGGATCCCGAAAAGGGAGCCGCGCACCAGACAGGGTATGAGCCGTTCGTGGCAGCTGTCGCCGACGGGGCAAAGTCGTTCGGGAAGGCCGTCTTGATGATCAACGGCGACTCGCACATCTTCCGCTCAGACAATCCGCTCTCCCCGACAGCAGGTTGTGTGTGGGAGACAACCACGGCACCCTGCGTTTCAGGCTATGCGATGCACCCGCTCGGCTACAACGTCCCGAACTTCCACCGACTCGTTGTCCACGGAAGCACGGCACCGCTTGAGTACATGCGGCTGACGATCGATGCATCAAAGAACGTCCCGAATGGCGACTACGCGTTTGGGCCGTTTAGCTGGGAGCGCGCAACACAGCAGCTCCCGTAAGGCTCGCGCTCGTGCGCGGTGGGAGGCGGCTTCACGTCTCCCACCGCGCACATGCGCTGAACGGGTTAGGGTGCGCGCATGTTTCGTCCAACTTTCGGCGGCTCCGGCTTCGACGTGTTCCTCGCTTCGCCAGAGTTCCAAGCCGATCCATACGACGCACTGCGCCAACTCCGTGAGAACGACCCGGTGTATTGGTGCGAGCCGATCGGCGCATGGATCGTCACGCGGTTCGATGACTGCATGCGAACGTACCTCGAAGTTGACGCCTACTCCAACGAAGGTCGCCTCGCGGGAACGCTGAAGCACCTCCCGGCCGAAGAGCAGGAGCAGCTCGCCGACTTCACACGGTTCTATCGCGCCAAAGGTCTGATCCACTCCGACCCGCCCGACCACACCCGGCTTCGTCGGCTGATCACCAAGGCCGGCTTTTCAGCCTCGCAAGTTGAGGCGTTGCGGCCCAAGGTCGAGGTGATCGTCGATGAGCTGCTCGCCGAGACGGCCGCGCGCGGATCGATGAACGTGATCGATGACCTCGCGGCCGTGCTACCGATGACCGTGCTCTGCGATCTGCTCGGCGTTCCCCATGCAGACGGCAATTTCTTCCGTCCGCTTGCCGATCGCCTGCTCGGCTTCCAGGGGCGCAACAAGCCGAGCCTTGACTCCCTCCTTGCAGCCCAGCAAGGCATCCGCGATCTGCGTGTCTACCTCGACGCAGCGCCGGCGCGCTTCGCCGACGGTACAAACGACCCAGATGCTCTCCTCGGACGGCTCTTTGCAGCCCGGGACGATGCAGACGATCCGTTGGGCGAAGATGAGCTCGTCAATACCGTGGGCACGCTCCTGATCGCAGGCCATGAGACAACGACATCGCTCATTGGAAACGGCCTCTACACGCTGCTGCGCCACCGCGACCAGTGGGAGCTTCTCTGCTCCAACCCTGCGCTACTGCCCCAGGCGACCGAGGAGATGCTCCGGTATGAGAGCCCGCTCACCCGCCAACCACGGCTGATGAAGGCTGATGCGGAGCTTGGTGGTAAGACGATCCGCGCAGGCGAAACGGTGTTCCACATGATGAACGGCGCGAACCGCGACCCTGAGCATTTCGCCAACCCAGAGACCTTCGACATCACCGTTCCACGCGGAAAGCACCTGGCGTTTGGCCAAGGCATCCACTTCTGCCTCGGCGCACCGCTCGCGCGGCTCGAAGGCTCCGTGGTCTTCGCCGCGCTCATCGAACGTATGCCCCACCTGCAGCTTGCAGAACCGGCACCGAACTGGGTAACCGACAAGCCCACGGTTCGGACGCTCGACGCGCTCCACGTCGCTTTCTAGGAGAGGGCTGGAGCGGGAACACCTCCCGCCCCAGCCCATAGTGCTGAGCCTCCGAAGCGCTACGACGCGAGCGTCACGTGACAGCTCGCAAGGCCACGCTTTTCCAAGTACTGCTGGTGGTACTCCTCGGCCGGCCAGAAGGTCGGCGCAGCCTCGATCACTGTTGCAACAGGTCGACCGATGCGCTCTTGGACACGCGCTCTCGCTGTCTCGGCCGCGGCGCGCTGCGCCTCGTCGTGGACAAATACCACTGAGCGGTACTGATCGCCGATGTCTGGCCCCTGACGATTGACCTGCGTCGGATCGTGCTCCGCGAAAAAGACTGCAAGCAGCTGCTCGTAGACGACACGCTGCGGGTCGTAGGTCACCTCGACGACCTCCGCGTGACCGGTGCCTTCGTAACAGACTTGCTGGTAGGTCGGATTCTGCGTGCGTCCTCCGGCATACCCGACCTTCGTCTCAACGACGCCGTCGATGCGACGGAACGCCGCCTCAACGCCCCAAAAGCAGCCCGCTCCAAATGTCGCTTTCGCATTCATCAGTTCTCCTCCAGCTTCAGGGACGCCGAGTTGATGCAGTACCGCAGCCCCGTCGGACCCGGGCCATCAGGGAAGACATGGCCAAGGTGGCCGCCGCAGTTGGCGCACGTCACTTCGGTGCGCACCATGCCGTAGCTCACGTCGGTTTCCTCCTCGATCGCCTCAGGCTTCGCAGGCGCGTAGAACGCGGGCCAACCGCAGCCCGAATCGAACTTCGTGACGGACGGGAACAGCTCTGCACCGCATCCGGCACACACGTAGGTGCCATCATCGAACACGTGGTCGTACTCGCCCGTGAAGGGACGCTCCGTTCCCTTCTCACGCAGGACGTGGTAGCGCTCAGGATCGAGGATCGCTCGCCACTCCGCATCAGTCTTGTTGATTGGTGCTAATCGGTTCCTCTCTGTCAACGGAAGGCCTATTCCGACCGTCGACTAGGAAAACGTCGCAACCCACGGTCGCGTTCCCATTCGCACGCCGATTTTCGACGTCCTCGTAAGACTCTCGTTA
The DNA here is from genome assembly GCA_009702325.1 of Actinomycetota bacterium. Lineage (GTDB taxonomy): Bacteria > Actinomycetota > Thermoleophilia > Gaiellales > Gaiellaceae > PALSA-600. Next base: position 120,370 of record WLID01000002.1, read on the forward strand.
GAGATTGACGCGGGACATGTCGGGGTACCGCTCGCCGGCCGTCGCGCCAACGGGGAATGCCTCAGCCAACTGGCTCAAGTCGCTCTCCGACAACACGACCGCTTGTGCCGCGGCGTTCTGCTCGACGTACCGCACCCGTTTCGTGCCCGGGATCGTGACGATGTCTCTTCCCTGGGCCGACACCCACGCAAGCGCAATCTGCGATGGCGTGGCGTCCTTCGCCGCGGCCACCTCTTCGAGCCGCTCGATCATCGCGAGATTCTGTTCGAGGTTCCCTTCCTGGAAGCGCGGGTTGTTGCGTCGGAAGTCTGAACCCTCAAGATCGTCGAGCTTCTTGATCGCTCCCGTCAGCGCACCCCGCCCGAGTGGGCTGTAGGCAACAAAGCCGATTCCCAGCTCGCGGGTAGTCGGGAGAATCTCCCGCTCGGGGTCGCGAGACCACAACGAATACTCCGTCTGTAGCGCGCTGATTGGATGGACGGCGTGTGCACGCCTGATCGTCGCGGGTGCAGCCTCCGAGAGTCCGAGGTAGCGCACCTTGCCTTCAGCAACGAGTTCGGCCATGGCACCGACGGTCTCCTCAATCGGCGTCGCTGGATCAACGCGATGCTGGTAGTAGAGGTCGATCACGTCTACACCCAGGCGCTGAAGCGACGCGTCGCAGGCGCTCTTGACGTACTCCGCCCGCCCGTTGATTCCGATCCAGCTGCCGTCGTCATTCCGCTGGTTGCCGAACTTCGTTGCGATCACGACCTGATCGCGATGCCCGGCGAGCGCACGTCCGAGAAGCCGCTCGTTCGTGAACGGGCCGTACATATCGGCCGTGTCGAAGAGCGTGATTCCAAGCTCGAGCGCGCGGTGGATCGTCGCGGCGGCCTCCGCATCGTTCGTCGTCCCGTAGAACTCCGACATCCCCATACAGCCGAGGCCCTGGGCAGATACCTCAAGGCCGTGCGCGCCAAGCTTTCGGGTCTCCATCCCCGAACAATGCCTGCCGCGTGCGAGGTGGGAGCGCTGAGCCGAAGAGTGATCCGTCTCGTGACGTATGATGAGGGCCTAGCCGGGGAGCCCCAGATGAGGGGCTGAGACAACGCTTCCTTGCGTGTACCCGTTGAACCTGATTCGGGTCATGCCGACGAAGGGAGCCACCCTTGCTCGACCAAGCACACGCCGTTCGCACCCACGAGTCCCCCGTGGCTGTCGATATCGCGGTCGAGAACGTGTCAGCCCGCTACGACGACAGCCTTGTCCTGAACAGCGTCAGCTTCTCCGTTGCGGCCGGCGAACGGATTGGGATCGTGGGCCGCAGCGGCGTGGGAAAATCGACGCTCCTCGGCATCATCAGCGGACTCGACGAGCCAGAGAGCGGAAGGGTGCAGGTCGGTGACACGTCTGACCCGGCCGGTCGTCTAGCGCACTGCGTCGTGATGCCCCAAGCCGACTGTCTCCTACCTTGGCGGAACGCGCTCGAGAACGCCGTACTCGCGCTCGAAAACCAAGGGTTGTCCCGTCGTGCAGCGCGCGCAGAAGCGGATGCGCTGTTCGTGCACCTCGGGCTCGACGGGGCACAGGAGCGCACCCCGAACCAGCTTTCAGGCGGCATGCGCCAACGCGTTGCCTTCGCGCGCACTGTCCTGGCGCGCAAACCGGTTCTGCTGCTCGACGAACCCTTCGGAGCGCTCGACACCATCACGCGCTACGAGCTGCAGGATTGGCTCCGCGGCTACCTGCTTGAGGCCCCCTCCACCGTGGTGCTTGTCACACACGACATCGAGGAGGCGCTCGTGTTGTGCGACCGGGTGCTCGTATTCAGTGTTGCCGGTTCACTGACAGAGATCGCGGGGTTTGGCTCAACGGCAACACCACGTAGCGATCTGATCTCCGATTCGGCGTTCCTTGCACGACGCCGCACAGTGCTGGAGGAGCTCTAATGCAGCCCCGTCGGCTGATCACACGAGGCGTGGCGCCGACCGTGCTCCTCGTCTGCGTCATCGGGCTCTGGGAGGCGCTCGTCAAGATCAACGACGTCCCGGCGTACCTCTTCCCCGCGCCAACCGATGTGGGCCACGAGTTCCTACACCGACACGAGCTGCTCGCTGCGAGCGTCGTGACGGGACGCGAGATCGTCATCGGCTACCTCGCAGCAGTTCTCGCCGCGCTTGGCTTCGCAGTCGCGATGCACGCCTCGAAGCTCTGCCGGCAGGCGTTCTATCCACTGCTTGTCGTTTCACAAACGGTTCCCACCGTTCTGCTCGCGCCGATCCTCGTCGTCGCCTTCGGGTTCGGACTCACACCAAAACTGATCGTGATTGCGCTCGTGTGCTTCTTCCCGATCGTCGTCAACGCCTACGACGGCCTTCAGTCGGCCGATGCCGATCGCGTACGCATGCTGATGTCCCTGCACGGCACACCCTGGCTGCGCTTTCGCAAGCTGGACGTCCCGATGGCGCTCCCCGCTGCCTTCTCGGGCGCCCGCGTGGCCGCGACCTATGCCGCCGTCGCCGCCGTGTTCGCTGAATGGACAGGGTCGCAGGCTGGGCTTGGGTTCGTGATCCTGCAGGCTGGCCCATCGCTCGAAACAGCCACGATCGTCGCCGCTGTTCTCATCCTCGCCGTGATGGCACTTGCTCTTAGCGGTGTTGTCTCGGCACTACAGCGGCTCCTCATTCCCTGGTCAACGGAGGTTCGACATGCATAAGCCCCACGTGGCGCTGCTCGCAGCGGCAACACTCTCGCTCGTGTTTGCAGCAGGCGCGTTCGCAAACGCTGGCGCTCGGTTCGCACCACACAGCACAGCGATCTCCGTGATGCTCGACTGGACCCCGAACCCCGACCACGTCGGGCTCTACACCGCCCAATCGGCGGGGCTCTTTGCGAAGGCAGGCCTCGCCGTCGAGATCCGTTCACCATCCGATGCGACGGCCCCCCTCAAGCTCGTAGCGCTCGGCCGGGTCGATGTGGCGATCTCGTACGAGCAAGAGGTCTTCTACGCGGTCGAGAAGGGCCTGCCGGTCTCAGCGGTTGCCGCGATCATCCCCACCCCGCTCAACGTCTTCATGTCGGTCAACCCTGCGATCACGAAACTCCGCGACTTGAAAGCGAAGCGCATCGGCATCACGGGTGTCCCGTCGGACTACGCCACGCTCGACACGGCGCTCGCGTCAGTCGGGCTCGCACGCAGCGATGTGAAACTCGTGTCGGTCGGCTACAACCTCCTCCCCGCGCTCCTCGCCCACCGCGTCGATGCGGTGCTCGGCGTCTACCGGAACGTTGAGGCGATCCAGGCGACGCTCGCGGGTGCCACCCCGCACGTCATTCCCGTCGAGCGAGCTGGCATCCCCACCTACGACGAGCTCGTGCTTGTCGCGAACCGCCATCGGCTCGACACCGATGCGAGCTATCGCACGCACGTTGCGGCGCTGGTGGCGGGAATCTCGGCTGGTGTCACCGCCGCAACGAACGATCCTGCCCTCGCGCTGCAGACGATGCAGAAGGCGACGTCACTCGGGACGGCGTTCCTCAAGCAGTCGACATCCGCCACGCTGCCGTTGCTCAGTGGCCCCCGCGGCCCCGTCTGTCTCAGCGTTGGCGATTGGCACCGCTTCGGAAGCTGGATGGTGCGCCAGAAGCTCCTCAAGGCCACTGTGGCAACTGGCGCCGTCGTGACAACCTCGGTGCTACCGCGAAACTGCGGCTGACGTCCTCGGACTAGAGCGGACGCACGGCGATAAGAACACCGCCCGCGACAGCGATTTCAACGTGCTCCGCAGCGAACTCGTTCGAGACGCCTCGGGTTGCACCGAGCGCGAGCGTCTCATCGGTGAGCGGATACAGCAGCCCCTCCGTCGTCACGCCGGTCGCGTCGCCATGAACCGGAAACAGCGAGATCGTGGCTCCTGGCACGCCAGCAAACGTGCGAGAGCCACGAACGACGTGAACCAACGCGTCTTCCGTCACGAGGTCGATTGGCACGCCGGCGTACTTCGGATGCGCGATCAGGAGTAGCTCACCAAACGCCTGATCGACTCGCCCATTCGAGCTCCCGACCACACGAATCTCCGCTGGCCCGAACCGGAGTGCAGCGTCGAGCGCCAGCTCAAGATCGGTTGCGTCCTTCGCAACCGCGTGACGTTCAACCGCCGCGCCCATCCGTTCAAGCTCGCCGCGCGCCTCGTCAGAAAGCGAATCGAAGTCGCCAACCACGAGATCGACCCGCAGGCCAAGCGCCCGCGCGCGATCGAATCCGCTGTCGGCCGCGACAACGATGAACTCGCCCGACCACCCGATTCCAGCGGCCGTTGGGGCGATAGGCCCGCCCGAACAGACAACAACCCGCACCCCAGATTGGCTAGGAGCCAAAGCCGAAGCGAACGATCGGTTCCTTCGCCGCGCGCACCTCATCGAGACGCGTCACAGGCCGGAAATGCGGCGCAGTCTTCAGCACCTCCGGATCGTCAGCGGCCTCGCGAGCGATCTCAAGCATCACGTCACAGAACGCGTCGAGCGTCTCCTTCGCCTCACTCTCGGTGGGCTCAATCATCAGCGCCTCAGGCACAACAAGCGGGAAGTAGACGGTCGGTGGGTGGTAGCCGAAGTCCATCAAGCGCTTCGCGACGTCGGTTGCCGTGATCCCGTATTCCTTCTTCAGGTTGCGGGCCGACAAGACGAACTCGTGCATGCAGAGCCGGTCGTACGGCAGGTCATACGCCCCTTGCAACCGCACACGCATGTAGTTCGCGTTCAGCACGGCGACCTCGCTCATCTCTCGCAACGCCGGCCCCCACGCCCGCATGAAGGCATATGACCGCACAAACACGCCAAACGGCCCGGAATACCCACGCACACGTCCGATCGACTGCGGCCGATCGTGCTCCAACCGGAACGCCTCACCGTCACGAACAACGGTCGGTGCCGGCAGAAACGGTTCGAGAATGTCGCGCACCGCGATTGGGCCACCACCCGGGCCGCCACCGCCATGCGGCTGCGAGAACGTCTTGTGCAAGTTGATGTGCACCACATCGAATCCCATGTCGCCCGGACGTGAGATGCCGACGACGGCGTTCAAGTTCGCGCCGTCGTAGTACATGAGCGCGCCGACGGCCCGGAAGATCTCGCGGATCTCGGAGATGTTCTCGTCAAACAGACCGAGCGTCGACGGGTTTGTGAGCATCAGCCCGGCCGTGTTCTCATCGACCTTGCCGCGGAGATCCTCGATGTCGATGTTGCCGCGGGCATCGGTCTTCACCGGCGTCAGCTCAAACCCGGTCATCGCGACGCTCGCAGGGTTCGTGCCGTGCGCCGTGTCGGGAATCACGATCTTCCGCCGCTGCGCCCCCTCACCCTTCGACTCGAAGTACGCCTTCATCACAAGCAGTCCGGTGAGCTCGCCCTGGCTGCCCGCTGCCGGCTGCAGGCTCACTGCGTCGAGGCCGGTGACAGCCCGCAGGATCTCCTGGAGGTTCCACTCGAGTTCAAGCGCCCCCTGCACCGATTCGTCCTCAGCCAGCGGGTGAATGTCGCGAAACCCAGGAAGGCCAACCAGACGCTCGTTGACGCGCGGGTTGTACTTCATCGTGCAGCTGCCAAGGGGATAGAAGCCCGAATCGATCCCGAAGTTGCGAGTCGAAAGCTTCGTAAAGTGACGGACGACCTCGGGCTCGGCAAGTTCCGGCAGCCGAGGCGCGCTCTTTCGCGCCAGGTGTGCAGGCACGGCAGGCACCGGTAGGCCCGGGTTCGGGATCGCGAGGCCACGGCGGCCGGCACGCGACTTCTCGAAGATCAAGGGCATTGCGTCGCTCTCGTCGGTTGTCAGCGGGCGGTCGGCTGCGCCACTCATGCGGCAAGCACCTCCACCAGACGGTCGATGTCGGCGACGGTGCGCTTCTCCGTCACCGCGATCAGCAACGCGTCGTCGTACCCCGGATACACGCGGCCGAGCGGCAAACCCGGATTCAACCCCGTGGCACGTGCCGAGCGCACAGCGTCGCGAGCGTCACGCCCGAGCTTCACAGCGAACTCCTTGAACGTGGTCTGCTCCGGAAACAGCGGCTCAATCCCACGGGCAGCCAGTTGCTCCTTCGCGTACCCGGCGAGCGCCATGCATGCCTCGCCCGTCTCGCGCAGACCTTGCGGGCCAAGCAGCGACAGATGCACAAGGCCGGCGAGCGCGAGCAGCGTCTGGTTCGTCGTGATATTCGACGTCGCCTTCTCACGCCGAATGTGTTGCTCACGCGTCTGCAGCGTCAGCACGAAGCCGCGCTTGCCTGTCTGGTCAACCGTCTGACCGACGATACGACCGGGAAGTCGACGAATGTGCTCCGAGCTCGCTGCGAGGAAACCGTAGTGCGGCCCGCCGTAGCTCACGTAGTTGCCAGCCGACTGCCCCTCACCGATCGCAAGATCACACCCATAGTTGCCAGGCGCTTCAAGCACACCAAGCGAGATCAGGTCGACGTGTGCACACGCAAGGGCACCGGCATCCTTCGCGGCAGCGGCCAGATCGGGAGCAGCCTCAAGACAGCCAAAGAAGTTCGGCTGCTGGAAGATCACGATCGCAGCGTCTTCCGCCGCCTCGCGAACACGGGCCGGATCGGTCACTCCGCCCTCGTGCGGAACGACGACCACCTCCATGCCGAAGCCGCGCGCGTATGTCACAAGCGTCTCGCGCACCTGCGGATTGGTCGCCTCGGTAACGACGATCTTCGAACGACCAGTTGCCGCACGAGCGACAAAGCACGCGTCGGCAGCGACCGTCTGGCCGTCATAGCCCGAGGCATTCGACACATCCATGCCGGTCAGTTCGCAGATCACCGTCTGGTACTCGAAGATCGCCTGCAGCACCCCCTGGCTCATCTCCGGCTGATACGGCGTGTACGCGGTGAGGAACTCGCCGCGCTGCAGCACCGAATCGACAACGGCAGAGACGTAGTGGTCGTACACACCGGCACCGAGGAACGTCACCTCGTCAACGACGTTCTTGGCCGCGAGCTCCTCCATGTGCCGCGTGAGCTCTGCCTCAGACAACGCGGGCAGCACGTCAAGCGGCCCGGCATAGCGGACGTCGGCGGGAATATCGCGGAACAGCTCGGCAATCGAGGAGACCCCGATCGCCGCGAGCATCGCTTCGCGGTCAGCGTCGGTGAGCGAGAGGAAGCTCACTGCTCGTCGAGCACCTTGCGATAGTCGGCGAGATCAAGCAGTACGTCCTTCTCGGAAGGATCCGAAAGGCGAATCCGCACCAGCCACCCGTTGCCATACGGATCGAGATTTACGGTTTCGGGCGTGCCCACAACAATGTCGTTCACCTCAAGCACCTCGCCCGACAACGGTGAGATCAGATCGGACACCGCCTTGACCGACTCGATCTCACCATACGACTCATCCTTCGAGATCGTCGCGCCCACCGCAGGCGGCTCGTAATGCACGAGCTCCCCAAGTGCGTCGGCGGCATGCCAGGTGATTCCCAGCAAAGCCTCGTCGCCCTCAATACGGGCCCAATCGTGTTCTTCGTTGTACAACAGGTCGTCCGGATATGACTCTGCGGCTGCCACGTCAGCCCTCCCTCGCATAGATGGGTTTCTTTACGACTGCTGCCTGCTTCGCACGTCCGCGCACATCGATTGTGAGCACGTTCCCGACGGCCGCGACGGCCGCCGGCACGTACCCGAGGCCGATCCCAACCTCAAGCATCGGCGAGAGCGTGCCCGACGTCACTTCACCGCCACCTTCGATCGCCATGCCACCCCGCGGAATTGCGTTCTCCGTCATCGTGAACGCCACGAGCTTCTGCTCGGGGCCCGCATCCTTCACTGCGCGCAGCCGCTCGACCCCAGTGAAGTCGGTGTCGAGCGCACAGACCCAGCCGAGCCCACTCGAGATCGCATCGCGACCCGGGCCAATGTCATTGCCGTGCAGCGGATAACACACCTCAAGGCGCAGCGTGTCGCGCGCTCCCAGGCCACACGGAGTGACACCCGCGGCGACGATCGCATCCCACAGTGCGGGCGCATCCTCCGACGGGCAGGCCAGCTCGACTCCTTCCTCGCCCGTGTAGCCCGTGCGGTTCACCATGACCTCGATGCCGCCAACCGTGCCCATCTCCCACGTAAACGGGGTGCCCGGCGCGATCCCGATCTTCCGCAGCGCGTCTGGCCCTTGCACCGCGAGCAACGCGAAGTCATCCGAGACATCGCGCACATCTGACCCAGTGATCTCGCGCTCCTTAATCCACGCGTAGTCGGCATCGCGGTTGGAGGCGTTCACGACGAGCAGATAGCGGTGCTCACCAGTGCGATATGCGATGAGGTCGTCGATGATGCCGCCCTCCTCGTTCGTCAGGAGCGTGTAGTGAGCCTCACCAACGTCGAGCTTCGTAATGTCGTTTGAGAGCAACTGTTGGAGGAGGTCGCGAGCCATTGGCCCCTCAACCTCAATCTCGCCCATGTGCGAGACGTCAAAGACCCCCGCGTCTGTCCGCACCGCCTTGTGCTCAGGGATCACACCCTCGTACTGCACAGGCATCTCCCAGCCAGCAAATGGAACGAGGCGCGCACCGGCCGCGACGTGAGCGTCATAGAGCGGCGTCCGGCGGAGGGCTTCCACGACAGCAATCCTACTGACAGATCACGTCGTCACGACCCGCTAACCGACGCGGGAATTGGATGCGTGTATACGACCGCGAGAAGCGGCTGGTTAGTCGCGCAGGAACGACGGCACGTCGAGATCCGACGACGTGTCGGCGGGCCGCGTCAGCCCAAGACCACCCGGAACAGGAGCGGCCTCAAAGGTCGGCCGAACCCGCTTGCGCCGCTGACCGCCAAAGCCAGTTGCGATCACCGTGACGCGCACCTCGTCGCTCCGAGAGTCGTCGATCACCGCACCGAAGATCACGTTGGCGTTCTGATCGGCCGCGCTCGTCACCACTTCGGCTGCTTCGTTCACCTCAAAGAGCCCGAGGTCGGACGGGCCGGTGATGTTCAGCAAGATTCCCGTGGCGCCCTCGATCGAAGATTCGAGCAGCGGCGAACTGACGGCGGTGCGCGCAGCCTCAGTCGCACGATTCTCGCCCGTCGAAACACCGATACCCATCAATGCCGAACCGGCGTCGCGCATGATCGTGCGCACATCGGCGAAGTCAAGATTGACGATGCCCGGAACCGTGATCAGGTCAGTGATGCCCTGGATGCCCTGACGGAGAATGTCGTCGGCCATCTTGAACGCGTCAGCGAGCGGCGTCTTCTTCTCGACGACCTGCAAGAGGCGATCGTTCTCGATCACGATCAACGTGTCGACCTTGTCGGCAAGTTCGTTGATGCCCTGCTCGGCATGCTGCGAGCGACGGCGACCTTCGAAGCTGAACGGGCGAGTGACAACACCAACCGTGAGTGCCTCCAACTCGCGAGCCAGCTCAGCGACGACGGGAGCTGCACCTGTTCCGGTGCCACCACCTTCACCGGCGGTCACAAAGATCATGTCGGCGCCCTTCAGCGCTTCCTTCAATTCGTCGCGGCTCTCCATCGCAGCTGCGTGTCCGACCGTCGGATCGGCGCCGGCGCCAAGACCGCGCGTCGCCTTCGCGCCAATGTGGATCTTCACATCGGCATCGCACCCAACAAGGGCCTGTGCATCGGTGTTGATCGCGACGAATTCGACGCCCGTAAGCCCAGCGTCGACCATGCGGTTGACCGCGTTCGTACCGCCGCCGCCAACACCGACGACCTTGATTACTGCGAGGTAGTTCCCGGATCGATCTCTCATATGAATAGTGCTCGACCTAAAGCTGTAGTGAAGGCTGGGGCCGTCGAGCTTCCCTTTCTTGCCGCAGAGTACGGTCGGTTGAACGTCGTGTCAACAGAGAAACACCGCCCTCGACCTGTCTAACCCTCAACCTCCACCTGCGACTTGAGAGTTAGGCCCTCCAACGACTGGCCGCTCAGGCACGCTGACATCGATGTAGGAGTCGCCGCTCTTCATGCCGATCATCCGCAAGATCCGGCCGGCAATGGCGAGCTTCAAGCGGAGATCCCCGGTGTCACCGAAGCGAACCTCAAGTCCATTCGAAAGTCGGAAGTCGAGATTCTCCTTCGTCGCATCGACCACCCGCACGTGCGCATTGAGTCCTGAACCTGCCACTGGAGCGAGCGCCTGCGCAGCAAGCCCGCCAGCATTCAGCGGCAGCGTTGAACCGACCGTGACCGAGGTCTTTGCCGGCACCCACGCCTTGGGAAGCGAGCTTCGCCGAGGGTGCAACAGCTGGCCAAGCACGCGCGCCCGAGCAGACACAAGCCACGCTGTCTTGCCGGCGTGCAGCACGAGCACTGGGCGCTCGGGAACGACTGTCACCCGCAACGTGCTCGGAAAACGACGGTCGAAACGAATCGATAAGACGTCGGGCACATCAGCGAGCCGAGACATCAGATCGCCACCGCTAACGGCCAGCAGGCTCCGTCCCTTCTCACCCTCAAGTGCCGCCGAGACGGCAGCGCGTGTCGCCGTCGTACCGCCGACGACATCGATCGACGACACCGCGAAGATCGGCGTGAATCGGGCGATCGAATAGAGACCGGTGCAGGCAAGCAGGGCGACTGCCACCCACGTCACAAGCTGGCGCCGCGAGATTCGCCCAAACACGTTCTCGGCGGTTGAGATCCGGTGCCGCGTTCGGCGAGATTCCGTCTTGGTGGTACGCGTCGTTCTCCGCCTGGCGGTCACTCCCACCAGTTCGGCGTCAACGCCACGACCCCTACAGGGCAGGTAACACGATCGGCCCGAGGAAACGCACCTCGTGCTTGAGAACAATCCCGTACCGCTCGTACACCCGCCGTCGAGCTTCGGCCATCAGTGCCACCGCATCCGCCGTCGTCGCGTTGGCGACGTTCTCTATGAAGTTGGCGTGAACCGGCGAGATCACCGCGCCGCCGATGACGTATCCCTTCAACCCGCACGCCTCGATCGCCTGCCCCGCGCCGAGATCCGGAGACGGGTTCTTAAACACGCTCCCAAAGGTTCGCTTGTTCGTGGGTTGCGAGGCTTTCCGTTTGGCGAGCAACGCTGATGCGCTCGCACGGATCACAGACGGATCACGCGGAATCAGCTCGTACCGCACCTCAGCCACAACCTGGCCGGGGATCAAGCCGGAGTGGCGATAGCTGAGCCCGAGATCCCCGACGCCCAACTCGTGTGTGCCGCGGGCATCGACAACGAGCACCGAACGCGTGATCTCACTCCAGTCGCTTCCGTACGCGCCGGCATTCATCCGCACACCGCCACCAGCCGTACCAGGGATCGCCGCCGCGAACTCAAAGCCGCCAAGCCCAGCATCGCGTGCACGGTGCAAGCAGACGGCGTTCGTCGCGCCGCCGCCCGCCACCATCGTCTTCCCATCAATCGTCACCGAAGCGAGCTCGCCAACGAGGCGAAGCACGAGCGCATCCACCCCGTCGTCGTGCACGAGCAGGTTCGAACCGAGTCCGATGACCTCGACCGGCCAGGCACTCGCCTCCGCATGCGCCAGCACCGCCTGCAACTGGGAGACAGACGCGGGCTCGGCGTAATGGCGGGCCGTGCCGCCGGTGCCGATCGTCGTATGTCGTGCCAGCGGCTCGTCGTCGCGGATCTCAGGCAACTCCGTCATGCCATCGTCCCGAGCCTCTCTCGCAACAGCGCGGGAGCACGATCGATGTCGCCCGCACCTGCAATCAACAAGACGTCGCCCTTGCGCGCTCGCGAGACGAGATAGGCCACGCCAGCATCAACCGCGGGGGTGTAGACCGGAAGCCCGCCGGCATCCGAGACCGCCCGTACCACCAGCATCCCGTCGACGCCCGCAACCGGCACCTCACGGGCCGCGTAGATGTCGGTCACAGCCACATCGTCGGCTCCGGCCAGTGCGCGACCAAATTCCGTTGCGAGGTGGCGCGTGCGCGAGTAGAGATGCGGCTGGAAGAGCACGCGAAGGCGGCGGCCCGGGAACGCCTCTCGCGCTGCCGCGATCGCCGCCGCCACCTCAGTTGGGTGATGGCCGTAGTCGTCGACGATTGTCACACCGCCCACCTCGCTCACCTCGAAGCGCCGACCTGTCCCCGTAAACCGCGCGAGGATCGGCGCTGCCTCGGCTGCCGGAACTCCCGCGAGCGCCAGCGCCGCGAGCGCCGTGCCCGCGTTCGCCCGATTGTGGGCGCCGGGGACGCTCAGCGCCCCATCGAAGGCGGGAGCGTCCCGCACGAGGTGCGGTGCCGCCGCCGCCCAGGATCCGAAGGCGTCTTCGAGTTCCGCGAGTGACCGAAACTCCGTGTGGTGATCGAGCTCAACGTTGGTGACCACCGCAATCTCGGCCGGGAGCCCAAAGACTGTGCGGTCAGACTCGTCACCCTCAACGACAAGCCATCCCTCCCCCGACCCGGCGTTCGCCCCGAGTTGTGGCACGGGCGAGCCGATCAGCCACGCTGGATCCCTGCCCGCTTCCCGCAACACGTACGCGATCATCGCGGCGGTCGTCCCTTTGCCGTGCGCTCCCGCCACAACGATCGCTGGGCGGAGGCTGACAAGCTCACGAAGGAATGCGGCACGTGACGTGCCGGCCACTGCGGGGTAGGCGCTCGAAACAATCGGCTCCCACCCATCGGGGATGACTGGTTCAGGGGTGATCTCAACCGGGACGTCCTCTAGGCCGCCGAGATAGGGCGTTGTCACCTTGTCCCACCCGCCAACCTCTGCCCCCCACGCTCGCGCGAGCTGGGCATAGGCCGAGAGCCCCGACCCGCCGATGCCGACAAACCACAATCGCCGACCGCTAAGAGCGGACAAGTGCAATCAACCCTTCTGCAATCACGTCGGCAGCGTCAGGACGCGCCGCGGCAAGCATTGCGGCCGCCATCGTGGTGAGGCGGGACGGGTCTGCAAGCAACTCCTTCGCACGGTCACCGACCTCGGAGAGCTGGGCCTCTCGCACCATCACGGCACCGCCCGCTCGCACAAAATGCTCGGCGTTCTTCGCTTGGTGATCGGCGGTGGCGTAGGGATACGGCACAAAGATTGCGGGTTTGCCAGCTGCCGCGACTTCCCACACGGAGCTCCCCGCCCGGGCGATCACGAGATCGGCTGCCGAATAGGCTGCCCCCGGGCGATCGGTTGTTGGCACGACGACGTACCCAGGACGCGACACGCTGGCGGCGACCTCGTCGAAGTCGCGGTCGCCTGTGATGTGGAGCACGGCGGGCCCATCGGCACCGAACGTCTCCACCGCGAACTCGTTGAGCGCGTGTGCGCCCGCCATCGCCCCGGCAATCAGCACCACGGGCCCTTCAGCCGGAAGCCCAAAGAACGCGCGAGCCTCGGCGGTGGCGATCGACCGTGAGCGTTCGGGGATCGCTCGACCGACGACGTTGTAGCGACTGGTGGTGCGACCTTCGACGGGATAGGCGAGGTAGACGCGCCGGGCGAACGGTGCTGCGAGCCGATTGGCGAGCCCGAAATGGGCATCGGCTTCGGTCAACGCTGTCGGGATACGAAGCAGCGACGCGGCGAGCACCATCGGGCCAGCGACGTAGCCGCCACCACCAAGTACCGCGTCAGGCCGGCGTCGACGGATGATCGCAGCGCATGCCGCGGGTGCTGTTGCGGCGCGGCCAAGTGCCCGCACGAAACGGAGGCCCAGCTTTCGCGGGAACCCGGAGATCCGGAAGGCGTCGAACTCGTACCCGGCGTCAGGTACGAGGCGAGCCTCGACGCGATCCGGCGACCCGGCGAACGTCACGTTCGCTCCTCGCGCTCGCAACGCGTCGGCGATCGCTAGGGCGGGCAGGACGTGTCCTGCCGTTCCCCCGGCTGCGATCAGGAACCGAAGCTGTCTGGGTGACTGTTCCACGATGAGCGATGTTAAGGAGGATTCCGACCGCGGCGAGCAACACGACGAGGCTCGAGCCGCCGTATGAGAGGAACGGGAGTGGGATTCCGGTGAGCGGGGCGATGCTCAAGACCGCGGCGATGTTGATCGCGGCCTGACCGCAAACGAGGACGGTGACGCCCGAGGCGAGGTACTTGCCGAACGGGTCGCGGCAGGCGAGCGCAACTTTGAACCCGGCCCAGCCGAATACGATGTAGGCGGCGACGACCATGGTGACGCCGAACAGTCCGAGCTCTTCGCCGATGTTCGCGAGCATCATGTCGGTGGGCGCTTCGGGCAGATAGAAGATCTTCTGGACGCCTTGGCCGAGTCCGACGCCGAAGAATCCTCCGGATCCCATACCGATCATCGCCTGGACGATCTGGAAGCCGGCGCCTTGGGCGTCATCCCATGGGTGAAGGAACGCGAAGAACCGGGCTCGGCGGTATGGCTCGAACCAGATGGCGGCTGTGCCGAGCGCACCGGCGATCGCCATCGCACCGCCAAGCACCCGGATGGGTGTGCCCGCGACGAGGAGCACGCCGCTCAGCATGAGGAGCATGGCGATCGCGGTTCCCATGTCGGGTTCGACGAGGAGCAGCATTGCGAAGAGTCCTGCGAGGGCTCCGATCGGGCGGACAAGGTCGTTCAGCGTTCGGGGCGCCTTGTGCCGGGCGAGGTAGGCGGCTGCCCAGATGCAAAGTGTGAGCTTCGCGAGCTCGGATGGCTGGAAGGCGGCGGGCCCGAGTGAGATCCAGCGTCGCGCTCCATTGATAACGGGGCCGATGACCAGCACCGCGACGAGTAGCGCGAGTGAGATGAGGACGAGCGGCCCGGAGAGCTTCTTCAGGCGGCGGTAGTCCCATCGTTGGGCGATCACCATCAGTGCGATCCCGAGGGAGGCGTAGATGCCTTGGCGTTCGAGGTAGTAGTTCGGGTTCGAGCCGCCGACTGCTGCGGACGCTGATGTCGCTGAGTAGACCATCACGATCCCGAACGCGACGAGCGCAAGGGTTACGAGGATCAGAACTCTTGACTCAAGCTCACCTTTGCGCATCCAACGACACTTCGCCCGCGGCAGCCGAACTCCTCGCGCGGCGCGTCGTTTCAGGCCATGCCCTGGGGACAGTCCCCCGGCCATGGGGCAAGGGGACATGGCGGATCGGCAAAGCGTTGCGGCACAACGCGCTCCGACGCAAGGCACGTCGCGCCGAGCCATGTCAAAACGACAACGCCAAAAATCCGAAAAGGACAGGTGGGCGCTGGCCGTTTAGGGCAGCAGCGAATCTTTGGCGATCACGGCCCAATCGTCCTGCCCGTGACCCCGCGCAATCATCTCGTCCATCCGCTCAGCGACACCCGGCAGAACGGTCAGCCGAACGTCGGTCGCCGCCACCTCCTCCGCCACCAGGCGCGCATCCTTACGCGCCATCACAAGCTCCCACGACGGCTTCGAAAAATCGCCCGCCGCAATCCCCTTCGACCGAGCCGGTGCCGACGCCGCCGGATTGAAATGCTCAAGCAACGTCACCGCCTCCTCCGTCGGAATCCCGAGAGCCTTCCCAAGCGCCATCAGGTCGCTCATCGCGCCGATGTGCCCAAGCAGAAACGTGTTCCCCATCAGCTTGAAACCAGCCGCTGCATCGACGCGTTCACCCATATCGAGCAACGTTCCCGTCATCGTCTCGAGCAACGGCCGGACGCGATCAACCCGCTCGCGGTCACCCGACACAAGCATCAACCCGGTTGCATCACGAGCGTTCGACGGCCCCATGAACACCGGCGCGTGGACGTAGACGATGTCGGTGCGGGCCGTCCGTGCCAACGCACCACGAGTCGAAGTTGTCGTGTGGTCGATCACCAGCGTGCCCGGCGCGCACTGGGCGAGAGCCAGCACCGAGTCGACAGCCGCATCATCCGACACGACGATGTGCACCCGCTCGGCCCCTGCAACTGCTTCAGCGGCGTCGGCGAACGCGACCGCTCCTTCCTCCACCAGAGCCTGCGCACGCTCGGGGGAACGGTTCCACACATGCACCGTCTCGCCACGCTCAAGCAGAGCCCGCGAGAAGTTCGCGCCAAGCAATCCCATTCCGAGGACGGCGATCATGCTCTCACGCTAGTCGATCGTCTCACCCAGCGAGCGATTCAACCATGCGGCGAAACTCGTCACCGCGGTGCTCGTAGTTCTGGAACTGATCGAAGCTCGCGCATGCCGGGCTCAAAAGCACGACCTCCCCAGGCTTCGCGAGATGCGCCGCGTGCTCGATGGCCGCAGCGAGCGTCTCGTCGTCATGAAAATCGAGACCGCTCAGCGCCTTGGCAATCTCAGGCGCCGCCTCGCCGATCAAGTGGATCGCTACAACATTTGGGCCAATCTCGCTGCCCAACGGCGTGTAGTCCTCACCCTTCAACGAACCGCCGAGGATCAGGTGTACCGGCTCGTCGGCATACGCGGCGAGCGCGCGCCGGGTGGCCGCAACGTTCGTCGCCTTCGAATCGTTGACGTACCGGACGCCCGCGCGCTCGGTCACAGGTTCCAGCCGGTGTTTCACGCCA
This sequence comes from Actinomycetota bacterium, assembly GCA_009702325.1. GTDB lineage: Bacteria > Actinomycetota > Thermoleophilia > Gaiellales > Gaiellaceae > PALSA-600. Next base: position 136,811 of record WLID01000002.1, read on the forward strand.
GGGAACGTGCCGAGCGCCTCGGCGATCGCGTCGTCATCGATTCCTGCGGCGCGGGCCGCCGCAACGGCAGCAGCGGCGTTCTCACGATTGTGTCGGCCGCGGATCAGCGGTTCGGCGGGCAGCGGGTCGTCGGCAGAAAACTCGATGCCGGGAAGGCCCGAACCCGCGGGAACGACCTTCGCCCGTGCCCGGTCGAAGATCCGTAACTTCGCCGCCCGGTACGCGTCAAAGCTGCCGTGCCGATCGATGTGATCGGGTTCGACGTTCAGCAGCACCGCGACATCGCAGGCGAGCGTGTGGACGTCCTCCAGCTGGAACGACGAGAGCTCACACACAACCCACTCGGCGTCTCTGACAGTCGCGAGCGCGGTGCCGACGTTTCCGGCAACCGCAACGTCTCGCCCTGCCACACGGAAGATCGCACCGAGGAGTTCCGTGGTGGTCGTCTTGCCGTTCGTACCCGTCACGCCAACGACCTTCGTCGTGGCCGGGAAGAATGTCCACGCGAGTTCCACCTCCGACCACACAGGAATCGAACGCTCCCGCGCCGCAACGACGAGCGGCAACTCGCTCGGCACGCCAGGGCTCTTGACGAGGACATCGACTCCCGCGAGCAGCCCCAGGTCATCCTCATTGCCCAAGCTGCGATCGACGGCGATCACCTCGTCGCCTCGCTCGCGGAGCCGCTCAATCGCGGCCGTCCCCGAGCGCGCCAGCCCGTAGACGAGGACGCGCATCAGTTCGGGCGGATCTGCGGGTAGTACTTGTAGAAGAGCGCGAAGCCAGCGGCGCAGAGGATGCCGGAGACGATCCAGAACCGCACCATGATCTTCGTCTCCGACCAGGCCTTCATCTCGAAGTGATGGTGGATCGGCGCCATTAAGAAGACGCGTCTCCCCCACCAGCGGAACGAGAGCACCTGCAGCATCACCGACACGGCTTCGACGACGAAGATGCCGCCGACGAGCAGCAGGAGCAGCTCGACCTTCAGGAAGATCGCCATCGCACCGATAGCTCCGCCAAGTGCCATTGAGCCGGTGTCGCCCATGAACACCTCGGCCGGGAACGCGTTGAACCAAAGGAAGCCGACTGCGGCCCCGATCACGGCCGCACCGATGAAGGCGGCGTCGAGGCGATTTTCGATGCGGTGATGCAGCCCGCCTGAGCGAATGTAGATCGTCACCGCCATGGCGGTGAGGGTCATGAGCGAGATGATCGAGGTGCCTGCTGCGAGACCGTCGAGTCCATCGGTCAGGTTCACCGCGTTCGCGGCCCCGACGATGATGAAGAACACGAGCACGTACCAGGCGGGGCCGAGCGGAACCCACTTGTCGACGATGGGAACGAAGACGTCATGGCGGAGCTGCTGGTGGTGTGCGGCGTAGCCAACCGCGACAGCGGTGCAGCCGAGGAGCACCATCTTCCAGCGTCCGCTTAGCCCAAGCGAGCGCTTCTTCCGAAGCTTCGCGAAGTCGTCGATGAAGCCGATCGCGCCGCAGGCGACCGTCGCACCAAGGATGGTGAGCGCCGGCAGCGTGTAGTCACTCGTTGCGAGGAAGGCGATCGCGGCGGCGAAGACGATCAGAACGCCACCCATCGTTGGTGTTCCCTGCTTCGCCGAGTGGTGCTGGGGTCCGTCTTCGCGGATCTGCTGACCGAACGAGTGGCGTCGCAGGAAGTCGATGAAGGTGGGGCCGGCGAGGATCGAGATGATCAACGCCACAAGCCCTGCCACGAGTACACGTGCCATTAGGCCACCCTACTCGGGCGGGAGCGTCGGCGTCTCACCATCATTCGCCGCGTACCTTCGCCGCGACTGTTTCAAGTCCCACCGAACGGGATCCCTTGACGAGCACGACGTCACCCGAGGCGAGCGCCAACAGCGCGGTGGTGTCGACGTCGGCAGCGTTTGCGAACCATCGAAACGGAACGCGCCCTGTGTCGTAGCCGCGCGCCGCTTCGCCCACACCCCAGATCTCGGTGACGCCAAGGTTGGCGGCCTGCTCGCCGATCTCGCGGTGGAACGCTGCGCTGTCGGCACCGAGCTCGGCCATCGTCCCGAGGACGGCGATCAGCCGACCCTCCGTCACGCGACCCGCAGCATGTTCGAGTGCTGCGCGCATCGAGATCGGATTTGCGTTGTAGGAGTCGTTCAAGAGCAGCGCGCCCGACGCGACAAGCTGCTCCTCCTCGCGCAGTGGCGAGAATGCGACGTCGAGCGTCCCATCCTCGATGTGCAGTCCGAGGGCGTCGCACACGATCAGCGCAGCGAGCAGATTGTCGAACTGATGGCCAGCCGTGAAGTTGGTGGTGAGCGTGATCGTGCGACCAGCGACGTTGAACTGCCCGTCGCGTGTCGACCTGCCGAAGCGCCGGATCTCGATGTCGGTGCGAAGGAGGTACGGGTCGAGCAGTCGGTCATCGGGCACAACGGCAACACCACCGGGTCGAAGGTGTTCGATCACCTCAGCCTTTGCGCGGGCGACATTCTCGACTGATTCGAGGAACTCGAGGTGCACGGGCCCGACGTTCGTGATGAGCGCGACGTCTGGCTGTGTGAACCGCGCAAGCCAATCGATCTGGCGCAGTCCACGCATCCCCATCTCGGCAATGCAGATCTCGGTGTCGGTCTCGATCCGGCAGAGCGTGAGCGGCACGCCAAGCTCGTTATTGAAATTGGCTTCCGACGCCACCGTGCGGGCGCGAGGTGCACAGAGCGCGGCGAGGATGTCCTTCGTAGTGGTCTTCCCCGTCGATCCGGTGATCGCAACGATCTTGGCGGTCGATCGCCGTCGGACGGCTCCGGCGATGGCGGCAAGGGCGGCGTGTGCATCGTGTGGCTCAAGCACTGCATCTGCTCCACGGGCGAGCGCGTGGGCGACGAAATCGGCGCCACGCTCACCAACCGCCACGAAGAGATCTCCCTCCTCAACAAGCCGCGAGTCGATCTTGACTCCGGTAACGACACTCGCCCAGGGGCGAGCTTGAACGCGGCCGAGTGTTTCGATCTCTGTGAGCGGAATCGGAATCATGAGGCGCTCCACAGCGCTCGCAGCGCCGATCGCGCGACCTCGCGGTCGTCGAACGGCACCTTGCCGCTCGCGAGATCCTGTTCCGCTTCGGCGCCACGACCAGCGAGTACGACGACATCACCGGTGTGGGCGTGCTCGAGGGCACGGTGGATCGCTTTGCGACGGTCAAGCTCGACCGCGTGCGCCGATCCCATTCCAGCGGCGACTTCCGCGGCGATCACGGCGGGATCCTCGCTGCGCGGGTTGTCGGAGGTGACGATCGCCGTGTCGGCGAGCCGCGCGACGACTTCGCCCATCTGTGGCCGCTTGGTGCGGTCGCGATCTCCTCCAGCACCGAACACGACGATCAGCCGCCCATCGACGACAAGTTCGCGGGCCGCCCGAAGAATGTTCTCGAGTCCATCCGGGGTGTGGGCGTAATCGACGAGCACCGTGAACGGCTGCCCTTCGTCGATCGGTTCGAACCGGCCTGGCACTCCACGGACACTCTCGAGCCCCTGTCGAATCTCGTCGTCCGAAATGCCAAGGGCGCGTGCCGCGAGTGCGGCTCCAGCCGCGTTCGTGCGGTTGAATGTCCCGCGAAGGGCGAGTCGGGTTCCGTCGAGGATCGGTGAGTCGCCGTCGAACGTGATCGCGTCGGGGAGCGTGTCGGCCAAACGCTTGCCCCACTCGTCGGCGGTGTTGATCACCGCGATGTCGGACTGCTCGAAGAGCCGACGCTTCGCGTCGAAGTACTCGTCCATCGAGCCGTGGAAGTCGAGGTGATCTTGCGTGAGATTCGTGAAGAGCAGAACGGCGAATCGGGTCCCGTCGAGACGGCCCTGGGATGAGGCGATCGAGGTGGCCTCCATCACGCACGCGGTGTCGCCAGCGTCCACCATCGTGCGAAAGATCCGCTGCAGGTCGATCGCCTCCGGTGTGTTCAGCCCGGTGGGCAGCGACTCGCCGCCAGCTCGCCGCTCGATGTTCGTAAGCAGTCCGGCGCTGTAGCCCGCCGCTCGTAGGATCGCGTCGAGGAGGTACGCGGACGTCGTCTTCCCGTTCGTTCCCGTGACTGCGACAACCTTGAGCAACGCAGTCGGATCGTTGAAGAACGCGACCGCGGCGCGCGGCATGGCTGCCCTCGCGCTCGCCACGACGACTTGGGGCACGGGAAGGGGCAGTGGTCGCTCAACCACGAGTGCGGTAGCGCCAGCTGCGATCGCGTCTGCAGCGAGGTCGTGACCGTCGATCCGGCCTCCCCGCACGCAGAAGAACAGCGATCCCTGGGTGACGGAACGGGAGTCGTACGCGAGGTCGGTGATCTCGACCGGTGCGGCATTCACTGTCTCGGTCGAACCTACGGCCGCGCTCACGAGCTCAAGGAGCATCGTGTCGAGTCTAACGAGCGTGGGTACAGGCCCCGACCGGCGGCATGCTTACCGGGCGCCGAGGACGGTGCGTGTGGCGGGCTGGTCGGGCGGCACTTCGAGGTACTGCAGGTCGAACTTTGCGATTTCCTGGAAGGCGGGTGCGGCGACGACGCCACCGAAGATCGCCCCGCGCGGCTCATCGACGGTGACCAGCACGACGAGCTTCGGATCTTTTGCGGGCACCATTCCCACGAACGACGCGACATAGTTGTACTTCGAGTAGCCGCCGTGCCCATCAGGCTTCTGCGCTGTACCGGTCTTACCCGCGACGGAGTAGCCAGGGATCGCCGCCTCAACGCCGGTGCCGGCCTCGACGACGCCGGTGAGCATCGTCTTCACCTGGCGGTCAACGAGTGGCGACATGATCCGCCGATGCGCGAAGCCGGTGAGTACGCGGCCGCCGATTTTGCTCACAAGGTGAGGCTGAATCCAAATCCCGTCGTTTGCAACCGCTGCGTAGATCGACGCCATCTGGATCGGCGTAACGGCGACGCCCTGCCCGATCGGGACGTTGCCGATCGTCGAACCAGACCATTGGTCGAGCTGGAGCATCAGGCCAGGCGACTCACCGGGGAAGTCGATGCCCGTCGTGTGACCGAAGCCGAACTTCGCAATCCACCGTGAAAGCGCGGGTGCGCCGAGCTTCTCGGCGAGGGTGATCGCGCCGACGTTCGACGAGTACTTGAGGATCTGCGAGACGTTGTAGTTGACGGTTCCGCGGCGCTCGGCGTCGTGCACCGTGCGGTCAGCTACGTGGATCGAATACGGCAGCGTGAAGCGCGTCTTCGGTGTTACGAGCCCTTCCGACAAGGCGGCGGTGACGGTGACCAGCTTGAACGTCGATCCCGGCTCGTACGTGTCGGTGACGGCGCGGTTGCGCAAGGTTGCCTGCGACGCGGTCGAGGTGTTGTTTGCGTTGTAGCCCGGTGCCTGCGCCATTGCGAGCACCTCGCCGGTGCGCGGGTCGAGCACGACCGCTGTGGCGTCTTTTGCTCCCCACTTCGCCATCGTGGCGCGCAGCACTGCTTCTGCGTTCGCCTGAATCGTGTGGTCGATCGTCGAGAAGATCGGCAGGCCTTCCCGCTCAGGACGGGAGCTGATCACATCGATGGCGCGACCGAACGGGTCCTGCACGATTGTCTGGGTGCCGGGCCGACCCGACAGTGCGTGGTCGTACTGGTATTCGAGGCCAACGAGACCCTTGTTGTCGGTGCCGGCGAAGCCGATGATCTGCGCACCCACGCTGTTTTGTGGGTATCCGCGCTGCTCTTCCGGCAAGAAGCCGATTCCTGGGATCTTCTTGTTCGCGAGCAGCTCTGCCTTTGCCGCGTCGGCGAATCGGAGGATTGGTACGTACTGCGTCTTTTTGTTGAGGAGCAGTGGGTAGAGACTGTTCGCGCTCACTCCGAGGATGTCGTGTGCGGCCATGGCGACCTCGCGCGGATCCTGGATCTGGGTCGGGTCGGCGAAGACGGTCATCTTCTGCACGCCGGCGGCAAGTTCGACGCCGGTGCGGTCGAAGATCGGGCCGCGGCCCGCGCGCGTCGTTACGGTCGAGTGGTGCTGCCGCTTCGCCATGCCGGCGAACTTCGTGTGCTCAGCCGCCTGGATGTAGACGGCCCGCGCGAGAACCCCAGCAAAGAGGATCGGAAAGACGACGGCCAGCAGGCGAATCCGACTGTTGGCCTTCTTCTCCCCCATGCTCAATGCCCGAGGTTGATGTATCGGATCGTGGACGGGTCGGCCTGGCTGAGGCCATCTTGCTTACGTGCCACGTGCTGGATCCGAGGTGATGCGAGTTCGCTTGAGAGCTGTGATTGGAGCATTGCGTTCTCGGCACGAAGGTGCGCACGTAGCTGCACCTCGGAGTCGACTCGAAGATTCAGCCGCAGCACGGCAAGGTTCACGAAGACGACGCCGGCAAGGATGACGCCCGCGACAACGATCCAGATCACGCCTGACCGTGCACGCGTCCGCGTGGCCGCACGCTTGCGTGAGCGGGGAGCGGCGGTTTGCGGTGCCCGACGAGGCCGTGCTCGTGGGGCGGGAGTTGCGACGGCTGCGCGGGCGCTAGCCACTCTTCACCGCCACGCGAAGCCGCGCTGATTGGGAGCGCGGGTTGCGAGCGATCTCCGCGGCAGACGGGCGAATCGCACGTCGTGGAGTCGCACGGAGCGATGGGCTTGCCCCGCAGTTGCAGATCGGGAATTCCGGCGGGCAAGTGCAGCCCTGCTCCTCGTGGCGGAGGAACTGCTTGACGATCCGGTCTTCCAGCGAGTGGAATGAGATAACGGCGAGGCGACCACCGGGGCGCAACATTTCGAGCGCCGCAGGAAGCGCGCGCTGGACGGCACCCAACTCGTCGTTGACTTCGATGCGCAGCGCCTGGAAGACGCGCTTGGCGGGGTGGCCTTCTCCGAACCGTGCGGGCGCAGGAATCGATGCCTTGATCGTGTCGACGAGCTCACCGGTGCGCGTATAGGGCTTCTTCAGCCGCTGCCGGTTGATCGCTCGTGAGATCTGGCGGGCGTAACGCTCTTCGCCGTAGCTCTTGAAGATCTGGGCGAGGTTCTGCTCGGAGTATTCGTTCACGACGTCGGCAGCCGAGAGATCGGCAGACGGATCCATGCGCATGTCAAGGGGCGCATCGACGGCGTATGAGAAGCCGCGTTCGGGTCGATCGAGCTGCATCGACGAGACGCCGAGATCCATCAGGATCGCGTCTGCCTTGACGCCGTTTTCTGCGAGCTGTTCAAGAACAGTCGAGAACTCGCCGCTCAGCAGTCGCGTTTTCGCAGCGGTGGAGCGGCGGAAGCGCTCGAAGTACTGCTCGACGGTCGGGTCGCGGTCGATCGCGATGAGCTTGCCTTCGCCGCGGAGGCGTGCAGCGAGCATTGCGGAGTGGCCGCCTGCGCCGAACGTGCAGTCAACGACCGTCTCGCCCGGGTGAGGGTCGAGCGACGTGAGCACCTCGTCCGCCAGGACGGGGACGTGGTCAGTCTCGGTTGGCAAGACGCTCGGCAACATCTTCCGCTGTCTCCTCCGTTTCTGCCAGCAATGCGGCCCACGCGGACCGATCCCAAATCTCAAGGTGGTCGTCAATGCCCGCGACGGTCACTTCGCGCCCGATGCCGGTGCGCTCAAGGAGCACGGCGGGGATCACGAGTCTGCCCTGCCGGTCGAGCTCGGCGATCGATGCGCTGGCGAAGAACCGTCGCTGCATCGTCCGACCACCGGCGCTGAGCAGGTCGAGCGATGCGATGCGCTCGCGGAACTTCTCCCAGTCGCGTTCGGCGTAGACGTAGAGGCAGCCGTCGAGACCGCGCGAGACGACAACCCGCTCTCCCAGCTCACTGCGGAACTTCGCCGGGAGGGTGAGGCGGTTCTTGTCGTCGAGTGAATGCTCATGTTCGCCGAGTAGCACAGGGTTCCACCGCGCCCCACTCTAACCCACTTTCCCCCAACTGTCCACCCCAATCGACGTCGTATTTCGGATTCCTTCCCCGCACGTCGGTGCGCGTGGACGAGCGCGGGCACAGCGGCGCCCGCGTATCGGCGCGTCGTCGAAGCGATTCAGGGGTGGCGCGTGGTGGCTAGGCCCAGATCTGGGACGTGTACGGGCCTTTGCCCGTTACGACCCCAGCACCCGCGCGTGCTGCGAGCGCGAGCGCGGCGTCGAGCCCGTCGCCTCGTGCAAGCGCAAATCCCAGCGCGGCGGCAAAGGAGTCGCCAGCGCCATAGGTGTCGACCACTTGCCCGGGCGTGGTGAGTGCGTCGTACCGTCGTCCGTTGACGACTCCTCCGTCGGTGCCTTCGGTTGCGACAACGATCGTCGCGTCGATGCCGCCGTCGTAGTGCTCACCGGGATCTCGGCCGCTGCCGATCAGCAGGTCGATCTGGACGCCACCTTCTTTGAGTGTCGGCACCTCACGTGTCGTCGCTGCGAGGAAACGGGCGGCCCGGGCAGCACGGAGAACCTCTGGCTCACCCGCGATGAAGAAGACGAAGTCGTATTCTGCGAAGTCGTACTCCCCATTTGGCCGTAACTTCGGCCCGAACGTCGTGATCGTCCGTTCTCGATGCTCGTCGATCAGCGTGATCGCACGTCGTGTCCGGCCGAACCACTCAACCGTCAGCGAGAGTCCCATCTCGCCCAGGCGTTCTGCGCACTTGTGGCCAAGCTCGTCGTCGCCGAGCGCAGTGAAGAAGTCGCAGGTGCCGGCCAACTTCCGGATCTGGGTGGCAACGACGGCGCCACCACCGGCAGGCTCCGCCCAGTCGTCGAAGGCATGCGCGATGTTCCCAGGTGCCGGCACATGGTCGACGAGCGCGAACTCAGTCCATTCGACGTGTCCAACGACAGCGCATCTCACAACCGCGCAGGCTGCCACGTTTCAGTTGATGATGCAGGCCGTGACGTCAATCCCACCTTTTGAATCGTTCTATTGCGAGCACGCCGATCCGGTACTCGGCTACCTGCGGAGACTGGTTGGCCAGCAGGCTGAGGATGTCTGGCAGGAGACGTTCTTGAAGGCGCTCCGCGGCTACGACAGGCTTGAGCATGGTGAGCACCTCCGAGCCTGGGTCTTCACGATCGCGACCCGCGCCGCGATGGACGTGCTCCGTGGCACGGCGCGCGACGACGCCGCGCGTGCCGATGTCGACGTCGCCTTGCTGGAAGTGCCTGACCACGACGGCTTCGACCAGGCAGCGTTCGAAGAGATCGCGTACCTCACCCACGACCTCCCACCCAAGGAACGCGCGGCCGTTGTCCTTCGCTACGCCTACGACCTGCACTACGCCGAGATCGCTGAGGCGCTCGGTTCGTCCGAGGAGGCAGCGCGCGCCGCGGCATCTTCGGGTGTCCGTCGACTAAGGAGAAGCCATGAACGTGACGCCTGACCTCGACGCACGCTTCCGTGCTGCCGCCCTCGCCGCCGGACTCGTTGATGTGCGCTTCGACATCGTCCCCTCGCCGGTGGGCGACCTGTTTCTCGCCGCCACTTCGAAGGGGCTCTGCCGCATCTCGTTCACGCCCGACTCGGCGGAGGAGGATGTGGCCCGAACATTCGGCGTCAAGATGCTGCGACTGCCGCTCGACACGATCCGTCGCGAGCTTGACGAGTACTTCGAAGGGAAGCGGCACACGTTCGATCTCGCCCTCGACTTGCGCGTTGCCGCATTCAACGAGGCGGTGTTGCACGAGCTCGCGCGCGTGCCGTATGGGCGCGTCGAGACCTACGGTGGCCTGGCTGCGAAGGTGGGCCGCCCGAAGGCCGCCCGGGCTATTGGCACAGTGATGAACCGCAACCCGATTCCGATCGTGCTCCCATGCCATCGCATCATTGGCGCGAACGGCTCGCTCACCGGATACGCCGGCGGGCTGCCCGTCAAGCAGGCGCTGCTCGACCTTGAGGGTGCCACCCTGCCTCTGTAGGGGCGCCATCACGAACCTGAAGGCCCCGGCAGCTCGGCAAGGAGCCGGTACCCGACGCCCCACACCGTTTCGAGCAGCTCGTCGTTCGGTGCGTACAGCCGAAGTTTCCGACGGAGCCGCGACACGACGACATCGAGTGCTCGGGTTCGCGCGGCGGCGTGGTACTCCCAGATATCTCGCAGCAGCTCGGCACGGGTGAACGTGCGGGTGGGCTCGACGGCAAGTCGGCGAAGCAACGCGTACTCGCGCCGCGAGACCGGCATCGGCCGTCCGTGGATCAAGACGACGCGGGCGCGCGCATCAAGCTCGAGCGGCCCAGCGACGAGCCGCACCGCTTCTTCCGGTCGTGTTCGGCGCACGACCGCACGGATGCGCTCGACAAGCTCGTCGTAGTGGAACGGCCGCGATACGTAGTCGTCGCAGCCCAGACGGAACGCTCGCAGTCGATCGTCGACCTCGGCATCCTGCTCGCCCAGAACGATCACGGGCGCCTCACCCCGCCACCGGGCAAGGTCGCGATCTGTGCCGGCGACAACAACATCAGGGCGCATTTCTGCCTCCGCGACGAGTTCGAAGCCACTCAATGCGAGATGGCGTTCGAGGAACCCCCTTGTGGTTGGCTCCTGGTCGGTAAGCAGCACGCTCGTCGTCACGCAAACGACGCTAGCGGCGCCCGGCTGCCACGCCTAGATGTCCTTTGAAGCGTGTTTGTAACAACGCATCCACAGCTGACACTCGTGGCGCGGCCTAAGCAGGACGCGTCTGCCGACAGCACTCGCCGCCGGCAGACGCGCCGTAAATGGTCAGCTCCGAGCGTGCCAGGCGCGGTGGGCGAGCATGCCGCCGATCGCGAGGATTGCAATACCGCTCACCGGGTGCAGACCCGAAAGCCACGGGTCGCTCGGCTCGGCCGTCAGATGCTGCACTGCCTCGCTCAACACGACGAGCGTCCCCGTCCAAACGATCTTTGTCTGGTCGCGCAGCAACAGGGCGCACAGAAACACGATCACGGCGAGTCCCGCCAACACGTTGCCAAGCATCCGATGCGGATCGAGGCTCGACTGGTCGCTGAGCGCCTCAGCGCCACGAATGCCGAACACTCCTCGACCTGCGAGGAAGAACTGCACGACGCACCCGACGACGAACGCCGCAATCACATACTTGTAGGCCAGCTGGGCGCCTTTGGCCAATCCGTTCATCCTGCCTCCTTCTCGACTCCCTCACGGAGCCTGTTCGCACTCACTACGCCACTCGGGCGCGCTCTCCTCGATCAGATCCTTCCTGATCTGATCACGCCCCAGAAGAGCCACAGCCCAAGGACACCCGAGATGAAGAACCCAAGCACCGAGATCGCGTTGATACCAAAGAGCTGTGGGCCTGTCTTCGCGAAGATCCCGATCAGGCTTGAGCCGATCAGTCCGCCACTTACGACGAGCGCGATCACAAGCCTGTTGAACAGCACGTCGAGCTTGTGCATGAACTCGTCGATCCCCTTGTGTACGAACCCGACCTCGATCTCCCCCTTGCGCACGAGATCGAGTGTCTCGTGCACTTGGTAGGGCAGCTCGGCCGCCATCCGTGCAAGGGTGAACCCTTCCCGACGTGCACGCGACGCGATCCGGTGCGGCGTGAACCGCTCGAGCATCAGGTTCCGCGCGTACGGCCGTGCAACTTCGAACACGTTGAAATCGGGATAGAGGTCGGCCCCCACGGCACCGACGGTCGCGATCGCTTTGTCGAGCATGACGAAGCGGGTGGGCAGCTTCAGGTTCATGCGGTAGATCAGGCTGAAACCTTCGCGAATCACCTGCATCGGATCGATGTCTCTCAGCGTCGCGCCGTAGTAACGGGCGTACACCTGATGGAGCTCGGCAACGAGCTCGGCCTCGCGATGTCGCGGATACTGCACCCCGAGATCGGCTAGCCGCTTTGGCAGCGCTTCGATGTTTTCCCCTGCCGCGTCGATGAAGAGCGCAGTGAGCTTGGACATGTCGGAGTCAGTGAGCTTCCCGCAGAGCCCGAAATCAACGAGGCCGATCTGGTCGGGCGCGAGCACGAGAACGTTGGCAGGGTGCGGATCGCCATGGAAGAACCCGTGGCGGAAGATCATCGTGAGCCAGGCCTCCGCGACGATGTACGCCAGTTCACGTCGCTGATCCATCGACCACGCGTCAAGCTCAAGATCGCGCAGCTGCACGCCTTCGAGGTACTCAAGCGTAAGCACACGCTCGCGCGTGTAGCTCCAGTAGGTGCGTGGAACGACAACATGCTTGTTGCCCGCGAAGTTGCGGTAGAACGCGTCGGCGTTGCGCGCCTCCTGGCGGTAGTCGAGCTCCTGCCGAATCGACCGGCCGAACTCGTCGACGATCTCGCCAACATCGATGAATTCGAGAGCCTTCACCCGTTCTTTGATGAAGCCCGCGAGCTGTTTGAGGAGCGAGAGGTCGGACTCGATGCGGGCGGGAGCCTCGGGGCGCTGCACCTTCACAACGACCTTGCGCCCGTTCGGAAGCACGGCGCGATGCACCTGACCGATCGATGCTGCCGCGAGCGGTGTCTCGTCGAACTCGAGGAAGAGACGTTCGATCGGTTGCCCAAGCTCCTCGGCGATCACTCGCTCGACCTCGGCGTACGCGAACGGCGTGACCGAATCTTGAAGTTGCCGGAGCTCCGCAATCATGTCGGGGGGGCATCACGTCGGGGCGCGTCGAGAGCAGCTGGCCGAACTTCACAAATGTTGGGCCGAGCTCGTCGAGCATCTCGCGCAGATGCCGTCCTCGTGAGGTGACCCGCTCGTCGTCGCTCCCCCGTCCACGCCGTTCGTCGAGGAGGTAGCCGAACCCGTGGCGCACAGCGACCTGAACGATCTCACCGATCCGTCCGAGGTTCGCCTGGCGCGAGCTCCGTGCCATGGCGTCAGTGTGACAGCGTGACGTCTACCGCGGGAAGGCGGCGGGCACGCCGCCATCAACCGTCAATACGCAGCCGGTTGTCGTTCTGGAACGATCCGAGACGAGGAACGCGACGGCCTCGGCAACATCGGGTCCGGTCACCGCACGACCCAGCAGACTGCGCTTCGCGTAGAACGCTTCGAGCTCGCTGATCGCAACGCCGTGCGCGTCGGCTCGTTCTTTACGGAGCTCGTCTGACCAAAGCTTCGAACCAGCAAAGATCGCGTCGGGGTTGACGACGTTCGCCCGAATCCCGTGTTTGCCGCCTTCGAGTGCGGCGATCTTCGCAAGCTGCACGAGCCCTGCTTTGGCGACGGAGTAGGGTCCGAAGCCCGCGCCAGGCGCGAACGCGTTCTTGGAAGAGATGTAGACGAGGCTCGCACCGATGCCCTGGTGCTCGAGGATCGACCAGACCCGCTTGGTAAGCGTGAAGTGCGACGTGAGGTTCACCTCAAGCGAGTGGCGCCATTCGGCTTCGTCGACATCGACGAGGTTGCCAGTCGCGGCGATGCCCGCGTTGAACACAACAGCGTCGACTCCACCCCACGCTTCAACAGCCGCGCTGACGAGTCCGTCGACGACCACGCGGTCCGTGAGGTCGCCGTCGACGGCGACTGCGCGACCGGGAGGGAGCAAGGCGAGTGTTTCGGCAAGCCCCTCGGCGTTCAGGTCGGCGATCGCAAGATGCGCTCCACGGCGTGCGAGGTCGACTGCCACGTCACGGCCGATGCCCGACGCGGCGCCCGTGACGAGCACGACGGTCCCGGCAAGCTCGGCGGGCGGCGGCGCAAACGTCAGCTTGTACAGCTCAAGCGGCCAGTACTCAAACTCCCACACCTGCGCAGGGGTCAGCCACGATGAGCCGCCAAAGGAATCGAGGGTCGCTGCGGTTGCTGCATGTGTGTGGGCGGCAAGCTCGAGCCGCAACCGCGCCGTGCCCGCATCAGGGCCGGCCGCGATACCGCCGACGTTCGGAACAAGCATCACCTTAGGCAGCGCGCTCTGCATCGGCGTTCCCTCAACCGCCTCGGCATCGTGGTAGGCCCGATAGTCCTCCTCGTAGGCAGTCACCTGCGCGTCGATGTCGCCGTCGGCGTCGATGACCGCCGTTCGCGGCCCGATTCGCAACATGTGGTCTGGCGTGCTGCGGACGGCGGCGACCACGTCAACGTCGCTGCGACCTGCAACCGCTCGCTGTGATGGGTCGACACCAAGAACCTGCCGACGTTCGCGCGAGAGTCGTCCGCGAAGCTGTGCGAGGAACTGCTCAGGCGCTGGGCCTGAGCCGAGCGCGACTTCGAAGATGTCGGAGCCGTGCGCTTCGAGATAGTCCTGCGCCTTCGCGACGAGCTCCAGCGTGAGCCGGTACGACTCCTCGTGCGTGTCGCCCCACGTTACGAGTCCGTGGTGGGCGAGCACGACTGCGCGACTGTCGGCGAATTCAGTGACAACCTTCGCAAGCGCAAAGCCGGGCCGAACGTACGGTGCAACAGCGATGTCGTCGCCGAGCGCCTCGCGCACGGCCGCTATCGGGTCGGGAGCGTTGGCGAGCGCACAGATCGCATCGGCATGGACATGATCGACGTGCAGCGCCGGCAGGAACCCGTGGAGGAGCGTCTCAATCGACGGCCGCGGCGCGTCGGCTTCAACAAGGCACCGCGAGAGGTAGGCAAGCATCTCCTCGTCAGTCAGGGTGTCGCGCTCCCGCAACGGCTGGAGATCGTCGAGCCACAGACCCGCGAAGTGGCGCGCTTCGATTGTGCGGAGGTCAGAGCCCGTCCCCTTGATCCGCAGAACCCATCGCTCGTTGCCGAGATGATCCCGCTCAAGGATCTTGCTGGAGGTGTTGCCACCGCCAAAGAGCACGAGCGTCGGGTCTGCACCGAACAGACGAGAGCGGGCGACGAGCCGGTCGAGCTCCGTCTCCCCCGGAATGGGCGGGAGGCCAGTTGGCACTACGAGATGGCGCGGATGGTCGCCTGCCAGGAGCCGCGAGGCGCCTGTACATCAACGGTCTCCCCGACCTTGCGGCCGAGCAACGCTGAACCAAGTGGGGATGTCGGGGAAACGGTTCCTGCACCACCTACGGCGCTGACCTCAGCTCGAATCGTTTCGCCGCGGTCGTCCTCGACCTCAACGACAGAGCCGATCGTCACAACGTCGCCGGAGCCGGTCTCGACGATGATCGCGTGGTCAAGACGGCCGCGCAGCGTGCGGATCCGGGCTTCAAGCAGCCCCTGCTCGTTCTTTGCCGCGTGATACTCGAAGTTCTCGGAAAGGTCGCCAAACTCGCGCGCCTTTTTAATGGCAGCAACGACGTCGGTTCGGCGCGGGCCTTCAAGCTCCTCGATCTCAAGGCGGAGTGCTTCTGCTTGCTTCGCAGTGAGGCGTTCCTCAGTCATGTGCGGGACGCTAACACGCCTTCGTGTGCTCAGCACACCTCATACGCCAGGTTCCCTCTCGACGAGCCGCAGACGATGTTCGAGCTGCGCGATCCGCAATTCGAGTTCTTCGACCTCTTCGCGCGTTACGAGACCGAGATCGCGCAGCAGGTCTTGGAGCCGTTGTCGGGCGCTCTCCGGCATGCGGAACGCGTCGTTGCGCCAACGCGATGTTGCATCTTCGATCAGAGCGCGGGCTTCGTCTAGACGCGGACCGACCGCCGAGACAAGCCGGTCGAGGGGATCGTCAGAACCAGGATTACCGGGGGCGTCCATGCTGCCTTGACCGGCGACGGGCACGCCGCTCGGCGCGCTTGTCATCGTCGGTCGGCACCGGGCCACCGGTGATCTTCTCTTCGATCTGCTCAACGACAGCCTCGACTTCGTCCATCGGTGTCGCCGGCGTCGGCTCGTCTGCGGCAAGGCGCTCAGCGCGTCGCATGAACGGCAGGCTCACGGCCTTGACGTCGTTTGGATCCTTGCGACGGGCGTAGTCGGGATCGCGCTCCATCAGGCCTGACAGGAGCGGCGTCGCGACGAAGATCGTCGAGACGGCACCGATCGTGATGCCAACCATGATCGCGAACGCGAAGTCGCGGAGAGTCGCGCCACCGAAGATGAACAGGGCAACGATCGGAAGCAGCGTGATCACGGAGGTCACGATCGACCGACGCAGCACCTCGGACACCGAGACGTTTGCGATCTTCGCGATGCTCGCACGCGGCATCAGCTTCATGTTCTCGCGCACTCGATCGAACACGATGATCGTGTCGTAGACGGAGTAACCGAGGATCGTGAGCATGGCCGCGACGGTCGCGGCCGTCACTTCGCGCCCCGAGATGGCGTAGACGCCCATTGCGATCGGGATGTCGTTCAGCAGCGTTCGCAGGATCGGAACGGCGAACCGCCAGCGGTAGCGCAGCGTCACGTAGATCGCGATCAACAGGAACGAGACGAAGACCGCGAGGAACGCCCCCTTCAGAATCTGCTTGCTGAAGCTCGCCGACACGTTCTTGACGCCGAGTTTCTGAGCGTGAAGCGTGTTCGTAATGGCGTTCGTTAGCGTTGCCTGCTCGGCAGGCTGGAGCTTCTTGATGCGGATCTGGAAGCTCTTGTAGACGTCGCTGCGCGTTGCGGTGCCGCGGCCCTGCACGATCGCGTCGCCATGGCCGATCGCAGCGGCTTGCGCGCGAACGACCGACAGTGAGGTGGGCTTCGGCGTGGTGAACGAGATCTGCACGCCACCCTTGAAGTCGATGCCAAGGTTGAGGCCCTTCGTGCCGATCGCGACAACGCTCGCGACGATGGCGACGATTGAGAGGATGAACCAGAGGCGGCTGCGACCGGTGACGTCGATCCGCTGCCACCGTGGAATGTCTGTTGGGCTGGCTCCCATGAACCGCGGATCGTCGAACCAGCGGAAGCCGGCGAGCAGACCGAGCAGCGCGCGAGTCGCGGCGACCGCGGTGATCAGCGAGATGACGGTTCCGAGCAGGAGCATCAGCGCGAAACCCTTGACTTCGGCGGTCGCCACACCAAAGAGGATCAGGGCGGTGATTGACGTGACGACGTTGGCGTCGACGATCGTGCGGAATCCCTTTGCGTAGCCCGCTTGGATGGAGGCACGCACGGACTTGCCGGCGCGAGACTCCTCCTTAATACGTTCGAAGATGACGACGTTTGCGTCGGCCGCAACACCGATCGTCAGGATCAGGCCGGCGAAGCCCGGCAGGGTCAGCGTGACCCCGAAGATCAGGATTGCGGCGTACATGAAGGCCGAGTAGATCCCGAGTCCAAGCACGGCGACGAGGCCGAGGAAGCGGTAGAGCAAAAGCAGGAAGAGCGCAACGACGATCAGGCCGCCGATTGCAGCGTTCCGCGCTTCGCGCAGGGAGTCCTTACCGAGCGTGGCCGACACGTCGCTTCGCTCGACGGTGATGAACTTGACGGGCAGCGCACCTGTCTGCAGAACGAGCGCGAGGTTCTTCGCCTCGGTCAGGTTCGCCATGCCTGTGATCTGGGCGCCACCGTTTGTCGGGTCGATGCCGTCTGGGTAGAGCTTGTAGTCGATCTGCGGCCACGAACGGACCTGGTCATCAAGGACGATCGCGAAGTGCTGTGCCGCGCCGAACACCGAGCCGCGCGTGGCTTCGAGCCGCGTGATCTGATGGAACACCGAATTGCCGTGCTTGGTGAACTGCATCGTCACGATCGGCTGCCCGCTCGACGGGTCGAAGTCCTGCTGCGTTCCCTTGAGCTTCAGATCCTTGCCCGACATCTGCGGGATCGGCGTCGTCTCGTTGGTCGGGTCGTGCTTGAAGAGGTAGTAGTAGGTCACACCGCTCGCGGGCAGTCCTGAAAGACCAGGGCAGACGACCGAAACGGCGCTCGAACACGTGATCACAACAGCCTTCGCCGGCACTCGGAGCACTTCGTAGCCCTTTGGCGGCCAGGTCGCTGCCGACGTGGTCGCGACGTGACGGATGCCCTTGGTCGTAACGACAGCCGAGTTGCTGGCGGTTGTGGTCGTTGCAGCCTTCGACGTAGACGTCTTTGCCTTCGGCTTCGGCTTCGGTGCGGTGAACGGCTTCAGGCCGACGACCGACGGATCCTTCTCAAGTGCGGCGAGCGAGTCGTACGGCCCGGCGATCTCCTTCTTCCCATAGGTGCGGAAGAGGTAGTAGGCCGCTGGCGTGCCAGTGAGACTCGACTGCACCCGGGTGAGGAGGTCGTAGAGGCTTGATGAGGCAACCGCCTGCTGGTTCGCGTCAACAGACGGAGAGATCAGGCTTGTCTCCAGGTCGTAGAGCTCAAGCTGCGCCGTCTGGCCGATGATCGCGGCCGCCTGGTTGATGTTGTGAACCGCCGGCAGCTGGATGACGATCTGGTTCGTCCCCTGCTTGCGAATCTCAGGCTCCGACACGCCCAGCCGGTCGACGCGGTTGCGCATGATGTCGATCGACCGTGTCATGTCGTCGGGCGTCAGGGTGTGGCCTGTGGGTGGCTGCGCCTGCAGCACGACTTCGAGACCTCCCTGAAGGTCGAGTCCTTGGCGCAAGCTCTTGTGGTACGGCGATGAGGGCACCGCGAGCAGGCCAACGCCAACGAGCGCGGCAACGATCAGCGCAACAAGAATGAGATGGGAGCGGCGCGAGGCCAAGGCCCGGGAAGGTTAGCGGTCGGCGGCGGCCGACTCGGGATCGGCTGACTCATCGTCAGCCTCAACCTCGACGATTTCGTCGTCGTCGTCGTCGGCCACAGCCACGGCAGCAATTGCACGGCGATCGACGTTCACGACAACGTCGGGAGCGATTTCGATGCGGAGTTGGCGGTCACCGATGTCGCGGACGACACCGTGCATGCCGCCAGCGGTGATCACCTCATCGCCGATCTCAAGAGAGTCCTGCATCGCTTCGTGATCTCGTCGGCGTCGCCGTGCGGGCAGCGCAAACAGCACCCAGAAGAGGATGGCGAGAATCACGATGACGACGAGAGGATTCATGCGGAGAGGCGGTCGAGCGCGGCGCTCTTGTAGGCCGCGAACGTTCCGTTGAGGATCGCGGCACGAGCGCCATCCGTCAACTGGATCAGGAAACGGATGTTGTGGAGCGAGATCAGTTTGATCCCGAGAATCTCGCCCTGGTTGACGAGATGCCGGATGTACGCGCGTGTGAACCGCGTGCACGCGGGGCAATCGCAGCCCTCGTCGAGCGGCCGTTGGTCGCGGGCGAACTGAGCGTTTCGCAAGTTAAGTCGCCCCTCCCACGTCAGCGCCGAACCGGTGCGCGCAGTACGTGTCGGGAGCACGCAGTCGAACATGTCCACGCCCGCCTCGATTACCTCCAAGATGCCTTCGGGATCACCGATTCCCATGAAGTACCGAGGTTTATGCTCGGGCAGCATGGCGGTCGCCTCATCGGTGACCGCGAACATCACGTCGCGTTCTTCGCCGATGGCAAGCCCACCGATTGCATTGCCGTCGAAGTCGAGCTCGGCGATCTCTTCCACCGACCGGCGTCGAAGCTCAGGGTCGATCCCGCCCTGGGAGATACCGAAACGCAGCTGACCCGGCGATCGCGGCGCGTCGCGCTGAAGCTTGGCCCAGTCGGTAGTTCGGCGCACCGCCACCTCAAGCTCGCGGCGGGTGACTCCTGCCGGCGGAACCTGGTCGAGGCACATCGCGATGTCGCTGCCGAGGTTCGCCTGAATCGCGGCCGCAAGCTGCGGGGTGTAGCGCGTTGCGGCCCCGTCGTAGACGTTGTTGAAGGTCACGCCTTCATCGTCGACCTTCGCGATTGTGTCGCGGAGGGAAAAGACCTGGAATCCGCCGGAATCGGTGAGGATCGGACCGTCCCATCCCATAAAACGATGGAGCCCTCCAAGCTCGGCGATCAGCTCGTCGCCCGGCCGGAAATGGAGGTGGTAGGTGTTCGATAGGACGATCTGCGCGCCCGCAGACCGCACTTCGAGTGGGTCGAGCGTCTTGACGGTCGCTTTGGTACCGACAGGCATGAACACGGGCGTCTGAATCGTGCCGTGCGCGGTTTGGAGGAGCCCGGCTCGGGCCGCCCCATCTTGGCCCACAAGTTGATAGACGGAAGTCACGTGCGAAGGATGACGTACGCCACGCTCGTCGCGTCTTTCAAAGGAGCAGCATCGCGTCACCGAAGGAGTAGAAGCGGTACCGCTCGGTGACAGCGAGGCGGTAGAGCTCGCGTGTCTGCTCTTCGCCGGCGAACGCCATGACGAGGGCGAGCAACGTCGAGCGTGGCAGGTGAAAGTTGGTCAGCAGATGGTCGACGCGGCGAAACGTGAAGCCGGGTGTGATGAAGAGGTTTGTCCGTCCGTCAAGCTGTCCACCTGAGGCGACGGTTTCGAGCGTTCGCACCGACGTCGTCCCCACGGCGAGCACACGTTCGGCGGACTGGATGCGCGCCCACGCGCTGGGTTCAACCGAGTACCGCTCGCCATGAATGACATGGTCGGCGAGGTCGTCCACCTGCACCGGACGAAACGTGTCGAGTCCCACGTGAAGCGTGACGTGTTCGACGGTCATGCCTGCGAGAAGCTCGGGAGTGAAGTGCAGGCCGGCAGTCGGGGCCGCAGCGGAGCCGGGGTCTCGTGCAAACACGGTCTGGTACCGGCTTCGATCCGCAAGGGGAGCCGTGATGTAGGGCGGCAACGGCGTTTCGCCGTCGGGCTCACCCGCGAGCGTAAGCCGCCAACGTCCGTCGCCAAGGTGCTCATGCAGCGTGACCGGCCCGTACGTCCCTCCCGGCTTCAGGCGGCGCGTCGGACGGGCCAGGCCAATCCATGTGTTGCCGTCAACACGTTCGAGCAGCAGCACCTCACCTTTCGGTGAAGCGATCGGGATTCGCGCCGGGACGACTTTCGTGTCATTCACGACGACGGTGGTGCCCTCCGGCAGCAGGTGTGGCAGGTCGGCGATCGTGCGGTGTTCAATCTCTCCCGTGGCGCGGCGGAAAACGAGTAGCCGCGCGGCGTCGCGCCGCTCGGCCGGGCTCTGGGCGATCAGCTCGGGAGGAAGCTCGTAGTCGAGTTCGTCGACGCGCATCGAACCAGCGTAAGGATCTTGTGACGGTTTGGGCTTGGGGGTTGCGTCCATCCGGGATCATTAGTACGGTCGGTTGGCCGTGGACTCCCGTTACGCCCTTCCCCCAGAGCTTGCCGCAGCGCTCGACCGCGCTCGGCTCCAGATCGAGGCGCTCGCGCAGACCGCCGACGAGCTGCAGATCGTCCTTCCCGACGCTGTCGGAAGTGCGCTTCGCGACGGGCTTCGCGAGGAGGCGGCGCCGATCTCTCGGCGCCTCGCCGAGGTCAAGGGGCTTGTGAATCAGACGATTCGACGCCTCGAGCGTCTTGAAGGCGACATGTTGGCCGAACGCCACGCACGGGTCGACGACCTGAGCGTGCTCGTCGACCTGATCTCCGGTCAGTGGCAGTCGATGAACGAGCGCCTCGACCGCATCGAACGGTCGCTCGAACCCCGCGGGCAGCTCGTGAAGCTGCCACGCGCAAACGACGCTTCGTAGGCGCCCCTGCGGTTTAGGCCGGTTCGTCTGCTGGTAGCTCAAGCTGGAACGTTGAGCCAACGCCGACGTCCGATTCGAGCGCGAGTTTGCCGCCGAGCGCCGTTGCGAGCTCGCGCGCAATCGTGAGGCCGAGTCCGGTGCCGCCGTCCGCACCCGAGACGAACGGACGGAAGATCACCTCCTGCTGCTCGGCGGGAATCCCGGGCCCCGTGTCACGGACACGGAAGCGCACGACGCTGCCCGAGCGATCGAGAGTCAAGCCAATCGCACCGCCATCGGGTGTCGCACGAAACGCGTTCGACAGGAGGTTCGCGACAATCTGAAGCACGCGATCGCCATCAGAGACGATCACCGTGGTATC
Source organism: Actinomycetota bacterium (assembly GCA_009702325.1). GTDB lineage: Bacteria > Actinomycetota > Thermoleophilia > Gaiellales > Gaiellaceae > PALSA-600. Next base: position 158,498 of record WLID01000002.1, read on the forward strand.
GGTGATGGCAAGGCGGTAGTCGATCGTGCGTCGACGTGCCTCCTCACCGAAGGTGTCGTACGCCTGCCGTGCGAGTTGGCCAAGATCGACCTCCTCCGCGTGCACGGTGAACCGGTGCGTGTCGAGTTTCGCAAGGTCGATGATGTCGCCGACGAGCCGTTCGAGCCTCTGCGCCTCAGCTTCGACAACGCCAAGCGACAGCGCCTGTGTCTCAGGGTCGTCGATGACGCCTTCGAGGATCGCTGACACGTGTCCGCGGATGGCAGTGAGCGGTGTTCGCAGCTCGTGCGAAACACTCATGAGGAAGTTCCGCTCATGGGTCTCTGCTTCCGCGAGTCGCTCGGCCATCTCCGAGAAGCGCTCCGCGAGATGTCCGATCTCGCCGGCGCCGCGCGCAGGGACCGGCGTGTCGTAGCGGCCGGCCGCCACCTCATCTGCCGCCCGTGACAAACCAAGCACCGGCTCAACCAGCCGCCGTGACAGATACATCGCGAACGCCCCAGCGACCATCAGACCGAGCACGCCCGCAACGGTTAGCCGTCGGATGAGCGCCCACACGCTTGCCGTGATGTTCGTCTTTTCGCGCGCGACAACAATCGCACCAACGGGTGTGTCACGCGGCTTCACAGGTGCCGCGACAGCAATGAATTCGCTCGTCGTGCCGGGCGGAACGAACTCAAACGTCAGCATCTTCCCCGACTGCCAGTCGATCTTCGACTCCGGCAGCGTCGGGAGCCCCGACTTCTCTCCAGGGAACGGTGGAACCCCGACGTAGTAGATGCGGCTCCCCGTTGCGAGTTCCAGGCTCTTGCGGGCAAACGTCGGCGCCTTCCGTGAATCGGTCGCGCCAGGATTAAAATCGGCCTCGATCGCCTCGGTATAGAGCGTCGCGATTCCATCTGCCTGACGGCGGAGGTCGGCAACTGTCTGCTTGTGCGCGAAGTCCTGAAACAGCCGAATCGCAATCGCGGTCATCACGGCCCCTGCGAGCAACATGCCCAGGAGAAACAGGAGCGGGAGCCTGACCCGCAGCGAGGCGAACACGACGAGGGGCTTACGCAGGCGCGTGTTCCCGCGAAGCTTCCTTCGCCGGAGAGACCTTGTAGCCCACACCCCACACCGTCACGATCGGGGAGGCATCGCCCAGCTTGCGCCGCAACTGGCGGACATGCACGTCGACGGTGCGCGTGTCACCCGCGAAGGTGTAGCCCCACACACGTTCGAGCAGCTGGTCGCGCGTCAACACGAGCCCGCGGTGATCAAGCAGCTCCCACAGGAGGTCGAACTCCTTCGGGGCGAGCTGAATCTCTTCGTTGACAACCTTCACTTCGCGCCGACCGGCGTCGATCCGCAGGTCGCCATGCTCCAGCACTTCCGTCTCGAGATCGCGACGGTTGGGTGCTGATCGGCGAAGGATCGACTTGATCCGTGCCACAAGTTCGCGGGGGTTGAACGGCTTCGTCAGATAGTCGTCCGCTCCGACTTCGAGCCCGATGATCTTGTCGACGTCCTCGTCGCGTGCCGTGAGCATCAAGATCGGCACGTCGGAAGTCTGCCGGATCCGCTTGCACACCTCGATGCCGTCAAGGTCAGGCAGCATCAGGTCGAGCACGATGAGGGCCGGGTTGTTCGCTGCCTCAGCAAGGCCGGCGGCACCCGTCGAGGCTGTGCGCACCGTGTACCCCGCGTTCTTCAAGTAGAGCGAGACAAACGAGGCGATCGAGCTCTCGTCTTCAACAACGAGGATCGTCGGCGAGGAAGCCTGCGTCGTCATCGTGTCGCCCCAAACGGGACGATCGTGACAATTCGCTGCAACGTCTGCGGACGCGCACCGTTGATCGCATAGGAGCCGTAGTCGCTGAGTGCCGAGTCGCCGATGAGCGCCACTGAGCCGCGACCGACCGCAGAGACGCCGATGCCGGCACCGTCGATCTGGAGTGAGTAGCGCCCCGACGGGAAGAAGAACCGCACGTCGGTGCCCGTGTAGGCGCCGAACGCGCCAGCGACGGTGCTGCGCGACTTCGCCGAGAGCTGCGGAGGCGATCCGTCGTCGGATGTGTAGGCGAGCACCGTGATCGTGCCGGCCGAGATGTGGCCGTAGATCATTCCGCGCCCCGTGATGATCACGCGACCGCCAGCGTCGGTCGTGACGAACGATCCGTCACCAGGCGACGAGGCAGCCTGACCACCTGCGAATGCGACTGCGGGCAGAAGCAACGCAAGGGTGAGAGAGATGAAGGCGAGCCTACGCATCAGATGACAGAAGTATTCCCACCGCAAGTATGCCTCCACTGAAGGAATCGTTAGGAGATTTCGCCTGCTGTTTCGATATTCGTGGTTGGGCGGCTGTACCGTCTTGGCATGCACGACGCGACCACATTCGGCGCGGTGATCCTGCTTGCGAGCGCCGCTCTCGTCATTTCGCTTGGGACATCGAAGCTCTCCGAGCGGTTTGCGATCCCTGTTGCAGCACCGTTTCTCGTGCTCGCGGCGATCGCGTCGGACATCTTTCCCCGGCTTTCCAGCTCGATTGGCACGGTGGAGCGCGTCTCGACGGTTGCGCTTGTTGTGATCCTTTTTGACGGAGGCCTCGCGATCGGCTGGAAGCGCTTCCGCGTTTCTGCTGCGCCGATCGCGACGCTGGGAGTCATCGGAACCTTCGCGACCGCTGGGGGTATCGCGGTGGTCGCACACTGGGTGATTGGGTTCTCTTGGATCTCAAGCGGGCTGATCGGCGCCGCGGTCGCCCCCACTGATCCGGCCGTGATGTTCTCGGTGCTCGGCAACCGTGAGATCGAGGGCAGGACGGGAACGATCCTCCAGGGCGAGTCGGGCGCGAACGATCCTGTGGGGATTGCGCTGATGATTGGGATGCTCGAACTCGCTACGCATCCTGGGTCGAGCTTCTGGGTTGTCATCCGCACATTCAGCATGCAGATGGTTGTTGGCCTCGCGATCGGTGTGGTCGGCGGGATCGTGCTCGGGCAGACGATGCGGCGCGTGTCGCTGCCAAGCGCCGGGCTGTACTCCCTGCGTACGCTCGCGGCCGCCGGTGTGATCTATGGGGTCGCGACTGTCGCTCATGGGTCGGGCTTCCTCGCAGTGTTCGTCGCGGGGCTGCTTGTCGGAGATGTTCAGGCGCCGTTCAAGGAGGAGATCGAGACGTTCCACGACGCGTTGTCGTCACTTGCCGAGTTCGTCGTGTTCCTCGTTCTTGGGCTGACGATCTCGCTCTCGGCGATGGACGTCGGCGTGTGGGCCGATGGCCTGCTGCTCGCAGCGATCCTCGCATTCGTCGTGCGCCCTGTCGCCTGCTGGCCGTTGCTCATCCCGTTTCACCTCCGTAAAGGCGAGCAGGCATTCGTCCTTTGGGGTGGGTTGAAGGGAGCAGTGCCGATCTTGCTGGCCGCCTTTGCGGTCGCCCGAGGCGTCGCAGACGCAGATCGCATCTATGAGCTCGTGTTCGTGGTTGTCCTTGCGTCGGTGCTTGTGCAGGGGACAACGATCGCGGCCGCCGCCCGGCGCCTTGGCGTCGAGATGCGCTAGGAGCGTTCGGTGTCGGCCGACGGATGGTGCCCCATGTTCCAGTGGAGCGACGGCTCGAAGTGCCGCACAACGAGGAAAGCGAGACCGGCGTAGATCCAGCCGAGCAGGCAGTCGGAAACGTAGTGCTCACCCCCGTAGACCAGCGAGAACGCCATCGCGACGGGGTACAGCGCCACGACCACGCGCCACGGCCCTCGGGCGAAACGCCAGAGGAAGAGCAAGATCAGGAAGGCGTAGCCCGCATGGAGTGAGGGGACTGCGGCGACGTTGTTCGCCACCTTCTCGCCGTTTTGGAAGAGCGCCCCAAACCCACCGAACGGCAGGTCGGTGCCGACGGCGTGCGGGATGCGATCGACGTGCGGCAGGAACCCTTCGTCACCCGCGAGCCACGGCGGCACAGCCGGATAGAGCACGTACGTCACAAACGCCGCACCGGAGAGCAAACACACACTCGCTGCGTACTGCGCGAACAGCCGCTGATTGCGCACCCAGAAGACCCCTGCGAGCACGAGGGTCGCGAAGAAGTGCGAGAGATACACGACAAAGACGCCGTAATCCCACGCACGGGCGTCCCCCACCCCGTGCCAGAGATGGTGCTGCAACCAGACGGTCGGAACGGCTCCGAAGAAGAGGAACTTGTCGACGTCGAGTTGCGGGGTGACGTGTGCGGGAAAAAGCAAGCCGTCGGCGAACCCACGGAGGACGCCGTAGACCAGTAGGAGTACTGCGAACGGCGCCCAACCGGAGACGAACCGTGGGAGTCGCTTCGGGGTGGCTAGGGCGAACGAGAGGACGCCTAGCGTTGCCCACACGACACCGCGCCTGCCACCGAGCGGCGCCCCCCCAACCGCCCAATCGGCGGCAAGCGCGAGCACAAAGACGACAGGCCACAGCAGGTGCAGCAGCTGTCGGGAAATCCGTGGCCGAATCTCTCCCTCCATCGGCGGCATCCTGACATGTCTGGACGAGCTTGTCGCCCTTCGACGCGCAACTGGAGTTCAGAGCAGTGGCAGGACTCGCCCTGTTCGCGGGGTATCCGGACTGTTGAGGTGCCACATTCGCCCGACCCATCCGCGCACGGCCAAATGGCGCGGCTTCAAAGCCCCGTCGCGATCGCGGGTCTTGCGCTTCTCGTTGCCGCGGCCGGCGCCTCGGTCGCGATGCTGATCGCTGGGACGCCGCGCTCGAATACCGGCGAGACGACGGTCGCCGCTCCGCCTCCCGTCACGACTCCGACGACCGTCGAGCCTGTCACCACCGCGCCTGCCACCACCGCGCCTGTCACGACTGTCGCCGCGACAACGACCGCAGGAACGAGTCTCCCCGTAACCACGGTGGCGACGACAACCGCTCCCGCGCCAACTCGGCCGCAGGAGTCGGTCAGCGATTGGCCGTCCGGCAAGCATGGGTGGACGGTCGTGCTCGGCTCGTACCCAACCGCAAGCGGTAAGGCGGCGGCCGGCCAGGTCGCGGCTCGGGCGAAAGCTGCTGGCTTGAACGAGACCGGCGTACTCACTTCCGACGGGTTCTCGAGCCTACGCGCGGGCTATCTCGTCGCCTACGCCGGGGTCTACAGCTCGGCCGATGCAGCGGCGAACGCTGTGGCGGCCGCACGCGTCGCAGGGTTCGCAAGCGCGTACGCGCGCGAGATCGCGCCGTAGAACGCCTGGCGAGTTCGCGGAAAAACCGAAACACTTTCTTCAATACCCGCCGCTACTCTGGTGCTACGAGCGCGGTGGAGGACGTCGCACTCTTAGACAACGCCCGCAGTTGTCGACGGAAATTTCGCTGGTACCGGCAAAAAGCCGGGTGATAGAGTCGGACCTAAGACGCGAGTAGCGCTCGTCAAAGCGCGACATGTGTCTGGCCCAACAGGAATACCTCACCGCCGATGCCCAGGTGGTGTATCTCGCTTTCGCACGAAACGACCCCGCCCCGCACAACCAGGGAGAAGAGCCGACCAACTATGGACGAGCGAACTCTGCAGATTCAGCACTCGCTGTACCAGTACTCACGCGCGATCTATCGCACCATCAAGGATTTGATCGATCCCTATGTGGATCACTCGACGCAGCTTGTCTACCGTCGCGAAGTGCTGGGCGCCTGCGAGAGCACCATGGAGCGTCTTGCGACCGATCCGCAATACTTCTCCAAGCCTGATCGGGCGCTGTTTGGCGAGATCCGCCGCTACTTCCCGATCACGGTTCAGGCACAGGTTTCGTGGGCGGTCAGCCACGGGGTCAACGCTGCGATCACGTTCATTGAGGAGCAGATCGAGGCCGGCACGTTCGACGGCGGCCTTGCTCATTGCCATGCGACAACCCGGAAGGGCAAGCCGTGCCAGCGCACGCCACTGCCAGATCGGGACTATTGCCCGTCGCATCAGCACCTCGAGCGCTCACGCGCCGCGGCCTGAAACCCGAATTCTCGGCGCTCGCCGCTCTCTGCGGCAACAAACTGAGTTGATCGCACCGCGCAACAATGCGTCTGTCGGCATGCCGAAAACGCAGAGTGCAGGGGTTTGTTATTGGCCGTCCCGCGCGGGCCGAGAAGGCGATAGGCTCGGACTGTGAGCCACGACACAGACAAGCTGATCCGTCAGCTCTCTCTCGTGGCCTTCCTCATGGCTGAACGGCGGCCGCTAACGGCGCGCGACATCAAGTCGAATGTGGAGGGCTACCAGGAGATGAGCGACGAGGCGTTCGCGCGCCGGTTCTATTCCGACCGCGCGGAACTCGTCGCGCTTGGTGTGCCGCTCGACTCGCAGCGCGACGAATTCACCGGTGAGGAGCTCTACACGCTTCGATCGGAGCGCTACTTCTTGCCGCCGCTTGAGCTTGACGACGACGAGCTCGCCGCGCTCCAAACGTGCCTCTACCTGCTCGAAGGCCGCTTTGCGTACGCCGAGCCGCTCCGGCTCGCGCTGCAGAACCTCGCGCTCGGGCGATCGGCCGGAGCGCGCGACGATGCTCCAACCGCCACAGCTATGAGCGTCGAGGTTCGTGACCCTGACTACACGCCTGAGCTTCAGGGTCGACTCGGCAAGCTCGAAGGGGCGATCTCGAAGCAACGGACAGTCAAGTTCCGCTACTGGTCGATCGGCCGCGACGATGAGCGCGAGCGCACGATCAACCCGTACGCCCTCCTCCCTGAAAACGGCACGTGGTACGTCATTGGGCAGGATCTCGACGACCAGACCGTCAAGAGCTTCCGGGTCTCACGCATCCGTTCCGACATTCGTTTCGCGACCCGGCGTGAGCGCGACTTCCGCGTTCCCGAGGAGTTCAACGTCGACGAATACCGTGGGCGAGCCGAGTGGCAGTTCGGCGAGATGGTTGGCACGGCCCGTATCGAAGTCGCACCTGACACTGCGTGGTGGGTCAGTCGGGCCTATGGCGGCGAGCGCAACGAGCTCGACCACGACGTCTTCGTGACGCAGTACGCCTCCCTCACGTTGCTTGCCCGTTGGATCCTCCGCCAGGACGGTCGAGCCGTTCCGCTCGAGCCAGCGGCGTTGCGAAAGCTTGTTGTTGACGGCGCCAAAGCTGTGCGCAAGGGGCACCATGGCGCCCCGCCGAGCCCTGCCGCTGAGGCGCTGCGTGCCGCAACCGATGGCGTCGTTGAGCGCCCCGCTGGGCCGGTTGCTCCAGAGCGCTTTGGTGTGTTGCAGTCGCTGCTCGCCTACCTCCTTGCCGCATGTGGCGAGGAGCGCGAGGCGGTCATTCCCGCCGCTGAGCTGTCGAGCCGTTTCTCAATCGCCCCTGAGGCACTCGAAGAGCACCTCTCCCTGCTGAATCTCGTGAACTTCGGTGGCGGCTGTTATGCGGTGTACGCCGAGCTCCACGGTGACGAGGTGCACGTCGACAAGGAGCTCTTCGGTGACACGTTCCGACGTCCGCCTCGACTCACCCCGCTTGAGGCACGCGCTATCCGCCTCGCACTCGAATTTGTCGGCCCGATGATCGCCGCCGGTGCCCAAAGCCCGCTCGACCGTGTCCGAGCCAAGCTCGAAGAGACGTTCGGCGTGTTTGAGCTGACTCAAACACCAACGCCCCAGGCGGGCGCGGAAGAAGATCTCGTGCTGCAGCTCACCCGTGCGATCACCGACCACAAGTTGATCGAGCTTGAATACTTGAAGCCTGAATCTACCGAGGTCACGACGCGGCTTGTGGAGCCGTACTCGATCGAGCGCCGTCTCCCCCACTGGTACGTCCACACGTGGGATGTGGAGCGTGACGCGCCGCGCAGCTACCGCCTCGACCGTATGCGCAAGGCGAAGGTGCAGAAGCAGATCTTCACGCCACGCGAGGGGTTTGATCCGTCGGAGCTCAACCACGCGACCACCGCCCGGATTTGGTATTCGCCGGAGGTTGCACGGTGGGAGGTCGAAAAGGGCGCCCGCCTGCTCGTCGACGGGTCAGCGCTTTCCGAGCGTGCTGTCGGTAGCGCCGACTGGCTCGTCGGAGAGGTGCTGAGCTACCGCGGCGAGGCAGTTGTTCTCGAGCCTGCCGATCTTCGTGAACGGGTTGCGGTTCGCGCGGCAGAGCTTGAGTCGGAGCTTCGGGCTCCTACCGCTTCCTGATCTCAGCAAGCGCCCACTGGGCATGCTCTGCGAGCAGCGGATCGTCACCGTGGGCGTGGTGTTGCACGGCTGCGGCGAGCGCCGTGTTTGGTCGCGCAGTGTTTCCCGCAGCGACGAGCGCGTTTCGGCGGAGCCAGCGGGGATCGCGCCGCGGAACGTAGAGCCGTTCCATGCCAGCCGGGAGACCCTCGCGCTGTTCGAGCCAGCTGACGAGGTCGACGTGGGCGCCGACCGCAGGTGTGGAGTTGGCGCTTCGCTTCTCGGGTCCTCGGTTCCACGGACACACGTCCTGGCAGATGTCGCAGCCGTACACCTGGGCGGCAAGTGGGGCTCGATAGCTGGCGGGTATCGGCTCAGGTACCTGCGTCCAGTACGAGAGGCATTTTGTCGCGTCGAGTACGCCGACTTCGTCGAGCGCGTCGGTCGGGCAGGCGTCAACGCACGCGGTGCACGACCCGCATCCGGGTGCGATCGCTGGAGTCGGCTCTAGCTCAACCGTCGTCACCACCACCCCGAGCACGATCCACGAGCCGAGTCCTGGCGCGATCACCATTGTGTTCTTTCCGTAGAACCCGATTCCCGCACGGACGGCCGCTTCACGGTCAACGTGGTCGTTCTCGTCAACGAGGACGCGGTAGGAGCCGCCGAGTGCGGCCCCAAGCTCCTCAAGTCGGCACCGCAGGTCGGCGTACGCGTCGCCCCAGGTGTATCGCGGCAGTCGACCGAAGGCTTCGGGCCGCTCGGGCTCGGTGCCCGCGAATGCCAGCGCGCCCGCGACGACGCTCTTTGCGCCGGGCACCAGGAGTTCCGGGTGACATGACACTTCCGGTTTCAAGGTTGTGAACTTCAGTCGGCCAAAGAGGCCACGCTCCCTACGCTCACGGATGTGACTCTCGGTGTTTGCGTACGGCTCGGCAACCGCCACGCCGACCGCGTCGATTCCACATTGATCTGCGAGCTCCCGCAGTTCGTCGGTCGTCATACGGCCATTTTCCCCATACAGGGCTGCCCGCGAGCGCAACGGAGGTTTACACAGCTTTTTCGGAACCACTGCTAGGGTTGAAGTCCGGGTCTCTCCCCTGGGAATACCACCGACTTTCGTGCCAACCGATCTTTCCGCAGGCCCTGCAGGCCCACCATCCGACGAGGTCATCCTCGCCGCTCGCATGCGATCAAAGTCGCGCGCCCAACTCGCACGCGCAAAGGAGATCGCTGCTACCCACGGTCTGACGATCGAGCGCTACGACCTGCTGCTCTGCCTGCTTGCAGCCCCGGACGGGAGCCGGACGATGAGCATCGGCGAGCTTGGACGCCACCTGCACCTGCAGCAGACTGCGGTAACTGAACTCGTCAATCGCGCCGAATCAGCCGGGCTTGTGCGGCGCGCGCGCTCCGAGTCGGACAAGCGGGTGACGCTCGTCGTCCTTGAGGATGCGGCCGCCCAGACGACGATTCGCGTGTTTAACCTGCTCGGATCGGGCCGGTCTGCGTTCGATGACATCGTCGGCGACGCCGGTCAGCGCGACAGCCGCGAGCGCTAACAGCGCGTCTTCGCGTTTGCCCGGTCGGCGAACTCCACCATGCTATGGTGCGTTTGGGGCGGGGAGAGCGCCCCACTTCCGCTCCTGAGCCGGGGCGGCGAACCGGGGGCCACAGCCTGGTGTTTGTCGCCCCGGCCGGGCGGATACACCGAGGAGGCTCTAGCCGAACCCGAGGATGAACTTGGCATCCTCGGACATCCGCTCAGGTGTCCAAGGCGGATCGAACGTCAACTCCGACTCGACCGTGCCCACACCAGGAATCTCGCGCACGACACGCTCGATCTCCTCCTGAATCATCGGGCCAACAGGACAGCCCATCGACGTCAGCGAGAACGTGATCTTGACATCGTCGCCCGTGATCGCTGCGTCGTAGAAGAGGCCAAGCTCGACGATGTCCATCCCGAGCTCGGGATCCTCCACCTGCCGGAGCGCTTCGATGACTTCGTGTTCAGACGGCACCTAGCGAGCGTAGCTCACAAGCACAGGCACGCGCCGGATTGCGGTTCAGAGCCGTAACAAGGCTGTTTACGCCATGTCTCGCTGTCCGGACCCGTTGCTACGGTGACGCGCGGTGCCACTGGCAACTCCGATGTTCCAGGCTTTTCGCGGCGCCGAGACTCCGCACTTTGTGAACGAAGCGGAACTCGAATACGCGAAGCTCCTCGACTACTACGGGGTGCCCTGGATGTACGAGCCTCACACCTTCGTTCTCGCCCGAGACGAGGATGGGCGCGTGACGGAGGCGTTCACTCCCGACTTCTATCTCCCGGAGCAGGATCTGTACCTCGAAGTGACCGTCATGAAGCAGTCGCTCGTAACGCGCAAGAACCGCAAGGTTCGTCGGCTCCGCGAGCTCTACCCTGACGTCAAGATCAAGCTGTTCTACGAGCGCGACTTCGCACGACTCGCCTCGCGCTACGGCCTGCGCCAAGCGTCGTAGTTCGTGGGACACGACGACAACTCAATGCACGCATCCGACGATCGGGTGGGTGACGTCTACCTCGACGCAGCCGCCCTCGCCTCACGCATCGTCGAGCTTGCGGCCGAGATCGCACGCGACTACGACGACCGCGACCCGATTCTTGTCGGCTCGCTCAAGGCGTGTGTCCCGTTCTCAACCGACCTTTCGCGCCAGCTCGGAATCCTCCACGCCATCGACTTCGTTGAGCTCGCGGGCTACGGCCAGGTCGAGACGGGCGGCCACGAACAAATCCGGTTCCTCAAAGACCTTGACCTCAAGATCACCGGACGCCACGTCATCCTCGTTGACGAGGTTGTCGACACGGGCCTGACGCTGCACTACCTAACGCGAATGTTCGAGCTCCGCGAGCCAGCATCGCTTGCGGCTGTGGCGCTCTTTGACCGACCGTACCGTCGCCTCGTCGACGACCTGCCGCTGAACTACGTCGGCTTCACGATTCCCGATGAGTTCTTCGTGGGTTACGGGTTCGATCTCGACAACCGCTTTCGTAACCTGCCCGACCTTCACCTCGTGCGATAGCCGCCGCGCTGCCACCACAATCGGACTTGGCATACAGTTTAGTCGTGGCTAAATTTTAGTCGTGGCGGAACTTCCTGAGCAGCTTCCAACCGGCCTTCGCACGGTTGACGAGGCGCTACACCGCACCCGCTTCCGCGCGGCGCCCTTCCTCGGCCCCGCCTTCATCGCGTGTGTCGCCTACATCGATCCAGGCAACTTCGCGACGAACATCGCGGGCGGCTCGCAGTTTGGCTACACGCTCGTGTGGGTGATCGTCGCCTCGAACCTCATGGCGATGCTCATTCAGACGTTGTCGGCAAAGCTCGGCATCGCGACCCGCCGCAACCTCGCCGAGACCTGCCGCGAGCAGTTCTCCCGCCGCACCACAATCGCGCTGTGGATCCAAGCAGAGGCAATCGCTATGGCCACTGACCTCGCCGAGTTCCTTGGTGCCGCGATCGGGTTCAAACTGCTCTTTGGCATCAATCTGTTTGTCGCAACAATCCTGACGGCGATCGCGGCGTTCGCGATTCTGTCGCTCCAACGGTTCGGCTTTCGACCGTTCGAAGCCGTCATCGCAGCAATCGTCGGTGTCATCGGCGCCTGCTACCTCGCGGAACTGCTCTTCGCATCGCCCGATTGGGGCCTGACGCTCCACCACGCTGTCGTCCCAAGCTTCCAGGGAGAGGATTCGGTGCTGCTCGCGGTCGGCATCCTCGGCGCAACCGTGATGCCGCACGTGATCTACCTCCACTCCGCGCTCACGCAAGATCGCATCGTCCCCGAGTCGGCAGAAGATGCGCGAACGCTCATGCGCTACACGCGGCTCGATGTGCTGCTCGCAATGTCGCTTGCGGGTTTGATCAACCTTGCAATGCTCGTGATGGCAGCGAGCACATTCTTTGGCAGCGGCCTCCTTCACGTCGACTCGCTCGAAGGGGCACATCGGACGCTTGAGCCGATCCTTGGCCCAGCGGCCGGCACGCTTTTCGCGATCGCCCTGCTGGCATCGGGCCTCTCGTCGTCAGCGGTCGGCACGCTCTCCGGTCAGGTTGTGATGCAGGGATTTATCCGGCGCCAGATTCCCGTCGCCGTCCGCCGGTTGATCACGATGGTTCCAGCGTTTGTCGTTGTCGCGATCGGTGTTGACCCATCACGAATGCTTGTCGTCTCGCAGGTCATTCTCTCGTTCGGCATCCCGTTTGCCCTGATCCCACTCGTGATGTTCACGGCGAAGCGCGAGATCATGGGTGACCTCGTCAATCGGGGCATCACCACGTTCGCAGCGATCATCGTGGCGACGATCATCGTCGGGTTGAACCTGTTTCTCCTCGTCCAGACGTTCGGGATCTAGCCCGTGTGAAGCCGGGGTTTCCCGGCCACACAAATCCGCAGGAATTCCGTACGCCGACCTGGGCCGAACGGGATACGGTGTGCGTCGTGATCCATCCTGAACTCATCGATCTGCAGGCAACTCCCGCGGTCGTCACGCACCACACGACCGACGCCGAGCATCTAACGGAGCTCTTCGACGAAGGATTCGAGGCGCTCTATACGCGCCTGGCAGCAGCGGGGGTCGCCCCCACCGGCGCGCCGTTTGCCCGCTATCTCTCGGTAGGCGAGATCTTCGAGGTTGAGCTTGGCGTCCCCACGTCGGAAGCATCGTCGATCCCGACTGTTGATCTCCCGGAATGTCAGGCGGCACGCCTGCGGTACGTCGGGCCCTACGAGGGGCTCCGCGACGCCTGCGCCCAGCTCTTCGAGTGGATTGGCGAATACGGCCGCCACCCTGCGGGCCCGTTCTGGGAGAGCTACGTAACCGACCCTCGCACCGAGCCTGATCCGGCGAAGCGGATCACCGATATTTACGTCCCGCTCGCGGGTTAGAGGTAACCCATCGGATCGACGGGGTTTCCGTTGATCCGAACCTCAAAGTGCAGATGCGGCCCGGTGCAGTGACCGGTGCATCCGACGTAGCCAAGCGTTTGACCTTGGCTGACGACCTGCCCGCACGTCACCGCGATTGAGGACTGGTGCCCGTAGGCGGTTGCGAGGTTGCCACCGTTGTCGAGGATCACCAGGTTGCCGTACCCCTCCTCCCAACCGCAGTAGATGACCTTCCCGGTGGCGGCAGCGCGGATCGGGGTGCCCGTTGAAACGCCGATGTCGATGCCTTCGTGCATTCGTCCCCAACGCCAGCCGTACGGGCTTGTGACAGGGCCGGACACAGGCCAGATCAGGCCTGCGCTCGACGGGGTGGCGGTCGGAGCACCTGAATTCGTCTGCTGGGCGGCACGGATCTGCGCCGCGAGCGATTCACTCGCTGCCTTGAGAGCGTCGATCTCCTCCGCCTCGGCGCGATCTTTGGCGCTCAAGGACGAGAGTGCAACGAGCTTCTGCTGCCGATCAGCATCAAGCGCATTCTTGGCGCCGAGTAAGGTCAGCTTCACAGAGCGCGTCTGCGCGGCGCGGGCGGCGATCACACGTTCTTCGCCCTTCACCTTCGACCGCACAGCGCGTGTCTTCACACGAGACGCCTGCATCGACCGCTTTGCCTGATCCACCTTCGCCGCAATCAGCTTGTCTTCGTGACCGATGCGCCGCACGAAGTCTGACTGAGAAATCATGTCGTTCAACGAGCCGGAGCCAAGGTAGACCTCCCACGTCGAGGGCTCGCCGCTCATGTAGATCGTGACAAGCCGCTCCGTGAGGTGCTTGAGCGCCGTGTCGTACTGAGCCTTCAGCGTGTTCAGTCGCTGGGTTTGCAGCACGTAGAGCTGCGCAAGGGCGTGGAGACGCTGCTGGTGCAGGCGAACATCCCGCTCGAGGGTGGTGAGCTTGAGGGAGACGTCACCGACCTTCGTCTCAAGCGTCCGAATCTGGGATGTGAACCCGTCGATCTGCGTCTGGAGCGACGACTCGCTGGCTTTGCGTGCGCCGAGCGAATCCTTCAACGCCTGGATCTTCGAGTCGACCTGCTGCTTCTTGGCCGTGATCGGCTGCACCGAATCGCCGAAGGCGGGCGTGCTCACACAAAGCAGGCAGATAACCGCCACGAGAAGACGCCGCGTCATTGCAACGAACCTTCGCCCCGGGTGGGGCTACTCCTTCGCCGAGCCCTCGTCGATGATCCGAAGTGCCTCGGCGGCGGTGCGCCGGAGAGGCCCAACGAGTTCGCGATAGTCCGTGTCGTCGATCTTGCCCGTTCGATGATCGAACTCGAGCTCTTTCAGCGCGGCAAGCGCGCGGTCTCGCTCTTCGATGACGGCGATGCGCCGTTCCTGCTCTGGCGTCGGCCCATCGAGCGGCGCGTCGAGGTCGTCGGCGTGCTGAATGAAGGGCAGCGCGGTTAGGAGCACCGCGAGCGCAGCGAGGATCGCGCCGAGAGCGAGTGAGATCATGCGCGGGCGAGCGCGAGTCGGGCGACGAGCCGCTTCTGCTCGCGCGCATCTGGCCACAACGCGACCATCGAGCCAATGATGAAGACGATTCCGGCAACCCACAGCAGGTTGACGAGCGGCTTCACGAGCACCTTGAAGTAGACGCCCTCGCCTTGCTTCTGGTCGAAGATCACGTAGAGGTCCTCGGCGCGGAGCCAGTTTGTGTGGATGCCGACCTCACGCGAGCTGGAGCCGTCTGCGAAGTAGGCGTTCGTGCCGCTCCGAAGCGTTCCGGTCGACCTACCCGTGAACGTCATGACCGCTCGTGTTTCCGACGATGTCGGCCCCTTCTCGACCTCAAGGTTCTTGTAGGTGACGTTGTATCCAGCGACGCTCATCGTCTGGCCGGGGAGCAGCAGCTGCTCCTTCGTGGAGCCGTACGCGCTCGATCCTGCGACGCCGATCGCGAACAGGACGATTGCAAAGTGAACGACATACCCGCCGTAGCGGCGACGGTTGCGGCCAACGAGTTCGGTGAGCGACCCGGTTGCGCGGGTACCTCGCACGACTTCGACAACGATCGTCGTAAGAACGAACGCGCAGAACGTGTAGGCGATGATCCCGGGGATCGAGGAGCCGGCACCGAGGATGAGCAGCACGACGCCTGCGGTGAGGGCGACCGAAATCGGCCAACGGAGCGTTGCTATCAGCGAACGCACCGACGCACGACGCCATGCGATCAGCGGCCCGATGCCCATCAGCAGCAGCAGCGGCAGCCCGAAGGCGCGCAGGAAGAAGTCGTAGTAGGGCCGACCGATCGTCTTTGACTCGCCGAGAAACGCCTGGGTGAGCACAGGGAACAGCACGCCCCACAAAATCGTCAGGCAGAGCGCCACAAGCAGCAGGTTGTTGTAGAGGAACGTCGCTTCGCGTGAGAGCGCCGACTCAAGCTTCGTGCGTGCACGCAGCAACGGCAGACGACTGAGGATCAACCAGGTCGAGAAGATCGCCGTCGCGCAGACGAACACGAGGAACCATGGGCCGATCGAGCTCCTGGCGAACGAGTGGATCGAGTTGATCACGCCGGAACGCGTGAGGAACGTGCCGAACACCGAGAGTTCGAACGCGAGCGCAACCAGCACGACGTTCCAGATCTTCAGCATTCCCTTGCGTTCCTGGATCATCACCGAGTGCAGGAACGCGGTGGCGGCAAGCCACGGCATGAGTGCCGCGTTCTCGACGGGATCCCACGCGTAGTAGCCGCCCCAGCCCACCTCGACATATGCCCAGTGCGAGCCGAGCAGCTGCCCGAAACCGAGGAACATCCAGGCTGCGAGCGTCCATCGGCGGGTTGCGATCAGCCAGCGCTCGTCGGCCTGCCGTGCGAGGAGCGCACCGGCGGCGAACGCGAATGGGACGGTGAGTCCGACGTAGCCGAGGTAGAGCATCGGCGGGTGCGCGACCATGTAGGGGTTCTGCAGGCTTGGTGTCAGGCCGGCGCCGTCAACCGCACGTGACTGCGTCACAAACGGGCTTGAAACAGCGACCAAGATGAACGAGAAGAACGTCGCGACACCGGCAAACACCGGCACCGTCCATGCGATGAGGTCGCGTAGCAGCCGCTTGTTGAGCGTCACCGAAAGCGCTGCGTACCCGGTGAGGATGAGGAGCCAGAGGAGGAGCGACCCTTCCTGCCCACCCCAGAACGCCGAGAGCGAGTAGAGCGTCGGCAGATCGTGGCTTGTGTGCGACGCGGCGTACACGAAGGTGTAGTCGTGGCGAACAAGCGCCGAGGCGAGGATTGCGCTCGCGATGAAGGTCGAGACGAAGCAGGCGATCAGCGCGTTGCGCGCCGAATCGACAAGGCGGCGACGGTTGGCCATTGCGCCCGTGATGCCCGCTGCGAGCGCCCAGAGGGCAAGCCCGAAGCTAACGATCAGCGCCGCGCGACCGAGATCGGCCACTTACGACCCGTTAGTCGTCGTGTACTTGCTTGGGCACTTCGTCGTCATGTCCGTCGCGACGAACGTGCCGTTTTTCATTGCGCCCGTGAGGTTCACGTGGCGACCGACCTTGAAGAGGTCAGGAACTGAGCCGTGGAAGTTGATCGGGATCGTCTGGCTCTTGCCGGAGATATCGCGGAGGCCGAAGGTGAGGCCGGTTGTGTGCGACTCACCCGCGACCGGGCCAATGACTTCACCGGTGAGCGACACGGTGCCGGTGTGTCCGGCAAGGTTGCTCGGCTGCAGGACGGGCGTCGAGTTACCAACGACGGCCGTGTAAAGCAGGAACACCGCGAGCAGCATCGCAATGGCGAGCGCCACGACCAGGCGAGCAGGATTACGCTTCGAGCGGGCCACTGCCAGAAGTGTACCCCACCCCGGATGGCACAGTGTTAGGAGGGTGTGAGCCGTTCGACCGGGCGGTGGTGCCGCGGCGAGCTAGGCGTCGACCTGAGCCGCATCAAGGCTGCGGCCCGGCACGCGATACCCGTGGTCGGCACAAAGCGACCCCGGATTCTCTTCGGTCAGTGCGTCACAGTAGCCCTTGCCGTAGGCCGCACGCATGAATGCAGCGACGACCTCGAGCGACCACTCTCCGATGCCTGCAGCCTCGCGCCAGAGATCGGCGAGACGGAGGTCGATGTCGAGTTCGAGCAGGTCGATACGGCTGGGCGAACTGCTCATGTAGGAGAGCCTAGAGAGGCCTCCGGACGGACCGACCCCGGCGACCACTACGCTTGCCGGGATGACAAAGTCCCTGCATATCGGGCCAGCACGCGTTCCGTCGCAGGACAGCCCGGACGCGGCAATCGCCCTGCTGCTCGAGCGCGGATACAGCGCGTGTGAGCTCGATTTCGAGGGGAAGTTCTGGATGAGCTACGAGTTCGCCGAGCGCTTTGGTGAACTTGCCCGCGACGCGAGCATCGTCCTTTCCGTCCACGCCCCGATTGCGGGCTTCATGGGCCATGCCGAGCGTGGGAAGAAGTTGAACATGGCGGTCGGGATGCTCGATCACTCAGCGGGGATCGCCACGGTCGCGGGCGCCGAAGTTGTTGTCTTCCACCCAGGTTTCCTCCTTGGCCGCACCCGTGAGGACGCGATCGACTCGGTGTGCGAGCAGCTCGGCGAGCTGCGTGAGCGGCTTGAGGGGAAGGATCGCGCCGTTCCGTTCGGGATCGAAGTGATGGGTCGTGTCCGCGAGCTTGGGTCGCTTGATGACGTCGTCGAGATCGCACGACGGCTTGGGTGGGTGCGGCCGGTGATCGACTTCGCCCACATGCACGCCACCTCTGATGGACAGTTCCTCTCGGTCGAGCCGTTCGTCGAAGCGCTCGCGAAGGCCGATGCGGTTTTGGCGCCTGGTGCGCCGTTCCACATCCACTTCTCGGACATCCAGTTCGCAAACCGCAACGAGACCAAGCACCTCCCCTACGGTGATGGAACGCTGCGCGCGGAGCCGCTGAAGCAGGCGCTTTCTCAGTTCGACCGCCCCGCCACGATCATCTCGGAGTCACCCGATGAAGAGTCGTCGCAGCGGATCAAAGCGATCCTCCAGGCCTGAGCAACTCTGCAACACGCCGGACACACGGTTTTCCGTAGAGTCCAGGGCATGCTCAATCCAGCGATCTTCAAGGCGTACGACGTCCGCGGCATCTACGGGACGGATCTCGACGAGGAGGGCGGCTACGCAATCGGCCGCGCCTACGTTGAACAGTTCGAACCGCGCAAGATCGCCGTTGGGCGCGACATGCGTCTCGCAAGCCCGTCGGTCGCTGCAGCCGTAATCGAAGGCGCCGCCGACGCGGGCGCCGACGTCATCGACCTTGGTCTTGTCGGCACCGAGATGGTCTATTTCGCGGTCGGCAACCTCGCGCTTGAAGGCGGGATCATGGTCACCGCCTCACACAACCCGAAGGAGTACATCGGGATGAAGATCGTGCGCCGGGGCGCGCTGCCCGTGGGCGGCGAGTCGGGTCTGCTCGATGTTCGCGACCGCGCCGTGAAGGGCGAGTGGCGCGACGCGACACGCGGAACGATCACCGAAGAGAACGTGTGGGATGCCTACGTCGACTGCGTGCTCGGCTTCATCGATCCCGCTGCGATCAAGCCGCTGAAGATCGTCGTCGATGCCGCAAACGGCATGGCTGGCGTCATGCTCCCCCGCGTGCTCGACCGGCTGCCGCAGGTTGAAGTTGTGCGGTGCTACTTCGAACCCGACGGGTCGTTCCCGAACCACGAGCCAAACCCGCTGCTGCCGGAGAACCGTGACTTCATCATCGAGAAGACACGCTCCGAGAAGGCCGACTTTGGGGTCGCCTACGACGGGGACGCAGACCGCTGCTTCTTCGTCGACGAGACCGGCGAGTTCATTCCGGGCGACTTCACCACTGCGCTCTTTGCCGAGACAATGCTCGCCCGCGAGCCCGGCGGCACCGTGATCTACGACGTCCGCGCCTCGTGGGCCGTGCCGAAGGCGATTGAAGCTGCGGGCGGGGTTGCCCTTGCGAATCGCGTCGGGCACGCGTTCATCAAGCAGCGCATGCGCGATGTCGACGCTGTCTTTGCGGGCGAGGTTTCAGCCCACTACTACTTCCGCGACTTCACGAAGGCAGATACGGGCGTTGTGCCGTTCCTCGTGATGCTCGAGATCGTCTCGAAGCGCGGGCAGAAGGTCTCCGAGATTCTCGCGCCGCTGCGCTCGACCTACTTCCTCACAGGCGAGATCAACACGCCTGTTGCGGACGTGCCGCTGAAGCTGCAGGAGATCAAGGATCGCTACGCCAGCCAAGGCAAGGTTTCGCACCTCGATGGTCTCTCGATCGATGCCGACGACTGGCATATGAATATCCGCCCGTCGAACACGGAGCCGTTGCTCCGCCTCAACCTCGAAGCGCTCTCTCAGGAATTGATGGAGAGCAAGCGCGACGAGGTGCTTGAACTCATCCGCTCGTAGAGCTGCGAGCTACCAGGTGCGTTTGGCGCGGACGATCACATCGATCGCGTTGCGCACACCCGCATCGGTTTCGACGGGGCGGATGACGGACTCGGCGCGTTCGACGGTCAGCTCACCCAGGTGCGGCACCACGTCCTCGGCGGTGTAGAGCACCGACGCATCCTTCGGGCCGCCGTGCCCTTCGGTGAGGTTGCGAGAGTCGTGTGCGACGAGCAGGAACGTTCCGCCGGCGGCGACTGCGTTCGCTGCGCGCGAAACGACCGGGCCAAGCTCGTGTTGTGGGAGCTGCAAGTAGAAAAGGATGACGAGATCAAACTCGTGCTTCGGCGGCTCGTAGGTCGTCAGGTCGGCGACGAGCCACTTGCACTCCACCCCACGAGACGCAGCGAATTCGCGCGCCTTCGCGATGCCGATGTCGGCGAAATCAACCCCCGTTGCGCGCCATCCCTGCTCGGTCAGCCAGATCGCGTTGCGTCCCTCACCGCAGGCAAGGTCGAGGACGCTGCCCGACATCAGGCCGTCTGTCTCAGAGACAAGAAACCGGTTCGGCTGAGCCGTCCAGACGAGTTCCTTTTCGGCGTAGCGTGCGTTCCAGGTGTCTGAGTTCACGTGACTGACGGTACCGGCCAATCGCGGCCCGACCGTTCGAGTCAAGCGCAGAGCGGTGTCAGCCGGGCGTGTCGGCCACAACGAGCTCGCGGAAGAGCCGCTCGACCTGCACGTCGAGGTCGTCGCAGATCCCGGTGTGCACCTCGGAGCGTCGACAATGTCTTTGAGCAGGATCGGCAGCCCGTGCGCCGGACCGAGCACCTTGCCGTCGGCACGTTCCTTGTCGGCAAGAGCTGCCTCTTTGAGTGCGTCTGGGTTGATCTGGGTGACGGCGTTCAGGCCGGGGCCGCTCTTGTTCAGGGCTGCGATACGGTCGAGGAACATCTGGATGAGCTCGACCGAGGTGAGCTTGCCCTCTTCCATCATCTTCTCGGCCTGCAGGCCGGTGAGCGTCTCAAGGTTGAGGATGGGGGCCTTGTGGTGGCCGGCGGTCATCGCTGATGGCACGACTGCGATCGGCAACACAAGACCCACGGATACCGCTGCTGCTGTCAGCAGACGGCGAGGTCGCGTTCGAAACATGTGGGAACCCTCCTGCGAGGAGCGAACTCCTCGATAACCACCCAAGGGGCGGTGTGTGGAAATGGAACCCGTCGGCGTCGTCGGGTGGAGATGGCGGACGAGGATCGTTCTCGTCCTCCCTCGGTGATCTGAGGGGTGCGGCGACATCGCCACTTGGCGCAGGCTCCAAGGCCTGTTCCCTGGCACCAGTGTAGATCTTTACCGAATCGACACAACCCTCAACCGCCCGTCTATATGTCCATCGGGTTCTCGAACGGAGGTTGGGGCGATCCTCTGCAAAGATCGCACCGTGACTCGTGTGGCAAACCCCCACTACGATCCGGCCTCCGTGCCCCCGGTCGACCGCACCGCGCGTGCGTTTCATGCGTCGCTTCGCGGCTACGAGCCAACTCCCGTGCGCGGCCTAGCGGCCGCCGCAGAGGAGCTCGGGCTCGCTGCGCTGCTCGTCAAAGACGAGTCGCGTCGGCTCGGGCTTCCGGCCTTCAAGATCCTTGGCGCCTCGTGGGCAGTCGAGCGAACGTGCCGCGAACGCGCTGACGTGCACACCCTGGTCGCGGCGAGTGCTGGCAATCACGGTCGCGCGGTCGCCCATGCCGCGAAGCTCCGTGGGCTCTCGTGCCGTGTCTACCTGCCGGCGCGGTCGCTCACGGTGCGGCGCGAGGCGATCGCCTCGGAGGGTGCTGAGGTGATCGTCGTCGACGGCACGTACGAAGACGCAGTGACGCTCGCGAGCGCTGCCGGGTTGGAACCGGGCGTTGCGACGATTGCGGATGTCGGCGACAGCGGCCCGGCCGAGTGGGTGATCGACGGGTACGCGACGCTGTTTGATGAGGCGATGGAGCAGGCGCGTTTCGACACGATCGTCGTGCCGGTCGGGGTCGGCTCCCTTGCCGCGGCCGCAGTGCGGCTCGGCGCCGAGGCCGGCGTCGAGGTGATCGGAGTTGAGCCCACGACCGCCGCATGTCTCGCCGAGTCGCTCGCGGCCGACAGACGCGTGACGATCCCCACGCCGGGAACGATCATGGCCGGCCTCGATTGTGCGGAGGTCTCGGCCGCCGCATGGCCATCGTTGCGTAACGGCATCACTGCGACGGTGGCGGTGACTGATGCGCAGGTGCGCGAGGCGATGGCGGAGCTTGCAGCGTTCGGCCTGACGATTGGCGAGTCGGGCGCCGCACCGTTCGCCGCTGCACGCCTTGGCGTGTGCCGGACGGGAAGCCGCGTGCTGCTCGTCGCGTCCGAGGGCCTGACCGCAGTCTCGCCTTAGCGGGGCCTACTCCGATGCCATCGCGGGCAGGCCGCTCACGTGCGCATCGCGCGAGGAACGTCGCGGCACAAGGAGCGACGCACCGACGCCCACAAGCAGCACAAGGGTGCAGACGAGGAACGTCACCGTGTAGCCGTGCTTGTCGGGGTACAGGCCTTTGACGTTCGCGGCCAGAATCGTGGCGGCGACTTCGGCGCCGATTGCTCCGCCGATCGTTCGCACGACGGTGTTCATGCCCGAGGCGACTCCGGTCTGGTGTGACGGCACGGCTTCCACAATCAGGTTTGCGAGCGCGGCGAACGCGAAGCCAATGCCAACGCCCATGAGCGCCGAGGCGAGGTACACCTCCCACTTCGCTGAGGTGAACACAAGCACGACGAAACCAAGCGTTGTGACAATCGCGCCAACGACGAGCGGTACTTTCGAGCCGACGACCGTGGAGAGGCGACCGCCGATGTTGCTGCAGATGAGCATCGTGATCGTCGTTGGCACGAGGAAGAGTCCCGACTGCGTCACGGTCGCGCCGAAGCCATACCCCGTAGAGGTGGGTGTCTGCACGAACTGCGGGATCAGCACGAATCCGCTGTACATCCCGAATCCGAGCAGGATCGCAGCGAGGTTCGTTGTCCAGACTCCGGGTAGCCGCATCATCCGCATGTCGACGAGCGGGTGCTCCGACTTCAGCTCGGCGACCACCCACCACGCGGCAACAACGAGTGATCCGGCGATCAGGCCAACTGTCTTCGTTGACCCCCACCCCCACTTCGACGATTCGCTGACGGCAAGCAGGAGGGCCGTGAGCCAGGTTGAGAGCAGCGCCGCTCCGAGCCAGTGGATGTCGCCCTTCGCACGAATCTCCGATTCGGGGATCGCGACGACCGCGATGACCGCTGCACCGAGCGTGACGACGAATGGGATCCAGAAGAGCCAGTGGTAGGAGAGCGTCTCAAGGATCGGGCCGGCGAGCACGATCCCCAGGCCGCCACCGATGCCAAGCAGTCCCGAGATCAACGCGATCGAGCTCGCGACCTTCTCGCGCGGCAGAACATCGCGAATGATTCCGAACGAGAGCGGGAAGATCGCACCACCCATTCCTTGGATCAGTCGCGCGACGATCATCATCGGCAGCGACGTCGCGATCGCGCCGATCAGCGTTCCGAGGGCGAGCGCAAACAGGGTGATACGAGCACCCGCTTCTTGCCAAACATGTCGCCGAGGCGTCCAGCGATTGGCGTCACGACCGACGCGGCGAGCAGATAGGTGGTGAAGATCCAAGCGACCCCGGAGGCCGTCGTGTGCAGGTCGTGCTGCAGCACCGGTAGTGCCGGAACGATCAGCGACTGCAGCAGCGAGTAGGCGGAGCCGCCGAGCGCGAGGGCCGTGAGAACCAATCCCGGCTTCGCAGCATGACTCGGTCGGGCGCTCACGGTCGTCACGTCGACAACCTTAGAGGACGACGTCCCGGTCACCGGAAGTTGCAGACCGCACCCACCCGAGGTGTTAGCGTTCAGCCCGTCATGACCGTGCGTACCGGCGGGGTTCTCCAGCCAAGCATCTGGGCCAGTGTCGTCAGCACCGACGCCTTGGTGCTGCGCGACTGGTTGCTCGCCCTTGGGTTTATCGAGGAGCTGATGATCCCGGGAGAGCGGCGGGGGTCAGTGCACCACTGCCAGTTGGACTGGCCGGACGGCGGGCGGGTACTTCTCTCCAGCACTGACGAGCGCCAAACACCCTGCCGGCCCGGGACGAGCTCGCTCCATGTCGTCACCTCTGACCCTGACGCCGTGCTGGAGCGAGCACTCAGCATCGGCGCCGTGGTTGTTCATCCGATCGTGGATCAGACCGACTACCCATCACGCGACTTCACCGTGGAAGACCCAGACGGAAACCACTGGACGTTCGCGACGTTTGCCGGCTAGTACGACCTGACGCATCGAAGCGCCAGGAACGCACCGCGGTGCAGGTGTCGCGCCACCGGAACGCATTGCGTGCGAGCGGAGAGTGCAGCGGCGGGGGTGGGATTCGAACCCACGGAGGGGGTTGCCCTCAACGGTTTTCAAGACCGCCCCATTCGACCGCTCTGGCACCCCGCCGTGTAACTCCTCAATTGTTTTGACCGGCTCGTCGCCGGCGGTCCCGTTACGACTCGATGCGCGCGGGAGCGCCGTATGACTGCAGCACGTCAGGCACGTCGCCCCCGAAGTTCTCGAGGATCGCGAGCACCCAGCGGTCGGTTACTGCTGTGCCGTTGAGCGTGTGCGGCACGGTGAGTTGCTTCTCACCCTCCCGCCACCGAACGCCCAGGCGACGCGCCTGATAGTCGGTGGTGTTTGAGCATGAGGTGATCTCCCGGTATCGCTGCTGGCTTGGGAACCACGCCTCAATGTCGTACTTCTTCGCGGCCGAGGCCCCGAGATCGCCCGCCGCGACGTTGATCACGCGGTATGGCAGACCCACGGCCTGCACAAGCTCTTCCTCGATGCTCAGGATCCGCTCGTGTTCGGCCGCCGACGTCGTCGGGTCGCAGAACACGAACATCTCGACCTTCTGGAACTGGTGCACCCGGAACATGCCGCGCGTGTCACGCCCAGCAGAGCCCGATTCGCGCCGGAAGCACGACGAGAACGCGACGTAGCGCATCGGCACGTCTTCCAGGATGTCGCCCATGTGGAACGCGGCGAGCGGAACCTCCGACGTGCCAACGAGGTACAGGCCGTCGGCGGGAATCTCGTAGTAGTCACCCTTGTCGCTCGGGAAGAACCCGGTTCCATACATCGCCTCGTCGCGCACGAGCACCGGCGGCAGCATCGGCGTGTGCCCGTGTTGCGACACCCGGTCGAGCGCGAAGCGATACAGCGCCATCGAGAGCAGCGCGGTGTCGCCCACGATATAGCCGAACCGAGCACCCGAGACCTTGGCGGCACGATCCATCTCGAACCGGCCAACCTCGGTGTGCTCCTTGCCCGAGCCCGGGCCGGTCTCACCCACACGACGAATCTCGACGGCGTCGTCTTCGCCACCATCGGGCGCCGACGGGTCGGGCGGATTCGGAACCTTCGCGAGGATCTCGTTGCGCTCAGCTTCGGCAGCCGCGAGCTTCTCCTCAAGCGCCTGCAGCTCCTCCTTGATCTGCTTCAGCTCGGCAAGCTCCTCCGGCGTTGGCTTGCCCTGCGGCTTGCGCTGCTTCGCGCGCAGCGCATCGACCTGCGGGACGAGTTCGCGCCACACATCGTCGGCGGCGATCGCAGCGTCGAACAGACCCTCATCGCCACGGCGTGCGAGAGCGGCGCGGATCGCGTCCGGATTCGAGCGGGCTGCCCTGAGATCAATCACGCGGGCAAGTGTAGAGGGCCTGCGGCCCGGTCAGTCGTCGAGCAGGCGTTCGATCACCTGCGCGACACCCTGCACCTCGCCGGATGGGCAGACCCAGTCAGCAACAGCCTTCACCCGTGCGTGCGCATTGTCGACGGCAACGCCGTACCCAGCCCACTCAAGAAGCTCGACATCGTTTTCGCCATCACCGAACGCAACGACCTTGTCGGGGCTGAACCCGTACTTCTCGGCGAGCACCTCAAGACCGGCACCCTTCGTGACGCCTGCCGCAGCGAATTCGAGGAAATACGGCAACGACTTCGAGATCCACAAACGGCTGCCGAAGCGGGCCTTCATCCGAAGCTCAAGCACATCAAGCGCTGCAGGATCACCGACACACACGATCTTCGTTGGCGGTGTGTCGAGCCAATCGAGCAGCGGCCCCACCTCGGTGATCGCAAGCCCCTGGAACCCGGCGTACGACCGGGTGTTGTCGTTTGCCTCAGCCACATGCAACTCGTCGTTCAAATACACGTTCGGGTTCGGCCACCCCTCCTCCGCGAGCGCAGCGATCGTCTCAAGGGCGAGCTCCGTTGGGATCGGCGTGTGGCGCAGCCAG
Organism: Actinomycetota bacterium; assembly: GCA_009702325.1. Classification (GTDB taxonomy): domain Bacteria; phylum Actinomycetota; class Thermoleophilia; order Gaiellales; family Gaiellaceae; genus PALSA-600. The sequence continues at coordinate 184,312 of WLID01000002.1, forward strand.
GTTCCGTCGGCGTCGAGTACGACTGCACCCTGGTAACAGACGGCTGGCTCGGGCAGGCGCTCGAGCGGAATCACCCGCCGCATCGACTGCACCATGCGGCCCGTCACAGGGATCACGCGCAAACCAGCAGCGCGGGCCCGTTCAATTGCGGCCCAGGTGCGGTCGCGCACAACCCCGTCCTCCCAGATGAGAGTGCGGTCAAGGTCGGTTGCGATGACCTCGACATCCCGCGGAAAGCGCGCGGGAAGGGACTCCAAGATGTCCGGGCTCAGCCTGCTGTGGCCTTGACCACGTAGGCGGAGACGTCAGAGATCTGCACGTCTGTGAGCCTACCCTTGAACGGCGGCATCGTGCCCTTGCCGTTCACCACCCTGTCGACAACCGTTGCCAGAATCGGCTTCGTCGAGTCAAGGTCGGGGCCCATCGTCCCCTTCGCACCCGCATCGGCAAGCGTGTGGCACGCGTTACAGCCAGACGCGAGGAACGCCGCCTTTCCCGCATCGGCGTTGCCGTTCGCGTACTGCTTGGGCACCGACGGTGCCATCGATGCTGGCAGCGGGCCTTCAATCTCGCTCGCGACGGGCGACACAACCTTGCCGCCCGGGCGCTCGCAGCCTGCGAGGACCAGCACGAGGAGGGCCAACAGGAGAGCGGAGAGGAGAGTCTGGCGGCGGTGCAAGGCGCGGATTCTATACCGATGTTTGTGACATATGCATCGAGAACCGTCGACAGGTATCGAGAGATCCCCATACGAATCGCGAAAACGCTGCAAATGCGGGCCCAGAACCCCACCGCTACATAAGACCTCTCTAAGAGTCGCAGCGGAGGCCCTGTCATGCCCACCCCGCTCGCTATCATCGGCGGCATGAAGCGCAGAACCTATGGCCGCGACTTTGGCCTCACTATCCGGATGCTGTTCACGACGGGCATGCTCGGCCTGCTCTACGTGATCTTTGGCGTCGTCCTGCTCAATGCTTTCAACGTTGGGTTTGCCCCGATGATCGTGATCATCGGCGTCCTCGCCTTCGTTCAGTACTACACCTCCGACAAGCTCGCGCTCGCTGCCGCGGGCGCCAAGGTCGTCACTCGTGAGGAAGCCCCCGACCTCCACGACATGGTTGAGCGCCTCTGCGCGATGTCCGACCTTCCCAAGCCGCGCATCGCGGTGATGGACACCCCCGTGCCGAACGCGTTCGCTACGGGTCGCTCACCGAAGCACGCCGCCGTCTGTGTGACGACCGGCCTGTGGGAGCGGCTTGAGCCACGCGAGATCGAAGCGGTACTGGCTCATGAGCTGTCGCACATCGCGAACCGCGACGTGCTGATCATGACGGTCGCCAGCTTCTTCGCGATGATCGCCGCGTTCATCGTCCGCATGGGTATGTGGACGGGAATGATGGGCGGCTTCGGTGGCGGCAACAACCGCGAGAACAACAACAACGGCATTCCCGTATGGCTGATCGTGATTGCCGTATCCGCGATCACCTACGCCGTCAGCTTCATCCTGATCCGCACGATCTCGCGCTATCGCGAGTACGCCGCCGACCGCGGTGCCGCGCTGATCACTGGAGCACCCGAATATCTCATGAGCGCGCTGCAGAAGATCTCGTCGCAGATGACGTTGATCCCAAATCGCGACCTGCGCCAGGTTGAGGGGATGAACGCGTTCTTCATCATCCCGGCCGGCGTCAAGTCGGTTGCATCGGAGCTCTTCATGGATCACCCGCCGATCGAGAAGCGCCTCGCGGCGCTCGCGACGATCGCGCGGGAGATGGGCCGCCCGGTTGCCTAGCCAGGCAGCCGGGTAGGCCAACCGCTCGATGGGCTTTCGCGACGCACTCTTCGGCAAGAAGAAGCTCGCCGAACCAAAGCTCGACCGTCTCTTCGCTCTCGCGACGGCGACGGTCACCCTCGAAACGGAGCTCGGCTTGAAGTCGACGGGCGATGCTGCGGTCACGTTCAAGCCGCTCAGCTCCGGCGACTTCGACCGTGTCGATAGCGACACAGACGAGCTTCTCAAAGCTACGGCAGCATCGGCCGGCACGACGGTTGAGCGGCACACCGACACCTACGGCTTCGAGTGGGTGATCGTTCGCGACCCCGACATCGAGGATCTCGTGACGTCGGTGCATCTCGTTGCGAGCGAGTTGACGGCGAAAGGCTTTGGCGCCCAACTGCTTGCTGCCGCGTTCAAGTTTGAGGGTGGCGAACGCCCGACCTACTGGATCTACGGGTTCAAGACAGGGACATTCTGGCCGTTCATCCCGCTTGCCGACGGCAAGAACCGCGAGAACGCACGCGAGCTTGAGCTGAAAGCCAAGCTCGAAACCGAGCTGCCGGTCGAGAAAGACCTGACCCGCTGGCTCGGCCTCTTCGACGCCCCGATCTAGGTCGCGTGAGCCGCTAGCTGGCGGGCTTCTCGGCGGCGGGATCGGCCTCGGTGGCCTCGCCCTCGACCGTTTCGGGAGCTGCCGCGATTTCGCCTGCGGGCGCGGCACCCGAACCGAGTTCTGCCTTGAGCTTCGCGAGTTCTGCGTCGACCTGCCCGCTCTGCTGGATCTCCTTCAGCTGACGGTCGATGTCGTCACCCGACGAGAGATGGTCAGTGAGCGTGCCGGCCGCTGTGAGCTCGTCGACGGCCGCGGCACGGGCCTGCATCTGCAGCGTCTTGTCCTTCGCACGATCGATCGCAGCGCCAACGTCGGCCATGTTGTCGCCGATGCCGGTTGCGGCTTCGGTGATGCGCACGGAAGCTTCGGCGGCTGAGTACTGCGCCTTGATCACTTCCTTCTGGGTGCGGAACGACTCGACCTTGGCTGACAGCGTCTTCTCGCCCTCGACGAGCTTCGTCTGCTGCGCCTCAAGCTCCTGGCCCTGCTGCATGATCCCCTCAAGCTGGCCCTGGACAGCCGCCTTGCGGGTCAGCGCCTCACGGGCGAGGTCTTCACGGTTTGCTGCGAGCGCGGCCTTCGCCTGCTCGTCGAGCTTCGCAACCTGCTGCTGCATCGAGGTGTACTGCATTTCGAGGCGCTTCTTGGCCGTCGCGACGTCGGCGATGCCCCGCTTCACGTTCTGGAGCTGCTTGAGCTGTTCCTCGTACGAGTAGTCGAGCGTCTCGTTCGGGTTTTCGGCCTTGTTGAGGAACTTCGAGTACTTCGCCTTGATCAGTGTCGACGTGCGGGAAAGCAGACCGGCCATCAGTCCTCCAGTGAGATTGCAAGTAGCCTACCGGCCGTGCTGCTCGCGACAAGCATGGATTCGCGATATCTCTCGAACGGATACGTCGTTGGCGACGAGCCGGGCGGCGTCTGCGTGTTCGTCGACTCGGGCGCACCGCTTGAACCGTTGCTCGCGTTCATCGAGGAACATCGCCTGACGCCAACCCATGTACTGCGCACACACAGCCACGGCGACCACGTTGTTCACGAGGCAGAACTCGGCCTACCCGTCGTGCTGGGGCCACTTGTGACCGGTGGTTTGACCGTCGAGGCGATCCCCACGCCGGGGCATTCCGACGACATGGTGTGCTTCGTGATCAACGACCAGTGGGTCTTCTCAGGCGACACGCTCTTCAAGGACGCGGTCGGAGGCGGCACCTTTGAGGCGATCCGCCACGCGGTCATGGACGTCTACATGGCCATGCCGCACGAGCGCCGCGTCCTTCCCGGCCACACCGATGAGACGACGATCGGTCGTGAGTGGGAACACAACCCGTTTGTGCGGGTGTGGCGTGGGATCGAGCCTGAGGGCACCGAGCGCGTCTCGGTCGTCGGTCGCGACGCGACGCTGATTGGCTGGAGCCCCGACTACGACGGTAAGGGCAAGGCGTGGGTTCGCTTCGACGACGGCACCGACGCGATCGTCGGCGGCTCGCGCGTCGAGCGCGGCTGAATGAGCTAGACCTGAATCACGGCAAGCTGCGGGTGGGCGCTCGCCATGGCCGCGAAGTCGTCGTCCTGCGTCACCACGGGTAGACCATGCTGGATCGCTGTTGCCGCGATGAGCGCATCGAGGACGTTGGCCTTGACCCCATGCTCACGGCAGTCGTGCACGAGCCGTGCGAACGAACCCATCACCGCGTCGTTGATCGGGATCGTGTCGGCGGCGCGGGCAAGCGCGAGTGTTTCTGCCCGTCGGGCACGTTGCTCAACGGTCGCGGCTGCGATGACACCGAGCTCGAGCTCGCCCAGTGTGATCACCGAGACTGCCACATGTCGCGGCATGCCCCCTAGAGGGCGACCGCTCTCGTGGGCGATGAAGACCGAGGTATCCGCGAGACCGTAAGTCAAATCTCGTCAATCGTGTCGCCGACGAGTCGATCAAGGTCACCTCGGAGCCCAGGGTCGGCCTGCTTGTCGCGCAACTGCTCAGCGAGCCAATCGCCGGGGAGCCAACGAGTACGACGTCGGTGCGGGACGATGTCTGCGATCGGAGCGCCCCTGTTCGTGAGCGTAATCGTCTGACCTGCCTCGACGGCAGCAATGACATCTGCGGTGCGGTTCCTCAGTTCACGCACGCTGACCTCCATGTGCGACACCGTAGCACTTCATCTGTTCAACGTTAGCGACCTCGTTGGCGGCTGTCACCTGTCCGAAGCGGCCAGTAGCGTCTTGGCGTGCGCTTGATCGTTGCTCGCTGCGAAGTCACCTACACCGGCCGCCTCTACGCGCACCTGCCGGAATCGACGCGCCTGCTGATGATCAAGAACGACGGCTCGGTGCTCGTGCACGCTGATGCCGGTGGGTATAAGCCTCTTAACTGGATGACGCCGCCAACCGTCTTCGAGGACGAGGGCGACATCCTCGTCGTCCGCAAACGGGCGGGGAAGACCGAGGATCGCCTCGAGATCAAGCTCCTCGAGGTGCTCTCAGACGTGGAGCACGACATGGGAGAAGCGGCCGGCCTCGAAAAAGACGGCGTGGAGCGCGACCTGCAAGAAGCGCTCGCGGCTGCACCCGAGACGCTCGGCGAACCCCTCCGCCTCGACCGGCGCGAGTGGCCGACCGACGTCGGCCCCGTCGATCTGATGTGCCGCGACGAGGACGACGGCTGGGTTGCGGTCGAAATCAAGCGCGTCGGAACGATCGATGCCGTCGAGCAACTCACCCGCTACCTCGACTTCATCCGCCTCGACCCGGCAAAGGCCGAATGCCGCGGCATCCTCGCCGCACAGCAGTTCAAGCCGCAGGCGATCACCCTCGCCGAATCGCGCGGCATCGCCTGCGCAGTCGTCGACCTCGCAGTGCTGCGGGGCGAGCGCGAACCTGAACTGACGCTCTTTAGCTAGGCGGGTACGTCGGCAAGCCGCTCGTACGCGGGCACCGTGAGAAACTCGACGAACGTCTCACCCAGAGCAACCTCGGCAAAGAGCTGCTTTGCGGCATCGGACGCTTCGACCATCGCGAGCTCGGCCTCAACGGCGTCTCGCGTCGTCTTCCCCGCCTTCACCCAGCTCCAGATCTGCGCACGCGAGATCTCGGCGGTCGCCGCTTCCTCCATCAAATTGTCGATCGCAACGGCGCCGGAGCCGCGCAGCCACGCGTCGAGATAGCGCACAACAACCGACACGTTCACGCGCACACCCTCCGGCGTCACCGACCTGCCCGGGATCTCGAAGTCGATCAGCTGCTCCGCGGTTACGCCGACATCCTCACGAAGCCGCTCGAGCTGGTTCTCGCGATCGCCAAGCACTTTGTCGAACTCGGCCATCGCGGTCGTGACGAGGCCGGGGTGCGCAACCCATGTCCCGTCAAAGCCGCTCGTCGCCTCCCGCGCCTTGTCATTCCGCACGTTCGCGAGGGCCACTTCATTCACAACCGGATCCTTCCGCGACGGGATAAACGCAGCCATACCGCCAATTGCATGGGCGCCGCGCTTGTGGCAGGTGCGCACGAGCAGGTCGGTGTAGGCCTTCATGAACGGCACCGTCATCGTCACCTGAACCCGATCAGGCAATACCGCGCCGAGCTTCTTGATCGTGCTGAAGATCTAATCCCACCGGCCGGCGTTCATCGCGCAGCCGTACTCGCGCAGCTCGTAGAGGATCTCCTCAAGCTCGAACGACGCCGTGATCGTCTCGACGAGCACCGTGCAGCGGATCGTCCCCTTCGGAAGCCCGAGCTCTCGCTCGGCCAGACAGAACGCCTGCGCCCAAAGACGTGCCTCGCGATGAGTCTCAAGCTTCGGGAGGTAGAAGTACGGCCCGCTACCGCGCGCGATCAGCTCCTGCGCGTTGTGGAAGAGGTACAGGCCAAAGTCGAAGAGGCTGCCTGACATCCGCTCGCCATCAACGAGGACGTGCTTCTCCTCCAGATGCCAACCGCGCGGACGCATCACGAGCACGGCAACGTTCTCGTTCAGTCGATAGCTCTTGTCAGGCGTCGCGAGGCTGAGCGTCCGCCGAATCGCCTGCTTGACGTTGCGCTGCGCCTCAACAACGTTTCGGCCCGTTGGTGAGTGCGCATCCTCGAAGTCGCACATGAAAACGCGGGCGCCCGAGTTGAGACCGTTGATCAACATCTTGCGATCGGGCGGGCCGGTGATCTCGACTCGACGGTCGCGCAGATCGGGTGGCGCCGGCGCTACGCGCCACTCGGCATCGCGGATCGCGGCGGTCTCTTCGAGGAACACCGGCCGCTCGCCTGCATCGAACCGCTCCTGCTGCCGTCGGCGTTCGCCGAGCAGCTCTTTGCGCGTTGGGTTGAACGCGCGCTGCAACATCGCAAGAAAGTCGAGAGCGGCGGGCGAGAGGATTTCGTCGTCGGGCCGCCCGATAACGACGACCCCCTCAGCCAGCTGAGGAGCGTCCGTTGTGGTCATGGTTCCTACGCGGCCGCCGGTGCGGTGTCCTGAGACTCGAACTGCTCCTCTTCCGTCGAACCGACGAGAGCGAGCGTCGAGCTCTCGCCGCCCGAAACAGTCGTTGCAACAAGGTCGAAGTACCCCGCCCCCACCTCACGCTGATGGCGTGTGGCGGTGTACCCAAGCTCCTCAAGCTCAAACTCGTGCTCCTGCAGCGCAACGTACGCCGCCATGCCTGACTTCGCGTATCCCTCGGCCAGCTCGAACATCGAAGAGTTGAGCGAGTGGAAGCCGGCAAGCGTGACGAACTGGAACCGGTAGCCAAGGTCACCGAGTTCCTCCTGGAACGTCGCGATCTGCGCATCGTTCAGGGCACGCTTCCAATGGAACGACGGCGAGCAGTTGTACGCAAGCAGCTTACCGGGGTACTGCTCGCGGATTGCCTGGGCGAACTCACGGGCCTCACCCATGTCGGGCGTCGACGTCTCAAACCAGAGGAGGTCGGCGTGCTTCGCGTAGTTGAGACTCCGCATGATCGCCGGCTCGATGCCGTCGCGAAGCCGATAGAAGCCCTCCGAGGTGCGCTCGCCGGTGATGAACGGCGCATCGCGCTCGTCAACGTCGCTTGTGATCAGCTGCGCCGAGTGTGCGTCGGTGCGCGCCACGAGCACCGACGGGACGTTGGAGACGTCAGCAGCAAGGCGCGCTGCCGTCAGCGTCCGCTCGAACTGCCCAACCGGAACCAAGACCTTGCCGCCGAGATGGCCGCACTTCTTCTCCGACGCGAGCTGATCCTCGAAGTGAACGCCTGCGGCGCCCGCCTCGATCATGCCCTTCATCAGCTCGAACGCGTTGAGTGGGCCGCCGAACCCAGCCTCAGCGTCGGCGACGATGGGAGCAAGCCAGTCGACATCGCCCTTGCCTTCCGACCACTGAATCTGGTCGGCGCGCAGCAGCGCGTTGTTGATCCGCCGCACCACGGCGGGAACGCTGTTTGCCGGGTAGAGGCTCTGGTCGGGATAGGTCGTTTCGCCGAGGTTTGCGTCGCCTGCCACCTGCCAGCCCGAGAGGTAGATCGCCTTCAATCCCGCCTTGACCATCTGCACCGCTTGGTTGCCGGTGAGAGCGCCAAGAGCAGGGACGTGGTGCTCGTCGTGCACGAGGTCCCACAGCTTTTCGGATCCACGCCGGGCGAGCGAGTGTTCGATCTCAACCGAGCCGCGAAGACGAATGACGTCGTGCGCGGAGTACGACCGCTCGATGCCCTGCCAGCGAGGATCGGTGTCCCACTGCTGTTGAAGGCGTTCGGCGGCCTGCTTGATGGACTCGGTAGGGCTCATGGCTCTCCTAGGCGGTTAGGGGCGCGGAAGACGAATACATGGCGCAACGTAGCAAATTGGATCCAAGATTTGATTTGGACTCACCCGTCTCATCTCGGCCTATTGCGCTTCTTTCCAGGGATTTATGTGTGTCACCGGCTAGATCGCTTGATCGCTATCGCACCAAAGTGCATCCAATATATGTCCGGCTTTCACGCTGAACGCCCGGCACTCGACCGCAAACGGCCGGAAGCCGGAAATCCACCCAAATCGAACGCCGCGGTTCTATGCATCGCTCCGCATCGCGTCGGGACGGCGCAGCCGATGGTGTCGCGCTAAACTGGGGCCGCTCGGGGCTATAGCTCAGTTGGGAGAGCGCTTGGATCGCACCCAAGAGGTCGTCAGTTCGAATCTGACTAGCTCCACTCAAGACCCTCGCCACTGGCGGGGGTCTTTGTGTTTCTGGGCCTGCCGAGCTTGAGCTACTGCAGCGCTTCACCCTCGCTGCCAAAGCAGCGTGGGGTGCGACCGTCGTTCGTCGGTGTGCATCCGACCGTTTCGTGCCAGATCTGGGTCTTCTCGCCCTCGTGGCCGGCCCAAATGTCGCACGCGAAGTTGAGCTTGTCGTCGCTCGTTGGCTTGCACGAGATCGTCACCTTGCGCCCGTAGAAGTGCTGTGACTGAAGACGCACCCCGATCACCGCGGCGAGCTGGCGCTGAACATCGCCTTCATACACCCCGCCCGAACTGATCTGACGGTGGCATCCACCAAGCAACACCACGACCGCAGTCGCAGAGACCGCAACAAGTGCCCACTCACGAGCAGCGCTGACGAAGATCCGTCCCATCCAGAGACGTAGGATAGGCGTGTGCCCGGCGTCCGACGACTCACGGTCAACCGACGCGCGGTCGCCATCATCGCGACAGCTGCAGTCGCCGCGCAGCTCATCGTCGCGGTCGCGCACCTGCCCTCACTAGCGATGGCCGGAGGTCGCGCCTACGACACGAAGACGCCGGCGATCCGCGACGGCGACCTCGATCCGCTCGCCCTCTACGCAGGAACGCAGGCGCTCGTGCTCGCGCGTGCAGCCATTCCCCCATCCGCCACGTTCGCCGTCGCCATCGGCAACGATCCGCCCGTCGCGCAGCCCGAGGTGCTCCGCCGCATCTTCGACTTCTGGCTGGCACCACGCCGTGATGTCGGCGACCCAGCGAAGGCCGACTGGGTGATCGTCTACCACCGCTCTTCCGAGAGCGTCGGTGTCCCCTACACGACCGAAGCCGGGCTTGGCCCCGATGGAAATGCGATCAAGGTGTCGCACCCCAACACAGGAAGCGACTCGTGAACCGCACTGATCTCGGCCTGCTCGCCTACAACGCGATCCTGCTCGCCGTGGGGTACGCGGCGCTCCGCCCTCTCGGGTTCGCGGCGCGGGGAACACGAATCACGCGAGCCGGCCTCGCCTACCTCGTCGGGTTCGGGGTGCTGGGCGTCGCGCTCACACTCGCAGCGATCGTCGGGATCTCACCCACTATCCCAGCGATCGTCATCGTGGCGATAGTCATCATCGGCGCAACAACACGGATCTCGCTGCGCCCTGACGCAACAACGTGGCATGCCACGCCCCTGGGCTTCGGACGCTACGGCACCCTCGCCGCGGCGATCGGCGGCCTCGTGCTGACCGTCGCGAGCCTCGCCGCCATCGCACTTGCCGCGAAGGGCCAGCTCTACCCCGGCTTCTGGGACGCGATCGACTTCTGGATCCCGAAGGCGCAAGCGATCTACTACGGCCACGGCATCCCAACCGATACGTGGGCGGGCTTGAAACATCCCGAGTACCCGCCGCTCCTCCCCACTCTTGATGCCGGCATCTTCCACTTCACCGGAGGGTTCCATCCGTCGCTGCTGCCACTACAGGCCGTGCTGCTCGGCATCGCGTTCCTGCTGACACTGCTTGGGCTCCTTGACGGCATCACGCCGCGCGCCCTCTCCCTGCCCGCGCTTGCCGCACTCGCGACAACACCGTGGTTCTGGTGGCGGCTCCAGACTCCCACGGGAGATCAGATCCTCGCGTACTTCGTCACCGGCGCCGCGGTTGCGACCATCCGCTGGCTGATCACCGGCGAGCGCTCGTACTTCCGGCTCGGATTCGTGTTGTTGATCACCGCCACGCTCACCAAGCTCGAAGGTGGGTTCGTCGGCCTGCTGCTCGCGGCGGTCATCTGCGTCGCTATCTACCGCCAACGCCGAAGCGACTTCCGCTCGGCGCTGCTCCTGCTCGCGACACCATTGGCGATCGTTCCCTGGCGCCTGTGGCTCGCCCATGCAGGCATCCCTGGGTCGAGCCCGGACTACCGCATCTCGTATCTCGCGCACCCCGGCTTCCTCGTCGACCACACGCACCGGTTCACCGAAAGCCTCCGCGTGATGTTGCACGCCCCGTTTGCTGAATACGCATCGACCAGTCTCGTCGTCGTCGCAACCGCGGCGCTCGTGGTCTCGGCCGTGCGAAGGCCGGTGATCGCCGCCACGGTCGCGGCGTGGTGTGCGCTCGCCGCAGGAGGGCTCGCAGCGATCTATTGGATCGGCACGCTCCCCGTGAGTTGGTACATCGAGAACTCAGTGAGCCGCGTTGGCGCAACGGTGATCGTTGCAGCGGCCGCATTGACGCCGCTCCTCCTTGGTCTCGCCCTATCGGACACAATCACCGAGGACGAATGAGCCAGCATCCCGACATCAACGTGGTTGGCGGCGAACTCTTGCCATGCTCGACGACGCCGCTCACCGGCTTCTACCGCAACGGGTGCTGCTCGACCGGAGACGAAGACGCTGGTAGCCACACGGTCTGCGTCGAGACAACAGCGGAGTTCCTCCAGTTCAGCAAGAGCGTTGGAAACGACCTCTCCACTCCTCATCCTGAGTGGGGATTTGCAGGACTTGAACCGGGCGATCGCTGGTGTCTCTGCTCGTCACGTTGGCTCCAAGCCTACGAAGCCGGGGCGGCGCCGAAGGTTGTGCTCGGCGCGACCCACGAACGTGCACTTGAGGTCGTTCCGATCGATGCCTTGCTCGCGCACGCAGCTCCGCTCGCCCTCGACGACACCGAGGCGTGATCGCCACATCGTCGGTGTCGGGCATTCTGAAGCCGTGAACGCACCACCCGATATCGCGGTTCCACCCCTCGTTGCCGAAGCGCTCCGAGCAATCGTCGACGACGCTCGCCGTGCCGTCTCCTCCGGTTCAACGCTCGACGTCGACGCATTACGCGGCCGTGTCCATGCTGCGGCGGGGGACGATCCTGCCGCGCAGGCGGCGGCGCAGCGCACGCTCGCGCAACTCGACCGTGTCGCCGCCGTGCATCGTGCTCGCGCGACGGTCGCGAAGCCTCTCACACCGCCCGAGCGCCCTATCGACCCCGCTCCTGCAGGTGCTGCAGTCGGCCGCCTCGGTGGCCTCCCCCGGCCCGGAGCGCTGCGTACGCGACCGACGATCACGGCCAACATGGACGTCAAGCGCGAGGGCACTGCCACCAGTGCCGCTCTCACATGGACAAGCCTGCCCGGGGTGGCCAACTGGGAAATCCGTCTGAGCGCACGTCCCGACCCGCGAGGGGACTACGAGGTGTTCGAGAGCCGCACCGCTGAACCGTCAACCACCCGGCTCGAGCTGACGCTCAGCGACCGGCCGCTCCGCGTGAACCTGCTTGGCCATCGGCGAGACGGGAAGCTGCTCCAGCGTGCGCTGATCTCCGGCCTCACGGCTGAGAACTGGAGCGATCGCTGGGAAAAGCGCGCCTCCGCCTCGTAGCGGGCCGCGCGAAACGAACTACTCGCTCGGGTCGCGGCTCGTCGGCGGCTCTGCGTCCGAACGCACTTGGAACGCGAGACAGCGCCCGACCGGTTGCGGCGGGTACTTCACCGTGACCGCAGGACTCGTGCACAACAGATACCGCGCACCGAATCGTCCTTCGACAGGTCGAACGTGGTCACACGCGGGGCAGAGTCCCCGGTAGGTCGCACCCTCCATCACTGAAGGGTGCATCGCAAAAGGATCGTCAGGCGGGAGTGGTCGTCGTCGAAGGCGGCGGGAAGCACCCACCAGCCACCGACTTCGCAGCCGTACCGGCCTGGCAAATGGTCGTCGCCGACCACTGCATGTCGGTCGTGATCACGCCGGTCGTCTTCGCGCCGGTGAGATTTGCACCGTTGATGCTCGCCAACGTGAGGTCAGCGTTCGTCAGATTCGCGCCCTGAAGCGAGGTCGAAGCCATGATCGCCGAGTTCAGGTTGGCACCAGTGAAGTCGGCACCCTTCAGGATCGCGCCCGTCAGATCGACGTTGCGTGACTGGTCGTTCTCACCCTCGGCGGCGCCCTCGCCGTCAAGGATCGCACCAACGAAGATCGCGTTCGTGAAGTTCCCGGCAGTCAACAGCGCGGCCTGCAAATACGACTTTGTGAAGTCGGTGCCCACAGCCGTCAGCTTGCCTGCATGAATCTGCAGCATGTTTGCCCCGTTGAAGTGCGCGCCACTCACGACAGCGCTATTCATCGTCGACCGGTTCATGTTCACGTTCGTAAAGTCGGCACCGGTCAAGTTCGCACCCGAGAGGTTGGCGCCAATCAGGCTTGCGCCCTTGAAGTTTGCACCCGCCAGGTTCGCGCCCGTGAGATCGATGAAGTTGAGATTCTTCCCCGCAAGGTTCACGCCCTTGAGGTTCGCCTTCGCGCACTTCGCCTTCGCAACCGGCTTGCACGGCTTGACCGCCGCGTTACTGGCAGTGGCCGCCACGCAGGCAGCAACAAGCACAACGAATGAGAGGGCGCGGCGCGTCATCGCTCTTCGAGTATTGACGCCAGCGCGTCAACCGTCAACCGTGATCCGTCTCCCATGAGAAAATGCAAGCGATGACAGGAGCATTCGCCTCGACCTCCTTTCCGCTAATCGGAATCACCGATGTGACCGACGCGGCGCACCGCATTGCGCCCCATCTGCCCGCGACACCGTTCCGTCGCTACGCCCAGCTTTCCGATCTGCTCGGAACCGACGTGTTCGTCAAGCACGAGAATCATCAGCCAACCGGCGCGTTCAAAGTGCGCGGCGGGATCAATCTCGCGCTGCAACTCTCCGACGATGAACGGCAGCGGGGGCTTATTTCTGCGTCAACGGGCAACCACGGACAGTCGATTGCCTACGCCGCGAGGCTCGCTGGCACCAATGCGGTGATCTGCGTGCCTGAGAACGCCAACCCGTTGAAGGTTGCTGCGATTCGAGCGTTTGGCGCCGAGGTGATTCCGTACGGCCGCGACTTCGACGAGGCGCGCGAGCATTGCGACGAGCTTTCGCGCGAACGCGGCTATCGCTACGTCCACTCGGGGAACGAGCCACACCTGATCGCTGGCGTGGCGACGGCGACGCTTGAGATGCTGACCGTCGAACCCGACATCGACGTGGTGATCGTCCCGATAGGGGGCGGCAGCGGCGCGGCCGGTGCGTGCATCGTCGCTAAGGCGTTGCGACCGGCCATCCAGGTGATCGGTGTTCAGTCGGAGGCGGCTCCCGCCGCATACCGTTCTTGGCGCGATGGACAGATCGTCGAGGATCGGATGGGAACGTTCGCCGAGGGCTTGGCCACACGCGTCGGTTTCGAGCTCCCGCAAGCGATTCTGCGCGAACACCTCGACGACTTCGTCCTCGTTGACGACGACGAGATCCGTGACGCGATGCTGCAGATGGTGACCGCCACGAGCTCCCTCGTCGAATCGGCAGGCGCGGCACCACTCGCCGCCGCTGTGCGAATGCGCGAGCGACTGCAGGGCAAGAAGGTCGCACTCGTCGCAAGCGGCGGCAACGTGCATGTCCGGCAGCTCAAAGAGCTGCTCGACACACTGCCGCTCTAACTACGCCGCAAACAGCTTCCCGGGGTTGAAGATGCCGTCGGGGTCGAAGGCGTCCTTGATCGCGCGCATCAGACGGACGCCGCCCTCCCCATGCTCAAGTGGGAGAAACTTTGACTTGCCGTAGCCGACACCGTGCTCACCGGTGCAGGTTCCCTCAAGTGCGATTGCCCTACGCGCAAGCGTCTCGGCAAGCTCTTTCGCCCGCCCGACCTCTTCAGGGTCTGCGGGATCAACGAGCAGTGCGAGATGGAAGTTGCCGTCGCCGACATGCCCGACAAGGGGCGCCACGAGCCCAGAGGTCGCAAGGTCGACTTCGGTCGCTTCGATGCATTCCTGCAGGCGTGAGATCGGGACACACACATCGGTAACCACAGTTCGAGCCCCCGGGCGCAGCGCGAGCGTCGCCTCGTGCGCGTGATGGCGCGCTTCCCAGAGGCGGTTCCGCTCCGTCGCGTTCGAGGTCGACGCCCATGTGAGGGCACCGAGCTCGCGTGCGATCTCCTCGACGAGCTCGGCCTGCTCGGCGACCTCGCGCGGGCTGCCGTGAAACTCGAGAAACAGCGTGGGCGCGGCGACGTACCCAAGGTCGTACCGGCGGTTGATGGCGTCGAGCTGTACGGCATCGAGAAGCTCAATTCGCGCCATCGGAATGCCGTTCTGCAACGTCTGGACGACGCAGTCGACCGCCTCAGAGAGGCCCGGGAATGCGGCGACCGCGGCCGACATCGCCTCGGGCGTTGGATGGATCTTCAGCGTCGCCTCGACGACGATGCCAAGTGTTCCCTCGGCCCCGACGAAGAGCCGCGTGAGGTCGTATCCGGCCGACGACTTGCGAGCGCGGGAGCGTGTTCGCACAACTTCACCTGCCGCAGTCACAACCGTGAGAGACACGACGTTCTCGCGCATCGCGCCGTACCGAACGGTGGTCGTCCCCGACGCCCCAGTCGAGACCATGCCACCAACCGTTGCATCGGCACCAGGATCAACCGGGAAGAAAACACCCTCTGGCCGTAGCACCTGTTCAAGTTGGAGCCGTGTAACGCCCGCCTCAACCGTGACGTCCATGTCCTCGACCGAAACCCGGAGGATCTTGTTCATCCGGGAAAGATCAACCGAGACACCGCCCTCGATCGCACAGACCTGCCCTTCGAGCGATGTCCCGGCACCAAACGGCACGATCGGTGCCCGGTGGCGGCCACAGATCGTGACGACGGCAACGACCTCGTCGATGGAAACCGGCCACACCACAAGATCGGGCGGCGCGGTTGGGTGGTACGACTCGCCGTGGCCGTGGAGGGTCCGATTCGCATCGGTGTCTGACACACGATCCGGGGCGAGCGCCGCCTGGAGTTCCGCGGCGACTGAGGCGACGTCGAAAGACATGCCTGGCAATTGTGACAGTCGCGCCGACCGTGCCCGGCGCGAATCGGCCACCACGGCGATACTGCTGCGATGCAGGTCGACCGCCGAGCGATCGCCAAGTACGCCGCTGTCGGACTCGTCGCCGGGTTCTTCTCTGCGCTGTTTGGTGTGGGCGGCGGAATCATCATCGTTCCGTTGCTCGTGATGTTCTGCGCGTTCGACCAGCGCCATGCGAGCGCAACCTCGCTTGCGGCGATCGTCATCGCCGCGATTGCCGGCGCGATCACATACGGCGTGCACGGCGAACTCAAACCTGGTGCAGCGGCGCTTGTCGGCATCCCTGCGGTGATCGGCGTGCTTGCTGGCGCCTCGCTCCAACAGCGAATGTCGAACCGTCTGCTGACCTACGGCTTTGGTGTGCTGCTGGCAGCGATCGGGGTTCGGCTGCTCATATGACGGAGCTACTGATCGTGGTTGCGGGCCTAGCCGGAGGTGTCCTGGCCGGGCTCTTCGGTGTGGGCGGCGGCGTCATCTTCGTGCCGGTGCTCGTCATTGGGCTTGGACTGACACAAGTTCATGCGGAGGCGGCCTCGCTGCTCGCGATCCTGCCGACCGCGGTGATCGGCACCTGGCGACAACTGAAGTTTGGAAACACCGACATCCGCGCTGCCCTCGTGATTGGGACGGTGTCGATCATCGGCGTTCAGATCGGGGTGGTCGCAGCGCTGAGCCTTCCTGAAACAACGCTCCGTCGTCTGTTCGGCCTGCTGCTGCTACTCGTGGCCGCCCAGACGATCCGTCGGGCGCATCGCACCCGCTGAACAACCCATCCTGTTAAGACTTCGCTCGACCAAGCGACACCCGCAATGTCGGCGCTACCTTGGTCGCATGAGTTATCGCGCCCGCTGGCTTCGAGGGACGGCAGCGCTCCTTTTCGCAGCCGGACTTTCGATCTTCGCAACCGCCGAGTTTGCGGGAGCTTCGCCAACCCGAACGCACACGTTGATTCCGTACACCGTCGTCTTGAACGACTCCGGGATTCTGCTCGTCGACGGAAGTGGAAGCTCTGTGACACCCGCAAAGATCACGAGCTCACCCACCGTTCTCACGGTCGTCAACCGCGGCACAGGCACCCACATGCTGACAATCGTCGGCCCGGATGTGAGTGGGAAGCACACGCCGAATCTCAAGAAGGGCGCACAGACCAAGTTGGCTGTCACGTTCACGGTCGGCAGCTACACGCTCACCGACACGGTCGGCAAGCGCCACACCACGCTGAAGCTCGCGGTCGCAGCACCGAAGAACGTCACCACGGGATCGAGTTCGCAGAAGGTCGTGACACAGGGAATGGACTGCAGTCTCGACACGCATCTCTGCACCGCACCTGACGGCACCACCTACGGGTACTAGACCAGCCTGCTCATCCGCAGGCGATCGTCGCAAGGGAGCGCTACCTTGGCGGACGTGACTTCTCGCGTCCGAAACGTTCTTGCGTTCGCATCGTGCGCTGTGGCCGCGGTCGCGCGCTTTGCGGCGTCAAGCCAGTTCGCGACCCCCGCATCTGCACGGGCGCAGGCACCGATCCCCTACACCGCGGTGGTGAACGACTCCGGGATCCTTCTCCTCACGGGAAGCGGCACCCCCGTGCCTTCGAGCGGCATCACGAGCGCCCCCGCGGCCGTCACGGTCATCAACCGAGGAACCGGCTCGCATGCGCTGTCGATCACCGGCCCCGGCGTGTCGGGCAAACACACACCCACGCTCACCAAGGGACACTCGTCGCGCCTCTCGGTGACATTCATGGTCGGGACGTACGCACTCACAGACACGCTCTCGCACCGCTCGCTCAAACTCGTTGTTCGCGCGCCAAAGAGCGCTGAGGTAGCCGTTTCGGGAAAGACGCACGACGCGATCACTGAAGAGATCGAGTGCAGCCTCGACACCCACCTCTGCACGAACGCGCAAGGGGTTGTCGTCAACCCCGGCTCGGCCTAACCGCCGCTCATCTCAGATACGCAGCGTTAGAGGTTTCGGTAGACGACCGGGTGTCCTGTCGATTCGACGCGGACGATCTTCCCGCGGTTCGCGAGATACTCAAGGTGCGCCAGCGTCTCAAGGAACGCAAATCGGCGAAGCGTTGGTGGCAGGTCTTGCGCGAATACCAGGAACGACGCCTCGTAGGCGGTCATCGGGCCAGCGTCGAGCGTTCCACGCGTGACTGCGAGTCGCTCGTCATGGTGAAGCCGGATCTCGGTGGCGCGCCGAGCGGGATCGTCAATCACAGAGCCGTGCCCAGGATATGCGCGCGTAGGAGCGAGCATCGCTATTCGCTCAAGCGTCTCGAAGTAGCGCGCGAGCGGATCATCACCCGATTGGGCGTCGCGCGAGACATTTGGCGTAATGCGATTGAGCAGCACGTCGCCGGAGATCATCACGCCTTCCCGTATGAGCACGAGATGGCCCGCCGCGTGCCCTGGAAGATGGAGCACCTCCCACCCATCCACGCTCTCTCCCTCACGAGTGAGCGTCGGGTTTGGGTGGTAACGAATGTTCGGAGCCAGCAGCTCATCCGCGGCCTGCGCCGCCGCCGCGATCGCGGGGTCAAAGCCATGCGCGTCAAGGAGCCCCGCAAACCGATGCGTCCGTGTGGGTGGGGCCCACGCGGCGAGGCACGCCTGAAAGTCGCGGTCCCCTTCGATCACCGGCGCGCCCGTCAGTTCGTGCACCAGGTCGGCACCACCGACATGATCGGGGTGGTAGTGCGTCACGAAGATGTGGCCAACGGGCGCGTCGAGACGCGCAATCGCTTCGCGCCAGACAGCCTCGGCTCCGGGATACGCAACCGCCGTGTCGACGACGATCCATGCACCGCTTGCTCCGCGCACGAAGTAGCAATGCACGTGGTCGATTCCAAGCGGAAGCTGGAAGGTCAGCTGGCGGATGTCCGCGCCGAGCTCCTGAAACGTGTGCGGGAGACCGGCGCTCACGGGGCGGAATGCTGCGACTGCGTGAGCCGAGCGAGCACGTCGTACATCTCACGCAGCTCTGGGTGAGAGCTTGCCGAGATCGCTGTTTCGTGCCGCAGCACCGTGTCGGTATCGCCGCGGGCGATTGGGCCGGTCAAGTCGAAGCCGTTTTCGATTGTTCGCTCGAGGAGCGGCACCAGTGCTTCCGGAGGAGCGCCGGCTTCGGCGAAGAGCGCGGCGGCCGACCGGAACAACGTCACGAGGTAGTTCGACGCGATCGACGCACCCGCGTGGTAGAGCGGACGCACGGAATCACTCAGCTCGAATGGCGCCAACCCGAGTGTCTCGGCAAGCCAGCGCGCGTGACGCATGCCGTCGCCATCGTCCGCAGAGATCGCTGCGAACGCACCGTCAAGCTGTGCCGCACCGCCTCCGCGTCGAAAGGTCTGGAGCGGATGAACCGAAAACCGATTCACGTGAGGCGCGAGAGCGCCAAGCTGGGTGGCACCCGATACGTGCGCCACCCATGGGCCAATGGGAATGGCGGCAGCCACCTCTGAAATGGCCGCATCAGGGACACAGAGCAACTGCAAGTCGCCGTCGTCGGCGACCTCGATGCCGCGCTCAGCCAACCGTTCCGCGACCGCAGCGCCGACCCGCCCTCGACCAACTACCGTCACCGTCCGAAACACCGGAGCTCAGCTCGCGTGATCGAGGACTGAACAGATCGGGGATCCGGCACTGACGGCATCACCCACAGACACGGCAAGGTCGGCGATCACACCGGCACGGTGGGCGACGATCTCGTTCTCCATCTTCATTGCCTCGACGACACAGAGCACTTTGCCCGCGACGACGTTCTCGCCCTCGGCGACGTCAACCTTGAGCACCGTTCCCTGCATCGGGCTCTCCACATGCTCGGCGGCATGCCCTCCGATCTTCGCCCGCTCGGTATGGCGACGCGCAAGCTCAACCCATTCGGGCTCGGCCTCAAAGAGCCGAACGGTTGCCAGTCGCCCGTCGATCTCCGCCTCGTACGTGCGTTCGGACGCGTACGCACGCGGACCCGGCAGCGCACTCGGCGTGGCTGGCTCGGCAAATGCCGCAGCCTTATCGGCAAGCTCCTTTGACTCGACAAGGCCATGGCACGTCTCTGCATCGATGAACGCTTGGTGCGAGAGAAGCGCCTGGTGGAAGCCAACGAGCGTCTCGACGCCGCCAATCCGAAACTCACTCAGCGCTCGCAACATCCGTGCGCGCGCATGCTCCCGATCGGAGCCGTGGACGACCAGCTTCGCGATCATCGGATCGTAGAGAGGCGAGATGACGCTTCCGGCTGCCACTCCTGAGTCGACACGAACGCCCGGGCCAGACGGCTCCTCGTAGTCCGTGATCGTCCCGGGTGACGGGAGGAAATTGTGCGCCACGGCCTCTGCGTTGATTCGACACTCGATGGCGTGTCCTCGGAGCGCCACCTGGGCCTGCGTGATCGACAGGGGCTCGCCGGCGGCAACACGAATCTGCTCACGAACGAGGTCGAAGCCCGTCACCTCCTCGGTGACGGTGTGCTCGACCTGGATCCGCGTGTTCATCTCCATGAAGTAGTACTCACCGTCGCTCAGGAGACCCTCGATCGTCCCGGCCGACTCGTATCCCGCCGCACGCGCCGCGTCGATCGCAATTGCGCCAATGCGGTTGCGGAGGGCTTCGTCGACTGCCGGGGACGGCGTCTCCTCGACGAGTTTTTGATGGCGACGTTGGATTGTGCAATCGCGTTCGCCAAGGTGGATGACGTTGCCGTGACGATCGGCGAGGATCTGCACCTCGACATGCCGTGGATCGTCGAGGTACCGCTCAACGTAGACCTCGGCATTCGCGAAGTACGCCAGCCCTTGCCGCTGCGCCGTCGCGAACGCCCGGGCCGCTTCGTCGGCTGATCGCACGACCTCCATGCCTTTGCCTCCGCCGCCGGCTGCGGCTTTGATCAGGAGCGGATACCCGATCGAGTCACCAAGCGCGACGACCTCATCCACCGTGGCAACCGGATCAGTCGTTCCGGGAATGATCGGTACACCCGCCGCCTGCATCGCTTGGCGCGCACGCGTCTTCGAACCCATCAGCTCGATCGACGAAGGGGGTGGCCCGATCCACGTCAGGCCGGCGTCGAGCACGGCTTGCGCAAAGGTCGCGTTCTCGGAGAGGAATCCGTATCCCGGGTGGATGGCTTCAGCGCCCGACCGCCGCGCGACGTCAAGCAGCTTTTCAATAACGAGGTAGCTCTCGGCAGCGGTCATGCCGCCAAGAGCGTGAGCTTCATCGGCGCGGCGTGGGTGCAATGCGCCACGGTCGGCGTCGGAATACACGGCAACTGAACCCACATCGAGGTCACGCAACGCCCGGAACACCCGGATTGCGATCTCGCCACGATTTGCGACGAGCACCTTGGTGAATGGGCGTCCGCTCACAACGGAATGTTTCCGTGCTTGCGCTCGGGACGAGCTTCGCGCTTGGTCAGCGCCGATTCCAGCGCATCGATCAGCACTCGCCTGGTGTGGCGCGGCTCGATGACGTCGTCGACGTACCCGCGACTTGCGGCGGTGTACGGGTTTGCAAACCGTTCCTTGTAATCAGCGATCAGCTCGGCGCGCCGCTCGTCGGGGTTCGCGGCGTCGGCAAGCTCGCGCCGGAAGATGATGTTCACGGCACCCTCAGGCCCCATCACCGCGATCTCAGCGCTCGGCCACGCGAAGTTGAAGTCGGCGCGAATGTGCTTCGAACTCATCACGTCGTATGCACCGCCATACGCCTTCCGCGTGATCATGGTCAGCTTCGGAACCGTCGCCTCGGCGTACGCGTAGAGGAGCTTCGCTCCGTGCCGAATGATCCCACCCCACTCCTGCGCTGTCCCCGGCAAGAAGCCGGGCACATCGACGAACGTGACGAGGGGGATGTTGAAGGCGTCGCACGTCCGAACAAACCGTCCCGCCTTCACCGACGAATCGATGTCGAGCACGCCCGCGAGCGCCTGAGGCTGGTTCGCCACGATGCCCACCGCATGGCCGCCGAGCCGTGCAAAGCCGCAGATGATGTTCTCGGCAAACCGCTCGTGCACCGCAAGGAAGTGGCCACCGTCAACAACCCGCTTGACCACCTCGTGCATGTCGTAGGGCTTGTTGGGCTCATTTGGAATCAGCCGGTCAAGTTCAGGATCTTCACGATCCTTAGGATCGATCGACGTGCTCTGCTCGGGCCGCTCGCGACTGTTCTGCGGCAAGAACGAGAGCAGATAACGAGCGTCCTCAAGGCAGGCTTCCTCGTCGGCTGAAACGAAGTGCGCAACGCCCGACTTCGTGGCATGAGCGGTTGCACCGCCAAGTTGCTCGAAGCTGACCTCCTCGCCAGTCACGGTCTTCACGACATCGGGCCCCGTAATGAACATGTACGAGCTGCCTTCCACCATGAAGACGAAGTCGGTGATCGCAGGGGAATAGACGGCACCGCCTGCGCAGGGACCCATCACGAGCGAGATCTGGGGGACAACACCGCTTGCTTGAACGTTCCGCCAAAAGATCTCGGCATACCCCGCCAGCGAAACGACACCTTCTTGGATGCGAGCACCGCCGGAATCGTTGATGCCGACAATCGGGCAGCCGTACGTGACGGCCATATCCATCACCTTGCAGATCTTCTCGGCGACGACCTCCGAGAGTGACCCGCCGAACACGGTGAAATCCTGGGAGAAGACGAAGATCTTCCGCCCCAGCACCTCCCCGTATCCCGTCACAACAGCGTCGCCAAGCGGTCGTCGATCCGCCATCCCGAAGTTCTCCTCGCGATGGCGCACATACCGGTCGAGTTCGACAAACGTGCCTGGGTCGCAGAGCCGTTCGGCACGTTCACGGGCGAGCAGCTTGCCGGCCGCACGATGCTTTGCGACCGCCTCGCTAGATCCAGCGTGCAGCGACTGCGCCCGGAGTTCCCTAAACCAGGCGAGCTTCTCTTCTGTTGTGCCGTGGTGCATTAGCCACGTTCCCCGTCGTATGTCCCGAACTCCTCACGCAGCACGCCGCACACCTCACCAATGCTGCACAGCGCCTTCAATGCCTCTCGCATGGGTGGGAGCAGGTTGGAACCGTCTTGCGCTGCGCTCCGCACCGCCGCAAGCGTCGCGGCAGCGGCGTCAGCGTCACGCCCCGTCCGCACGCGGGCAGTACGCTCAACCTGCTGCGCCTCTGAGGTCGGGTCGATCTTCTGCAACTCCACCCGCTCATCCGCCTCTTCGATGAAGCCGTTGACGCCAACGATCACACGGGTGCCCGACTCAACCTCCTGCTGATAGCGGTAGGCGGCCGTCTCGATCTCATCCTTGATGAACCCCGATTCGATGGCCGCCACGGCGCCACCAATCTCGTCCACCCGATCGATCAGCTCGCGCGCTCTCTCAACGAGCTCCGCCGTCAACGCCTCGATGTAGTAGGCCCCACCAAGCGGATCGGCTGTGTCGGTTGCGCCCGCCTCGTTTTGGAGGATCTGCTGGGTGCGCAGGGCAATGCGGGCCGACCGTTCGGTCGGTAGCGCGAGCGCCTCATCAAAGCTGTTTGTGTGCAGCGACTGGGCGCCCCCGGCAGCTGCCGCAAGCGCCTGGATGGCAACGCGGACGATGTTGTTTTCGGGCTGCTGCGCCGTCAGCGTCGAGCCGCCTGTCTGCGCATGGAACCGGAGCGCAAGCGCCTTCGGATTCGTGACACCAAACCGCTCGACAAGGAGCGTCGCCCAGAGCTTTCGGGCCGCCCGAAACTTCGCCACCTCTTGGAAGAAATCGTTGTGGGCGTTGAAAAAGAAGGAGAGACGCTCTCCAAATGTGTCGGGCGAAAGACCCGCCGCAACAGCCGCCTCGCAATAGGCAAGGCCGTTCGCAAGCGTGAACGCAAGCTCCTGAACGGCGGTCGAACCGGCCTCGCGAATGTGGTACCCCGAGATCGAGATGGTGTTCCACGACGGGATGTGCTCCTCGCAGTAGGCGAAGAGATCGGTCGTGAGCCGCATCGATGGCCGCGGCGGAAAGATGTAGTTCCCGCGAGCGACGTACTCCTTGAGGATGTCGTTCTGGACGGTGCCGCGAAGCGCAGTTCCCGGAACCCCCTGCTCCTCGGCGACCAGCTCGTACATCAGCAGCAACACCGCGGCGGGCGCGTTGATCGTCATCGACGTCGACACCTTGTCGAGCGGGATGCCCGAAAGCAGGGTGCGCATGTCGTCGAGGGTGTCGATCGCAACGCCCGTACGTCCCACCTCGCCAAGGGCGAGTGGATCATCTGAGTCGAGCCCGAGCTGCGTCGGCAAGTCGAACGCAACCGACAGTCCTGTCTGGCCTCGTTCGAGCAGGTAGCGGTACCGCGCGTTCGACTCTTCCGCCGACGCAAACCCGGCGTATTGCCGCATCGTCCACGGTCGCCCGCGGTACATGTTCGGGTACGGGCCTCGAGTGAACGGCGCCTCTCCCGGCAGCTCCGTCTCCGGCGAGACGTCGCTGGCCGCGTAGACCGACTTGATCTCGATGCCCGACTCGTTGCGTCGCTCGTCCATCTGTCAGACCGCCGCTTCCGACCGGCACCCCACAGGCGGCGGCCCGTCCATACGCGTCAGAGTGCCGAGACCGATCGGGGACCCGGCCCGATATATCGGGCCGCAGGACGGATCAGCCGCCCGGTCTTCTTCTCCTCGAGAATGTGCGCAGACCAGCCGGCCACACGTGCGCAACCGAACATCGCTGGATACATGTCGAGCGGAATCTCGGCGATATCGAGCACGACGGCGGCCCAAAACTCGACGTTCGTCTCAAGCACCCGGTCGGGTGAGCGCTCTCGCAATGCGTTGAGCGCTGCCGCTTCCAGCGCCTCGGCCACCGCGACCCGTCGTGACCCGAGGGCCAATGCGGTTCGCCGCAACACTCGTGCGCGAGGATCTTGCGCCCGGTAGATCCGATGCCCAAACCCCATGATCCGCTCGCCGCTATCGATCAGCCGACGGACGTACGCATCCGCGTCACCTTCAACCTCGACCTCATCGAGCATGCGCAACACGCGAGTCGGCGCGCCACCGTGAAGCGGCCCCGACAGTGCGCCAACAGCGGCTGACATCGCCGCCGAACAGTCGGCACCGGTCGAGGCTGCGACGCGCGCACAGAACGTCGACGAATTCATCCCGTGCTCTGCAGCAGACACCCAGTAGGTGTCGACCGCAGTGACGTGCTTCGGATCGGCCTCGCCACGCCACCGAATCAGGAATTGGGCGGCTGCATTCTCGCCTCGGTCAATCTCGCTTTCGGGCACCGGCGTTTCGCGACCGCGCGCGGCCTGCGCCACGATCGACAAGGCGGCAGCCGAGAGGCGTCCGAGATCGTCGCGCACCTGGTCGGGCGTCAAGTCGACGAGATGTTTGAACCCAAGCTTCGGCCCAATCGTTGCGAGTCCGGCCTGGAGGTCGGCCATGACAGAGCCGCTCGGATCGAGAAGCTCGATGCGCTCGGCACGAGGAAGGCCCGGCTCCATCCGGCCGTCGACCAGCAGCCCCCACACCTTCTCGAACGGGTAGCGACCGACGAGTTCCTCGATGTCGACGCCGCGGTAGCGAAGCGACGAGCCTTCCTTGTCAGGCTCAGCGATCTCGGTCTCAAAGGCAACAACACCCTCAAGTCCGGGCCTGAAGTCACTCGCTCCGTTGCTCATGCCCCTCCCTCCGCGGCTTGCTCCTGCCGAACGTCGATGCGGTGCAACTGTACTCGGGGCCGACGAGCGGGCGTCGGAAGATCAGCGCCTTTATGGCCGCGTTGCACGGGTCTACATCCCCTTGTATTCGGGGCCAGATCCGCCCTCGGGCGGTGTCAGCCGGCCGCCTTTGGCGGTGATCGCGCCACACTGCACGCAGTTCGACGGGTTGACGTTCACCGATACGCGTCCTTCGCCATCGGACCCACCGACCTCATAGACCTGCGCGGGACAGAGCGCCGTCCACAGCTTCGCGATCTCCGCCGGCACCTTCGTCTCAAGCCGGATGTGGTTCGGCTGATCGTCGCGCGTTTTGTTGCCAGAGGCAAAGACCGATGAGAGCTTGTCGAACGTGAGTTTCCCGTCGGCGGCGGGATACTGCGAGTCGCGACCCGTGACAACGACCTCAGCGTCGGCATCGGGATGGCTCGGCACCTGGCCGCCGGGGAGACGGCCTCCTGTGACCTGCGCGAGCGACGCAAGCGCCCCACCGACGAAGAAGCCCTTGCTGAAGACCTGGCGCATGTTGCGCACCTTGCGAAGGTCGCTCCAGACGTAACTCTCGCGAATCGCGTCGTCATACCCGGCGAGCGCGGCGAGCGCGTGTGGTGCCCCACCTTGGCGGAGCGCCTCGTACGCCGACTCGGCTGCAAGCCGCCCTGTCTCGATCGCGTAGTGGACACCCTTCAACGTCGGGACGTTCACGAACCCTGCGCCTTCGCCCGCAAGCAAGAGCCCAGGCGCGTGCACCTGCTTTGGCAGCGCATAGAAGCCGCCACTTGAGATCGTTTTCGCACCCCACTCGATGCGCTCCCCGCCCGCGAGGAGCTTGCGGATCAATGGGTGTGTCTTCAGCTCCTGCAGCAGATCGTGCGGAGAGATGGCTGCGTCGCGGTAGTCGAGACCAACAACCATCCCGACCGTCAGCAAGTCGCCACCCATCGGGTAGATAAACGAGCCGCCGAACTCACGGAACTGTGCACCTGGCCGCAGCGGCCATCCCATCGTGTGGACGATCTTGTCGATGCCGCCCGGCACCCGCCAGACCTCCTTCACGCCCAACTCCCACGTCTGCGGCGCCGTCCCGCGCAGCCCGAAGTGATCGACGGCAGCCTCGGTCAGATAGCCCTGAACGCCTTCAGCAAGGATGGTCACCTTCGCGACGAGATCAGCCCCCGGCTCGAAGTTGCCGAGCTCCTCCCCGTCGCGGCCACGTCCCTTATCTCCCGTACGGACACCGACGACCTTGCCGTCTGAGACGAGCACCTTCGTCGCGGAGGTCTCGGGCAGGATCATCGCCCCGCCCTCCTCCGCCTGCTCGGCAAGCCATCGCCCGAGCTGAGAGAGCGACACCGTACGGTTGCCGTGATTGCGCATAGTCGGAGGCGCAGGAATCGGCAGGGCACCTCGCTTCGAGAGCACGTAAACGCGTTCGCCCTTCACCGGCTCACCGATCGGCATCTCGTCGAGCGTCTTCCGGCCCTCAAAGAGCTTCGCAATCGCACGCGGGTTCATCACCGCACCAGAGAGGAGATGCGAGCCCGCCTGCTTGCCCTTTTCAATCACCGCGATCGGGACGTCACCGAGCCTCTCAGCCGTATCCGGGTCATCCTCAAACAGCTGGCCTAGGCGAATCGCAGCGGCCAACCCGGCCGGCCCGCCACCAACAATCGCAACACCGACCTCGATCCGCTCATCCTCGGCGTCCGTCGGAGCAGCGACCGCGTGCTTCGGCGTATACGGGGGTGGAAAGTCCGATGCCCGTGTCACGCGTTTGGCCCTCGCATCGCCATCGCCGTCAACGCTCGCTCACGGTTCAGTGAGATGCGCGATCCTCGCGCACCATCTCTCGCGCGATCACAAGACGTTGCACTTCCTGGGTGCCTTCATAGATCTGCGTGATCTTGGCGTCGCGCATGTACCGCTCAACCGGGTACTCCTTGATGTAGCCGTACCCGCCGAGGATCTGCACCGCCTCGGTCGTCGTGGCCATCGCGACATCACCGCACTTGAGCTTCGCCATCGCCGACGCCTTGGTCAGCTCCGGGCCGTCAATGCCAGCGTCGGCCATCATTCCGAAGCGGTACAGCAACCCGCGCGCCGCTTCGCACTCGGTTTCCATGTCAGCGAGCTTGCCGGCGATCAACTGGTGCGCCGCGATCGGTTTACCCATCGTCTCGCGCGTCTTCGCATAGCTCAGCGCGTAATCGGTTGCGCCCTGCGCGATCCCGAGGGCCTGCGCAGCGATCCCCGGACGCGAACGGTCGAGGATCCGCATTGCGATCTTGAACCCCTCCCCTTCCATTCCGAGCAGGTTCTCGGCCGGAACACGCATGTCGGAAAACAGCAGCTCTCCGGTTGTGGAGCCCGAGATGCCCATCTTCGGCTCAAGTCTCGTGACCTCAAACCCCGGCGTATCCGCCTCGACGACGAACGCCGAGATGCCCCCATGACCGCCGTCTGGATCGGTCTTCGCGAAGACGATGTAGAGATGAGCGACACCGGCGTTTGTGATGAAGCGTTTCCCTCCGTTCAACACATACGCGTCACCGTCACGTGTCGCGATGGCACGCATCGCAGCTGAGTCAGAGCCTGAGTCGGCCTCGGTCAGCGCATAGGCAGCGAGCCATTCACCGCTCGCCAGCTTTGGGAGATACCGCTGCTTCTGCTCCTCCGTCCCCGCCAGCTTGATGCCAAGCGCACCGAGCTCCTGCACCGCGAGGATCAGGCCGCTCGTCGCGCAGACCTTGGACACCTCTTCCATCGCGACGAGCGCAAGCAACGTCCCGGTTCCAGTGCCGCCATACGCCTCGTCAAACAGCAGCGCAAAGATGTCGTGCTCCCGGAAGAGCTCCACCACATCCCACGGGAACTCGTGCGACTCATCGATCTCGGCAGCGCGCGGTGCGATCCGCTCAACAGCCAGCGTTCGGACAAGCTCGCGGATCTCGCGCTGCTCATCGGTGAGAAGGTCGAAACTCATGCGCCGGGCTCTTGGAACGCGGCCGGTCGCTTTTCGAGGAACGCGGCCAGGCCTTCGCGAGCCTCAGGAGTCGGCAACGTGTGCGCCAGCGCGGCGGCCTCATCAGCCAGAGTCTCGAGGTAGTCGCCCTGAAGCGCCCGGTTGAGGAAGCTCTTGGCGATCGCGATCGACTCGGGCCCCTTCCGCGTGATCAGCTGGGCGGTTTCGCGTGCCTTGTTGAGCACCGGGTCGCCAATGCCGTTGATCAGACCATGACGGAGCGCCTCATCGGTATCGATGAGGCGACCGGTGAAGATCAGATCCTTGGCGAACCCAAGCGACGTCACGCGTGCAAGGCGCTGCGTCCCGCCCCAGCCGGGAATCAGCCCATGGTTGACCTCGGGCTGGCCGAGGCGCGCGTGAGACGCCGCGTACCGCATGTCGCACGCGAGCGCGAGCTCGCACCCGCCCCCCAGCGCGTATCCGTTGATCGCTGCGATCGTCGGCTTCGGCATGGTTTCGAGCAGACGGGCGATCTCGTGACCAAGGTCAACGAATGCCTTCCCCTGCTCGTAGTCGAACTGCGCCATCATTTTGAGGTCGGCGCCCGCGATGAACGACTTCTCGCCCGCCCCGGTGAGGATCACGCAACGGACGGCCGAGTCGGTCGCGAGCTCCGCAAGCCGATCGCGCAATGTGTGAGCCGCCGTGACGTCGAGCGCATTCATCGCCTCTCGCCGGTCAACGGTGACAACGGCAACCGCGTTATCGATTGAGACCGAAACGCTCACGCGACAGGCGCGCACTTCTCGCGGAGAAACTCGACGATCTCGCTTGTGTGCGCCCCCGGCGTGAACACGGCGGCAACACCGAGCTCTCGCAACTCTGCAGCGTCGTCCTCGGGAATCGTGCCTCCCACAACAACAAGAACGTCTTCAAGTCCCTGCGCCTTCAAGCCATCAAGGATCCGTGGAACGAGCGTCATGTGTGCACCCGAAAGGATCGAGATGCCGACGGCGTCAGCATCCTCTTGCAGCGCTGTTTCGACAATCTGATCCGGGGTCTGATGGAGCCCCGTGTAGATGACTTCCATGCCTGCGTCACGCAGTGCGCGAGCAATGATCTTGGCGCCACGATCGTGACCGTCGAGGCCCGGCTTCGCAATAACGACCCGGATCATGACGCTTGCCCGCCGGTGCCGGCACAGCACGCGAAGCAGACCCCGTTCGTGCGGAGTCTCACATTGCCGGCCATCTTGCTCTCGCACACGTTCATGCAGTCCCTTCCGTCGGGCAGTTCAGCGCTGAAAAATCTACCAACCGTTTGACTCAGCCTAGAAGGTCGGCGTCTCGCGCCAGATTCCCCACACCTCTCTCAGCGTGTCGCACATCTCACCGAGCGTGACGTCGGCGCGCGCCGCCTCGACGATCAGCGGCATCAGGTTGGCGTCGGACATGGCACCCACCTTGAGTTCTGCGAGCGCAGCCGCAACGGCGGCGTTGTCGCGTCGCGCCTTCAGTTCCGTCACCCGAGCGATCTGTTTGCCCTCCAAAGATGGGTCGATCTTCAAAATCGTGGGTGTCGCGTCGTCCTCGAGCTGGTAGCGGTTCACCCCGACGATCACCCGCTGCTGCTGCTCAACCTCTGTTTGGTACCGGAACGCTGCATCCGCGATCTCACGCTGGAAGAAGTTCTGCTTGATCGCTTCCACGACACCGCCAAGCGCGTCGATCTGTTCGAAGTACGCGTATGCCTGCCGTTCCATCTCATTTGTCATGTACTCGACGTAGTAGGAGCCTCCGAGTGGGTCGATCTGGTTCACAACACCCGTCTCGTGAGCGATCACCTGCTGGGTGCGGAGCGCAATCCGGACGGCGTCTTCGGTGGGAAGCGCGAGCGCCTCGTCGTAGCTGTTTGTGTGGAGCGACTGTGTGCCGCCGAGTACGGCCGCGAGCGCTTCGATCGTCGTGCGAACGATGTTCACCTCTGGCTGCTGCGCGGTGAGCGACACCCCGGCTGTCTGGGTGTGGAACCGCATGAGGAGCGACTTCGGGTCGCGCGCGCCGTAGCGATCGCGCAGCTCTCGCGCCCAGATGCGGCGGGCAGCCCGATACTTGCCGATCTCTTCGAAGAAGTCGAGGTGGGCGTTGAAGAAGAACGAGAGCCGTGGGGCGAAATCGTCGATGTCGAGGCCACGTTCGAGCGCCCACTCGATGTAGGTGAACCCGTTCGCGAGTGTGAACGCCAACTCTTGCGCGGCGGTCGAACCGGCCTCGCGAATGTGGTACCCCGAGATCGAGATTGGATGCCACAGCGGCATCTCTTTGGCGCACCACTCGACCATGTCGGTGACGAGGCGCATCGAGGGCTCGGGCGGAAAGATGAACTCCTTCTGCGCGATGTACTCCTTGAGGATGTCGGTCTGGATCGTTCCACGGAGCTTGTCGCGTGCAACGCCTTGCCGCTCGCCCACGCACGCGTAGAACGCGAGCATCATCGCGGCGGGCGAGTTGATCGTCATCGAGGTTGAGACCTCACCGAGCGGGATCCCGGCGAAGAGCGTCTGCATGTCGTTGAGCGAGTCGATGGCCACGCCTTCGCGGCCGACTTCGCCGAGCGACCGGGGGTGGTCACTGTCGTAGCCCATCAGCGTGGGCATGTCGAAAGCTGTTGAAAGCCCTGTTTGGCCGTGTTCGAGGAGGTACCGGAAGCGCTCGTTGGTCTCTTCGGCGGTTCCGAAGCCTGCGAATTGGCGCATTGTCCAGAGTCGGCCGCGGTACATCGAGGGATAGACCCCGCGGGTGTACGGGAACTGGCCTGGGTAACCGAGGTCACTGTCGTAGTCGACCTCGACTGTCTCTGGTGTGGCGAGCGGCTCGCTCTCGAGGCCCGAGATGGTGGTGTGCAGCTCGCCGGTCCGTTTGGGTGTCGCGGCGTACGCCTCGCGCCAACCCTCAAGCGACGGTTCGGTCGATTCGCGTCCGCTCATGTGCTCTCCCTCACCTCCTGGTGCCCGGATGCAGACTCGGATCGCAGCCTACCAGCCGACCGTTTGGTAGAAATCGCGCGCGAACGCTACTTCTTCGTGCGCGCGACGCCGCAGGTGCCCGGCCCCGCGTAGGCGCTCGTGATCGCACTCTGCCAATCCTGATACCGCCCGATCGGCACGAGCTGGTCGGTCTTGTAGTTGTAGGTGAACGGTCGCGCCGCGCGGATTCCCATGTGGCAGTTCGAGGCGTACGAGATGTTCGGGGACAGGCCTGTATCGAGGTTCTTGATCGCCTCGAGGCCCTTCTTGACACCGGCACCCGTGTAGTCACCCTTCGCGTTCTTCAACGCCTGCACGATCGTCTGTGCCCCGATCCACCCAAGCAGCCAGCTGCTCTGCCCATACTCAGCGGCGCTGTAGCCGTACTTCTGGGCGATCGTTTGCGCAAGCTTGCCGTTCGCGTCTGACGCGAGATACGGCGGGGATACGCAGTTCACGACCACGACGTTCTTGTTCGCGTTGTACGGCGTGCTCGAAAAGAGCAGAGGCTGCGCCGATCCGTGCGAGGTCGCGATCGGGACGTTCAGGTTGTACTGATCGGCCGACTTCACAAACGCGATGCCACCCGACATCGAGTGATGGAGCAGCACGAACGCAACCTTGTTTGAGATCAGATCCTGCACCTGCGCCGCCGCATCAGCGAGAGGGACA
Organism: Actinomycetota bacterium; assembly: GCA_009702325.1. Classification (GTDB taxonomy): domain Bacteria; phylum Actinomycetota; class Thermoleophilia; order Gaiellales; family Gaiellaceae; genus PALSA-600. The sequence continues at coordinate 216,088 of WLID01000002.1, forward strand.
GGGAGCGACTCATGCACGGGCGTTCCGCCGAGAGCCTGAATGCGGGCTGAGATGTTCTGATCCCACTCTGTGCCTGACGCGACATTCATTGACGCGACTCCGACCTTCAACCCGTTGAGATTCTTCAGCTTGAGATGTCGCATCTCGAAGGCGAGTGCAACGTCGCCCTGATCGGCGAGGTTGCAATTGCCCTCAAACACCCAAGGCTGGAACGGATAGGTCGCCGCTTTGGCGGTGGCCTGGGTCATGAAACCAACAGTCTGCGTCTGCGTCAGCACCGGAACCACGGCGCTCAAACCCGCGGCTTGGCCAAGCCCCATGATCACCGGAACGTGGTCGTCGTTGATCAGCGACTTGACGACGGAGAGTTCCGTCGTCGCGGAATACGCGTCGTCGCGTTCGAGCAGATTGAGCTTGTGACCGTCGACGCCGCCCGCGTCGTTCGTCATTCGGAAATAGGCCTCGATGGCATGCATGATTGGCGCCTGCGAGCTGGCCGACTGGCCGCTTTGGTCGCCGTCCCAACCGATGTTGATGTCCGTGGCGCGCGCCTGCGACTGGGCGGCCGCAACGGCCACCGCTGCTGCGACGAAGGCGCCCAGAATCACGGCTGCTAGACGCCTACGCACCACTTGCCTTGCCGAACGTGATCTCTGCTCGCGCACCGATGACACTATGCCGCAGCTACACCGAAGACCGCACTCAAAATTCCGAGTGGTGGATACCTCGCGTGCCACCTTCGGCTCGATTCAAACAATCAAACGTTCGATTGACGCCGCACGGAGTAGCTTGTAAAAGCAGGGGTTCACAGCGATCACCCGCGGCAAGGGATCAACCACGTTGCTCCCTTGTGCGGTCGGCCGGGACACCGACGGAGGGAACAGCGTGGGTACGGAGAGCGAATCCGGGGGGACGAGCAGGAGCCGTGCACGGCCGCCGCGACGCCGCCGTGAAGAGATTTTCGAGGCGGCAGCTGGCGTCTTTCACGAGAAGGGTTATAAGGCCACTTCGATTCAGGACATCGCCGACGCAGTCGGGATCTTGAAGGGCAGCCTCTACTACTACATCACCTCGAAAGAGGATCTCCTGTTCGAGATCCTCCAGGGTGTTCATCGAGAGGGCCTCCAAAACTTGGAGCGCATTGAGGCGACCTCAGGTACCCCCATGCAGAAGATCCGTGCGTTCGCGACGCTCCACGTGCGGCACAACGCAGAGAACCTTGTGAAGATGGCTGTCTTCTTCCACGACTTTCGCTCGCTCTCTCCGGAGCGACAGCAGCTCATCGTCGCGGAACGGGATCTCTACGACCAGCATTTCCGGAATCTCCTGATCGCCGGTCAGAAGGATGGGAGCGTCTGCCCTGATCTCGATCCGAAGCTCACCGCAATCGAGATCTTCGGGATGATGAATTGGATCTACCACTGGTACCGCCCGACGGGCAGCCTCTCGATGGACGAGCTCGCGCAGACGATCGCCGACTTCGTCGTGGCCGGCCTCGCATGCGATCCTACGACCCACGCCCCCGGCCATCGGCGCGCCTTCGCCCCGATGCCAGACGTTCCGCCTCCGCGCCTCGATCCAACTGCCGACGAAACCGGCGACTAAACCTGCAAGGGAAGCCGCTTAGGCAGCTGACACGTTCACGCGCACCGAGAGTGTCTCTTCTCCTGTTCCCTTGAAGACACCTCGTGTGGGCGGCACATCGGCGTAGTCGCGGCCCACGGCAAGCCGCACATACGACTCTGTCTGTTCGCCGCCATGTGTTGGGTCGAGCGAGATCCACCCACGGTCTGGGTCGTAGACGTCAACCCACGCGTGTGACGCGCCATGCTCGTCGGCCAACGCATCGTCGTAGAGGTAGCCCGACACGTACCGAGCAGGAATCCCGTCGGCTCGACAGGCCGAGATCAGCACATGCGCGAAGTCCTGACACACACCACGCCCAAGTCGCAGAACTTCAGGCGACGGGGTCTGCACCGACGTTGCGCCCTTTTCGTAGACCAGGGTTTCGCGCACAGCCTGCATCAACGCGGTCGCCCGCTCAGCGTTCGTCCCGTCAATCGCAGCGCCAGCAACGAACGCACGCACGTGTTCATCGAGCACGGCGTACTCCGTGGGCTGCAAGTAGTCGTAAAACTCGAGCGGCGATGGCTGAGCCGTTGAAAGAAACGGCGAAGTGATTACCTCGCTCGTGGCGGTCACTGTGAGCTGCTCGTGCGGCTCAAGGATGTCGAAGTGTCCCACCCCGTTTCCGAGGTGATCGACGAACTCGTGGACTCGCACCCCAGCCGGTTCCGTTTGCAAGCGGAACGAGGCGCGCCGCTGCCCGTCGACATCAAGCGGTCGCAACCGCAGCTCGGTATAGGCCTCGACGATCGGAGCCGAGTAGGTGAAGGTCGTCGTATGTTCGACTCGAAGCCACATAGCTATTGCTGCTGCTGAGCCTGCGCGTAAGCGCCGGCGACGATGACGCGGGTTGTGAAGTAGGTGTTCTCGATCTCGCTGCTCGCATCAGCGATCGCCCCAAGCACGCGGTGGAGCAGCCCGCGCGCACCTTCACCGGAGAGTGACGAGGTATCGAGAAACGAGAGCTCAGATGCGAGCCGCCCGATCGCGCGCTCGGCTCGGTCAGAGCTACCGGCGATCGCACTGAGCGACCCCAAGCAGGCGTTCAGGCAGAAGAGCACCGAACGCGGGCAGGCCTCGTCAAGCAGCAAGAACTCGAGCACGCGCTCTGCACGAAGCACGGGATTCTCGGCTTTGCGGAACGCCTCAAACGCCCCGCACGACTTGACCAGCGCGGTCAAGCCGACGGTCTCCTCGCGTGACTCGGCGAGGTACATAGACGCCGACGGGTATTGCACGTCGAGGATGCGTGCAATCACGTCGGCACGTTCAAGGTGACATCCGAGCTTCAAGAACTCGTACGCCTCACCACGCGAGAGCGTCGGTCGTGAGAAGCGAAAGCTGGGCGTGGAGTGGCTCGTAAAACGGCCGCACCGTTCCCGCAGCATCGAACATCTCATCGAAGAAGCCGACGTGGTCGTAGCGCTCACGAAGGAGTGTGGCGCTGACGGATGGGTGTGAAAGTTCGGGTATGGGAAGAGGGTTCGATCACCGAGCCCCTTCGCCCGCTACGACAAGCACCGCAGCCCGCCGACTGGGGTGATTCTCGCAGATCGGCACTCCCGCTGCGGCAATCGGCAGCGGGTGGTGACGCGCGTTAGCCGCGAGCGCGCAGCAGTTCGATCAGCTTGGGCACGACGGTGTGCAGGTCGCCGACGACCCCAAGATCGGAGTAGTCAAAGATCGGCGCGTGAGCGTCCTTGTTGATCGACACGATCGTTCCGGAGCCTTGCATGCCGACCTTGTGCTGGATCGCGCCCGAAATGCCAAGCCCGATGTAGAGCTTTGGCGTGATCGTCTTACCGGTCTGACCAACCTGTGACGCGTACGGGTACCAGCCCGCATCAACGACCGCGCGCGTCGAGGCGACCGCGCCGCCGAGAACCTCAGCGAGCTCCTCGGCAAGCTTGAAGTGCTCCGCCGCGCCCAGCCCGCGGCCGCCCGCGACGATGATCTCGGCGTCTTCGATCGACGGCCCTGCCTGCTCGGCGCGATCCTGACTCACGAGCACCGCAGCGGTTGAGAAGTCTTGGAGTTCGATCGCAGCGTTCTCGACCTGAGCCGAACCGCCTGTCTCCTCGGCCGCATACGTGCCGGCACGAACGATGCCGATGCGGGGAGCGCCCTTCCAGGCAACCTCCACATAGACCGAGTCGCCGAGAGCCGCGCGCGTGCCGATCAGCTCACCGCCGCGCTCCTCGACACCCGCGAGATCCCAGTTGACCCCCGCCTCAAGCCGTGCGGCGAGACCCGCAGCAAGGTCGGATGCAAGCACCGACTGGGCAAACAGAATGTTGTCGAAACTCTGCGCGGTCACAAGACCGGCGATCACATCGACGCGGGGCTGCGGCAGAGCCGACGCAAGACGCGGATCGTCAGCGACGTACACGATCTGCGCGCCGTAGGCACCGGCCCCTGCAGCCACACCAGCAACGCCAGAGCCGATCACGACCCCAGCAACCTCGCCGCCAAGCTTCGCGGCCCGAGAGAGCACACCAAGGGAGCCCGCCTGAAGCACACCGTCAACCGACTCAAGGAACACGAGCGTCTTCACAGCAGCTTCTTCTCCTCAAGGAACGCGACAATCGCCGCGGCCGCGGAACCGTCATCCTCAATCTTCTTCGAGTCGCCCCGAGGCGGAGGCGGCGAAAGCGTCATCACGGTTGTCCTCGAGCCAGCCTCACCAGCGCGAGTCGCGTCTGCACCGATGTCGGAGAGCGACACGACGTCCTGTGGCTTCTTCTTCGCACCCATGATCCCCTTGAGCGACGGGTATCGCGGCTCGTTGATCGCATCCGTCACCGCAACAACAGCAGGTAGTGGAGCCTGAATCGTGTCGTATCCGTTCTCGGTCTGGCGCTTGCCGGTGATCGTCGAATCCGAGACCGTCAGCTCCGCAACCTGCGAGATCAAGGGCCGGCGAAGCCGATCAGCAACGGCGGCCCACAGCACGGCTCCATCCGAATCGGAGCCCTGCTGGCCAAACAACACGAGGTCGGCATCTTCGCGCTCAAGCGCCTTCGCCAACGCATACGACGTCGCAACCAGATCGGAGCCGATCGCTGCCTCGTCGCTCACGAGCACGACACGGTCGGCCCCCATCGCAAGCCCCTTACGGAGCGCATCGAGTGCCTTCTCCGGACCAAGCGAAACAAGGACGACCTCACCCTCACCGCTCGTCTCATTCAGCCGCAGCGCTTCTTCGATCGCGTTGGCGTCGTAGGGGTTCAACACCGCGTCGGCCGATCGATCAAGCCGCTTCGTGCCGCTCTCGATCGTCCGGGCCGATCCGGCGTCAGGGACGCTCTTCACACACACAGCGATACGCACGGGCGGAGCGTATTCAACCAAACGGTTGGTGTGCAACCGGAACCGATGCCGGAGCCGCCGCTAGGGTGCACCCGATGAGCGGAGACCGTCGGCGGCTCGACATCCAAGGCCTTCGCGGCATCGCCGTGCTCCTCGTCGTCCTCTACCACGCCGGATTGCATGTACCTGGCGGATTCTCCGGCGTCGACGTGTTCTTTGTGATCTCGGGGTTCGTGATCACCGCGACGTTGCTCACCGATCTTGAATCGCTCGGGCGGATCCGACTCGGCCGGTTCTACGGAAGGCGGATCAAGCGGCTCCTCCCCGCCCTTGCAGTGATGGTGGTCGTGGTCGACCTGCTCGCACTCGTCGCGAACCCGGTCGCGTCGCTCCACGCCTCTGCAATCACGGGGCTCACCACATCCTTCTTCGCGGCCAACGCCCAGCTCTACCTGCTTGGCAACGGGTACTTCGACTTCAAGGCAACGATCGATCCGTTCCTCCACACGTGGTCGCTCGCTGTGGAGGAGCAGTTCTACTTCGTCTTCCCCGCCGCGATCGCGGTCGCCTGGGGCGTAGGCCGGCGACGTCTCTCCTCACCCAACGTCGCCGGAATCGTGGTGGCGGCGATCACGGTCGCGTCGTTCGCGCTCGCGGTTGAACTCTCGGCGGGCCACCTGCTCACCGACGCCCATCGTCCGCAGCAGTTTGCGTTCTACAGCTCCCTCACTCGCGCCTGGGAGTTCGGCGTGGGTGCTCTGCTCGCCTTTGCCCGCGTCGCGATCGCACGGATCCCCGGTCGGGCGGCATCGGTGCTCTCGCTGGCCGGAGCGGCTGCCGTGATCTACGGCGCGTTTCACCTGAAGACCGGCACGCCTCCGAGCTACGTCACGCTCTACCCGGTGCTCGGTTCCGCAGCGATGATCGCTGCGGGTGTCGGGGGCGTCGCCCGCTCGCCGGTCAACACGGGACTCTCTACCGCTCCGCTGCGCTGGATCGGTGACCGCTCGTACAGCTGGTACCTCTGGCACTGGCCCTTCGTTGTTTTTGCAACCGCACTTTTCCCTGGCATCGGCATCGCCCCACCGCTCGCGGCCGCTCTCGCACTTCTACCTGCAGCCCTCTCGTACACCTGGGTTGAGAACCCGATCCGCCGCTCGTCCTCGATCGCCGGTCGACGGATCGCAACCCTCGCGTTCGCATGCATCGCCGTGCCGGCGGTGTTCTCGCTGATGCTTCTCGGCGCGAACAGCCTGCTTTCCCGCACCCATGGTGTTTCACAGTGGCGTGCGTCCCAGACACCGCACGTCGACGTCGTCAACGGCTGCCATGACAACGTTCCCCTCGGCGCCGATACCCCCACCACCTGCACCTGGCACGTTCCAGCCTCGCGCGGCACCGTGGTGCTCGTCGGCGACTCAAACGCGAGTCAGTTCTCCGAAGCTGTCATCGATGCTTCGCAACGACAGAAGCTGAACGTCACAGACTCGACCTTCTACAGCTGCCCTTTCGTGCTGATCCGCGTGATCAACGACTCGGGTGCCGAGAAGCCATGCACCGACTTCGTTCAACAGTCGTTGCGGTGGATCGAGAAGACCCGCCCGAACCTCGTCGTGATTGCCGCCCGCACCGACCGCTACATCGAAACGTCTTCGGGACCCGGCCGCTACAGCTTCGGGCTGTACGGAGGGCAGCCAACCTATGACCGCGGCGAGAAGGCACGCCTGTACACGGTCGGGCTGAGCGCGGTGCTTCGCCGCCTCGACGCCGCAGGCATTCCATCGATCGTGGTGATTCCGATCCCGCGTATCCCGACCCAAGTTGCAACCTGCGCGATGGTCTTGGCGGTCACCAACAACTGCGCTCAGTCGGTATCGCGCGCCTCATCCGACCGTGAGCTCGCCGTCGCACATGCCGCACTCGCAGCGGCGGTCTCGCAGTCAAAGCTCGGTCACCTACTCGATGTCACAGAGGTCTTCTGCTCTGCCACACGTTGCTCCGGCACCGCAGGTGGCCTGTTGCTCTACCGCGACGACGAACACCTCACAACGACCGGTTCATTGAAGACAACGGAGGCGTTCTTCAAGGCCTTCATCGCCAACACCCGCCCGTAACAGGGCTGCGGGACGCGACATTCGCGTCCAGGCCCGCGAGCTTGCTGTCCACCAGCACAACGATCCCAACATCCGGCGTGTGTCTCGGTGGCATCAACCCTGAACAGCGCTCAGGAATCTCACGGCCCTATGAGGCCCGCAGGGCGGCCTAGTAGTCGTGGTGCGAGATGTCGTTCTGCGCGCGCTGAATTGATGCAAGCGCATACCCGTGCGAATTGACACCCTGGAGCGTGATCCAGACGGGCGCGATCGGCGCGCAGAAGGATGGCTGCTTCGCTGTCGGCGTCACGACGATCTGGGTTGGCTCATCGACGCCACCCTGGATCACGCGATGCGTCCGGTGGGTTGCTCGCCCGCGACACGAAGGCGGGCTACTGCCTCGGGGATCGCACGAAACTCGGGACGCCTGCGGGCGCCGCGGTCTACACCTCACAGTGCGGACGCGGGAATCCCAACTTGCTGAAGCTCATTGAGGGCGTGTCGGTCGGCTGGGCCGACCCGTACGCGATCGGACTTCCCGGGCAGTCGTTCACCCTAACCGGACTCCCTGCCGGGACATACACGCTCGTCAATCGCGTCAACGACGAAACCCTCTACCTCGAGTCGCACTACAGCAACAACGTCGGTTCGGCGCAGATCACGCTCGCGTGGCCCGACGGTACGGGTGGCAAGCCGACGGTCACCGTCGTCAAGACCTGTCTCGCTGAACGCTGCTAGACGTTCGCTACGGCAGCACGCAGCGCCGAGAGCGGGAACGGCTTCTCGAGGAGCCCCACAGCACCTGAAGCGATGACATCAGCGCGACTTACAAAGTCGGCCGTCATCAGGATCACCTTGTTGATCACGCCCGCGAGCGCCTCGGCGAGGGCGAAGCCATCAAGTTCAGGCATGCGCACGTCACTCAGCACTACGTCAGGGCGATGCAGCAACGCAAGGGCGAGAGCCGTGAGCCCATCCCCCGCTTCGATCACATCGAAGTGATCACCGAGGATTTCGCGCACGAGGTGCCGCGTATCCACATCGTCGTCGACGACGAGCAGCGAGGGGCGGCGGAGCGAGTGCGCAACTGCGGGCCCGGGTTCGAGTGAAGCGACGTCCATGTCGAACCCCATTGAAGGCGACCTTCGGAGGGGTTCGGTCGGTCGCTTCGGATGAACGAGGTAGGGACGCGACCGCGTCCCCGCCACCTGCGCGCACCCTAGGCAGCGATGTGGATCGACCCGCTGGCAGGTCGAACCGAAGGCGCCGTCACAGGAACCGGACGGAACGCTGCGGCCGCACCGGCCTGGCGAACCCCAACGATGCGGAGCCAGCGAGCGAACACGACGACGAAGAGACCGTACGCAACGATTCCGGTGAGAACCCACTCGAACACGTTCATCCTGCAACCTCCTCGGTCACTACTCGACGCCGATTGACAGGTTCAAGGAAACCAGGCTGCCGTTCGTAGCGATAGCGCCGGAATGCGTCGGCTGTGCTCCCCGATATGGGTGACCCTCGATGGGTGTGGTTAAGCGGTCAGCGCACGGGTGAGGCCGGCAAGGGCATCCTCACCCATCTTCGCGAACGTCCCAGCGAGGAACGGCTCGGCGATACGGCGTGCGCCTTTTAACTGTATGACCGCGTGATAGGCGATCGCCGTGCCAGACGCACTCGGAGAAAACTCGACAGTGTCGATGCTCCGCGCCTTGGCCCCCTCGCCCGTCAGCTCTATCCGTCGAGGTGCCTCGAAGGCGGTGACGGTGTAGAGGAACTGTTGCTCGCGACCTCGGAATGTGGCGACGAGCTCGAATTGCGAACCCACACCGATCGGGCCGTCGTCGACGCGCCGCGACGCGACGACTCCCGGATCCCACAGGTGCGCGTTTGCAAAGTCGGCGACATACGCAAATGCCGTTTCCGGATCAGATGGCACTTCGATCGTCTTTGCAAAACGCATTGCAGCCATCGTACTCCGGGGGACCGACCCGCCGAATCGGCGAATTCAGGCGTACCATCTGCCCGTGCCCGTCTCGACCGTCGAAGCTCTCGAACGCTGGCTTGTCGAAGTCGAGCTCGAGGATCTGCCCGCTGAAACCGAGCCGCTGATCGAACGGCTTCGCGAGCTGCTCGCAGGCCCGGACGGTGACGATCCGCGTCGCTGGGCTGAGCTTGAACGTCGCGCACGCCGACTCGCCCGCGACGGCGATAGCGCCCGCGCGCGCGGCATCGCCCGCGCGCTTGAACACCTGATCGCTGGACACGAGTCTGCAATCGTGCTTCCCGCCAAGCCAGCGGTCCCGCGGCGGGAGCCGCGAATCACAACGCGGACGGGGGCGATCATCGGCGTTGCCGCCGTCATTGCACTCGCAGGCGGAGTCGCGGCGGCGCGCGCGCTCTCGGTGCCGAAACTTGACGCCACCGGACCCGCAGCGGGTGCTCAAATCGGCCCGACCCTTCTTCCTGCCACCGACTTCACAACGGCAGGAGACACGAAGACGCTGCGCCACCAAGTGTGGATGCTTGATGGCAAGGATGTAACGCGGTGGGTGCGCGCCAAAAACGGCAGGCTTGTGCTGCGGCCAACGAACCTTGCCCAAGGCGCACACGAGTTGTCGATCGTCGAACGCGGCGGCTTCCTCGGCGCCTCAGCCCACGCACGCTTCGACTTCACCGTCGACCTCACAGCCCCCGACCTCGCGGTTACGACACCGATCCGAGGTCGAGCGTGGACTCCTCTCACCGTGCGGGGCACCGTCGGCGATCCACGCGCCACCGTCACTGTCGCGAATCAGGCCGTTCCGATCACGAACGGGCATTGGTCGGTAACGCTCCAGCCACCTGTCGGGGCGCACGTTCCCGTCGTCGCCACTGACATGGCGGGAAACCGCACGGTCGCGGTCGCCCCGGTCTCCATCGTGCCTCGCATGCCTTCAGCTGCAGTACACGCAGTGCACGTGACTGCCGACGGCTGGGCAAATCCGGAGATCCACGCAGCAATCCGTGCGTTGATCCGGTCACACCGGGTTAACTCGGTTGAACTCGACCTGAAGGACGAGTCTGGCGTCATCGGCTTCGGGCCGAACATTGCGTGGGCTCGAACGATCGGGGCGTCGAAACCGATCTACAGCCTCCCGAACGCGGTGTCCGAGCTCCACCACCTCGGCGTTCGCGTGATTGGGAGGCTCGTGTGCTTTCGAGATCCGATCGCCGCCGCCGCCGCGTGGGATCGTGGCGCCAAGAGCAACGTTGTTCAGACCCCGACGGGGGCGCAGTACTCCGGCTACAGCGGCTACCTCAACTTTGCAAGCCCGGCCGTGCAGCGCTACTTGATCTCGATCGCCGTCGCAGCATCGCGGGCCGGGGTCGATGACATCCTCTACGACTACGTGCGCCGTCCCGACGGCCCGATCGACACCATGGCCTTTCCGGGGCTCCACGGCTCGGCCGCCCAGGCGATCGTGAACTTCCTGCGCGACACACATGTCGCGATCGCGCCATACGGCACCTACCTCGGTGTCTCCGTGTTCGGAATCGCCGCGACACGCCCCGACCAAGTCGCTCAGAACATTCCCGACATGGCGCGTGAAGTCGACTTCGTGTCGCCGATGGTCTATCCCTCGCACTGGAACCCCGGCGAATACGACGTAGCTGATCCCAACGCTCAGCCGGGATTGATAGTCAAACGCTCGCTCGTGGACTTCAGGACACAGGTTGCGGGCACCGGCGCTCGCCTGATGCCGTGGCTCCAAGCGTTCAACCTTGGCTTTCACTACGGACCCAAACAGGTGCGCGACCAGATCGATGCCGCCAAGAGCATTGGCATCAACGAGTTCCTCTTGTGGAACCCGGATGCGTCCTATGACGCTCGCGGACTTGCCCGCAACGCTAAGCGTTACAAAGCCGGCCTCGCGGCGCCCGCCAAGTAGTTCGCGAACTGCGGCGCGCACGCCGACCGGTGCGCTACCGTCCTCGACGTGGCAGGCGCCCTCTCCCGTATGCAGATGCTGCTGCTCGCGATCGTCGCGGCGCTCACAGCGGGTGCAGGCATCACGCATTACGCAGGAACGACAGCGCTCGTTGCGTTCGCGTTTGCAACGGGCGCGCTTGCTGGCCTCGCATGGGTTGTGGGCTACGCCACCGAGCAGGTGGGTGAGCACTTCGGGCCTGCCGTCACGGGCGTACTTCAGTCGACGCTCGGCAATTTGCCTGAATTCTTCGTCGTCATCTTCGCGCTCCGCGCAGGCGAAGTTGTCGTTGCTGAGACCTCGATCATCGGCTCCCTGTTTGCGAATGCGCTCCTCGTTCTCGGCCTCGTGATCATCGCGGGCGCACGGCAGTCAGGAAACAACTTGATGCGGTTCAGCACGCGCCTGCCAAACGACACGATCACCCTGCTGATGCTCGCGAGTTTCGTAATCGTCCTGCTCGGCATTTCGGTGACGAGTTCCGATCACGCGTCGCACCATGTCAAGGCGATCTCAATCGTCGGAGCGATCGCGCTCCTCGTCACCTATGTGGCCTGGGTCATTCCATACGTCCGCTCCGATAGCGCGCACGGCGCCGAGCACAGTGCGGCACCCAAGGGGTCACTCGTGCTGCCGATCATCCTGCTCGCGATCGCTGGCGCGGGCGCTGCGTTCGTGTCGGACTGGTTCATCGCCGCACTGACCCCGACGATCGACAAGCTTCACATCTCGCAGGCCTTCGCAGGCATCGTGATTGTCGCGATCGCAGGCAACGCCGTCGAAAACGTCGCAGGCATCATGCTGGCTGCCAAGGGCCAAGCCGACCTCGCAATCTCGGTCGTGAAGAACAGCGTTGCCCAGGTCGCAGCGTTCCTCTACCCCGCGCTGATTCTCGTCAGCCTGCTGTTCTCCACACCGCTGACGTTCTCGCTCGCACCGATCTACATCGGCGCGTTGTTGCTCTCAGCGCTCGCGGTCTGGCAGATCTCGGGCGACGGCGAAGCCTCAGCGTTTGAGGGTGTCGCGTTGATCGCGATCTACATCGTGCTCGGCGTCGTCACGATCTACGAGTAACCCGCCCTCGCAACACTCTGCGGCACCGCACTAGACCGCAAGAGCGGCAGAGAGCGCCTCGGCGATCACCATCATGGGGCGTCCCGAGTTCTGACTCGCACGGCGAAGCCGCTCGAACGCTTCCTGCTCGGTGATTCCCTCTTTCGCCATCAAGATGCCCTTCGCACGTTCGATCGCCTTCCGCGCCTCGAGCGCCTCGGCAAGCGACTGCGCCTGCTCGCGCACCATTGCAAGTTCCTGGAACCGTGCTTGCGCCATGCGGATCGCTGGCAGCAGCTCGTGCTCGCGAAATGGCTTCACCAAGTAGCCGAACACGCCAGCCTCGGCGGCGCGAGTAACGATCTCGTCGACGCCGAACGCCGTGAGCATCACAATCGGCACGGGGCGCTCCTCGAGAATCCGACGCGCCGCCTCAACACCGTCGAGTCGCGGCATCTTCACATCCATGATCATCAGGTCCGGAAGCAGTTCACGGGCCATCTCAACTGCCTCGACCCCATCCCGAGCTTCGCCACACACCTCCAAGCCAGAGCTCTCGAGGACGGCCCGGAGATCGAGTCGAATGATCGTCTCGTCTTCGGCGATCAGTACGCGCAGCTTGTCGCTCATCGCGGACTCCTTTCGTTCGGGAACAAGATGTCGGAGCTGCTCGATCCGGCGCGGTGCAACACGAGAGCACCTGCGGCCACACGAAGCAAAGCCTGCAAACGCGAGAGCTCAACCCCGAGGAAGCGAGCGTCGTCGCCGCGCACGAGAACCAGCGCGATCTGGGCGTGACGGCCGCCAGGAACCACCGCGACCGTCCCCGATGGCAGGAGCTCCCGATAGGTTACGGGCGCCCATGGAATCCGGCCATCTGCCGTCAGCGGTTCGCCACTTGCCACCGCCGACACGAGCAGGCTCGGTTCGGAAAGGGCAACGGCTGGAAGACCCGTGATCGTCGATGCGTATGGAACGAGATATCCGGACTCTTCGGCGACGAGGACAAATGCCTCTTCGGCAAAAACGAGTTCGGGTGCTGTTCGAACAAGCTCAGCGTAGGCCTCAAGCGGCCCCACTGCATTCGTCACGGCTTCGCAGGCTTCAGCCATCGCAAGCCCGGGGTCACGGAGTGTTACTCCCTTTCGAACAGCAAGAACCGCCGCAGTCTTGCCGAGCGTTGAGAGCGCACGATCGAGCTTTGGCCCTTCGACAAGAACATCGTCGACAGCAAACCCCGACTCGCGCTCAACGACCTCAAGACCAAGGACGTTCACATCGTGTTCGGCAAAGTGCGCCGAGAGCCGAGCAAGGCTGCCGGGCTTGTCGGGCACACGCAGACGCACGAGCCGAGCCGACGCGGCGCCCATCCGTCCACGACGGACGAGCGCCGCGCTGCGCTCAAACGAATCGCCGGGTGCAACAGCGAACGTCACGATCAGGCGGCCTCGCCCACGAGTTCGCGGTACGACATGCCGTCACCACGGAGCAACGCGACAATCACATCGCGAAACACATGCGGGTTACCCTCGTTCGCGGAACGCCACTGGAAATCACCGACGTACGCCGATAGGTGCTTTGGTGAGAGCTGGTGGTACGGGCCGGCAGGCAGGCGCCTCTCACCGTCGGCATACGCAGCCGCTGCAACGCCTGCGACCTTCCCCCACACCTCCGCCGATGCAGGGGGGCGAGCGTCTTCGGTCATTCCGAGGAGCAACCGCTCTCCATCGCCACGCATCGCCGCTCGAATGCGATGTCCCATGAACCACGCGGTCTTGTAGCTGACTCCAAGGATGGCGCGGAGCTGATTGGCCGGAACACCTTCCCGCTCCTCGGCCAGCAGGTGCACAGCAAGGAACCACTTCCAGAGCGGCAAGTGTGAGTTATGGAACAGCGTGCCGGCAGTGACACTGAACTGGTACCGGCATGAGTAGCAGTGCCATTTGGCGCGGTTCTCAAGCCGGATCAGCCGGTGCGTCTCCTCGCACCGCGGGCACTCAACGCCATTTGGCCAGCGCAGCGCCTCAAGATATTCACGGCAGTCCTCTTCGAGTTCGCCGCTCGCGACGGCCGCGGCGGGAAGACTCCGACCAAGGAGGCGACCAACAACGGCGGGGTCAGAGCTTGCTGCGAACTCTTGTGGTTCTTCAAGGAATGAAAGGTTGACGTTCAAGGCGGTAGCCCCTTCTGGATCGACGTGTCCTGTGGTCGGTCGGGAGCTGCGTCGCTCAGCGAGCGTCATCGCTCACCGAGGCAATCGTCGCCTCATGCCGTTGGGAACACTGGAAGCGTTACCCGTTGGCGCCGGCATCTTCGCCGGGGCAGCTCATAGAAGCTGCGCTGAACACGAGGGTAGCGGAAACACGAGGGGGCAGGCGTCGTAGCGCGCCCAGCCCTCGCCGAACGGTATGACAATAGGCCTCCCGAGCTCAAGGCGGGCCTTCGTTCGCCTTGAGCTCGGGAGATCGCCCCGCAGAAACCGTTAGTGCTTCGTTGTCTTCACGACCGGCGCATGAGCAACAACACTCGCCACCGGTGTTGGTGTCGCGCCAGCGCCCAGGATGGTCGAAAGCAGCGCCCGGAATGCGGCAGGCGACATCGCCGCGGACTCGTCCGTCACCGCGGTTGGCTTCAAGACATTCGCGCCCGACTGCCAGTATGCCCACGCAAGCGTGGAGGCGAAACGCTCGCAGCCGTGCTGAGCATGCGCCAGCGTCGAATCGGCGTAGCACCAGTCCTTCGCACCAAGCGCGCCTTGCAGCTGGGTGCGCTGATCGTCGTTGAGCATCAGGAAGTCAACCTGGTGGGCAAACTCGTGCTGCACGATGCCCCAAGAGAACTGGCCGGTATCAAGCAGCCCCGAATCAAGCCAAACCTCGCCCGCGACCGCCTCGGTCGTCACCGACCGTGTGATGTGAACGGTGATCGTCCGCGGGATGATCCCCCAGTTGAACGTGCTCGCATTGAGCGCGGATCGAACCGTTGCCTGCTCGGCAGCAGTGCCGCCGTCGAAGATGTATTGGCCGCCGGACGCCGAGGCGCGAGGAGCGGTCGAAAGAAGTGTGAGTACAACGGCGATTGCTCCAAGCAGGCCGAGCAGTGCCGGGAAGCGCTGGCTGCCGACGGCATGACGCTCGTCGTAGGGGAACACCGGCGTGACAGCGTCGGGTGCGGTGCTCTGGGTGGTGTGCCGGCTGCCGTAGACAGGCAGCGGCCGTCCTGTGAAGGCCATGTCCTTCCTCCTTGAAGAACCAACGGTTGGCTCGTTGAGGTCACTCCGTGTGACCCCGCGACTCCGAGTGTTTCCCGGGTCGCACACCATCCATCGGGACGGCTCAAGTCGGAGAACATCCTCCATTCGAGTGATTCCCCGAAACGGGTTAAGTGCGTACCGGCGCTAAAGAACGCGCGAGGGGCCTCAGGAGGGTGGAACTAATGACAGCGCGGCTTCGGCGCCGCGGCGACCGTCGGGGCCAGTGCGAGCGTAGTCTTCGAGATCGTCGCCGTTGATGCCCCCGAGCCGAGGAGCGACACCATCAGGGTGCGGAAGGCAGCAGGAGCCATCGCGGACGACTCGTCGCCTCGGCGCTGCGGCTGCAGTGCGTTGTCGCTCGACTGCCAGTAGCTCCACGCGAGCACCGATGCGAACCGCTCGCACCCGTACGCACTGTGCGGGAGCCCGGAAACGCCGTAACACCAATCCTGACCACCAAGCGACGATTGCAACGTCGTACGTGTGGTGTCGTTCAGCAGGAAGAAGTCGACCTGGTGTGCGTACTCGTGCTGAACGATCCCCCACGAGAAGCGACCCGCATCGAGAAGGTTCGCGTCGACCCAGATGTTTCCCGGTGTCGCCTCGGTCGCAACGTTCCGGACAATGTGGATCGTCACCTGGCTCGTAACAAGGCTCCAGTTGAACGCGCTCGCGTTGAGCGCAGCGGTGACCTGACCTTGCTCTGCAGTGCTGCCGCCGTCAAAGACGTAGTTGCCGCCAGCAGCGGAGGCGCGCTCGACGGGTGCGAGGGTGACAACGCATGCGGCAGCAAGAAGCAGCGAAAGAAGTACGCGGTAACGCATCCCTTCGGAAGTCGGCCGCAAGTCGCTCCAGGCAACGCCCTGGGCGGAGCGACCACACTCCCGCTAAAGGTTTCGCAGCCCTCCCCATTTCGAGGGATGGCAGCACACGATTGAGCAGTAAATCGCGACGAGTTCTTAACACTGTTCGACTACCGTGTGGGCGACGTGGTATCCGCCAACCTCCGCGCCGCACCTCGCAAACGGCCCTCCCAACACGCATCTGCGCGCGGCCTCCTACTTGGGGTCTGGGCCCTCGTTGCCCTGCTCCTCGCCTCTGGGGCAACCGCATCAACCTCTGTTCGTCCCGCTGCTACGACGTTGCCGTCGGTCACGGGTACAGCAGCTCAGGGTGAGCGCCTCACTGCTGTTCCTGGCAAGTGGAACTCGGCCGACACACCTACCTTCACGTACCGCTGGTTCCGGTGCGACGCGACGGGCAACCACTGCGGAGCGATCTCAGGTGCAACCGCGTCGACGTACACCGTTGCCGCGAAGGATGTTGGCGGCACGATCGGGCTGCGTGTGACCGCTGCGGCCGCGGGCGGGACGGGCACGGCATACGGTGGCCTCGTGGGGCCGATCGCGAACGCCACCCCACTCCTTGTTTCAACTGCGCAACCGGTGGTCGGCGGCACGCCCCAGCAAGGGGCGTCACTGACCGTCAGCACCGGTGCGTGGAGCCCAACTCCCGCGTCGGTCACCTACACCTGGGAGCGGTGTAACGCGAACGCTCGCGTCTGCTCGCCGATCCCTGCAGCCAACGGGAACTCCTACGTTCCAGGTGCGTCCGATGTCGGCCACGCCTTGAGCGTGCTCGTGCAGGCGACCTTTGGCGCAACGGTGCAAACGGCGTTCAGCACCGCAACGACCGCGATCGCTGTAGGGACGCCGCGCGGCCCGGTCAGCACCGTTGCACCCTCAATCACCGGCTTCTTCGCTGTGGGCGAGAAGCTCACCGGCTCACCGGGTACGTGGACCGCGTCGGGAACGCCGACCTACACGTTCAATTGGTACCGCTGCGATATGTCAGGCTCGAATTGCCTCTCCATTCATGGCGCCACGGGCCCGGCGTACACCCTCGTCGGCAGAGACGTCGGGGCAACGATCGGCTTTGCCGTGCATGCCTCCGACCAGACCGGAACGGTCACCGCATACTCGGCACTCGCGGGTCCTGCCGCCCCTGCAGGCGCGGCGTTGGCGGCGACGGCTCAGCCGTCGGTGACCGGCACCGCACGGAGCGGCCAGACACTCACCGTCTCGACGGGAGCGTGGACGGCGGTGCCGCTGTCGTATGCGTACGCCTGGCTCCGTTGCAACGCGAACGCCCGGGCATGCACAACGGTTACAGGTGCCACAACGTCGTCATATCCGCTGACGAGCGCCGATGCAGGCCACACGCTGGTAGCGGTCGTGACGGCCGTTTCGGGGCCGGCCGCGCAGGCAGTGTTTAGCCTGCCGAGCCCGATCGTCGCCTGACACGCGTTCGACACACGCGGCGATCTCTCAATTATCGTGGGACCGTGGGATTTGGTCGCCTGATCGGGTATCTGGGTTGCGCGGCGGCAGCCCTGCTCGTCGCGGCCGGATGTGGCGGGACACGAGGCGCAGCAACCACTGTCGCATCGAGCGAAACGAGCACTGCCCCATTCACCACCACGGCGGCAACCGCGACAACGGTTCCCTCGCCCGACACAGCGGCGGCTCGCGCCGAGGTGGCGCGGGCGTGGGCGACGTTCTTCGACGGATCGTCAGCGGTGAGTGTGCGCAAGGGACTTGTCGAGAACGCACCCGTGTTCTCCGCAGTGCTCACCCGGTTGGCGAACAACCCTCTCGCAGCTAAGTCCGATGCGGTTGTATCGGTTGTCCGCATCACGAGCGCTGACGCCGCACGAGTCACCTACACCGTTAGGGTCGCTGGCGCCATCGTGCTCAAGGACGCCCACGGGACTGCCGTGCACACGAGTGATGGCTGGAAGGTTTCGCGTGCCAGCTTCTGCGCACTCCTTGCGCTCGTCGGTGAGACGCCGAGCGCCTGCGCGGCCAACTAGCGCGCGTGGCTCGCGCCGACCGCGCCCGCAGCAGGCTCGCGCTGACCGCGATCTGCAGCGTCCTCTTCCTGACATTTCTCGACAACACGATCGTGAGCGTTGCGCTCGCGAACATCCAAACTTCGCTCCACGCCGGCGTCACGGGCCTTCAGTGGATCGTCGACGGATACATGGTGGCGTTCGCTGGCCTGATGCTCGCTGGCGGCACCCTCGGTGATCTCCTTGGGCGGCGAAGGGTCATGCTCGGCGGTGTCGCGATCTTCTGCGGCGGGGGGATCATCGCGGCGACCGCCGGGTCGTCGAGCGCGCTGATCGCGGGGCGTGTCGTGATGGGTGTCGGTGCGGCCGCCTGCGAGCCTGGAACGCTCTCCCTGATCCGTCAGCTCTACCCCGACGCTCGGCCTCGCGCACGGGCGCTTGGCGTGTGGACTGCCGTCTCTGGCGTGTCTCTCGCTGCCGGGCCCGTGCTCGGCGGTGTGCTTGTCGACACGTGGAGTTGGCGTGCCGTGTTCTGGTTCAACGTGATCTTCGGGTTCGCAGCATTTGCCGTCGCTGCGCTGACAGTGCGGGAGAGCGCTGATCCACACGGACGCACACTCGACATTCCCGGTCTCATCACGGGTGCGCTCGCGGTCGTCAGCGTGACCTTCGCGATCATCGAGGGCGAGAGCTACGGCTATCGCACCATCTGGGTGCTCGCACTTTTCGTCGTGGCGGGGCTCAGCAGCGCGCTCTTCGTGCGCTGCGAGCGACGAAGCAGCGATCCGATGCTCGACCTCTCGGTGATCTCGCGCGTCCAGGTCGCGATTCCGCTCATCGTCGGATTCGTAACGAGCTTCGGTCTCTTCGCGGTCTTCTTCTTCGTGGCGCTCTACCTGCAGGTCATCGTTGGACGATCCGGGGCCGACATCGCGCTCCAGTTCGCCGCCATGTCGGTTGCGATGGTCGTCGCGGGGATCGCAGCGGGATCGTGGACGGCGGCCCGTGGGCCGCGCCTGCCAATGGCGCTCGGCTGTGGCATCGCGGCAGCCGGGATCTTTGCCGTCGACGCGCAGATCGGTCCGACGGTCGGTGCGGCGCAACTCGCGGTCTCACTCGCGATCGTCGGAGTCGGGCTTGGATTCGCGCTGGTCGCTGTCACCACGTCGGTACTCGAGTCGGTCACGCCTGAGCGATCCGGCATGGCTGCATCGGCCCTGAACACGAGTCGCGAGCTCGGCGGTGTCCTTGCTGTCGCGATTCTTGGTGCAGTCGTCAATGGCCGTCTCGTGTCACACCTCAACGACCGGCTAGGTGGTCTCGGGCTGCCTGCAGAACTTCGTAGCACGATCGTCGACACCGTGACCACTGGGCGATACTCGCTGAGTTCCTCTGCCGAGAATCCCCTTGTGCAAGGCAACCTCAGCGTCTTCACGAAAATCATCGGAGCCGCCGAGGCGGCGTTCGGCGATGGGCTCCATGTCGCCCTCATCGTGGCAGGCGTGATTCTCACTGCCGCTGCGATACTCGCGCTCCTCGGCGTGCGACCGCGCGAGCAAAACGCCTAGCTGCACGGGTTTTTCTCCATCCCGTTTTCGTACCGGGGTCCCTGTTGGGTTCCAACCGGGGGGTTGCATTGTGGGTGATGCGCGTTTGGCGCACACCCACTTTTTGTTTCCCCCCACTGAAAGAGAGAACAGCGAATGGTTCGGCAGCGGCTCACAATCCTTGCAGTACTCGCACTGGCAGCGTTGGCGCTGTCTGTTGCGGCGGTGGCCGGTACGGTCACTGCGACAGCAACCGTTACGGGTGCTGGCAGCCTTTCTCTGTCG
>WLID01000003.1 GCA_009702325.1 Actinomycetota bacterium
AGCAGGCGTGGATCGACGTTCAGGTGCCGCATTGCGGTTACTGCCAGAACGGCATGATGATCCAGGCTGCTGACCTGCTTTCGAGCAACAAGAATCCGTCTGAGGATGAGATTCGGACGGCGATGAATGGTCATTTGTGCCGCTGCGGTACGTATCCGCGGATTCTTACCGCGATTCAGCAGGCGGCCGCTGCGATGCGGAAGGCTGGTGCTTAGTCATGGCTGATCTTTTGAACGAAGTCACTTCGAAGGAGTTCGGCCGCAAGTCGTTCCTCAAGGGCACTGGTGCTCTTGTTGTGACGATGGGTGTGGCCGGTGCGGGTACCGCTGCGGCGACGTCGGCGGATGTCTCGCCGTACGCCTCTCCTGGCCCGTTCCAGCAGGACTCGCTCGATTCGTGGCTCGTCATCCACGCCGATAACACCGCTTCGGTGAAGCTCGGCAAGGTTGAGCTCGGTCAGGGCACGAGCACCGGTCTGCTCATGATCGCCGCTGAAGAGCTGTCGATGACTCTCTCGCAGATGCGGGCGATCTCGAACGACACGGCTGTCACCCCGAACCAGGGCGCAACCGTCGGTTCACAGGGCATGAAGACCGGTGGTAAGCAGACTCGTGCTGCTGCCGCTGCTGGTGCTGCTGCGCTGAGGACGCTTGCTGCTGCAAGCCTCGGCGCGGATGCGTCGACGCTCACCGTCAAGGCTGGTGTTGTGACGGCCCCGAACGGCAAGTCGGTCACCTACGGCGCCCTGATCGGCGACAAGCTGTTCAACGTCACCGCCGACAAGGCGTACAACCTCACCCCGACGACGGCTGTTCCGCCGGCGCCTGGTGCAGGTCTCGCCCCGGCGTTCCCGGGTCTGACCAAGCCGGTCTCGAAGTACACGATCGTCGGTACGAGCCCGCAGCGCATTGAGCTGCCGTCGAAGGTCAACGGCTCCTACACCTACGTGCACAACGTCAAGGTGCCGGGCATGCTCCACGGCCGCGTTGTTCGCCCGAAGGGTCAGGCCGCCTACGGCTGGACGTACGACATCGAGTCCGTCGATGCGAGCTCGATCGCGCACATCCCGGGCGCGCAGGTCATCCGCAAGGCGAACTTCCTGGGTGTTGTTGCTCCGAAGGAGTACGACGCCATCCAGGCTGCGTCGCGGCTCAAGGTGACCTTCAAGGCTCCTCCGACCATCTCGTCGGCGGGCAACCTCTGGAAGCAGATGCGGGCGCACGACACAGCCGGCCTCGCTCCCGCCAAGTACAACGTGAACACGGGCAACTTCGATACCGCGTTCGCGAGCGCCGCAGCGAAGGTCTCACAGACCTACGCGATGGCCTACCAGGGTCACATGCCGATCGGCCCGACCTGCGCAGTTGCTGATGTCACCGCCAACGGTGCGCGCATCTTCACCAACTCGCAGAACATCTATGGAACCCGCACGGGTCTCCAGACGATTCTCGGCATGCCGATGAGCCAGATCCGCGTCACGTACGTGGAAGGTGGCTCGGTGTTCGGCGGCAACCCGCAGAACGACACGGTGTACGCCGCAGCCATCATGTCGCAGATCGCCGGCAAGCCGGTGCGCATGCAGATGATGCGTTGGGACGAGCATGGTTGGGACAACTACGGCCCGGCAATGCTCAGCGACATCCGCGGTGCAGCGGACGCAGCCGGCAACATCATCGGTACGGAATACGTCCAGTTCGGCATCCCCGGCTACACGACGGTGCCGGCGAGCCACATGGCGGGTTCCGAGACGATCGTCGTTTCGACGACCACCAACGCCGACACGAACAACAGCGGTACCCAGTACGCGATCCCGAACCGCCGTGTCGTCACCAAGACGCTGCCGCTCGCGAACAACTACTTCAAGACCGCCCCGCTCCGCGCGCCGCAGGCCCTCCATGCCTGCTGGGGCTACGAGCAGATGATCGACGAGCTCGCGTACGCCGCCAAGATGGATCCGGCTGCGTTCCGTCTCAAGAACATCGCGACGCACGAGCGTGAACTCGCGCTCGGCCTTACGACGCTGACCTACAACCGCTGGAAGGCGGCCCTGGTCGACGTTATGGCTCAGTCGAAGTGGCAGGCCAAGGTCGCCAACTCGGTGGCCCAGACGGGGAACGTCCGGAAGGGTCGCGGCATTGCGCTCGGCGCGTTCGCTGGTACCCAGGCTGCTGCGGTCGTCGACATCGAGCTCAATGTAAAGACGGGCAAGATCGTCGCGAAGGAACTGTGGGTGTCGCAGGACAACGGCATCTCGTTCTACATCGACGGCGGCGTCAACAACTCGATTGGTGCTGCTATTCAGGGCGTCAGCCGGGCGCTTGTTGAGGGCCTGAACTTCGACACGAAGTATGTGACCGGCCTCGACTGGGTCACCTACCCAATGCTGCGGTTCAAGGATCACCCGAAGACGCACATGAACGTCCTTCAGCGCTACGACATCCCGGAGGTCCAGACGGCAACGCTCGGTTCGAACGGCGCCTCTGTGCAGAACGGTGTCGTTGAGCGTGACGGGATCTACGCCGGTGGCTCGGGTGAACCGGCACTCGCGCCGGTCGCCGCAGCGATCGGTAACGCGTTCTTCGATGCAACGGGTGTCCGTCTCCGTGAGGCCCCGATGACCCCGGCACGTGTCCGGGCAACACTGAAGCTCGCAGGCATGTAACACGCGAACGCGCGTGTGCTTGTACCCGGAGGGGCCCCGCAAGGGGCCCCTCCGCTTTCTTGACCGTGTTCGTGCGGATTCCGCGCTACCGGCAACGTGTGAGTTGCGCACCCTTGAAGCACGAAGACCCCGCGCTGCGGGGTCTTCGGAAGATCGGGGCGCCGAGATTCGAACTCGGGACCTCTAGTCCCCCAGACTAGCGCGCTAACCAGGCTGCGCCACGCCCCGTGCGTGAAGATCTAGCGTACCGGAGGCCTCCTGCGAGAGTCTGTTGAAGCTACGACGCGTATCGCTTGTAGAGGCGATCAACCATCTCTGGCATCGCCTCAAGCTTCTCGGTGATCACGCGAAGCCGGTACTCACGAAAATGCTCAGGATCAACGTCGAGCGCGGAGGCGAGACGCACCACCACATCGTTGGATGGCACCGGCCGATTTCCGTGAACCAAATGGTTCAGGTAGCCGGCCGATAGACCGGTCAGCGAAGCAAGCCCGCGGTAGGTCGTGCCAGCCTCGGTCATGAGCCGCTCGATCGCCGCACCAAATGGCTCCGAGCTGAATCTCGAACGCTTTCCCATCGTTGTCGTACCCCCCTACCCCTTGACGGCGCCTGGAAGCGCTGCGATAGCGACTCGCGACTCCGCGCCGGTTGCCCGATCGCGCACGTCGACGTTGCCGTCTTCCAATGTCTTCTTGCCGACGGTGATCCGCACCGGCAGGCCGATGAGATCCGCGTCGGCAAACTTCTCACCCGGTCGCTTCTCGCGATCGTCAAGCAGCACGTCGTACCCCGCGTCCGACAGTACGGTCGCCGCCTCGAGAGCAAGCTCTTCGGCACCGGGAAGCGCAAGAACGTGCACGTCGTACGGGGCGAGTGCCCGCGGCCAGACGATGCCGTTGTCGTCGTTCATCTGCTCAACCGCCGCGGCCATCACGCGTCCGGGCCCTATGCCGTAGCTCCCCATCACAAGCGGCTTCTGCTGACCGTCTTCGTCGAGGAAGAGCGCGTCGAGCGGAACCGAATAGCGTGTACCGAGCTTGAAGATATGGCCGATCTCAATCGCCGTGTCGAACGTCAGCGGGCCTCCGCAATTGATGCAGGTGTCGCCGTCTTTGGGCACACGAATATCGGCGAACGTTGCCTGGAAGTCGCGACCTTGCTCAACCCCTGTGAGGTGCCAGCCGGTCGTATTGGCGCCCGCGACGAATTGCCCGTCTCGCAACGCTTCATCGGCAAGGATCGGCCCGGCGAACCCAACTGGGCCGAGCGATCCGGGCTCGGCGCCGAATGCGGCTCGAATCTCATCCTCGGTGGACGGGCGTGATTCACCCTGCAGCGCCGCCGCGAGCTTCGCCTCCTCCAACCGATCGTCGCCGCGCACGAGTGCAAGTACCACGGTTCCGTCGGGAAGCGTCATCGGCAACGCCTTTGATGTGGCGGCAACGTCGATGCCCAAGAAGCCCGCGAGGTCCTCACATGTCGTCACATTCGGCGTCTCCACGAGCTGCGGCGCGTCGATTGCGTCGGGGAACGTCGCCGGACGCGGCACAGCACGGGCAACCTCGAGGTCGGCAGCGAAATCACCTGTCGGACACGTCACGAGGGTGTTCTCGCCGGAGCCGGACGGTGCAAGGTAGTCGACCGACTCGCTACCACCCATCATTCCGGATTCGGCCTGCACGGCGTGGTAGGCGATGCCACAACGCTTGAAGATGCGGTGGTAGGCCGCCTCATGCGCACGGAAGCTCTTCTCGAGTCCGTCCTCATCACGGTCGAAGGAGTACGAGTCCTTCATGATGAACTCGCGCACCCGGATCAGCCCGCCGCGTGGACGTGGCTCGTCGCGATCCTTCGTCTGAAAGTGGTACCAGGACTGCGGGAGCTGCCTGTAGCTCTGGAGCTCGCGTGCGTGGAAGGTGAACGTCTCTTCGTGCGTCATCGGCAAGACGAAGGGTCGACCAGCGCGATCCTGGGTGTGGAAGATCTCCGGAATACCTGCACGACCAGTGGCCTCCCACAGCTCGAGCGGCGTCAACACGGGGGCAAACCACTCCTGCGCACCGATCGCATCGAGCTCTTCACGGATCACGTTCTCAACTTTTCGATGGACGCGCCACCCGAGCGGCGTGAACGACCACAGGCCAGCAGAGACCTGCCGGATGTATCCGGCACGGACGAGCAGCTTGTGGCTAACAGCTTCCGCATCGGCGGGAGCGTCGCGCAGCGTCGGCAGATGGAGCGTCGAGGCCCTGGCAATCATCGTTGTCTCCTCAGGCTACTCGAGCGGGATGGCGGATGCTTCGGCCATCGCGAGCGCGGCCGGCTTCGCAGCACGGCGACGCTCGGGACGGGGCATACCCTCGGCAATCCAAGCGTCCACTTCACGGAAGAGTTCGTCGATCAGGATCGACGCCTCAACCTTGCGGAGCACCTTGCCATGGGCGTAGATGAAACCAACGTCGCGGCCGCCAGCGATTCCGAAGTCGGCATCGCCCGATTCGCCTGGACCATTGACGGCACAGCCAAGAACCGCGACTTCGAAATGCTCGGGATATTCGGCCAAGCGGCGTTCAACCTCCTCCGCGAGGCCCTGAACGCCGACGTTGTCACGACCGCACGATGGGCAGGCGATCAGAACGGGCCCACGTTCCCGCAGCCCAAGCGCCTTCAGAATCTCCCAGGCGACCTTCACTTCGTCCACCGGATCGGCAGTAAGGCTCACGCGAATCGTGTCGCCGATACCGTCGGCAAGCAGCGAACCGATGCCGACGGCGCTCTTGATTGCGCCCGTTGAAGGTGGGCCTGCTTCGGTTACACCAAGGTGAAGCGGATAGGGCACCTTCGCCGCCAACATGCGGTAGGCGCGAATCATTGTCGGCACATGGCTCGACTTGACCGAGATCTTGAAGTCGCGGAAGTCGAGCTTCTCGAGCAACCGAACCTCTTCGAGCGCTGCTTCAACGAGCGCCTCAGCCTGATCTTCGGCCGCGAGATCTTCAAGGTGCTTCGGAAGAGAGCCACCGTTTGCGCCGATCCGCATTGGGATACCGGCCTTCTTCGCCGCCGCGACAACTTCGGCAACCTTGTCGTCGCCGCCGATATTGCCCGGGTTGATGCGCACGGCCTGCACCCCGGCCTCGATCGCCTTCAATGCAAGCGAGGCGTTGAAGTGAATGTCGGCAATCACAGGAATCGGCGAGAACGCGACGATGCGCGCGAGCGCGTTGGCGTCCTCGAGCTTCGGAACAGCGACGCGAACGACCTCACACCCGGCGCTCGCAAGCGCGGCGATCTGAGCAGTCGTCGCCGGCACGTCGTGCGTCTTTGTGAGGGTCATCGACTGGATGACGACTGGGGCTCCGCCGCCGATCGCTACCCCGCCGACGTGTACCTGGCGCTCACTTCCCACAGCGCCATCGTACCGGCGGTCATGGCTCTCATCGCCGAGTGCCGCCGGGGACTCCGGCAGCTCCCGCTATCCGCCTTGGGTGAAGAGATCGTTGCGTAGCCCGAGATACATCAGGAACGCAAACAGTGCGAGTCCGACCGCGCTGTAGCGCATGTAGGCGAGCTGCGAGAAGCCCCTCCCCCGCACCTTTTCGAGCAGCGACATCACGATATGTCCGCCGTCGAGCGGCAGCACCGGAAGCAGGTTCAGAAGTCCAAGTGCAAGGCTGATCAGTCCGAGGATGAACAGGAAATCTGCCGTGGATCGCTGATAGGCACTCGATGCGACGCGCGTCATACCGACCACGCTCGACACGTTCTCGGTGTCTTTGCCCGTGGCGATGCCGCCGAGCGCCGAAACCGTGTCTGTCGTTACGGCCGCGACAACATGGAACGACTGCCGAACGGATGTCGCCAGCGAGTCGCCTTGTCCGGGCGCGCCAGCGATTTGGAAGCCGACGCGATAGACACCCTCGGTTCGAATCGCCGCCAACGGGCCAAGTGTGACACGGTGCCCATTCCGGTTCACGACGATGGTGAAGAGACGCCCGCCCGTCGCGTTGATCGTGGGGGCAATCGTTTCGGGAGTAACGAGGTGTCCGTCGACGCGCACAACCGTGTCCCCGGCACGCAAGCCTGCCTTCGCGGCAGGATGGCCAGAGAGAACGCTGTCCACGTTGCGCGTCGCTACGACTGACCCCGACATGAAGACCGCTGCGAAGATCACGAGCGCGATCAGAACATTCACCGCAGGGCCAGCCGCAATCACGGTCACACGGCGCCACGTCGCCTGGCGCCAGTACGCATCGGGTGCGAGTGCACCTTCGAGTTCCTGAAACATGCGCTCCTTGCCGAGCTCCGGCTCAAGACGGAGCAAGAGTTCACGGGCATGCCCGTCTTGGCCCGCGTCGACGGCCGCCTCGAACGCGGTGAGCTCCGCGTCAAGTTCTTCGGCACGTGCCTGCGCGAGGCTGCGACGCAGATCACCGGCCACCGGCCGGTGCATGCCCGGGATCTTCACGTAGCCGCCGAGGGGCAGTGAGCCAATGCCGTACTCCACCCCACCGCGCACCGTCTTCACGATTGGTGGACCGAAGCCGAGGTAGAACTTGCGCGGGCGCATCCCGACTGCACGTGCGGCAACGAAGTGGCCCGCCTCGTGAATCAGCACGAGCACTGCAAGCCCGATGATGGCGATGAAGACGCTCACGGGAGCTGCACCGCATCGCGCGCCGCTCGATCGGCTGCGTAGAGCTCATCAAGTGTCTGCGCGGGAGCACCTGTCACGCGTCCGAGTGCATCCTCAACGACAGCTGCGATGTCGAGAAAGCCGATCTTCCCCGTCAGAAATGCCGCTACTGCCACCTCGTTGGCGGCGTTGTATGCGCACGGATAGGTGCCGCCACGGACGCCGGACTCTCGGGCAAGGCCGAGCATGCGGAAGGTGTCGTGATCAGGTGGAAAGAACTCGAGCGTCGTCAGCTCGAGCGGCGGCACCGGGGTCGATGCACGGGCGGGATAGGTGAGCGCGTAGGAGATCGGCACGCGCATGTCGGGGTAACCGAGATGCGCGATCGAAGCACCGTCTCGAAAGCGTACGAGGCCGTGAACGATCGATGTCGGATGCACCACAACATCGATGCGATCGTATGGCATGCCAAAGAGGAAATGGGCCTCGATCACCTCGAGCCCCTTGTTGGCGAGTGTCGCTGAGTCGATCGTGATCTTCGGCCCCATGTTCCAGGTGGGATGCGCGAGCGCCGCGGCTGGTGTCACATCGACGAGGTCGGCTCGCGTCCTGCCGCGAAACGGCCCTCCACTGGCGGTGACGACGAGGGATTCCGGCTCACCAAGCTGGATGCACTGAAAGAGCGCCGAGTGCTCGCTATCAACGGGAATGATCGAACCTCCCCCACGCTCAAGCGCAGCAAGAGCGAGATCGCCCGCCGCCACAAGGCTCTCCTTGTTCGCGAGCGCAAGCGTGACGCCATGCTCAAGCGCCCACATCGTCGGTGCGAGCCCAGCGAAGCCCACAACGGCGTTGAGCACGACATCTGGTTCCGCACGGTCGAGGAGCTCCGTCAGGTCGCCACCCACCTGCGTCAGAGGTGCAAGGCCATCGATTGCCGTTGTGCCAGACGCGGCGGCCACGAGTTCAAGGTCGGGGCTCGCTTCGATTACCTCGATCGCCTGGCGGCCGATCGAGCCAGTCGCGCCGAGCAGGGCGATGCGGGTCACGCGTTCAGGGTACCCGGGCGGGTTCGCCTCAAGCGAAGGCGAGGAGGCAGTAGTACGCAGCCGGGCCGGCAAAGAGCAGCGCGTCGACCCGATCGAGCATGCCGCCATGCCCTCCCAGGATTCGCCCGGAATCCTTGACGTCCATGTCTCGCTTGAGCAGCGACTCGAACAGGTCCCCGAGCGGCGCGGCAATCGCAATCACGACACCGAGGACGAGTGACTGAGGGATCGTCAGGAAATCCTGCTTGTAGAGCGCCACAAACGTGACGAACACCGTGGCGGCGGTGCCAACGATAAAACCCTCCCAGGTCTTACCGGGCGAGGTCAGAGGTGCCATCCGATGGCGGCCAACGAGGCGCCCGGCGAAGTACGCGAATGTGTCGCCCGCCCAAACGGCGAGCAGCACCGTAAAGAGCGCAAGGCGCCCGTGCGCGTCGATTTCACGGATCAGGGGAAGGGACGCAAGGCCAACTCCAATCCACCCAGCGCCGAGGACGGTCGCACCGATCGACGCTGTCGCCGCTTGGCGTGTGTCGGAGATCAACTTCAACAGGAACGCAAGCGGCGCTGCGATGAGCATCCCGCCCACAGCCCAATCGACCCCACCGAGCTGCGCGCCAAGCACCGCCAAGATGCCGCCGACATAGCCGGCTGGGGCGAGCGGACGCAAGGCACGAGCCAGAATCCAGAACTCATGAAGCGCGACCGCGGCCGCGACGAAGGCGAGTCCCGCAACCCACCAGTCGCCGAGGTACACGGCGCCAAGCACAACCGGCAGGCCGATCGCGGCGACGACGAGACGTGACATCAGGCTACTCACTCGACCATCTTCCCAATTCTGAGCGTCAGCGGCCGCCGAAGCGCCGTCGGCGGGTCGCGTATTCGCTAAGCGCCTTCTTGAGCGCCTCTTCGCCGAAGTCAGGCCACAGCGTGTCGACGAATACAAGTTCGGCGTAGGCGAGCTGCCACAGGAGAAAGTTTGAGACGCGCAGCTCCCCGCTCGTGCGGATCAGCAGGTCGGGATCGGGGAGTTCAGGCGCATACAGATGCGCGGCAAGAACGTTCTCGTCGATCTCACTCGGTTCAAGACCGCTTTCAGCGATTCGTCGCGTCGCCTCCACAAGTTCCGCGCGACCGCCGTAGTCGAACGCGATCCACAGGCCGAGCCGGGAATTGAGAGCAGTTCGATCCTCCATCGACTCCATCCGTGCTCGGAGGCTTTCCGGCGCACGGTCACGGCGGCCGATGAAGCGCACACGCACCCCTTGCTCGGCAAGGTCGGGGAGCTCGCGCTCGATCGTCTCGCCAAAGATGTCCATCAGTGCGTCGACCTCGTCTTGCGGTCGCGACCAGTTCTCGGTCGAGAACGCGTAGACAACGATGTGCTGAATGCCAACGTCGATCGCCGCTTCAACTGTTCGCCGGAGCGCCTTCGTCCCCGCCCGGTGCCCCGCGGCAACCGGCAGCCCACGCCGACGCGCCCAGCGGCCGTTGCCGTCCATGATGATCGCGACGACCTGTGCAACCTCAGGGAGATTGCCCTCGGGCAAGGCCTTGACGCGGGCGAGCGTACGGATGCGAGAGAGCAGTTTCACCGGGCGCGCTTCACGGGTGCGGGAGGTGACTCGCAGACGCGAGTCGGGTGAGCCTGAACGGCTCTATACCTCCATGATCTCGGCCTCTTTGCGCTTCACGAGGTCGTCGATCTTGGCTACATGGTCATCGGTCAGCTTCTGCACCTTGCCTTCGGCTGCGCGCTCTTCATCGTCGCCGACATCACCGTTCTTTGACATCTCCTCAAGATGCTTGAGCACGTCGCGCCGCACGTTACGGATGGCGACCTTCCCCTCCTCCGCCATGTGCTTCACGAGCTTCACGAGCTCCTTTCGGCGCTCCTCGGTGAGCTGCGGAATCGGGAGGCGAATCATCTTTCCGTCATTCGACGGCGTCAGTCCGAGATCGGACTCCTGAATCGCCTTCTCAATCGCCTTGATGAGCGTTCCATCGAACGGCTGAATCGTCAACATACGAGGCTCCGGCACCGAGATCGTCGCCACGTTCTTCAGTGGGCTCGGTGTGCCGTAGTAGTCCACGGTGATGCGGTCGAGCAGCGCGGCAGAGGCGCGCCCGGTTCGCACGGAATGGAAGTGCTCATGCGCCGACTCCACGGACTTATGCATGCGCTCGTTGGCGTCGTTCAAGAACTCGTCGATCGTCGTCACCGTGATTCTCCTTCCATGCTTGTCGCAATGATCGTGCCATCGTGATCGCCGTAGAGCGCCCGCGCGATCTTGCCGGAAGCAAGCTCGAACACGTGGATCGGCAGGTTGTTGTCCATGCAAAGCGAGAGGGCTGTCGTGTCCATCACACGCAGCCCGCGCTCGATCGCCTGGAGGTGGGTGAGGTGCGGCAGAAAGTTCGCGTTCGGGTCGGTGCGAGGATCGCCGTCGAACACACCGCGCACACCGTTCTTGGCCATCAAGATGGCGTCTGCGCCAATCTCGAGTGCGCGGAGGGCAGCAGCGGTATCGGTCGTGAAGTACGGATTACCGGTGCCACCTGCGAAGATGACGATCCGATTCTTCTCAAGATGGCGGATCGCACGACGGCGAATGTACGGCTCAGCCACTTCACGCACATCGAGTGCAGAAAGCACCCGCGTGTGGGCGCCATTTCGTTCGAGGGCCTCCTGCACCGCGAGGGAGTTGAACACCGTGGCGAGCATGCCCATGTAATCGCCGGTCGCCCGATCCATGCCCTCCGCTGCAGCAGCCATCCCGCGATAGATGTTGCCGCCACCGATGACGAGCGCGATCTGGGGCCCGCCGTCTGCAGCACCTACGAGCTCCTTCGCCAGCGTGTCGAGCGTTGGAGCGTCCAGCCCAAACTCTCCGGGGCCCATAAGGGCCTCACCGGAGAGTTTGAGCAGAACACGCCGGAAACGCGGCGTCGAGGTCATCAGCCGACCGAGTACCAGGCGTAGTCGACGAGTTCGAGGCCGCCCTGGGCAAGCGCCTTGTCGACCGTAAGGCCCGTATCGTGGATCCAGGCCTGTTCACCGAGCACTGACTCGGCGTAGAAGCGCTTGTTCAGCATTCCTTCGACGATCTTGCCGCGCACATCGTCGGGCTTCGAAGCGACATCAGGGAGCTTCTCAAGGATCTCGCGCTCAGCCTCGACAAGCTCCGACGGCACCTGATCGCGCGACGAGTACGTCGGGCGGGCGAACGAGATGTGCATCGCAAGCTGCCGAGCAAGTTCAGGCGATCCGCCCTTCACCTTGAGCAGCACGCCGATCTTGTTCGCCGGCGGGTGTACGTACTGGGAGAACTCGGCACCGTCGCCACCGTCGATCTTCTTGGCGCCGACGACCCGAATGTTCTCGCCGAGCTTCGCGACGAGCTCGGTGCGCTCACCCTCAAGGCTCTCAAGGGCACCCTCGCCGCCAGCAAGCAGCGTTGCAAGTGCCTTGTCAGCGAAGGCCTGGAACTCCTCGTTCTTCGACACAGGCTCTGTCTCGCAACCGACGGCGACGATCGCGCCTGCGCTGCCTTCAACCCCGACGAGCACGCGCCCTTCAGTTGTCTCACGGCCAGCACGCTTCGCGGCCGATGCCATGCCCTTTTCGCGCAGCAGCTTGACCGCGGCGTCGAAATCGCCTGCAGTCTCCTCCAACGCGCGCTTGCAATCCATCATGCCGGCGCTGGTTGCGTCGCGAAGCTGCTTGACCATTGCTGCGGAGATCTCGGTCACGATGCGGCTCCTTCCTCGGTTGATGCGTCAACCGGGGCGGCCTCCGCGACGGGTGCTGCGTCAGCTGCAGGTGCTGCTTCAGCTGCAGGTGCTGCTTCAGCTGCAGGTGCTGCTTCGGCTGCAGGTGCTGCTTCAGCTGCAGGTGTCGCTTCAGCAGCAGGAGCTGCGTCAGTCGCTGGTGCAGCGGCGGGCGCCTTCGCACCCTTCTTCGCCGAGCCGTCGCCCGAGGCGACCTTCTGGCGTCCGGCATGGACACCTTCTGCGAGCGCGCGAATGATGAGGCTGCACGAGCGAATCGCGTCGTCGTTCCCCGGGATCACATAGTCGGCTTCGTCAGGGTCGCAGTTCGTGTCGACGAGAGCGATGATCGGAAGGTTCAGGCGGCGGGCCTCACGAACCGCAAGCTGCTCCTTTTTCAAGTCGACGATGAAGATCGCATCCGGCTGGCGCCGCATGTCTGCCACCCCGCCGAGGTTGGACTCGAGCTTCTCAAGCTCGGCCTCCATGGCGATGCGCTCCTTCGCGGGAAGCAGGCCAAGCTGGGCTTCGGACTTGAGCATGCGTAGCTCGTGGAGCCGTTGAATCCGCTCGGTCATCGTCCGCCAGTTCGTGAGCAGTCCACCGAGCCAGCGATTGTTGATGTACGGCATGCCGACACGTGCTGCCTCGGATGCAATTGCCTCTTGCGCCTGCTTCTTGGTGCCGACGAACAGGATCGAGCCGTTGCGCTCGCCGATCGCCTTCGCAAAGGCGTACGCCTCGTCGATCAGAACCTGTGTCTGCTGCAGGTCGATGATGTAGATACCGCCGCGCTCGGCGAAGATGAAACGCTTCATCTTCGGATTCCAGCGGCGCGTCTGGTGACCGAAGTGAACTCCGGCCTCCAGGAGGTCCTTCATGGATACGACGGGCATTAGTTGCCCCTTTCTCAGTTAGGAATGCAGTTCGCCGACGGATCAGTTCCGGGAGCCGACGCAATGTGTCGGCCACCCCCCAGGCTGGGAGCCCATCGGATAGTTGGTCTGGACGGCATCAATCGTACCGTGAGGAGGCCGTTTAGGCCTGAAGGCGTGTGAGATAGTGCTGGAGATCGTCGGGCAACGGTGAGCTGACATCGATGGGCGCGCCCGTCAGCGGGTGTGGAAACGCAAGCCTCGCAGCGTGCAGAAATTGGCGGTCGAGCGGCGGTGCTGGCACGCCGTACACCGTGTCACCCATCACTGGCAGGCCGATCGCGGCGAGATGCACCCGGATCTGGTGTGTGCGCCCCGTCTCGAGCGTCACGCGCAAGAGGGTGTGATTCGGAAACTCCTGCTCGATTTCAAAGTGTGTAACGGCCTCTCGTGGTGAATCGCTGTCGAGCGACATCCGAAGCGCATCGTCTCGGTCTCGCCCGATCGGCGCGTCGATCTTTCCCGCACGGGACTTTGGCCTGCCATGGACGAGCGCCAGGTAGGTGCGTTGGAGCGCCCGCTCGTGAACGAGTTCGGTCAGCCGCTCGTGTGCCTCTTCGCTCTTCGCGACAACCATCAAGCCGGACGTGTCGCGATCGAGGCGGTGCACGATTCCTGGGCGCTCGGGGTCACCGCCCGCGAGGGTGCCTTCGAGCAGGTCGACAAGCGTGCCGCTCTTGACCCCGGCGCCAGCGTGTACGACGAGCCGTGCTGGCTTGTCGACGACTGCAATCGCGTCATCACTCCAGGCGATTGTGGGCTTCGGTAGGTGCTCGAGCGACGGCGCGACGCTCTCGATCTCCTGAGGGAGCGCGACCGTTTCGCCCCCTTCCAGGCGGTAGCTCTTCGGACGAGCAATGCCGTCGACGAGCGCCCCTTGCTCAACAGCCCGTTCAGCCGCTGCCCTTGATCCCACATGGAGCGCGATGAAGCGATCGAGCCGATCACCGGCCGCAGCCGTTGGAACGATGAGTTCTGTCATCGCTTACCGCGCTCGTACGTCGACACGGATGCCGTCAGGCGCCTGTGGCCGGTGCGGCAGAGCGAGCGTCATGACAAGGACACTAACTCCGAGCACGATGAACGAGTCGGCGAGATTGAACGCCGGCCACCAGCCAAGGTCGAGAAAGTCGGTGACATGACCGAGCCAGACCCGGTCGAACAGGTTGGAGATGCTCCCACCGATCAGGAGCCCAAATGCTGTTGGAAGCACGGGGTGCCGTCCTCCGGCACGAGCGAAGAACCAAAGCATCCACACAAGGGCGATCGCGGTGAGCGCTGTCACACCGGCGGTGGCGGTGGGAAAGAACCCGAAGGCTATGCCGGAGTTCTGGAGATGGGTGATGCGAACAGGGCCGATCACCCGTGCCGAATCGTAGAGCGCAAGGTTGCTTGTCACCAGGTATTTCGTCACTTGGTCGCCGGCCACGGCCGCGATGACGATCGCGGCCAGTCCACCCCATTGGCGCGCACCGGCCGCGAGCGATCGACCTGCGGCCGAGACGATCAGCGGGGGTGTGCGGTCGCGTTCGGTGGTCGTCATGTGGCGGTAGGGGCGCCGTCTTTGACCGCGGCGGTGTCGAGAAGCTGCTCTGCCTGAGCACGTTCGATGCCGGTGAGAGCAACGACCTTCGATCGGTTGGTGTGACCGGCGAGAACGGTGATGTTGCGTTCGGGGATCCCGAGAGTCTTGGCGAGCAACTCAATGACAGCCTGGTTCGCACGTCCCCGCTCAGGGGCCGCGCCGACCCGAACTTTCCATGCGTCACCGTGCCGTCCTACGACCTCCGCGCGTCGTGCGCCAGGCGCGACGCGCAGCTCGATCGTGGTGGTGACGGTCACGCCACCAGGGTACCCCGAGGGTGCTCGCCTATCCGGCGCGTGCTTCCGGTTCGCCTGTGACGAACAGATTTGGCCGCTGGAATTCTCGGGTGTCGTCACGCCAGCCTGTGTCGGCCGGCCGCGCTGAACCGGCCGTGACGCTCTCGGCAGTTGTGTCGGTGCTGTCAGCGGTAGGTGCCGCGTCGGCAGCGCTCGCTGATGGCGTGACGTTTGCCTCTTCGATCATTCCGAGCGCGCTACGCAGCAAGGTCTCGACCCGCTTGCGCTCGGCGACGAGCCGATCCTTCTCGCCTTGGGCGCCACGCGTCACGAGACGCGCCTCTTGGTGTGCTTCGGCGAGGATCACTTCAGCCTGTCGCTTGGCCTGTTCGCGCACCTCGGTTGCGGCCCGCTCAGCAGCCATCAGTGTCTGTGTGAGCAGCGCTTCACGTTGGCGGAGCTCTGCGAGCTGCTTCTCCATTGTGTCGAGCTTCTCGTCGAGCATGCCGCGCTCCCGCCAGACGTTCTCAAAACTGTCTGCCACCTCGTCGAGGAGCTGCTCGACGGCTGCCTTGTTGTAACCAAAGAGGCTCCGGGCTACACGCACGTGCCTCAATTCGACCGGGGTGTATGCCATGTCGCCTCCTCTAGTGGAACTGGTTCAGGATCGTGTTGATGACGCGTGCGCCAATCCAGATGGCGAACAGCGCGATGTATGGCGAAAAGTCGAGCGGGCCGAACCGCAGCGGCACGATTCGCCGCCAGAACCGCAGGTACGGATCACAGATGTCGTAGAGGAATCGCTGAACCGGGCGCAGCGCGTAGGGAAGCTGCAGCCACGAGCTCAGGATGTGCAGCAGCATCGCGAGCCAGTACACCCACGCGAATGCCGAAACGAAGAGCTGAAGCTCGGTGATGGAGTCAAGGAGGAGCATCCTTGAGTCCCTTCTCCGGGTAGGTGGAGATTCCTACACAGCGGAAGCAACGAATCTCAACGACCACGCCGAGCAACGCATCTCGCTTCCCCACCCCTCTACACATTCCGCCCCAGCCACGTTCGCGAGCCGCGCGACGGAAGCCGCGGGGCGCGTCGTACTAGGCCTGGTTGAAGAAGTCGCCCTTGGCGAGGAGCTGCGCGCGTTGCTCAGCGGAAACCTCGACGTTGCGGGGTGTGAGGAGGAAGACCTTGTCGGCGACGCGTTGCATGCCGCCGTTCAGTGCATAGGTGAGCCCGGATGCGAAGTCGATGAGCCGCTTGGAGAGTTCGGCGTCGACGCCTTGGAGGTTGAGGATGACCGGTGTCTGCTGCTTGAACCGGTCGGCGATCTGCTGGGCGTCGTTGAAGCTACGTGGTGCTACGAGGTGCACCTTCGTTTGACTGGGGTCGGGCGCAGCTTCGATCCGCGGCCTGCCAGCCGGCATGGCGGCAGCGGCGTTTCGTACGGCGCGTGGCGGCGCCGGCAGTCCACGTGAGGCGCGGGGTTCGTCGGCCTCGGAGTCCGTCCAGTCGTCGAACTCTTGTCCGCGACGTCGCGGTGTGAGTCGGCGGACGTTTGGGCGATCGCGATAGCTCTGCTCGAGTGTCTCTTCGGCGGTGTAGCCGTCTTCGAGCTCGTAGTAGTCATCGTCCTCTTCGGCGATGCCGAAGTAGACGAGTGTTCGGCTCCAGAGTTCCGTTACGCCCATTGCCGGTTGATCCTAACGCACTGACCGGCGTGCGTCAGCGGGTATGCGGTGTTTCGTGGAAGAGAACTGATCCGACGCGAATGTGTGTTGCGCCTTCCTGGGCGGCGGCCGCGTAGTCCTGCGTTGTGCCCATGGAGAGCGTCTTGAGCCCGTGGGATGAAGCGAGGTTGTGCAGGGCACGGAAGTGTGAGCGCGATTCGTCGGGAGTTGCGGCTGCGGGTGGCATCGTGGAGAGTCCGTGTACGTCGTATTGCAGGTAGTTCGGGAGCTCGTCGGGCCGGATGCCCGCTTTGGTGTCTTCAGCGGCGATGTTGACTTGGATGAGCATCGGGATCGTTAAGCGTCGCGCGGTGGAGTCGGTGTCGACGGAGTGGACGAGCGTGCAGCGGGCGTTGACGAGTTTTGCCTTGTTGGATTGGAGTGCGCCGATGAAGTGCCATGTGAACGCGTCGCCGTAGATGGCGTGCTTTGCCTCAAGGTCTTGTGCGCGGTTCTCGCCGACGGTTGTGATGCCGGCCTCGATCAACTGGGCCATGTCGTCAGCTGCGATGTATTTCGTCGCAGCGACGATCGTCACGTGTGGCCCTACTTCGTGCTGGATTGCGTCGTAGCGGGCGCGGATTTCAGAGGGTGACTGCACCGATGACTCCTTGGACGCCGCGGAGCTCGCCGTCGCGGCGGTGCGAGTAGAAGAGGTTTGGGTTACAGCGCGTGCAGAGATCGATGCGGGTGATCGTTTCGACGCCGGCGTTCTGGAGTGCCCGTTCGGCGGCCGCCCAGAGATCGAGGTGGCAGGCACGGGTGAGATCGGCGTCGAAGAGGTTTGAGACATCGGTACCAACCTCGTAACAGCAGGGGCCGATCGCCGGTCCGATGGCGGCCTGTAGCGGGCCGTCACCGAGGACGGCCGCCGCGTTGTGCACGATGCCGGAGGCAAGACCGCGCCAGCCGGCGTGAACGACTGCGAGGCGCGGGTCGTGGTCTCCTCGTCGTGCGACCGCGATGGGGACGCAGTCTGCTGTGAGGGCGAGGATAGGAACGCCTGGGGCACTGACCCAGATCGCGTCACCGTCCTGTCCTTCGTGGACGTCCTCGGCTGCGTGCACGATGGCCGTGTGCCGTTGGCGGTTGACGGCGAGCCGCATCGCGTCGGCACCGATCTCAGCGCAGGCTCTACGGCGGTTTTCTGCAATGTTGTGCGGCTCGTCTCGCTGCCCACCCAGGTTGAGTGAGTCGAATGGCCCCTCACTCACTCCGCCGTTGCGTGTCGTGAATGCAACCGCATATGGCCCTTCAGCCTGCCAGGGGATCATGGTTCGAGCCGTGCCTTGGCCTGTGCGACGAGTGTGTCGCGCGTGTTTGCAGCGGGGTCGTCTACGACCATCGATAGGAGCAGGGCGAGTGTCTGTCCGATTTCGGGGCCTGGCGAGAAGCCGAGGGCGATCAGGTCGCTGCCGTCGATTGCGAGGTCGGACAGGCGGTACGGATGCGTCTGTTCCGCGGTTGCGACCGCGCGAAATTCGGCGACGCGGTCGAGGAGGGCTCGTGTATCGGCGTCTGGAAGGCCCTTCCCGACAATGTCGGCCTCGCGGAGGTCGAGGAGTGCGAAGAGCCGGTCTTGATGTCGCGCAAGCAGTCGCCGCGCCGTCCGCGGCTTCGCAGTGCCGATGTGGAACATGTGGTGGCGCACGAGCGCAACAACCTCGTCACGGAGGCTGTTCGGGTAGCGCAAACGTCGGAGCGCGGCCGCCGCGAGCGTCGCGCCAATCGACTCGTGGCCGGGTGTTGCGCCAGGAGATCGGCGATAGAAGTGCAGGCGTCCGTCGTTTCCGAGCCACGCTGACTCCGGCTTCCCGCTGTCATGGAGTAGCGCGGCGAGCCGTACAGCAAGTGTCGTGCCAGCGTCAGCCGCGGCCTGAACTGTGACGAAGATGTGCTCATCGACGGTGTACTGGTGGTACGGATTGCGCTGATCGAAGCCGATCGCGGGAACGAGTTCCGGGAGGATCACGGCAAGCACACCGGTGTCCCGCGCCAAACGAAGAGCCGCCGCCGGATGCGTGCCGAGGAGGAGCTTCGACAACTCGCCGTGGCCATCGGCAGCAAGCCCTCCGCCGATTCGCTCTCCTGAAACAAGACGCACCGACTCGGCCTCGCTGTGCATCTGCCGCAGCGTCCCCGCATCTGGTTCGAAGCCGAACTGTGAGAGCAGGCGGAGCCCGCGGATGATGCGGAGCGGATCCTCGGCGAAGCTCGACTCCGAGACAGTTCGCAGAACGCGATTCTCGATGTCCTCCCTCCCCCGATGCGGATCGACGATCGAGCCGTCGACAAGACGGCGGGCGATCGCGTTGACCGTGAAGTCGCGCCGAGCGAGGTCATCCTCCACCGAGGCGGTGGCGTCCACAACGATCTCGAAATCATGCCGCCCAGGCCCGGTCGACACCTCACGCCGCGGAGGCGCAAACTCAATGCCTGTCGTTGCGAGGGCACGGATCTCTCGGTCAGCCGGATAGAGCCGGAAGCCGACAGCACGCCCCGCAACGATCAGGTCTTCGACCCGCCCGTGACGGGCAAGCCTGTCGTGAAGCTCGGCTGCGTCAACGCCGGGAACAAGGAAGTCGGCGTCCTTCGCTTGGCGACCGAGGAACATGTCGCGCACCGCCCCACCCACGACGTACGCGTCCAACTCCAGCGAAGCGACGTACTCCTCGATCACCTTCATTGCTGAATTGTCTCCGCGCGCGCGGTCGGGCGGTCGACCGTCAGACGGTCGCGACCGCTTCGATCTCGATCAACGCACCTGTCGGGAGCTTCGCGACCTCGACGGTCGACCGCGCAGGCGGCGTGTCGCCGATCCGTCGAGCGTAGATCTCGTTCATCGACGCAAAGTCGCCGAGGTTCTGGAGAAACACCGTCGTCTTAACGAGGTTCGCAAACGACGACCCAGCGGCGATCAAGATCGCCTCCAGATTGTTCAGCACCTGTTCGGTCTGCGGGCCGATGCCTCCGTCGACGAGTTCCTTGTCACCAGGGCGAAGAGCCACCTGGCCGGAGACGAATACGAAGCCGTTGGCAACAATCGCCTGGTTATACGGGGCCCCCTGGAACGGTGCGGGAGCGGTTTCGGTACGGATCACCTGTTTTGTCATGCGGCTCCTCCTTCGGAATGTGCGCGTACCGCCTGCCCGACGGCGGCGCCAAGCGCCTTAAAGATTGCGGCGAGGACGTGTTCGGGCTCGGTGCCCTCGACAAGTCTGATGTGGAGATTCAACCGTGCACCGGCAGCGAACTCCTCAAGGAAACGCCGGACGATGTCGTGATCGAGACCACCTACCGGTTGCCGAGAGAAGTCAACATTCGTCGCGACAAGCGGCGTCTCGGCCACCTCGAGCGAGGCGCTCGCGAGCGCCTCGTCAGCGGGCAGCATTGCCCAGCCTGATCCGGCAGCGCCCGGAACACGCAACAGCGTGGCGAGTGCATCGCCCAGAGCCCGCGCACCGGCCGCGACACCGTCGGCAGTCGCGCCAGCAGCTACGTCGAGCGTCACGTGCATACGCCCAGACCGTGCAAACAACGCAACGAGGTGATCGAGAACAGGCAGGCCCGTGGTGACATGGGCGTCGCCCCCGGCCGAGTCGATCCGAACTGCTGCGCGTGCTCCCGTCATACGAGTGAGCGTACCCCCGAATCGCTTTGCGCCGAAGCCGTGAGCGAAATGTGCCGAAAGTGCGGCCGGAATCTACCGATAGCTCTTGTAATCAGCGGATTTCGGGCTTAGCGTCGGTAGTGGGAGATGAAGTGGCGGTGGCCGATCGGCGTGGTGCTGATCGTCGCCCTGTCGGTGGGGTGCCCGACACGGGCGGTGAGACCGGTGACGGTCGGGTACACCGCGCCCGAAAATCTCGCCGGACTCCACGTGCTGCAGCGCATTCCCGCATTGCGGATCGCCGTCGTCGATGGGCGTGAGCTCGGTCGTCGCACCCCGGCTGGGCTGCATCGACTTGGCACCCCGGTAAGCCGAATCCGTCTTGGCGAGCCTGCACTGAACGCACCAAATGGCTCGGTAGCCCCTGAGTGGGCCTACCACGCGACCCGTTCCGACACCATCCCCGCCTCCGCGCTCCGTTCAGCCGCCGCGATCACGGTCGCTGTCGTCGATACCGGCGCCGACCTCTCAGCCCCTGACATCGGTGCGAAGTCACCAACCGTCCACAGCGTCGTCGCTGACACCTTGCAGCCCGACCTCTCGGGCCACGGCACGTTCGTAGCATCGCTTGCAGCTGGTTCGATCACAAACGACGAAGGGGTTGCCGGCTTCGGCGGTGACGCAAAGCTCATGATCGTTCAGGCAAACCGTGGCACCAACGCGTTTACCGATATCGACGAAGCCGCCGCGATCGTCTGGGCTGTGGATCAGGGCGCGAAGATCATCAACCTCAGCATCGGCGGCTCGCAAACGTCAGAAGCCGAGCGTGAAGCAGTGGCGTACGCAACCGCCCGCGGTGTGCTGCTCGTGGCGCCCGCAGGCAACACCGGCGGCATCGGCGACGCGCCAACCTATCCGGCCGCGCTGCTCGGCACCGCCGGCCTCGTGGTCGGGGCATCGACAACCACCGGCACACGGGCGTCATTCTCGACAACCGCGCCCTACGTCTCAGTGCTCGCCCCCGGGGTGAAGATTCTGGGCGCTGTGTCGGCGTCGGCGCCAACGTCCCAGTTTGTGCGGGTGAAGCTCACGGGGTCAACAGTCGGCCAATACGCCTATGGGACAGGAACGTCGTACGCCGCGCCAATCGCGGCGGGCATCGCGGCCGTCGTGTGGGGCACGAATCCGGGGCTCACGGCAGGCCAGGTCGTCCAGATCATCCAAGCGAGCGCGTCGCAGCGCGGAACCCGCACCCCAGAGGCCGGCTACGGCGTCGTTGACGCGGCGGGGGCCGTCGCCCTCGCCCTCGGACAGACGCCCCCAAAGGTGACGCCGAATCGTCTCGCGTCGGTCAAACCGACACTCACGACATCGACCGTCGTGAACCTCCGCAACTGGTCGTCCACGTCGACGCGGACGCCGACGACCTCCGCCACAGCGCGCTGAGACCGGCTACTGACGATCGATAACGGCGCCGAGGGCCCGCAGTCGCTCGTCAATCCGCTCGTACCCGCGGTCGATCTCCCCCACGTTCCCAATGATCGACGTGCCTTCAGCGCACAGTGCTGCAATCACAAGTGCCATTCCCGCGCGAATGTCCGGACTCGACATGCGCTGGGCGTACAGCTTCGCTGGGCCGGCGACGATCGCGCGATGCGGATCGCACAGAATGATGCGAGCACCCATCGACACAAGCTTGTCAACGAAGAACAAGCGGTTCTCGAACATCTTCTCGAAGATCAAGATCGTCCCCTCGGCCTGCGTCGCGACTGCAAGCGCGATCGACGTGAGGTCGGCAGGAAACGCGGGCCATGGGCCATCCTCGATCTTCGGAATCTGACCACCAATGTCGTTTTGGATCACGAGCTCCTGGCCCGCCGGAACGTGGACAGACGTGCCCTGAATCTCCACCCGCACCCCAAGTCGCTCAAACGCCGGCAGGATCGAGATCAAGTCGTCGGGCGCGGCGTCGTCGATCGTGACATCGGAACCCGTAACAGCCGCCAGCCCGATAAAACTCGCCACCTCAATGTGCTCGGGTGCGATGCGATGCGAGCCACCGCTCAGCCGATCGACGCCCTGAATGTGCAGCACGTTCGAGCTGATGCCGTCGATGTGCGCTCCCAGCGACACGAGGAATCGACACAGGTCCTGCACGTGGGGCTCGCATGCCGCGTTGCGAATCACGGTGTCACCCGGAATCAGCGACGCCGCCATCACGGCGTTCTCGGTCGCCATCACCGACGCCTCGTCAAGGAAGATCTCCGTGCCCGCGAGCTTGTCGGCGCGCATCTCGTAGCGATCGCCGATCTCGACGACCGCACCCAACTGCTCAAACGCATGCAGGTGCGGGTCGAGCCGGCGACGTCCAATCACGTCACCGCCAGGCGGTGGCACGCTTGCTCTGCCCACACGTGCGAGTAGCGGGCCCGCAAGCAGGAACGAGGCGCGGATGCGGTTGGCAAGCGAAGCATCGATCTCCGAGGTCGTGATCGTGGCGGCACACACCGAAACGGTGTTCGCGGCAGTCCACTGCGCGTCTGCTCCAAGCTGTTGAAGCAGCTCCACCATCGTCTCAACATCGCGAATCCGCGGGACGTTCTCCAGCGTCACCCGTTGATCGGTGAGCAGGCATGCGGCAAGGATCGGCAGAGCGCCGTTCTTGTTGCCGGCAGCACGGATGCGCCCGCTGAGACGGTGGCCACCCTCAATCACGAACGATTCGGCGACGGTGTGCCTGGCGACAGTCTGGGACACGACGGTCGCTATCGTACCGCCCACCTTGACTCCCACCCGAAACCAGGCTTGGTCGACGCTGACCGAGTACACAAAGAGCGAGGCGCTCCTCCGCCATGCTCTCGCAGTCGAGGCATCGACAGCCTCGTACGCAGCCCGTTTTGGTGCCGACGAGGAGCTTTGGCGCGTCGCCGCGCTGCTGCATGACTTCGACTATGAGATGCACCCCACGCTGGATCAGCATCCGCAGGACGGCGCACCGATTCTGCGCGAGCTTGGCTATCCCGAAGAGGTAATCGAAGCCGTCCTCTCACACGCAAACCACCTGGGCATCCCTCGGGTGACGCCGTTGCAGAAGGCGTTGTTCGCATGCGACGAACTGTCGGGCTTCGTGCACGCATGCGGTCTCGTGAGGCCTACTGGCCTTGAAGGGCTCGAGCCGAAATCTGTGCGGAAGAAGCTCAAGCAGCCGTCATTTGCGGCCGGGGTCGATCGCGCGGACGTCTACGAGGGTGCAGAGCTGCTCGAGATCGACCTCGACGAGCACATCGCAAACGTGATCGCAGCACTTCAGCCGATCGCAGCCGACCTCGGCTTGCGTAACGGCGACGACGCCTAAGCGTCGGTCGCGGTCTCAGTCTCGGCCGCAGGTGCGGTCGGGGTCTCGTCTACCAGGGCCGTGTCTGCTGCGACGGCCTCTGCGGGCGCGACTGCTGGCGGCGTCGGCGGTGGCGGAATCTCGCTCGGCAATGGCACATCAACTTCGACGGGAGCGTGGTCGGAGAGGAGCTTCCCGTTGAACATGCGCGCATCTTCGGGCCACACACGAACGGTTCCGGGCCTCGCACCGCGCACGAGAACGTTGTCGATCAGCGAGGCGGTCGAAACGTACGGTGCCTCGTCAGGCTCCGTCGGGTGCGTCAGCTCACGAATGGTCTGCGATTCCGACCCCTTGATGTTGAAGTCGCCACCGATGATCACGATCTCGTCAAGCTCCGACCCGCGGTTCATGAAATTCGCGGCGCGGCGGAGTTCGGCATCGGCAAGTCGCAGGTCTTTCGGATGTGACGTCAGGTGAACGTTCGCGATGAACACCCGCTCGCGTGTGGCGGTGATCTCAAGGTGCGCGCTCAGCAAGACGCGACGCTCCTTCTGCCACCAACGCATCTGCTTCGGTGTGAGCCCAAGCCGCGCACCCTCGGATTCGCAGAACGGATTCGTGTTGAGGGTCGTGAACTTAATCGAACGGATCGTGAAGCCCTTGCCCAGCAGGATCACGTTTCCTTGCCCAGCAACGCCTGAGCGGAGC
Source organism: Actinomycetota bacterium (assembly GCA_009702325.1). Lineage (GTDB taxonomy): Bacteria > Actinomycetota > Thermoleophilia > Gaiellales > Gaiellaceae > PALSA-600. The sequence continues at coordinate 24,255 of WLID01000003.1, forward strand.
TTGCCGGGATGGATCGACGTGATCGCCTTCGCGACGCCAGCCGGGAGCGGAAGCACACCCAGGCGAGGTCTCATGGTCCGCGTCGTGAACGCCTTCATGCCGCTCCAGGATTCGAGCCGGCCAAGCGCCCACGCCGGAACCTCCTGCAGCAAGACGACCGGCGGGCGATCCTCGGTCACACGTCGCACCATCTCCTCGAGGTAGGCCTTTCGGCCCGGCGGGGACGTGTTTCCGTGAAAGAGGTTCCAAGTGCGGATCAGCATCCCCTTTACTGTACGGCTCATGCGTGTCGTCGTCACGGATCCCCCTGCATTTACCCCTTGGTATGACCATGAGCTGGCGTGCGCGCTTGCGCGGGCCGGGGCTGACGTGACGGTGTCCACTTCACGTTTTCGTTTTGGTGCGCTTCCCGCGCCGGAGGGCTACCGCCGCACGGAGCGCTTCTATCCGTTGTCGTCGCGGCTGTTTCGGCGCTCGCCGTTGCGTATCCCGTTGAAGGTGGCAGAGCACGCGTTTGTCGCGGCGTCACTCGCAGCGACGCACCCTGACGTGCTGCACGTGCAGTGGCTTGCGCTGCCCCAGGTCGACATGCACCTGCGCTATCGCGCGCCAACGGTCTTCACGGCGCACGATCTGCTTCCGCGCCGTACGGCCGGGAAGCGCAAGCTGTGGCAGACGGCCTTGCAGCGTTTTGACCGTGTCGTCGTCCACACCGAGCGTGGCCGTGAGGTGATGGGTGAGCTTGGTGTGGAGGCTCGTGTGATTCCGCACCCGGTGTATCCGAGCTCGGCGATTCGGGCTGACGACGGCGCGACAGTGTTGGCATTGGGGGTGATCCGGCCGTACAAGGGCATTGCCGATTCGGTTGAGGTTGTGCGGAGGCTGCCGGGCGCGCGTCTTCTCGTTGCGGGCGATCCGGCGATGCCGATTGATGAGCTTCGTGCCGCGCCGCGTACGGAGTGGCGGCTCGGCTACCTCTCCGCGGCTGAGCTTGATCGTGCGCTTTCCGATACGACGGTTGCGCTGTTCCCGTATCGCCCTGAGATTGATCAGTCGGGCGCGCTGCTGCAGGCTCTTGGAGCTGGTGTCCCGGCGGTTGTCTATGACGTGGCGGGGTTGGCCGACCCGATTCGTGCGTTTGGGGCGGGACGGGTTGTTCCGGCTGGTGATGTTGATGCGTTGACTGCGGCTGTTGGGGAGCTTCTGGGTGATCCGGTGGCGCTCGCTGGGGCGCGGGCTGGTGCTGAGCGTGCTCGTGCGGCGTTGACGTGGGATGCGGCCGCCGCGGCTCACCTCGCGCTGTATGAGGAGCTGTTGTAGTGATGTTTCGCCGTTCTCGGTTTGGCGATGTGATCTCGCGTCAGCTCGACCTGTTTGAGCGTGATCACCCGTTTGTGATCCGTGAGGCGCAGGAGCGGCTTGATCTCTACAACCGCGCTGATCGCGACGAGGCCGAGGAGCTGTATGGCGATTATGTCGACGCGGTTGAGACGGGCGTCGAGATCCTTGCCGACCTGCGTGACACGTTCGCGCGGACGCTTGAGGAGGGGCCCGACGAGGAGTATGAGCGGGCGTTCAACAAGGCGGTCGCCAAACGCCTCCCCCGCTTCGCGCTCGACATCGAGAACACCTAGCCCAACTCGACGCGACCCGCTTCGCCGCGTCCTTTCTGCGGTGTCAGACACCTTTTTCTGTCAAGTGTCTTCTGGAACATCTTTGTAACGTTTTCAGTGAAGCCTGTTCGTGATGACTCGCGGCTCGAAGCCTTATGAACAAACGGTTCTGTTCTTTGGGCGGATTGTGCGAATGTTGCAAAGTTGCGCCAACGTTGCCCTTGACAAGATTTGGTGTCTGACACCGGGGTTTAGACACCGGGGTTTAGGCAGCCCGCGCACGGGTGCCGCTGTCGGCGCAGCGTGGTGACCGGCCGGAGCGCTGCCGGCGGCACGTGCGGATCTCAGTGGAAGTGATGGGCGGGCGGAAGCGCCGAATGCACTTCCGCCTCGCTCGACACACGCCGCGCAAGCGGACCAAGCGTCTCCACCGCATCAACAAGCACGTTCTCGTTCCGCCCCACCCGTTCAAAACGTCCACGAGCAAGCAGCAACGGCTCCCCACGAACAACCGCTCGATGACGGTCGTACACATCAGGCGGGATGATCAGGTTCATCTGCCCAAACTCATCCTCAAGAAGCATGAAGACGATCCCGTTCGCAGTCGCCGGACGCTGACGCGCAACCGCCATGCCCGCAACCGCAACCCGACTCCCATGCTGCACCTCTCGCAACTCAAGACTCGAACGAACATCGCGAAGATGCGGCCGCAACAGCTGAAGGGGATGAAGCCCCACCGACAGCGAGGTATGCCGGTAATCCGCAAGCATCCGCTCCCAGTCAGTCTGAACCGGAAGCTCAGGAAGCTCAGCCGTCGGTTCAAGCGGCAACACAAGCTGACGTGAACCACCTTTCACCGCTACCGGCCGCGGAGTGATTCCCAGCCGCCAAAGCAGATCACGACGCGCACCCCAAGCGTCACAGGCACCTGCCGCAACAAGCGCCGACAACGCAGCCGACGACGCCGACGCACGTCGCGTGAGATCACTCACATCGCCGTACGGCTGCCCCAACGCGAGTGCGCGAGCCTCATCGGTTCCCACCGACCGGATGTAGCCAAGGCCAATCCGTACCGCACCGCTTTCGACGGTGCATTCCGCAGCACTCACGTTGATGTGCGGCGGCAAGACGCTGACACCACGCCTCTGCGCATCACGAACGAGCGAAGCCGGCGGATAAAAGCCCATCGGCTGCGCATTCAGCAACGCACAAAGGAACTCGGCTGGGTAGTACCGCCGTAGCCACGCCGACTGGTAGGCGAGCAGCGCAAACGCCGCAGCATGGGACTTTGGAAAGCCGAAGCCGGCAAAGCCAACGAGCTTGTCGTAGATCACATGCGCCGTCTTCTCGTCGATGCTGTTGCCAATACAGCCAGCCACGAATCGAGGACGGAACGCCTCGATCGCCGCTTCGCTCCGCTTGCGACTCATAGCCCGGCGCAGCCCCTCCGCCTCCCCAACGCTGAACCGTGCAGACGCCATCGCAACGCTCAACACCTGATCCTGAAACACAACAACACCAAGGGTGTCCTGCAACGCCTCACGCAACGACTCATGCTCAACCGGATACGTGAACGCCGGGTTGTCGCGCAGCTTCTGCCGCCGTTCGATGTAGGGATTCACCGCCTTGCCTTGGATCGGGCCCGGGCGGACAAGCGCAACCTGCACAGTGAGATCGTCGAGGTTTTCAGGACGTGTTCGGAGCAAACTCTGCATCTGGGCGCGGCTCTCGATCTGAAAGACCCCCACGGTGTCGGCAGCCTGGATCTCGGCATACACCCCGGCATCATCGAGTGGAATACGTGAGAGATCGATTGGCTCACCATGCAACTTCGCAATCTGGACGACCGCGTCCTCAACAGCGGACAGCATCCCGAGGCCAAGGAGGTCGATCTTCAGAAAGCCGGCGTCCGCGCAGGAGTCCTTGTCCCACTGGCAGATCTGGCGGCCAGCCATCGCCGCTGGTTGAACCGGCACAAGATCGATCAGCGGGCGGGTTGAGATCACCATGCCGCCCGGATGCTGCGAGATATGACGCGGAAGACCTGATATCTCCCGGGTCAGCTCACGGAACGCATCCCAGCGGGGGCCGTGGTGGTCGCCTGGAACGCGGTCAAGCTCCTCCCCCACCCGTGCCGCATCCCAGCCGTCAGTCACACGTGCGAGCCGTTCAAGCTCTGCGTACGGAAGCCCCAACGCCTTCCCCACATCACGGATCGCTCCCCGGCTGCGGTAGGTCGAGAAGGTTGCGACAAGGGCGGCGTGATCGCGCCCCCAACGATTCGTTGCGGCAACGATCAGCCTTTCGCGGATGTCACGCGGAAAGTCGAGATCGATATCGGGTACCGAGGCGAGCTCGTCGTTCAGGAACCGCCCAAGCGAAAGGTTCGCCTCAACCGGATCGACATGCGACAGGCCAGTGAGGTAACAGACGATCGACCCGACGCTCGAGCCACGCCCCCGTCCAGGAGGCAGAACAAGCCTGGGGCTGCCGGGGCCACGCACCTCGTTGGCGCATGCGCGGGCAAGCTCAAGCACCTCCCAGTGGAGCAGGAAGAAGCCTGCAAGGCCGAGGCGGTGGATGAGCGCCAACTCCTCATCGAGCCGCTGCCGTGCCTGACGGCGAAGTGCCGTCTCGGTCGGATACCGCCCAGCAAAAGCGTGCTCACAGATTGTGCGCAGCTGCACATCTGCAGGCTCGGGACCGTCAGAGAAGTCGGGATAGCGGTACCCGAGCTCCTGGGTGAGATCGAATGTGCACCGGTCGGCGATCTCCCGGCTGCGAAGCGCAGCATCCCGCGGGAGCCGCTCCACCATCGCTTCAGGGCTTGCCAAGACACATTCATGGTTGCCCCGCCGCTCACGCTCACTGCCGTCGAGTGACGCACGATGGCGAATCGCGACCAGCGTGTCTTGCAGCCGTCCGCGCCGCTCGTGATGAGCGTGGACATCTCCCGTTGCGACTGTTGCGACACCGAGCTGTGCCGCGAGGTCGACAAGCGCGTGGTTACGTCTCGCATCGCCACGCTCGAACGGCCGTTGCAGCTCGACGTAAAACGCGCCAGGAAACGCCTTTGCGAGTGTGGCAGCACCGTTGGGATCGACCACAGCAAGGCCGTTGCGGGCACAGCCCGAGAGACACACAAGCCCTTCCGCGTACGCGGCCACCTGGTCGAGGGTGACCTTTGGCGGGAGCGCGTCGCGGTGTTCCTTGCCCACACGTCGTGTTTCGGCATGCGCAAGCGTGAGGAGGCGACAGAGGTTTGCGTACCCGCGTGACGACTCGCAGAGAAGCGTGATGTGAGCGTCACCAGCAAGGGAAACCTCGGCTCCCGTGATCGCGCGTAGGCCAAGCGCCTTCGCTGCGTGAGCGAACTCAAGCGAGCCATAGACACCGTCGTGGTCGGTGAGCGCGAATGCGTCATAGCCGAGGTCAACCGCACGCGCTGCCAGCTCCTCCGGCAACGACGCCCCATCGAGAAACGAGTACGCCGAGTGCGCGTGGAGTTCGACATACAGTGGCGAAGCGGTCATGCCGGGTGCCGATCGTCGTAGGCTTTCGTCATGACCTACGACGACCTCATCGATGAGCTTGTGCACCGGTACGCCCATGTCGGGACGAAGAAGATGTTCGGCATGGAGTGCTTCACCGCGAACGGGAAGGCCGTTGGTGGTCGGGCGGCTGACGGGCTGCTCGTGAAACTGACTGACCCAGTGATGCATGCCGCGGCAATGGCCCTTTTGGGATCGCATGCGTTCGACCCGATGGGTGGACGCCCAATGAAGCAGTGGGTTGTTGTGCCGCCTGCGCACGCCGCCCAGTGGGCGCGGCTTGCTGAGGCCGCAGTCTCGTAACGCCCAGTCTGGGTAGCGCGCGAAAGCTGCCGTTCACGCACGCTGCGTGAACCACGTGCCGTTTTCGTCGTCGCGATACACGACGGCGTTCTCTCCCGTTTCGAGCACAACATCGAAGTAGCGGCGGATGATCGGCTCTTCTGTCCACCAGCGATCGACAATCCGCCACTCTTCGCGCACTGCCGCAACCGCGCTGCGGTTGATGCGAAACGGAATGCCGTTGGCGTGAGCCTCGACGAGTGCGGGACGTGGAGCGTTCAGTCGACGGGGAGGCCGTGAGAAGCCGTTCACTGGCGGCCTCCCGAGTGCTCCTACGCCTGAACTCCCCGGGCCTACTCCTCGCGCGGAATGAGCAGCGCTCTGGCCTCGGGAATGCGTGACCATGGCGCCACCTCCACAACCGTTGAGATTCCACCGGATCCGACAGCTGCGCGCACTTGGCGCAAGCCTTCACGGAGCCGACCTTTCAAAGCATCGCCCTCAAGCTGAACGAGTTCGAGCTGTTCGCCTGTGTGTTCAGCAAGCGACACGATCTCAAGTCGAAGCTTCAGCACAGGCGCGCTGATCTCGCCGAGTTTCGGGCCCAGCGCAGCCCGTAGGCGCGCAGGGTCGGCAGTTGCTTCACGAAGCGTCACCGTACGCCGCCACGACCCGCCGCCAGCAAGCCGAACCCAGATCGCAAGTTTCCGCGGCGGACGGCCCTCGCGCTCGGGTCGCGCCAGCAGGCGATCAACCAAAGCCGAGAGACCCCGCCGCAAGGTGAGCTCGTTGCCGACCGCCTCCGGGAACTCGAGGGTTTCGGCGAGCGGCTCGACGGCTTTACGAGGCGTCACCCTCCCGTCATGCTCACCCCTTGCCAGGCTCCAGGCGCGCTGTCCGTCCGGCCCCAACCGTTCGGCGACAGCGCCCCCAGGTAGCCCTGCAAGTTGTCCAATCGTGCGTACACCAAGCTCTTCCAACTCTTCGTACCGTGTCCGTTCGAGCGGCAGTAGGGTGAGAGGCAGGGGCGCGAGAAACGACCGTGTGCGTTCATCGGAGACGATGAGCGCTTGCCCTGCTCGAGCAACGCCGGCGGCAGCAAGCGCCGCGAACCGTCGCTCCGCTGCCCCTGCACGTGCCGGCCAGAGCGGGCCGATGACAGCGAGCGCCCGTTTGAGCGCCGGCTCCAGGCCGCCGTAGAGCCGCTCAACCCCGTTTGTTTCAAACAACACCGTGCCCGGCTCGACCGACTCAACGGCAATGCCGGCGTCTTCAAGCCGCCGCAGCACTCCCTCCCATGCCTGTTCGACTGCCGCCGGGTCGCGCTCGACGAGCACCAGTTCTGGAACGAGCGCCAGCGCCTCGCCAAGACGCATGCCGGGACGCACTCCTTTCGCCGCTGCCGCAGGCGTTACCGAGCCAAGAAGTGGTTCGCTTCCAGGCTCTGGGCCCAGTGCCGCCGGGCCCAGCTCGACACCCGGGCGGCGGCGCAGAGCAGCTCCGAGGTCGAATGCGGGGATGACGATTGCAGCGATCACGGAACGTATGTTCTATACCGAACGTACGTTCGTGTCAAGGTTCGCAGACGTTAGCCTGCACGAGCGCAGAGAACGTCGTGCTAGGCCGTGATCTCGGCTGCTTGACCGACCATGCGCGTGAAGCGCGGCACGGTTGTCAGTAGGTCGATCTGTGCGCAGTAGACGATGTCGTCCTCAAGTCCTGGCGGCCCATAGGTGCGCGCATTGAGCCCTGCGAGCGGATCGGGATAGGCCTGCGCGACGAGTGCGGCTGCGATCGCAGCGTCACTTCGAACACCGCCAAGTGCCTCAACGATCTTGCCGGCGCAGTAGGCGTCGTCAAACGCGAACGCACCCTTGTAGCCCGCACAGATCACTGCGACGTCTCCCCCGCCCGCTGCCGCCTTCGCGGTTTCAACGAGCGCACTGAGATTGAGCAGCGACCCGATCAGCACCGTTTTGCAGTGATCGACAGCCGTGAGGATCGTTGCTGTTCCGTTCGTGGTCGACAGAATCAGCGACTTCGCCCGCGGGCCTTGCGCGAACTCTCGTGGTGAGGCACCAACATCGAACCCTTCGACGACGACACCGTTGCGCTCACCGCCGACAACCGCCTCACCGTGCAGCTCTGCACGCAGCGCATTCGCTTCGTCGATCTCGCGGCAGCAAAGCACCCGCTCGTACCCCGACGAAAGTGCCTGAGCGATCGACGAGGTCGCACGGACAACATCGACCACGATGCCGACCGCGGCTGTTGCCGACTCTCCTGGCGTGAACGCGACATGAACCCGCACGGCCGATACGCTAGTCGCCGATGAGCACCAGCCCGAGCACTTGTTATCGCCATCCCGATCGGGAGACAGGACTCTCGTGCTCGGAATGTGGTCGCCCGATCTGTTACGAGTGCATGACTCCTGCGCCTGTCGGGCTGCGCTGTCCTGAACATTCGGGCAAGCCGCAAGGCATCCACAAGGTCACTGCTGCGGCTGAGCGAGCGGTCACCGGTGTCGGCGGGCGTCGGATCAATGCTGTCACTACCGCGCTCATCACGATCAATGTCGCCGTCTACGTGCTTGAGCTCGTGTCGGGCGGAACGATCAACGGTCTCCAGAACACGATCGAAGCGCACGGTGCGCTCGTCGCAAACGGGTACCTGCAGGGCGAACCGGTGGGGCTGCTTCATGGAGATTGGTGGCGGCTCATCACCTCAGGCTTCCTGCACTACGGCCCGATGCACCTTGGCCTCAACATGTTCAGCCTCTACTACGCCGGATCGTTCCTTGAATCGGCGATCGGCCGGTGGCGATTCTTGCTGCTGTACATCGTCTCGATTCTGGTTGGCAGCGCCGGCGCGCTCATAACTTCCCCGGACGCGATCTCGCTTGGCGCGTCTGGCGGGATCTTCGGTGTGCTCGGCGGACTGTTCGTGCTCGAACGTCGCGGCGCGATCTCGACCGGCGGGCAGATTCTCGGCCTGATCGTCTTGAACCTCGTGTTTACGTTCGCCCTCTCGAGCTTCATCTCGGTTGGCGCGCACATCGGCGGTCTCATCGGTGGCGTCGTCTTGATGGCGGCGCTTGTGCAGTTCCGCCGCTCCTGGCAGCTCTCGCTCGCCTCAGCAGGCTTTGTGGCGGTCGTCGCCGTGTTTGTCGCCTACAACGCCATCTAGGGCGCGTCTCACCCGCTCAGCGCCTCTGAGCGCGTCGTGACGCTCCTCGAACGCGGGGTTCAGCCGCCGGCAGCGACGTACTTCGCGGCACCCGACTCTTCGAGTGCCGCCTGCGCTGCTGCAAGCCGAGCGACCGGCACACGGAACGGCGAGCAAGAGACGTAGTCGAGGCCCAAGCTGTGGCAGAACCGCACCGAGCGCGGCTCTCCTCCGTGCTCGCCGCAGATCCCGATCTTCATGCCTGGGCGGGTCGCCCGACCGCGTTCGATTCCGATCCGCATCAGATCACCCACACCCTCTTGGTCGAGAACCTCGAACGGGTTCCGTTCAAGCACGCCATCTTCGAGATAGCGGGTGAGGAACTTGCCTTCGGCGTCGTCGCGCGAGAAGCCAAGCGTCGTCTGCGTCAGGTCGTTCGTGCCAAACGAGAAGAACTGCGCCTCCTCGGCGATCGAACCGGCCTGCACACATGCGCGGGGAAGCTCGATCATCGTTCCAACTTGATGCTCGATTGCGGGGGCCTCTTCTGCCCACACCTGTTCGGTCAGCTCCTTCAGGCGATGGAACTCCTCTCGGAACCCGACGAGCGGGTGCATGATCTCGACGAGTGGCGCTTCGCCGCGTCGACTCTGTACCGCTGCGGCAGCACGCGCGATTGCCCGAATCTGCATCTCGTAGATCTCCGGATACATCAGCCCGAGGCGACATCCGCGGCTGCCGAGCATCGGATTCTGCTCCTTCAGTGAGCGAATGCGGGAGCGCATACGTTCGTCGGTGGCCTCTGCCTCACTCGGGAGAAACTCGTGCAGTGGCGGGTCGAGGAGACGAATCGTGACGGGCAGTCCCGCCATCGCCTCGAAGATACCGTCGAAATCAGCCTGCTGAAACGGCAGTAGCCGATCGAGCGCGGCCCGACGTCCGGCCTCGTCCTCGGCAAGGATCATCTCTTGCACGACCGGTAGGCGCTCCTCACCAAAGAACATGTGCTCGGTGCGGCAGAGGCCGATGCCTTGGGCACCGAACTCCCGCGCACGCACAGCGTCGGCGGGCGTGTCAGCGTTCGCGCGCACCTTCAGGCGGCGCAGCTGATCGGCCCAGCCGAGAACGGTCTCGAGGTCGTCGTTCAGCTGCGGGGGAACAAGCGGGATCTCACCCAGGAACACACGCCCGGTGCCACCGTCGATCGTGATCCGATCACCCTCATGCAGCTCGACTCCGCCAATGATTGCCACGCCTGGACGGATCTCAAGCCCCTCACAGCCGGCGACGCATGGCTTCCCCATGCCGCGGGCGACTACCGCCGCATGCGATGTCATGCCGCCGTGGACGGTGAGGATGCCCTGGGCGGCGATCATCCCGTGGATGTCGTCGGGTGTCGTCTCGAAGCGGACGAGCACGACCGGCCCGTTCTTCGCTTTTTCGACCGCGGTGTCAGCGTCGAAGACGATGCCGCCGCTTGCGGCACCCGGACTTGCGTTCAATCCCTTCGCGGCAACCTCGTGGGTTGCGTTCGGATCGATGCCCGGGTGCAGGAGCTGGTCGAGCTGTGCTGCATCGATGCGGCTGACGGCTTCGTCTGAGGTGATCAACCCCTCCTCGACCATCGATACGGCCGCCTTGAGCGCTGCTGCCGATGTGCGTTTCGCTGCGCGTGTCTGCAGCAGGTAGAGGTGGTCGTCCTCGATCGTGAACTCGATGTCCTGCATGTCGCGGTAGTGCTCTTCGAGGCGTTGCATCGTGGCGAGCAGCTGTTCATAGGCGCGCGGGAGCGTTGCGGCCATCGCCTCAACGGGCTGCGGTGTGCGGATACCGGCAACAACATCCTCGCCCTGCGCGTTTGCGAGGAACTCGCCGTACACCTCTCGCGCACCTGTCGATGGATTGCGAGTGAAGGCGACACCTGTGCCCGATCCCTCACCCTTGTTGCCGAACACCATCTGCACCACGTTGACGGCTGTGCCGATGTCGTCGCTGATCTCGTTGGCGCGTCGATACACCTGCGCGCGAGGGGTGTCCCACGAGTCGAACACGGCGCGCACGGCACGCAGCAGCTGCGTGGTCGCGTCGGCCGGGAACTCTTCGCCCTTCGCGTCGCGGTAGATGGTTTTGAACTCGTCGACCAGCCACTTCAGATCGTCGGCGGTGAGATCGGTGTCGAGTGCGACGCCGCGCTTGACCTTGAGATCGGAAAGCGTGTTCTCGAAACGATGTGGCGCGATGCCGTCGACGACCTCGCCGAACATCTGGATCAATCGGCGGTAGCTGTCGTAGGCAAACCGCGGGTTGCCGGTGCGTGCTGCGAGACCAGCTGCAGCCTCATCGTTGAGACCAAGGTTCAAAATCGTGTCCATCATCCCGGGCATCGACACGGCGGCACCTGAGCGCACCGAGACGAGAAGCGGATCATCGTGACTGCCAAACGGCTTGCCGGTCGTGCGCTCCAAGCTCTCGATGTGCTGCGCCACTTCCGCCTCAAGCCCTTCAGGCAGGTCGTGCGTGCGCATGTACGCGCGGCACGCGTCGGTCGTGATGGTGAAGCCCGCCGGAACCGGCAGACCCATGAGCGTCATCTCGGCAAGGCCAACGCCTTTACCACCGAGAAGCTCGCGCCCTCCACCAGAGGGCTCATCGAAATCGAAGACGTACCGCGTTCCTGCCAAGACGGGCCATTGATACCAGACGCTGCGGAGGTATGCGGTCGAGACGTGCTCCGCTCAGCTTGGACCTATGGAAGCACCCGTCGGGCGCCTGCCCGGACGGTCAGCGACGGCGGCGGGACCTATATTCCGCGATCCACGCGGTGCTCCGCAGCGCGAACCAGAACGGCGTAAAGATCCCATAGAACACGACGAGCGCGACAATCAGCGCGACCATCCAGACGAGCCATCGCCACAAGGGGACACGCGGTTTCGACTTCACACGTTGTCCTGGTCACGCGTTGGAGGCTCAAAGCTCGTCACCGTTGTTGCGCCCACCGACCGAACGATGCGGAGCGCGATCTCCTCGATCGACAGCTCCGACACGTCGATCACCGGGCATCGCAAGCGTCGAAAGACCGCGTTTGCGAAGTCGAGCTCCTCGTAGATGCCGTTGAGGTCGGCGTAGCTCTTGTTGCCGCCCATCATCTGGATGCGTTCCGACCGAATCTCGGCCAAACGATTCGCGTCGATCGTCAGTCCGACGATCTTCTTCGGGTCGGCTTTGAAGAGCTCCTCCGGTGGGTCGATGCCGTTGACGAGCGGAACGTTCGTGGTCTTGAGGCCGAGGTAGCCGAGGTACATCGAGAGCGGCGTCTTCGACGTACGCGACACGCCAACGAGCACGACGTCGGCCTTCCCGAGAGCGCTGCCCACACCGTCGTCCGTCTTGACGGCGAACTCGATCGCCGAGATGCGCCGGAAATAGCGGTCGTCCAACGGCAGTCGGGCCCGCGGCGTCATGCGTGCGGCCTGGCCGCTGACCTTGGCAATCGCCCGCAACGGCTGCGCAAGCACGTCGCAGTAGTGAATGTGTGCGGCACGACACAGACGCCGCATCTCCGTCCGAAGTTGCGGTTCGACGAGCGTGTAGATCGCAACTGCCGGCTGCCCGCGCATCCGCTCAACAACAAGGCGCAAGTGGGAGACGGTTTCGACGCGAGGATGCCGAATCACCTGAAAGTTTCCGTCAGGGAACTGGACTTCGGTCGCCATCACGATGCGTGCGGCGGTCTCGCCTGTCGCATCGGAGACGATGTGAAGCTGAACGGAAGGTGCTGCCGGATCGCCCACCGGCGGGACTCTACGTGCGTTCGATAGCGGCGGCAGACGGCTTCACACGAAGCACACGAGCGACGGGAGCTGGCAGCCACCAGTTCCAGCGGCCAAAGAGCGACACGAGGGCTGGAACGATCAACGCACGCACGACCGTCGCGTCGAGGATGATGCCGGCGCCGAGGCCCGTGGCGAAGATCTTGATGACCGTCTCAGGCCCTGAGCCAAGTGCGGCGAAGGCCAAGAAGAGGATCAACGCCGCGCTCGTCACAAGGCGACCAGTGCGCCCAATACCGGTGATGACGGCGGCATCGGTCGATCCGTGTTCGTCGTACTCCTCGCGCACACGCGAGAGGATGAACACCTCATAGTCCATTGAGAGTCCGAAGAGGAACGCGAACACCATGAGTGGGATGAACTCCGTAATCGCGTTCGTCGCGGGAATCCCCCAGATCAGGTCGGACCCGTACCCCTTCTGCCAGACGAGGACGAGCACCCCCCACGCCGCGGCAACAGACAGCAGGTTGAGCACGACCGCCTTCAGTGGCAGCAGGATCGACCTGAACGCGCGGGCGAGCAATACGAGCGTGAGAATCGACACGAGCGCGATCATCAGGGGGAAGTTCCCGTAAACCGCCGACACGAAGTCGGCGCTCTGTCCCGGTGTGCCACCCACCGTTGCTGCGTTGCCGTGTGCGGCTCGCTTCAGACGACTGTCGAGGCTGCGTCCCCATGCAGAGTCACCGTCTTGGGTCGGAAACACCGTGAGCAGGCGCGTGCCACCAGCAGTCCAGGCCGCAGGTGCGGCGACCGCCGAAACACCGTCGACGCTCGAGAGCGCCGACCGGGCGGCTGGGACTTGGAGGGGATCGTTGACGAGCACGGCGAACGGCGTGAGCGTCCCTGAGCCCAGCCCGGCCTGCTCAAGCGCGACGAGACCATCGTGAGCGTCACCCGACGCCGAGAGCGTGTCGGCCTTCGGCGAGCCGAGCTGGATCTGGGTCGCAGCAACCGCAAGCGCGACGATCACGGCGAGTCCGGCAAGCGCGGTGACGTATCGATGGCGCACCGTGAACCGCCCCCAGCGTGTCCAGAAGCGGCTCGCATGGCCCTCATGACGGAAGCGCGGCCAATCAAGCCGCGGCCCGACCGTGGCGAGGATCACAGGGAGCAGCGTGATCGCAACCGCGACGCTCACAACCGGGATCAACATGCCGGCGTACCCGACGCTGCGCAAGAACGGCACCGGCAGCACAACGAGCGAGAGCAACCCGATGCTCACCGTGGTTCCCGAGAACACAACTGCCGATCCGGCTGTCGCCATCGCCCGCTCGACCGCGGCGACATTCTCAAGCCCGTTCGCGCGCTCCTCACGCCATCGCATCACAAGCAGCAGCGCGTAGTCGATGCACACGCCGAGTCCGATGAGCGCGACCAGGAAGGTGACGATGAAAGACACCTGCGCGAACGTTGTGATCAGCCACATCACCATGAACGTCGCGACGATCGCGAAGATCGCCATCACGATCGGCACAAATGCGATGAACGACGCGAACACAAACGCGAGCACTGCGAGTGCGCCGACACCACCGATGAACGCCTCCAGAAACACGCCTGGGCCCTGGCCGTTGTTGGAGCTGCCCGCGTCGGCCAACGCATCCAAACCGGTGACATGCCACGACGCGCCGTCAAGCGTTTGGGTTGCAAGCGCTGACCGGATCGCCTTCGCTTCGAGGGCGCCGCCTCCGAAGCCACGATCCTTCTGCACATGCAGGTAGGCGAGAATGAACGTTGAGCGACCGTCCTTCGAGACGAACGCCCGGTCACCCGTCGACCCGTACCCAGCAACGAGTCCCTTCGGGCTCGCGTGGGCAACAATCATCTCTGTTCGCGCTATCGCGGCCTTGAGTCCGGGCGCATTGACAGTTGCGCCCGCGGGCAATGTCGTTACGACAACGATCGGCTCGCTCTGGAAATCGATGCCGTAGAGCTTCCGCAGCGCGTCGTTTGTGGTGAACCCTTCACGGCCGGGCACCGAAAACTCTTGCGAGAACGCCTTCGTCGCCTTGCCAAGGTTCGGTACCCCGGCGAGAAGCACGAGAATCCAGAAGCCAAGCACGAGCTTCTTGTGGTGCAAGACGAATTGGGCGATCCTCAGCACGGTCGCGGAAGTGTGCCTGCTTACCCGGATGCTGCGACGACTGCGACAAGGAGGCCGCTGTCGCGCTAGGTTGGCTGGTTATGAGCGAGCTAGAGAGCTACCAGGGCGAAGCAACGATCGAAAAGGTCGCTTCGCTGTGTCGGCGCCGCGGCTTTGTCTTCCCGTCGTCGGACATCTATGGCGGCCTCGGTTCGTCGTACGACTATGGGCATTACGGCGTCCTCCTGAAGCAAAACGTGAAGGCTGCCTGGCAGCGTGCGCTTGTTCAGGAGCGCGAGGACATCGTCATGCTCGACTCGGCGATCATCCTGCATCCGCAGGTGTGGGTCGCCTCAGGGCATGTCGCTGGCTTCTCTGACCCGCTCGTCGATTGCCGTACCTGCAAGCTCCGCTTCCGCGCTGATCACCTCGCAACGTGCGCGTGCGGTCGAAAGCCGTCGAAGCTTGCCGGCCAGACAGATGACTGCGACCTCACTGAGGCACGCGAGTTCAACTTGATGTTCGAAACCCAGGTTGGTGCTGTTCGCGACGAGGCATCGCGGGTGTTCCTCCGTCCCGAGACGGCGCAGGGCATCTTCATCAACTTCAAGAATGTGACCTCGTCGCTGCGTGTGAAGCCGCCGTTCGGCATTGCCCAGATCGGCAAGAGCTTCCGCAACGAGATCACGCCTGGGAACTTCCTTTTCCGGATGCGCGAGTTTGAGCAGATGGAGATGGAGTTCTTCGTGCCGCCAGCCGAGGCTGATGAGTGGTACCGCTACTGGATCGAGGAGCGGCGCAACTGGTACTTGAACCTCGGTATGCGCGGGAATCATCTCCGTGTTCGCGCGCACGAGGCAACCGAACTCTCGCACTACTCGAGCGGCACAAGCGATCTTGAGTACCTCTTCCCGATCGGCTGGTCGGAGCTTGAGGGAATCGCGAACCGTGGCAATTTTGACCTCACCCAGCACGCGGAGCACTCGAAGACGAAGCTTGAGTGGGTTGGGCATGAGGAGCGGTTCGTCCCTCATGTGATCGAGCCTGCCGCCGGTGCTGATCGGGCCGCGCTCGCGTTTCTCGTTGATGCCTACCACGAGGAAGAGGTCGCCGAGCGGCCCCGCACAGTGCTGCAGTTCCATCCGCGCCTTGCGCCGGTGAAGGTCGCTGTTCTGCCGCTCGTCGGTAACGATTCGGCGCTCGTCGAGAAGGCGCGTGCGCTCTACGAGAAGCTGCGCACGACGATGTCTGCCGAATACGACGAGTCTGCCGCGATCGGTAAGCGGTATCGCCGACAGGATGAGATCGGCACGCCATGGTGTGTGACGATCGACCACGACACGCTCACGGATGGTCAGGTGACGCTCCGCGATCGTGACACGCTCGAGCAGGTGCGCGTCCCGATTGAGAGCGTGCGCGGGCTGCTGCTCGATCGGCTCGATGAGCCGTGGACTCCCAGCCGGTAGCGGGTCGGCGATGAGCGCTCCGGGCCGCTGGCACGAACGCTCGATCGAGAGCGAGGCGCTGCGCGGCAACCCGTTGCGTGACACGCACGTGCGACCCCTGTTTGTGTGGACACCTGCCGGCTATGAGACCGGACATGACCACTACCCCGTGATCTATGTCTTGCATGCGCTTACGGGTCAGGCGCGTGCGTGGTTCAACGTCTCTGCGTGGTCGGAAAGCCTTCCCGACATCGTCGAGCGCCTCGAACTTGAGGCGATTGTGGTGCTCGTCGACGGTTGGACGGCGCTTGGCGGCTCGCAGTGGCTCGACTCCCCTGCAACCGGTCGTTACGGCACGTATTTCTGCGACGAGGTCGTCGCTTTCGTCGATGAGCACTTCCGCACGCTCCCCGACGCAGAGCACCGTGCGCTCGCGGGGCACTCGTCGGGCGGGTATGGCGCTGCGGTGTGGACGCTCCGACGGCCTGATCTCTTTTCGGCGTTTGCGAGCCACGCAGGCGATGGGCTCTTCGACGTCTCGCTCCGCCCGGAGTTCGCCCCAGCTGCGCAGGCGTTGCGTAACCGTTACGAGGGCTCATTTGACCTGTTTTGGGCCGACTTCACCTCGGGTCGCCGTGTGTTCTCGGTGAGCTCCGATGCGGTGTTGCAGAACGTTTGGGCCTGTGCGGCGGCCTATTCGCCTCGCCCGAGTGGCGGCGTCGACGTCCCATTCCGTCTTGAGACCGGAGAGATCGTGCCGGACATTTGGGAGCGCTGGATCGCCAACGATCCGGTGACGCTCGCGAAGGCTCACCGCGAGTCGCTGCGCGCGTCACGGGCGATCTGGATCGACGCCGGGCGTAACGATGAGTACCAGCTCGACCTTGCCGCGGTCGCCTTATGGGAGCAGGTGCAGGCTGCCGGTGTCGATGGCGCGCGAGCGCACTTCGAGTTGCACGAGGGCGGACATCGGGGGGCGACGTGGCGCTTCGCGCACAGCCTGCCGTTCCTCGCCGACCGCATCCGCGGCTAGCCACCCCACGTTCACGCCTGTCTGTTTAGGACACGTCCTGGGGACTGTCCCCCGGACGTGTCCGGTTATGGCGTGGCTGCGAAGGGCGGCGGCTTAAGCGCCGTGGCAGCGCTTGTACTTCTTGCCCGAGCCGCACCAGCAGGCGTCGTTGCGCCCGATATCACCGTGCTCGGAATGAGCCTGCGCCCCACCCGGGTTCGCACCATGCCCCGTCGGCCGCAGAGCGTCAACGACTGCTGATGCCCCGCCACCCGCGGCTGCGATCGCGTCGGCACCGGAAAGCGTCTCGTGCTCGTAGGTAAGCCGACCCGTATCGGCCGTCGGCTGTGGCAGCGCAGCTGTTGGCGAGCCATCCTCAACCGCGCTCGCCTCGATCTGCGCGTGGAAGAGCAGCGCGATCACCTCTTGGCGAATGATCCGGTTGAGATCCTCGAACATCGCATGGCCTTCGTTGCGGTATTCGACGAGAGGATCCTTCTGCGCCATCCCGCGCAGGTAGATGCCGTCACGGAGGTAATCCATGTTCTCAAGGTGCTCGCGCCAGCGGGTATCGACCGTCTGCAGCACGATGAAGCGCTCGAGGTCACGCATGAGGCCCTCGTTGATCTTCTCGATCTCAGCTTCCTTCTCGTTGTACGCGTCGGTCGCGTCGTCGAGGAACTCCTCGATGATCCGCTCGCGATCGAGGCCCTGAAGCTCAGCGACGGTCACGCCGGTGCCGTACAGCTGCTCCATGCCAAGCACGAGCGCGTCGAGATCCCATTCGCTTGCAACCTCATCAACCGTGTACTCGGCGACGGTGCTCTCGATCACTTCCGGAAGCCATATCTGCTTGATCTCCTCCGCGAGATCCCGACCTTCAAGGACGCCGCGGCGCTGCTCATAAATCACGCGCCGCTGAACGTTCATCACATCGTCGTACTTGAGGACGTTCTTACGCGAAACGAAGTTCTGCTCCTCGACCTTCCGCTGAGCGTTCTCGATCTGCTTCGAGAGGATCGACGCCTCCATCGGCTGATCGTCGGGGAGCTTGAAGCGCTCCATGATCCCCTTGATCCGATCGCCCGCGAAGAGCCGGACGAGATCATCCTCGCCCGACAGGTAGAAGCGCGTCTCACCCGGGTCACCCTGACGGCCAGAACGGCCGCGGAGCTGATTGTCAATGCGGCGCGACTCGTGCCGCTCGGTGCCGAGAACGTACAGCCCTCCCAGCGAGCGCACGTGGTCGTCGATCTTGATGTCCACGCCGCGGCCGGCCATATTCGTTGCGATCGTGACGGCGCCAGCCTTGCCCGCGTCCTGGATGATCTCGGCCTCGCGCGCATGTTCCTTCGCGTTGAGCACGGTGTGCGTCACGCCCTGCCGCTTTAGGAGTTCGCTCAAGTATTCCGACGTCTCGACGGCGATCGTGCCGACGAGGATTGGCTGCCCCGTGAGGTGTCGTTCCTTCACGTCCTTCACGACGGCGGCGAACTTCGCCTCGCCGGTCTTGAAGATCAGATCGTTCCGGTCGAGCCGCGCAACATCGACATTCGTTGGGATCGGCACGACTTCAAGGCCGTAGATTTCGACGAACTCCTTCTCTTCCGTCTTAGCCGTACCCGTCATGCCCGCGAGCTTCTGGTACTGCCGGAAGTAGTTCTGGAGCGTGATCGTGGCGAGCGTCAGGTGCTCTTCCTGGATCTGAACGTTTTCCTTGGCTTCGACGGCCTGATGCAGGCCTTCCGACCAACGTCGCCCTTCCATGATGCGGCCGGTGAACTCGTCGACGATCTTCACTTCTCCGTCTTCGACGACGTAGTCAACGTCACGCTTGTAGAGCGCCTCGGCCTTCAGCGACTGAATCAGGTGGTTCACGAGTTGCACGTTGCGCGGGTCGTAGAGGTTCTCGACACGCATCGCGCGCTCAACCTTCTCGATTCCTGACTCGGTTGGCGAGACGGTCTTGTGCTTCTCGTCGTAGAGATAGTCGTACTCGGTAGCGAGCGACTGATCTTCGACCTTCGTTCCCGACGATTGGATGCCGCGCAGCGTCTTCACGACGCGCGCAAAGTCGTAGTAGGTCTTGGCTGCCGTCTGCGGCTCACCCGAGATGATGAGCGGCGTCCGTGCTTCGTCGATCAGAATCGAGTCAACCTCGTCGACGATGGCGTACGCGTGGCTGCGCTGCACGACGCCATCGGCCGAGATCGCCATGTTGTCGCGGAGGTAGTCGAAGCCGAACTCCGAGTTGGTGCCGTAGGTGATGTCGCAGACATACGCGGCAACGCGATCTTCGAAGCTCATGGCCGCGTTGATCGAAGCGACGGTCATGCCAAGGCGTTCGTAGACACCTCGGTTCCACTCTGCGTCTCGCTGAGCGAGATAGTCGTTGACCGTGACGAGATGCACGCCTTGCCCGATCCGCGTCCCGTCGGCCCGCTCAACCGTGGGCAGGGCGTTCAAGTACAGCGCCAGGCTTGCGACGAACGTCTTGCCTTCACCGGTTCGCATCTCGGCGACGTCGCCCTCGTGCAGAACGATGCCGCCCATCATCTGCACATCGAACATGCGCTGGTCTGATTCGCGCAATCGTGCCTCGCGGACGGCGGCGAACGCTTCGAAGAGCAGTTCTGAAAGTTCCTCGCCCTTCTCCAGCCGCTCGCGGAACTCGGCGGTCTTGCCGCGGAGCTGCTCGTCGGAGAGCGCACGGAACTGCGGCTCGAGCGTGGCGATGTATGACGCCTGCTCGGCGAGGCGTTTCATACGACGTCCTTCGCCGAAGCGCAGGGCCTTTTCGAGTGTTCCGAGGTTCGGCATTTCGGTCAAGGGTAACCCTCGCCCGCTGCGCGGCGCGGAGGGTCAGCGCGGAGGCAGCTCGCGGTAGTAGAGCGCGGTGGCGTGTGGCGTGCCGTCAGGGTCGAGGGCGTAGTTCGGAATCGAGCCGGCGTACACCCATCCGAGCGACTGGTAGAGCCGTTCGGCGTCCTCACCGGCGGTGTCGAGGTGGAGGAGTGTCAGCCCTTCCGAGGCGGCGTAGGTCTCCGCCTCAACCATCAGCGCTCGCCCGAGACCTTGTCGGCGAAACCGTGGCGAAACGAGCAGTTTCTGGATCTCCGCGCGATGCGGACCGTTGGGACGTCCGGAACGCGTGAGCAGGACGATCCCGGCGAGTTCGGCGTCGAGCAGCGCGCAGAAGACCACGAGTTCGCCCGCTGCTGCCCGGTTGGCGACGGCGCGCCAGAAGTGCACGAGGTCGGAATGGTCGTACGGCAGTACCCATCCAACCGAGGCACCCTCGTCGATGCACTCGCCCATGAGCGTTGCGGCGTCATCGACGCGCGAGGCGAGTTCTGCTGGTGCGAGAAGACGTACGGTCACAGGAGGTTTAGCTCTACCAGAAACAGCTCACCGGTCATGCGTCGCGCGACGACTGCGCAGTCGATCCCCTGTCGGTGGAACGCTTCGAGCGGCTCGAACCGGGCTGTCACCTCTGCCCCATCGACCGACTGCTCGCGTCGTTCGCCGATCCACGAGACGGAGACTTCGTCACCTGTGACATGCGGGAGCGACACGACGCCGGAGACGCGCCGTGCGCACACGAGCCACCGTCCCGGTGCAATCGAAACGGCGTGGGCCACGTAGGGCCGCTCGATGCGCGGTGCGAGCGTGTCGGCGCAGGCGGCGAGGGGCCCATCACCGGCAACGATGTGCTCATCCCCTGCGGTGTCGGCGACGAACTCCAGGGTTGAGCCGGGTTCGCCGTCCGCATCGAGGTGCAGCACAGTGTCCCACGAGGCGGGCCGAGCGACACCGTCGATCCCGACACTGTCGTAGAGCGACTTTGGGCCCGAACCTTCCGGTTCGAGCCCAAAGCGTCGTGCGAAGCGGAGCCGTGGTGCGGGCTCGTTCTCTGTCACACCCCGTTGTGCGGTGCGTGACGACGCGGTTCAAGCTTGCGTTTCTCTGCGTACTTCGCCACCTGCCGTTCGAGCGTCTCGGTGAGCCGGTCGATGGTGGTTCGGAAATCGTCGGTCGCTTCGGTCGCGTGAAGCGTTGTTCCCTTGGCGTAGATCGTCGCTTCGATCACGTCGTGCGCGGAAATCGACGGGTTCTTTTCGTTCGAGAACACAACGTCGATCTGGGTCTCATCTGGAAGGCGCCGGTCAATGGTGCTCAGCTTCCGCTCCAAGTAGTCGTGAAGCGATTGCGCAACATCGATGTTCTTGCCCTTGACCTGAAGAAGCATGGTGGCCTCCCGTGTGTCGTGGAACCGAGATCTGGTTTGAGCGTAGCGCGGAACCGTCATTTCGAAACCGTACGAATTCCGGAGTTGCACACCGCGTGTCCACCGATGTCGACCGTGGTCATCACCATCTACCGCACCGTCCGCGCGAACGTAACGACGTCTATGTGCTTCGCGCCAGCCTCGTGCAAGGCATGCGCGCAACTTCCCGCCGTTGCGCCTGTCGTGAAGACGTCGTCGATGAGGACGACGCGGGTGATGGGCACGTGAGCCACTGTGAACGCTCCGCGCGCGTTGCGGCGACGCGCCGTCGCGTCAAGCCCGGCTTGGCGAGGTACCCCTCGCCCCCGCGAGAGCATTGGCTGTGCGTCAACGTCCCAACGTTCCGCCAATGCGTGTGTCAAATCGCGTGCCGGATGATGCCCGCGACGCAAGGTGCGGTCGAGATCGGGCGGAACCCACGTCAACGTCACAACGCCTGGATGGGGAACCTCGTCGGCCACGATCCGCGCAGCGGCGCGCGCGAGTGCCCTTCCACCCCGCTCCTTCCAGGCGTTGATCACCGAGCGAACGACTGCGCTGTAGAGCACGGCTGACCGCGCCATCGCGTACGACGGCCACCCGAATGCGCACGCGCGACACGCCGCGGTCGGCCACGCTGTTGGGCCGCCACACCGCCCACACCGAACCGCCCCAATCCGCGGTAGCGCCAGCGCGCATTGCCGGCAGAGAAGCTCGCCGGCCCGGCCGCAACCAACACAGCGAGACGGGACGATCAGGTCGATGGGCCACGCTCGTTACGCTACGGCGACCGACGTAACGGCGCTGTAACAGTCGCGGGGGAGGCTAGAGCGCGTAGTGGTCGCGCGGCGGCATTCCGTGGCGCACGCGATACAGGTTGTCGGCAGCGAGGAGCTGCGACGGATTCCCGATGTCGAGCCACTCACCCGTGAATCCGAAGCCGAAGAGCGGCTCACGCTCAAGCAGCCACGAGATGAATGTGCCGGGTGGATCGGGTGGCAGGCCGGCCTCGAGGTACCCCCGCATGAGCGGCAGATGTTCGCGGCCAAAGATGTAGGTCGCGGTCGAGACGAGGTCGCTCTTCGGGTGCTTGGGCTTCTCTTCCAATCCGACGACCCGCTCGTTATCCCCGAGCTCGACAACCCCGTAAAGCGATGCGAGCGACGGATCATCAAGGCGGTGCACTGCAATCGCGCTCGCCGCCGATCCCCCGCGCGCCGCCCAAAAGTCAATGTAGTTGCGCAACGAAAACTCGAACAAGTTGTCGGCCGCGATCACAAGCAGGTCGTCATCGAGAAGACCGCCATGCTCGATCGCAAACCAAATGTCACCGGTCGCACCGAGTCGATCGTCGTTCGACGATGTCCCGTCGTTATGGACGACGATGCTCCGCCCATCCGCCCACGCCGTGAACGCGTCCGCGTAGACAGCATTCGTCACAACATGAATCTCCTCGATGCCCGTCTCCTGCACCGCGTCGACAATCCAGTCAGCCATCGGACGTCCGCCAACAGGAAGCAGCGGCTTCGCGACCGTCTCGGTAAGCGGCCGCAGCCGCATCGCGTACCCACCAGCGAGGAGCAGTGCCTTCACGACCGAGCTCCGCTCAGCGGCAACGTGTCACCGTATGGAGCGCGATGCACGCCCTGCTCGGTGATGATTGCGTGGATTAGGGTCGCGGGGGTCACGTCAAATGCCGGGTTGCGGGCGGGGAATCGCGCCGTCACTTCAGTCGGATCGCGCTCTTCGATCGGGATGCCGGCACCGTTGGCGGTCGCCGGGTCGATCGTCGATGTTGGCGCGACAATAAAGAACGGAATGGTGTGGTGCTGTGCGTTGACCGCGAGACCATACGTGCCAATCTTGTTCGCCGTATCACCGTTTCGAGCGATTCGGTCGGCACCAGTGAAGATCACGTCCACCTCGCCACGGGCCATGAAGGCGGCGGCAGCGGAGTCGGGGATGATGGAGAACGGGATCCCTGCATGCTCGAGCTCCCACGCTGTCAGCCGTGCTCCCTGGAGGAGCGGGCGCGTCTCGTCAACCCAGACGTGCTCAACGAGCCCCTGCTCGTACGAGGCGATGATCGCGCCGACGGCGCTGCCGTAGCCGCCGGTTGCGAGCCCTCCTGCGTTGCAGTGCGTCATGGCACGCGAGCCGGGCTTCACGAGCGTTGCAGCGTGTGCGGACATGCGCCGGCAGCGTTCCACCTCGTCGGCGTGGATCTGACGTGCATGGTCGGCGGACGGGTCGTTCTTCATCTCGTCGAGTGCCCACATCAGGTTGATCGCCGTTGGACGTGACGTACGCAACACACGATCCGCAGCTTCAAGATCCTCGCCACGCTCTGCAGCGAGCGCAATGCCAAACGCTGCGGCAACACCGATCGCCGGCGCTCCGCGCACAACCATGGTGCGAATTGCGTCGGCGACCTCGGCCGATGTCGTACAAACGACATCAACCTCATCGGTTGGGAGGCGGCGCTGGTCGAGGAACACGACCCGCCCCGCCTCCAACCGAAGGATGCGTTCAGGTTCAAGCATGGAAATGCGATTCAGCGAAGGCCGGTTCGGCTCAGGTGCCTTCGTCCCACGAAGCGAGGTACTTCAGCTGCTCAGCCGTCAGCTGGTCGAGCGTAACGCCCATGGTGATCAGCTTCAGCCGTGCGATCTCTTCGTCGATCTCGCGCGGCACCGAGTAGACCTTGCGCTCAAGTGAGGCGGCGTGGTTGATCGCGTACTCGGTTGCCAGTGCCTGGTTCGCGAACGACATGTCCATGACGATCGCGGGGTGACCTTCAGCGGCCGAGATGTTCACGAGGCGGCCGTCGGCGAGCAGGTACACGCGCCGACCATCGGCGAACGTGAACTCTTCGACGAACTGCCGTGCCTCACGCGTCTCGACAGCCAGCGCGCGCAGCGACGGAATGTCGATTTCGACGTTGAAGTGACCTGTGTTGCAGAGGATCGCGCCGTCCTTCAGTGCCGCGAAGTGCTCCTTCGCGATCACGTGCTTGTCGCCTGTGGCGGTGCAGAAGATGTCGCCGATCTTGGCGGCCTCTGCCATCGGCAGCACTTCGTAGCCGTCCATCAGCGCTTCGAGGCCGCGCATCGGGTCGACTTCGGTGACGATCACGTGTGCGCCCATCCCGCGTGCGCGTGAGGCGACGCCACGTCCAACCCAGCCGTAGCCGGCGACGACGAAGCGCGAGCCTGCGATGAGGACGTTCGTTGCGCGGATGATGCCGTCGATCGTCGACTGGCCCGTGCCGTAGCGGTTGTCGAAGAAGTGCTTCGTGCGGGCGTCGTTCACTGCGATGACCGGGAATGCGAGTGCGCCGTCGTTCTCCATCGCCTTGAGGCGGATGACGCCGGTCGTGGTCTCTTCCATGCCCGCGATGATGTCGCCGAGCTGCTCCCGACGTGCGCTGTGGAGCACGGAAATGACGTCTGCGCCGTCGTCCATCGTCAGCTGCGGCTTGTGATCGACCGCGGCTTCAATGTGCTGGTAGTACGTGTCGTTGTCTTCACCCTTGATGGCGAAACACGAGATGTCGAACTCGGCCACAAGCGCGGCGGCGACATCATCCTGCGTCGACAGCGGGTTCGACGCACACAGCACCACGTCTGCACCGCCAGCTTTAAGCGTGCGCATCAGGACAGCGGTCTCAGTCGTGACGTGGAGACAGGCCGACACGCGATAGCCCGCAAGCGGCTGTTCAACTTCGAAGCGCTCGCGGATGCTGCGCAGAACCGGCATCTGGCGCTCGGCCCAGGCGATCCGGCGTACTCCTTCGGCCGCCAGGCCGAGATCTTTCACGTCATGTCGTCTCGTTGTCGCCAACGTCAGTCCTCATTTCTCTTTTGGGTTCGTGAAGGTGAAATCTGTGGCTACGCGACCTGAAGGAGGCGCTCGTGCTTGCGCTGCTCCCACTCGATCCACGATCGGTCGTCGGCTGCTGCCAACCATGTGTCGACTGCCGCGCGAACGTCAGGATCGCGGCGCAGCCGTGAGGCGAAGGCAAGCTGCTCGAGATCGACGCCGTGGCGGGTGCGCAGATCAAGCAGCGTGCGGAGCTGGTTCAGCTCCCGCAGCCCGTACACCCGATATCCCGCCTCGGTGCGGCGCGGAACGACAAGCTGCTGATCTTCGAGGTAGCGGAGCATTCGCGGGCTCCAACCCGTGCGCTCGGCCGCTGCGCTCACGGTGTAGCCGTTGATCGTCGACGTCGCCATCGACCGCAACCTTACCACAGCTCTGTCAAGGTTGGGACGAGAGCCGTGTTACGCGGCTGACGTGCCTTCGCGCCCGTAGGCGTCTTGCAGCCGCACAACGTCGTCGAGATGCGGAGTGGAGACCTCGAGAATCGTCGTATCCTCGATCGCCGTGATCCGGTGGACGGTGCCTGGCGTGTAATGGAACGAAGCTCCAGCCACCACTTCGCCCTCGTCAAGGTGATCCTCACCCACGCGGCCAAGCTCGATGCTTGCGCGCCCCGACTGCACAAACCAGGACTCGTCCTTGTGCTCGTGGTACTGAAGCGACAGCGACTGGCCTGCAACAACAAACAGCACCTTGCCGCAATAAATGTCAGTGAGGGCCCAGATGATCTCGTGTCCCCACGGCTTGTCGACGCGCCGCGTCGCGGTTGTCCACTGCGAGAAGCTCTCCGGAAGACTCATGCGAGCCACTCGGGATGTTCTGCGACGTAGTCGCCTGCCGTACGCAACTCCTTCGGGGTGTTCACGGTCAGCCACACTCCGTCATGTCGGTAGGCACGCAGCTTGCGCTCAGATACGAGCTCCGGGAACGTCGTCGTCTCGTGGTCGCCCTTGTCGGGGAGCCGCTCGATCGTCTCGCCTGAGAACACATAGATGCCGCAGTTCACCCAGTAGGGAACATTGGCAACCTCCCGGAAGCCCGTCACGACATCGTCGTCACCGAGGTCGACAAGCCCAAACTGTGATTTCGGGCGGGCGACCGCGATCGTTGCTCCCGCACCCGTCGACTGGTGCCGCGTGAAGAGCGCCCCAAAGTCGACTGCGACAAGTTCATCGCCGTTCATCGCAAAGATGTCCCCGGTGTCCTTACGCTGACGCGCCGCAAACTTGATACCTCCGCCCCGCCCGAGCCGCTCGGGCTCTTCGGCAGGGACGATCTCCGGGCCGATGGACGACAGTTCTTCAACGAAAAGATCGCCCTGGCCGAGCGCGCACGACACGATCACCCGGTCGACACCCGCCTGTGCGAGACGGCCAACTTGGTAGGCGAGCAGCGGCTTGCCCGCCACGTCAACGAGCGATTTCGGCTTCCCACCAGCGGCATCACCGAGACGCTCTGCTTTTCCACCGGCGAGGACGATCGCCTCCATCAGCCGGCCACCGTCATCTCAGGCACTCGGCTCCGCTACGAGTGCGGCCGGGCGACCGATGCCTTCGTATTCGAAGCCCGCCTCGCGCGCCGTTGCGGGGTCGAGCAGGTTTCGCCCATCGACGATCAAAGGGTTGGCCATTGCCTCGCGGATTTCGTCGCGGGCGAGGTCTTTCAGTTCCGCCCATTCCGTGACAATCACAGCAGCATCCGCACCGCGTACCGCTTCGAGCACGCTTGTAGCGATTTCGACGCCACGAGGAAGCGACCGGCCGTCCGCGACCGGATCCCAGCCACGCACTTCGGCCCCCTCGGCGAGCAGACGGCTCGCGAGCACGATCGACGGTGCTTCGCGCATGTCGTCGGTGTTCGGTTTGAACGCAAGGCCAAGAAGCGCAACCGACTTGCCACGCAGCGGGCCCAGGTGCTTCTTCAGCTTCTGAATCACCCTTCGCTTCTGCAGCTCGTTGACCTCGATCACCGCTGAGAGCAGCTGGAAGTGGTAGCCGGAGTTCGACGCCAACTGCTTCAGCGCAAGCGAATCCTTCGGGAAGCACGATCCGCCGTAGCCGATACCTGCGTTCAAGAAGTGCGGCCCGAGGCGCCGGTCGAGGCCGATGCCAGCTGCGACCTTCACAACATCGGCACCGGTTGCCTCACAGACGTTCGCGATCTCGTTGATGAACGAGATGCGCGTCATGAGGAAGGCGTTTGCCGCCAGCTTGATCATCTCGGCGGAGTTGACGTCGCAGCGGACGATCGGAGCGTCAAGACCGCCGTAGAGCGCGGCGACCGCGTCGCCATCGGCCTGCTCAAACGCCCCGACGACAACGCGATCGGGATGCATGAAATCTTCGACGGCACGGCCTTCAGCGAGAAACTCGGGGTTTGACGCGTAGCCGACGTGCGAAAGTCCGCGGCTGTCGAGTCCGTGGCGCACCTTTTCACCGGTGCCGACCGGAACAGTTGACTTCATGACGAGCACCGGGCGGCCTGTGAGATTAGGAAGCTCGTCGATGACGGTCCAGACGCGCGAAAGGTCAGCGTCGCCGGAGTAGGTCGGCGGGGTGTCGACGCAGATGAAGAGCAGCTCGCAGTCGGCGACGTCGTTCACATCAAGCGTGAACGTCAGGCGCTCAGCGTTCCGCTGAAGCAGCTCGGGAACCTGTTGCTCGTGGAATGGGACATCGCCACGTCGCAGCGCGTCGATTTTCTCGGGGACGACGTCGCGAATCACCACGTCATGTCCGAGTTCTGCAAAACACGAGCCGGTTACAAGCCCAACCCAGCCTGCACCAAAGATTCCAACCTTGCTCACGTACGCCTCCCTGCTGCTGCCTGTCCCGTCATAGCTCGAACTCTACTTACCACGGGGGACGGGCCTGAGCCCCTTGGCAATAGCGATCATTGTCTCGTTCGAAAGTGAGTCGAGCAGTGTGTTCACAACCCAGTAGGTTGCCCCGTTCGCGTTCAGCGCGATCATGTGCAAGTGGGTGCCGGTGTAGAAGAACTCGAACTCGCGCCCGTTCAGTGAGTGGCGGAAGCTGCGATCGCCAAGCACCGGTGCGTCCATCCAATCGGTCTCCTCGATGCCCCAGTATTGGTTGCCGCCGATCTGGAACACCATGCGGATCGCTTTGTGCTCTTTGGTGATCCAGTAGTACCGGATCGGTTCATCACGTCCGAGGTGGTCAGGGTACGAGTTCGAAGCGAGAACGGTGGGGTTCTCCAGCACGAATGGAACCTTCTTCTTGTACGGCGCGAGCAGCTCGGCACCGACAGTGGGGTCTTTGAAGACCGATGGCGCCTGGCGCGCCGGAATCTTCACCGTCGGCACTGTTGGTGCTGTGAGCTCGTTGTGGAATGTCTGCCCGACGATGACGAGCAGCATCGAGCCTGGGTCGAGCGCGTGGAGTGCCGGATCGTCGGGAAGCGCCTTCACGTCGGCCGGTTGGAGCAGTTTTTGGAGCGCGACGGCAGCAGCTTTTGCGACCGACACTTTCGGGTCGTAGTAGACGACGGTGTGGAAGTAGTTCTGCACCGGCGCGTTTGGCTGGAGGTTCGCCGGCGGCAGCACGGTGACGTAACCGCGCTGCGCCAGGAGGTAGCTCGCGTTCGCCGCGGAGCCAGCCACGCCGTTGCCGTTCAGCACAGTGACGGTGGTGTCTCCCACGGGTGGCGCCTTCTGCTTCGGCGTCTTCAGTTTCTCACCGAGCGCCGATGCGTTCGCAGCCTTCGACGAACGCACGTCGGGGTTCGAGAACTCTTCGATCGCCTGCTTGATCGTTGACGCTGATGCGTCAAGCTCCGAGTAGCCCGTCACGTTGTCGAGGCGCACCTGGAAGAAGTGGCCGCCTGGGAGCGTCGCGGCGAGGAGGGCGTATTGCAGCACCGTCGTATCGCTGAAGTGGCTTGCCGCCCCCACCTCGATGTTCTTTGTGATCGTCGAGACGAGTTTTGGGAGCTCGAGCGGGCTGAAGTTGTTTGCGATCTGCTGCTTCAACGCGCGCACAAACGACTGCTGGCGAGCGAGGCGGTAGAAGTCGGAGTCGGTGTGGCGGAACCGCACGAACTCGAGCGCCTTCGTGCCACCAAGACGCTGGTAGCCCGGCTGGAGGTTGATGTCGGAGTAGTCGGTCGCCGCGGTACCGATGTTGTGGTTGTAGTAGCGCCGGTCGATGTCCATCCACACACCACCGAGGTCGTCGACGATCTCTTTGAACCCGTGGAAGTTCAGGGTGATCAGATAGTTGATCGGGAGCCCCGTCAGTTGCTTGACCGTCTCGAGCGAACCCGTCGCCCCACAGCGCGCGTAGGCCGAATTGATCCGGTCGTGGGCAACGAAACCGCTCTTGCAGTAGATCGGGACGATCAGGTCGCGTGGGAATGAGAGGAGCGAGATCGTCTTTGTCGCAGGATCGGCTCGGATCAACATGATCGTGTCGGAACGCGAAACGGTCGAGTACTCGCTTCCCGCCCGCTGGTCGTACCCAAGGGCGAGCGCGATTGCCGGCTGGCCCGGGAGCGAGACATTGAGGGCCTTCTGGGCGATCTTCACGTCGCTCGAGTGGGCGCGTACCGACGCGACTGACTGGTGGAAGTAGAGGTAGACGCCACCGGCGATGCCGATTGACAGGGCCCCTATGACAAGCAGCGTGCCGATCAGAATCCGCCGGAACAGGGCGAGACCAGTGGGTTCTGAGGGTTGCGGCTGCTGGTAGCGCGTAATTGCGCTGACCGTCGCTGGCGGCAAGACAGGCCGACCGTTCCCGTCGGCGCTGCGCCCGACCCCTCTCTTCAGTGTCGTCTTCATACAAGTGAAACGGCGCCCGTAGGCGCCTGCGCGTTCTTAGCCTATCCGACCGCTCGGCGGTCGACCGGTTCGACCCGTTGCGTTGCCGCTAAACGCGATTGCGGGCCAGCAGTCGAGTGACGATGCTTTCCTCGAAACTCTTGAGCTGAGCGGCCTGCGTGCTCGGCGCCACGACGTTCACGGAGTACTCCGTCCGTCCCTTGGCGAAGTAGAGAAAGTCGAGGTAGATCGGTTGTGTGGTCTTCCCGACGGTGACGCTCACCCGAAAGGCATGGACGGGGACGCCGCCCGTGATGTCGAGTTCGGTGGCGCCTTTGATCTTGGCGCTCGTTCCCACTGACTTCAGCACGTCGTACTGCAGGCACGGGAGCACACCGGTGCGGAAGATCCGTGCGTACTGGGTGGTGACCTGCGCCGCCGTCTTCATGATCTGGACGTCGGCCTCGACCTGGATCCCGCCATTGCCGTTTGTGAAGACCGACTCGATGTGTCCGGTGACGGTGAGGTCAGACTGCTTCGGGTGGAAGTTCGGGCAGGCGGGCAGCTTGAAGTTGGTCGCCTTCTTCTTGCCACCCGTCCAGGCGGCGCCGAGGTCGCCGACCTGCAGAAGCTGCGCTTCGGCGCGCGCTTGGTCGACCCCGTCGATGCGGGTCTTGGCGTCGTTCGGGTCGGCGGCAACGGCCGCGGCAGCGAAGACGAGCGCCGTAAGCAGGCTTGCGATCAGCGAGAGCCGCACGTGAAGTGTTGTAGCACTGAACACGGGTGACACGCCTCGCGTGCGGCGTTAGCCGACGCGTTTGGCGAGGAGCTCTGCCATGGCGGTCTCGAACGGGATCAACTGATCCCTGTCAGCGGCGGGCACGATCAAGTTGAGGGTGAACTCCGTGTTCCCGATTCCAAGAAAGACGTAGTCGCTTATGAAGCGCACGTGACGGTGCCCCACGAGAAACGTCACCTCAGCGCGGTAGAGCGCGCGCAGGTGCTTTGTGAGGCTGCCTGTGTATCCGCGTCCGGGAAACTGCAGCTGCTTGACCGTGACGGTGTCGATGCTCGGTTGGCCCTTTGCGTGCCGCAGTTCGTACGCGAGGCAGGCAGCAAGCTGCGGCCGGATCGTGCGGGCAAAATCCGTTCGCACGAGCGACTCCGCTGCCATCACTTGAACGTCCTGTGCCAGGTCGAGGCCAAGCTGGCGATTGCGGAACGCCGCGTTGACGTGTCCGGTGACCGTGAGATCGGACGCCTTGGGGTTGAAGCCGGGGCACGACGCGCTGGCGAGAGGTTCGGTTGCCGTCTCCCCTCCCTCCCAGCCCAGCCCAAAGTCGGTGAGCCGAAGGAGTGCCGCACGAGCCGCGACAGTGTCGGCTGCACTAGGCACGTAGCGCGGGGCGTCGGCCGCTGCGGAGCCTGTGAGTACCAACGCCACCACGAGGGCGGCCAGGGCTCTCACGTCAGACCTCTACGAGGTGTGCTGTCGGAGCCACGGCTCCACTTGTAGCACGGTCTCGCCTCGTCGAGCTGCGTAGTCCTCGAGCTGATCGTTGCCGATCCGCCCGACGGCGAAGTACGACGCATCGGGATGCGCGAGATAGATGCCGCTCACTGCAGCGGCAGGGGTCATCGCGAAGCTCTCTGTGAGTCCGAGCCCGACCCGATCGGCGTCAAGGAGCGCAAAGAGTTTGGGCTTCTCACTGTGATCCGGGCACGCCGGATAGCCGAACGCAGGCCGAATGCCACGGAACGACTCCGAAAGCAGCTCGTCGGGGTTGAGCTTCTCGTCGAAGGCGTACCACTCTCGGCGTGCGTGGGCATGGAGCCATTCGGCGAATGCCTCGGCTAGCCGGTCGGCGAGCGCCTTCGCGATGATCGCCTTGTAGTCGTCATGCGCTGACTCGTAGTGCGCAGCTACGTCGTCGGCACCGTGGATTCCGACGGCAAATGCGCCGACACTGTCTCCGGTTGGTGCCACGTAGTCGGCGAGCGATTTGTTGGGACGCCCATCGCCGTGGTCTGTCTGTTGTCGCAAGAATGTGAAGCGTGTGTCGCCGACGACGACATCGTCGCCTTCGGCACGCGCGGGCCAGAATCCATACACGCCTCGTGCCTCAAATGACTTCGCTGCAACGATCTCTGCGAGGAGTTCCTTTGCGTCGTCGTAGAGCTCGCGCGCCTCGGGTCGCTCAAGGATTGCGGGGAACTTCCCCTTCAGATCCCAGGCGTGGAAGAAGAACTGCCAGTCGATGTATGGGAGCAGCTCGTCGAGCTCGGGCCTGATCGTGCGAGCGCCGACAAACGGTGGGGTCGGTAGATGATCGAACGCTACGCGATGATGGTTGGCGCGCGCGTCGGCGAGCGGCAGCAGCGGCTTTCGGATCTTCTCGGCGTGCTGCACGCGGAGTCGCTCTTGCAGCTCGCGATTCTCGGTGTCGTATCCCGGTCGCCGGTTCGGATCGAGCAGGTTTGAGACGACATCGACCACGCGACTCGCGTCGAGGACATGCACCGTTTCGTGCGAGTACTCGGGAGCGATACGCACCGCGGTGTGTTGCCGTGAGGTGGTTGCTCCACCGATCAGCAGCGGCGTGTTCAGTCCGCGCCGCTCCATCTCCTTCGCGACGTCGACCATCTGGTCGAGCGAAGGCGTGATCAGGCCAGAGAGTCCGATCACGTCGGCCTTTTCCTGGGCGGCGGTTTGAAGGATCTTTTCGGCCGGAACCATCACGCCAAGGTCAATGACGCGGTAGTTGTTGCAGCCGAGGACGACCCCCACGATGTTCTTGCCAATGTCGTGAACGTCACCCTTCACGGTCGCGAGAAGCACGGTTCCCTGCGCGCTGCCACCCGCCTGCTCCGCCTCCATGTAAGGCTCGAGATAGGCGACCGCGCGCTTCATCGCCCGTGCTGACTTCACGACCTGCGGCAGAAACATCCGTCCTGAGCCGAAGAGCTCGCCCACGACGCGCATGCCGTCCATCAGCGGCCCCTCGATCACGTCGAGTGGACGTGCGAACGCCTGTCGAGCTTCCTCGGTGTCGGCCTCGATGAAATCGACAACGCCGTGTACGAGCGCATGCTCGAGGCGCTTGCCGACCGAAGCCTCGCGCCAGCTGAGGTCGATCTCGCGGCGAGCCCCTTCCCCTTGGAACCGGCTCGCGATCTCGACGAGTCGCTCCGTCGCGTCAGCACGACGCGCGAAGAGGACGTCTTCGACGGCTTCCAGCAGTTCCGGCTCGATGTCCTCGTACACCGCAAGCTGGCCAGCGTTGACGATGCCCATGTCGAGTCCGGCGCGGATCGCGTGGAAAAGGAACGATGCGTGCATGGCCTCTCGCACAACATCGTTGCCACGGAACGAGAAGCTGAGATTCGAGATGCCGCCGCTCGTGAGCGAGCCCGGGCACCGCTCCTTGATGCGCGGGAGCGATTCGATGAATGCGACCGCATAGCCGTCGTGTTCTTCGATGCCGGTGCCGACGGCGAGAACGTTTGGGTCGAAGATGATGTCTTCGGGCTGGAAGCCGGCCTTCGTCGTTAGGAGGTCGTAGGCGCGTCCGCAGATCTCGACGCGACGCTCCACGTCGGTCGCCTGTCCTTGCTCGTCAAACGCCATCACAACGGCAGCTGCGCCATACGCGCGAACGCGTCGGGCCTGTTCCAGGAATGACTCCTCGCCTTCCTTAAGCGAGATCGAGTTGACGATCGTCTTTCCAGCGACACATTGCAGACCCGCTTCAAGGATCGAGAAGCGTGAGCTGTCGATCATGATCGGAATCCGTGCGACCTCTGGTTCCGTCGCGATCACGTTCAGGAATCGCCGCATCGCCTGTTCGCCGTCGAGCAGATCGGCGTCCATGTTCACGTCGAGGACGTTCGCGCCTCCCCGCACCTGCTCGACCGCAACTTCGACTGCGCTCGTGAAGTCGTCGGCCTCGATCAGCCGACGGAAGCGGGCCGACCCGGTGACGTTCGTACGTTCACCGACCATGACGAAGCCTGTGTCGGGACCGACTTCGAACATCTCAAGCCCGCTCCAGCGGGGACGATGCGGCGGAGCGGAGCGCTCAGCGCCAAACGGTCGTGGCGCAACACCGGCCACCGCTGCAGCGATCGCCCGTGTGTGATCGGGAGTCGACCCGCAGCAGCTACCCGCCACGTTCAGGAATCCGGACTCGGCAAACTCGCGCAACAGCCCTGCCGTGACCTCAGGGGTCTCGTCGTAGCCACCGAAGGCGTTCGGGAGGCCCGCGTTCGGATGCGCGCTCACGAGGCAGGAGGCGAGTCGTGAGAGCTCAGCAACGTATGGGCGCAGCTCACCTGCACCCAGCGAGCAGTTCACGCCCACGATCAACGGGTCGGCGTGCTCGATCGCCGTCCAGAACGCCTCGATCGTTTGGCCAGAGAGCATGCGGCCCGAAAGGTCGACGATAGTCGCTGAGATCCAGAGCGGCGTGTCGGGGACAGCCTCGCGTGCCGCCGCGATCGCGGCCTTGGCGTTGAGGGTGTCGAAGATCGTCTCAAGCAGGATGAGGTCGGACCCACCGTCGACGAGCGCAGTCATTTGCTCGATGTAGGTGTCCCGCACCTGCTCAAACGTGTGGGTGCGGTAGCCGGGATCGTCAACCTTGGGGCTGAGCGAGAGCGCCACGTTCAACGGGCCAACTGAACCGGCGACATATCGCTGCCCTCCAGCGGCGTCGGCCGCGGCGCGCGCAAGACGCGCTCCAGCAACGTTCATCTCGTAGACGGAGCTCTCAAGGCCATAGTCGGCCTGGGCAATCGACGTCGCGGTGAACGTATTCGTGGTCGTAATGTCGGCGCCAGCGGCGAAATACGACTCGTGGATCGAGGTGACGATCTCCGGGCACGTGATGTTGAGCAAGTCGGGGTTGCCCTTCACGTCGTGGGTATGCCCCGCGAAGCGTTCACCACGCCACTGCTCTTCGGTGAGGCCGCGGCCCTGCAGCAGCACACCCCACGCGCCATCAAGGACGAGGATCCGCTCCTTCGCGATCCGCGTGATCTCTTCTCTGACGTTCCGTGCTGCCATGCGTCCTCCGACGTGGTGCTCTACCCAAAGAGGATGCTCGTGCACAAGCTCTTTAGGCGTTTGGTAACCCGGTCGCCAAGCTGCTGTTTCAAAGCTCTCCGGGGCTCGTGAGAGCGTACCTAACCGGTGAGAGGCAGCGTCCTAAGGGGTTGCCATTCACCCGACGTAAACCGCGTCATGATCGTCACGGCGCTCACGGATCGCTCGAACGGCGTCTTCCCGCGGATCTCCAGTGCGACGGTTTCTGCAAGCGCCTCGGCGTGCGCCTCGGGCACCGCCTTCCCAACCGTGACGTGCGGGTGTGGCTGCGCAACCTCTCCGCCGTACGGTGGGCACTCAGGAAATGCGTGCCAGAGGTCGTGCATGAGGGCCTCAACGGGTTCGGCTGGATCGGGGTCGAGGCACACGAACCCACCCGGGAACAGCGAGATCTCCGCGAGCGCGAACGACAACGTGCTGTGTCGTGCCACGACGTCATCGAGCCGTGCGAACACCGTGCCGTCGATCTCCGCAGGCGCGACGAACGGGTAGAGAAGCGTGAGATGCACCGGCATCCCGCTCGCAATCGAAGGGGCGTTATACCGCGCCTTCACGTCGGTCAGCGGGCCACCGTCCGGCTCAACAACAAGGACGACCGCCGTCTCCAGCGCGGTCGACACCGTGGCGCTAGCCGCGGCCGGCGACCGTCAGCTGATTTTCAGCGTGACGGATGCGCTGCTCAACCTGCCAGCGATCCGCGCTCGACTCGCCCCGCTCGATTGCTTCGAGCTCGGCCTTCGCCGCATCGAGCTGCGCCTGGGCCTTCGCGTCGTCGATCGATCCGGCCTCAACCGCATCGTCGACGAGCGCGATGGCCCGGTCGCGAAGTACTTGAAAGAAACCAGGCCCCGTTGCGAACTCAATGACATCCTTGCCATCACCCGGGTGGATCCGAGTGGCTCCTGCGCGGAGCGTCGCGATCAGCGGTGCATGACGTGCAAGCACGCCGATCTCACCGATCTGACCCGGCACGATGATCATCTCTGCTTCGCCCTCGTACGCGGCCCCATCTGGGGTCACGAGCGAGACGTCGAATTTCTTCCCGGTTCCTGCCATTGTCGGTCTTTACGCCGCCGCGAGGGCTTTGCCGCGCTCGACTGCACCTTCGATCGTGCCGACCATGTAGAAGGCCTGCTCCGGAAGGTCGTCGTGGAGACCATCGATGATCTCCTTGAAGCCGCGGATCGTGTCCTCGAGCTTGACGTACTCGCCAGGGGTGCCGGTGAAGACTTCGGCGACGTGGAACGGCTGCGAGAGGAAGCGCTGCACCTTGCGGGCACGCGACACCGTCAGACGGTCTTCGTCGGAGAGCTCTTCGATACCGAGAATGGCGATGATGTCCTGAAGATCCTTGTAGCGCTGGAGGATCTCCTGCACACGCGTTGCCGTGTCGTAGTGATCGTCCGAGACGACACCGCGGCCGAGAGCGCGAGATGTTGAGTCGAGCGGATCGACGGCCGGGTAGATGCCCTGCTCGACGAGTGCGCGCGAGAGCACGGTCGTTGAGTCAAGGTGGGCAAACGTGTTGGCCGGGGCCGGGTCGGTGAGGTCGTCTGCAGGCACGTAAATGGCCTGCACCGATGTGACCGAACCCTTGCTCGTGGAGGTAATGCGCTCCTGGAGCTGACCCATTTCGGTCGCGAGAGTCGGCTGGTAACCGACGGCGCTCGGCATACGGCCGAGAAGCGCGGAAACCTCAGAACCGGCCTGTACGAACCGGAAGATGTTGTCGACGAACAGGAGCACGTCCTGGCCCTGGTCGCGGAAGTACTCGGCCATCGTCAGACCCGAGAGGCCGACGCGCAACCGCGCTCCCGGCGGCTCGTTCATCTGGCCGTAGCAGAGCGCCACCTTCGGAAGCACGCCCGACTCTTCCATTTCGAGGAGCAGGTCGTTGCCCTCGCGGGTGCGCTCACCCACGCCGCAGAACACCGACACACCGCCGTGCTCGCGTGCGAGGTTGGCGATCAGTTCCTGAATGAGAACCGTCTTGCCGACGCCGGCGCCGCCGAACAGGCCGATCTTGCCGCCGCGGACGTACGGAGCGATCAGGTCGATGACCTTGATGCCGGTCTCAAAGATTTCGAGGGTCGGCGAGAGATCCTGGAACAGAGGCGGATCGCGGTGGATCGGCCAACGCTCGCCGGTCACGGCCGGCTTGTTGTCGACTGGCTCGCCAAGCACGTTCCACACGCGGCCAAGCGTTGCCTCGCCGACGGGGACGGAAATCGGCGCGCCGGTGTCGTACACGGCTGTGCCGCGAGCGATACCGTCGGTCGAGTCCATTGCAACGGCGCGAACGCGGTCGTCGCCGAGGTGCTGCTGAACCTCTGCAATGAGGTCGCCGCCTTCGGGGCGCGGAATACGCAGCGCGGAATACACCGAGGGCAAAGCACCCGGGAATGAGGCGTCAACAACGACACCCTTAATCTCGATCAGCTTGCCGACGTTCTCGTTCTTCGACATGGGTCTCCCTGAAATGTGGCTTCGCCGTCAAGGGCGCGCGCGAGCGGCGGCCCGCCGAACGCGCGCAGTCTAGCGCAGCGCGAGCATCGCGGCCTAGTGAGGTGTTCTTTGTGCACGAAATCTCACAGCCCGAGCACGCCACGCTCGGCGCGCAGGTGCTGCACATCGGCGAATGCAAGCCGTGTTTTGGCTTGATCTGTCGCTTCATGCGGTACCGGCAGTGTCGCGCCACCCACGCCGACAGCAATACAGATTGCGACCGCGGTCGTGGTGGCTACCCGGAGGCCCGCGCCTCCCCACTGCCCGAAATGCACTCGCCGAACACGTGGGGGAACGGCGGGCATGACGTGTTCGGCATGGACGTCGGGCTGTTCACGCACCAGGGTCACGAGAAATCGCATCTGCTCGCGTCGCGCGCGACATTCCTCGCACGCCGCGAGGTGTCGGCGCAATCGGTGGGAGCCAAACTCCGAAAGCTCACCGTCGAGGTCGAGCGAGATCGCACGCAAAACAAGCGCACAGGCCGATTCGGTTCCAGCGAGCGACATCAATGGGTCAGACGCCGTTGCGTCGGGCGAGTTAGGACGTTGTGTCTGCGAATGTCCCGCCCGCGCGGAGCTCGGCCTCAGACATCGGCCATCGCTCAACGGGGAAGTGACACGCGGCGACGTGATCGCCTTCGAACGAGGTCAGTCCAGGCGTCTCGACATCACACGTGCCTGCGTGCGCACGCGGGCACCGTGGATGGAAGACGCAGGCTGAGGGTGGAGACACGGGCGATGGGACGTCGCCCTGCAAGACGATGCGCGTGCGCTTCTGACCGTTCGCGTCGAGCTCTGCCCGCGGCACAGCCGAGAGCAAGGCTGCCGTATAGGGATGCCGGGGGTGCTCGTAGAGCAGCTCCGACTCTCCCATTTCAACGACTCGGCCGAGGTACATCACCGCGATACGGTCGGAGACCTGTCGGATCACCGACAGGTCGTGCGAAATGAACACGTAGGTGAGGTCGAACTCGCTCTGGAGGCTCTTCAAGAGATTGAGGATCTGTGCCTGCACCGACACATCAAGGGCAGAGACCGGCTCGTCACACACGATCAGCTTCGGCTGCAGCGCGAGTGCGCGCGCAATGCCGATCCGTTGACGCTGGCCGCCCGAGAACTCATGCGGATAACGGTTGTAGTGCTCGGGATTGAGCCCCACGCGTGCGAGTAGCTCCTGCACGCGGCTCTTGATGTCCTTCTCGGTGCCGTGAATCACAAACGGCTCGCCCACAATCTGCCCGACCGTCTTTCGGGGGTTCAAAGACGAATAGGGGTCCTGGAAGATGATCTGCATCTGTTGGCGCAGCTGCCGCATCCGATGGCGCGAAAGATCTGTGATGTCTTCACCTTCGAAGAGGATGCGTCCCGAGGTTGCTTCAAGAAGCTTCACCATCAGCCGCGCGGTTGTCGTCTTGCCACAGCCCGACTCGCCAACGATCCCGAGGGTCTCTCCCTTGTTGACGACGAGCGAGACGTCCTCGACAGCGTGAACGACACCCTTGCCGCGCGCGAACACGCCCTGCTTCACCGAGAAGTGCTTCGTCAGATGCTGGAGCTCGACGAGTGGTGTTTGGGTGGAGCCGGAAGCGGTCACTGGGAGATCTCCTCAGACACCTTGTCGCGCCACTCGGCCTGCTTGCGCTCGGTCGAGAGGAAGCATGAGTCGAGGTGCCCACCTGGAAGCTGCACGAGCTTTGGGCTCTGCTTGTCACACGCGTCGAACCGGTATTTGCAGCGGGGATTGAAAGGGCAGCCGGGCGGCGGGTTCAGCAGGGACGGCGGCGACCCCTCGATCGGGATCAGAACGTCAAGCTTTCGGTCGACGCGCGGCATCGATTCGAGAAGCCCCCACGCGTACGGATGCTGTGCGGCATGGAAGATCTCATAGGACGGCCCGTACTCCATCGCGCGGCCGCCGTACATGACGAGCACGTGGCTTGCGGTCTCGGCAACGACACCGAGGTCGTGGGTGATCAACATCACGCCGACGTTGAAATCACGCTTGACCTTGTCGATGAGCTCGACAATCTGCGCTTGAACTGTCACGTCGAGGGCCGTGGTGGGCTCGTCCGCGATCAGCACAGCCGGGTTGTGGACGAGTGCCATCGCGATCATCGCGCGCTGCCGCATGCCGCCTGAAAACTGGTGCGGATAGTCGCGTGCCCGTACGGCAGCGTTTGGAATTCCAACTGCATCAAGTAGTTCGACTGCCCGTGCTTGCGCGACGGACTTCGACACATCCGAGTGTGCGCGGACAGCCTCAGCGATCTGCGATCCGACGCGGTACATCGGGTGCAAACACGCGAAGGGATCCTGAAAGATCATCGATACGTCCTTGCCACGCACCTTGCGCAGCTCGGCGGGCGACAGCTTCAGCAGGTCACGCCCCTCGAACAGGATCTCGCCCGTGATGTCTGCGAAGTTGCGATTGAGCAGACCCATGATCGCCAAGCTCGTGACGCTCTTGCCGGAGCCAGACTCACCGACGACGCCAAGTGTCTCTCCGCGCTCAAGCGTGAATGAGAGGTTCGAGACGGCCTGGACGACACCATCGCGTGTGCGGAAGCGGACAGAAAGGTCGCGGACTTCGAGGAGGGACGAGCCCCCCACCCCAGCCACTAGGCGTACCTCACGCGCGGGTCAAGGAAGGCGTAGACGACGTCGACCACGAGGTTCATCACGGCCACCGCGGTTGCCGTGCAGATGACGACACCAAGCACGCTCGGGAGATCCTGCGTAATCGCGCCATTGAACGCGAGCCACCCAAGTCCCTGAATGTTGAACACCGACTCGGTGATGATCGCCCCGCCAACGAGCAACGCGATGTCGAGGCCGAAGATCGTGGCGATCGGTGAGAGACTCGCCCGCAGGCCGTGTTTGAAGATCACGGTGCGCTCTGAGAGCCCCTTCGCACGCGCTGTGCGGATGTAGTCCTCTCCCAGCGTCTCAAGCAGGTTGTTACGCGTGAGGCGGGCGTAGATCGCGATATAGAGCAACGCGAGCACCGTCCAGGGCAGGATCATGTGCGAGAACCAGGCACCGATGCCGTCAGACAGCGGGACGTAGCCGGACCCACCTGTGAGTCCAAGCTTCTTCCACACGACAAAGAGCGACATCAGCCCCAACCAGAACACCGGCGCCGAAATGCCGAATAGGGCGAAGCCCATGGCTACACGGTCGATCCACGTTCTGCGTTTGACGGCGGAAAGCACGCCGATCGCGACACCGAAGATTAACCAGAGCGTCGCGGCCCCCGCGACCAAGAAAAGTGTCCGTGGCGCGCGCTCAAGGATCTCACTGCGCACCGAAACGTAGTTGCCGTACGAGTACCCGAGGCCAGGCCAGCCCTGGTCGTCACCCACGGCGAAATTTTTCACGAAGTAGCCGTACTCAACATAGAACGGCTTATCGAGGTGCAGCCGCTTATGGATCTCGGCGAGTGACGCCGTCGTCGGAGACTTCCCCGCGAAGCGCAGCGCCGGATCACCGTTCGGCAGCTTGAAGAACACGAGGAACGTCACGAACATGACGACCAGGACGACCAGGATCGTCCAGAGCAGTCGGCGTGCGAGATAGAGAAGCATCAGGTGAGAGAAAGAGAGCCTCCGAGGCGCCCGAAGGCGCCCCGGAGGCAGTCAGGATCGAGTCCCGCTACTTGACCGAAATCATCGCGTAGGCGGGCGTTGTTGCGAACTGATCGAACTGGTAGTGCGTCACGTTGGAGCTCGTGATGCGCGTCACCTTCGACCACATCCACGGAACCCACGGCACCACATTCGTCATGAGGTACTTGTCGAGGTTCTCGTAGCAGGTGGTGCGTGCCGGATCGATCTGCACCGAGCACTTGTCGAGCTGTGTATCGACGCTCGGAACACCGGTGCAGTTGCCACCGATCTTCAGCGTCTTGCACTGTGCCGGCGTAACACCGACGAGCGAGTAGTTCGTGTTGCCGTTCGCGATGATCGTGCGACCGTCAAACAGCGGGAGGAAGAACGTCAACGCGTCTGCGTAGTCCTTACCCCAGCCCGGGCGCTCCGAGATCGGAACGTTCTTGGAAGGCGTCTGGATCGTCGGATACGCACCGTTGATCTGACGGACCTTGAACGTGATGCCGATCTTCTTCGCATCCTGCTGCAGCGTTGCGACCATGCCCGGGTCAACACCACGCGTGTCGGAGACGAGGAGCACGTTCTTACACGCAGCAGCGTCACACATGCCGCTGTTGCCAGTGCTGTACTTCGAGCCCTTCATGGCCTTCATCGCCAGCGCTGCGCTGCCGTGATTGCCCGGGGTCTTGTACGGGTTGTACGACTTCAGCTGACCGCCGAAGAGGGCGTCCGGAACGAGATGGTTGGCGATGTCGCCGACCGTCGGACCGCCCCAGCCCTGGCGAAGAGCATCCTTGTCGACGATGTAGTTCATCGCGCGACGAACATGGATGTCGTCAAACGGGGCCTGCGTCAGGTTCATCGTGATGTACCACGTGCGGTCACCCGAGTTCTGGTGGAAGTACTGCTTCTTGCTTGAGCTCGTGGCGTACTTCTTGAGGACCGCCGGCGGGATGCTGGAGGTCGCCATGTCGAGCTGACCGCTCTCGATCTTGTTGTAGATGTCAACGTTGCTCGCGTTGACCATGAACTTGACCTCGTCCACATAGTTCTTGCGGGTCGGGTCAGTCGACTTCACGTAGTTCGGGTTACGAACGACGTCGAGGATCGTCTGGCCGTCATAGCCAGCAGCAGGCTTGATGTTCGCGCACGACGAGATATCAACCTCATCGATGCCCTTGATCATGTAGCCGGCGGTCGAGATCAGGTCGGCCGTGTACTTGCCAGGCTGACCCTCGAAGCACTTTGTGACCTCAACCGGCATCGGGCCAGCTGCGGGCATCGCAAGCCGCTTCAGGAAGTCACCGGTCGGCGTCGTCAGGGTGAAGACGATCGTCGAAGCATCCGGCGTCTTGATGCCGGAGATCGACTTCGCCTTACCGGCTGCGTACGCGTCCCAGCCCTTGATCGGCTTGTAATAGAAGGCGTACTGAGCGCCGTCCTTCGGGTTCGCCTCACGCTCAAGCGCGGTGACGAAGTCAGCCGACGTGACCTGACGGTTCACGGGCGGGCTGAACTTGACGCCCTGCTTGATCTTGAACGTGTAGGTCAGACCACCGTTCGTCGGCTTTGGCACCGTGGTGGCGATGTCAGCGACGATCGCGTTGCCTGGGCCGTCAGCATTGTGGGTGTAGCCAACGAGCGTACGGACGAGCAGGTTGTCGAGGATGCCGAAGGCATCGCCGAGGTACTCGCCCGTCGGATCCATGTTGTCGGTGAAGCCGAACGACTGCTCCCAGCCGACGTTCAGCGTGCCGCCCGACTTGATCGAGCTCGCCTTGTTGGAGTGCGCGGTCGCGCCGGCTGCAGTCGCGACGACAATTGCCGCCACGACTCCGGCGAGAGCCACGAGCCTCCCGAATGGTTTCTTCACGATGGGTGTCTCCCTCCTTTTCCCGAACCTTGGTGGATCGGGGATTGCAGTGACCGAATGGTAAGACGAAAAACGCCGTTCACAGTTGGTTTTCTCAACGCTCGGCCCGCACATCGAGTGCGTCGCGCAGGCCGTCGCCGAGCAAATTGAAAGCGAGTGTGGTGATCACAAGAAAGAGGCCTGGGAAGAACATGAGCCACCACGCAGTGTCGTAGTAGCGCTGGGCGTCGTTCAGAAGTCCGCCCCACGACGCGGTGTCCGGCGGAACGCCGAGGCCAAGATACGAGAGGGCCGCTTCGAACAGGATGCTCTGCGGAATCAGCAGCGTCGTGTAGACGATGATCGGGCCGCTCAAGTTCGGGAGGATCTCGCGGAAGATGATGCGTGTGTCGCTTGCACCAAGCGAGCGGCTTGCTTCGACGAACTCCTTCTCGCGAATCGAAAGCGTGAAGCCGCGCACGAGACGTGCGATGTACGGCCACGAGAAGATGACAATCACCGCAATCACGAGCGCGAGGCCTGGCTGGATCGCGATTGGCCCTGCGATCACGCAGCCGTTCTTGTTCGAGCTACAAGCCGCGACGATTCCGATCGAGATCAGCAGCTGCGGCATGGCGAGCATGACGTCGCCTGTCCGCGAGAGGATCGTGTCGACGATGCCACGGTAGAAGCCGGCGATCATCCCGACCACAAGGCCGATGAGCACGGCGATACCACTTGCCACTACACCCACGATCAGCGAGGTGCGAGCCCCGTACATCGTGCGGACGAACAGGTCGCGCGCCTCCCCGTCTGAACCGAACCAGAAAGCGGACGTCGGCCCCTTGGGCAGTCCGAACGAGTCTTGCATGATCTGCTGGTACTGCTCGGTGTTCGGATGCCCGGTTACTGCCGAGGCGATCGGCCCACCGAAGATGGCGATCACGATCAGCACGCCGATCGTTCCGGCCCCGAGCAAGGCGGCGCGGTCTTCCTTAAACCGCAGCCAGAAGAGCTCGAATCCACTTCGCGTCACCGTCTGCGGAGCGACACCTCCGACCGTGGTGGGGGCTGCCGTCATAGGCAGCACACTCCCCCGAAATGGGTTACGTCAGACACGGCTCGGAAGTATAGGAGGTTACGCAAGCGCACAACGTCCGAAATGCAGGACTTTTTCTCCCATTGCGGCAATCTTTCCGCTCCGCCGCGCCCTCGCAGGATCGCTCGTAAACCGCTCGCGCGTCGCGCGTTGCAGAGATTCGCGTCAGGATTATCCGAGGTCGAACGGTGACGCTACGCGTTGAGAGCGTCGGCACCGCCGACGACCTCAAGAATCTCTTGCGTGATGGCGGCCTGCCGCGCGCGGTTCATCGCGAGCGTCAGCGAATCGATCAGTTCCCCTGCCGACTTCGATGCGTTCCGCATTGCGGTCATGCGTGCACCCTGCTCAGACGCGGCCGATTCGAGCAGTGCCCGATAGATCTCGGTCTCGACGTACACCGGCAGCAGCCGCGCGAGGATCTCTTTCGGCTCGGGTTCGAAGAAGAAGTCGACCGGGCCGGAGTGCTCGCCTTCAAGATCGTCGGTCTTCGACTCAAGCACCTCGGTCGGAATCGGCAGGACGTCACTGACTGTGACCTTCTGCACGAGTGCCGACACGAACGCGTTGTAGACGATTACTACCTTGTCGACCTCACCGTTTGTGTACGCCTCGGCCACCGCATGCGCGATCGCTTGGGCGTTGCCGTACTCAGGGCGGTCGCTGTAGCCCGTCCACGCCTGCGACAGAT
The DNA here is from genome assembly GCA_009702325.1 of Actinomycetota bacterium. Classification (GTDB taxonomy): domain Bacteria; phylum Actinomycetota; class Thermoleophilia; order Gaiellales; family Gaiellaceae; genus PALSA-600. Next base: position 69,026 of record WLID01000003.1, read on the forward strand.
CGAGGCCGCGGAAGCGAACCGTCGACTGTGCCTTCTTACCCGACGTGAAGAACGTGACCTGCTTACCCTCGGCCTCAAGTTCGCGCATCAACGCGAACGACCGACGGAGAACCTGGGCGTTGAACGCGCCTGCAAGGCCGCGGTCGCCCGTCACAGGAATCACCGCAACACGCTTGACCTCATCGCGTGTTTGCAGCAGCGGTAGACGCACGGCGCCGGCAGCCTGCGCCGTGCCGCCCATCAGCTCGAGCATGCGGTCGGCGTACGGGCGCATCGCTTCGATGCGCTGCTGCGCCTTACGCAGGCGTGCAGAGGCGACAAGTTCCATCGCCCGCGTGAGCTTGCGCGTGTTGCTGATCGAGCGGACGCGCCGCTTGAGTTCCTGTGCTGAGGCCACTTCGTGCGCTCCGTTACGCCGCGGTTGCGACGTTGAACCGTGCCTTGAACTTCTCGATCGCCGCGTTGAGGCTAGCGGTCGTGTCGTCGGCTAGATCCTTCGATTCGCGGATCGTCTTGAGGATGGTTCCTTCGGTGCGAAGCTCCTGACGGAACTCCTCGTGGAAGCGCGGAACGTCCTCGGTCGGAATGTCGTCGAGGTAGCCGTTGACGCCGGAGTACAGCGCAACGACCTGCTCTTCGACCGGCCAAGGTGCGTACTGCGGCTGGTTGAGCGTCGCAACCATCTTCTCGCCACGGTTCAGCGCGGCCTGAGTGGCTGCGTCGAGCTCCGAGCCGAACTGTGCGAACGCTTCAAGCTCGCGGTACTGGGCGAGGTCGAGGCGCAGACGGCCGGCGACCTTCTTCATCGCCTTCGTCTGGGCGGACGAACCGACGCGCGACACCGAGATACCGACGTTGACGGCCGGACGGACGCCCGAGAAGAACAGGTCGGACTGCAGGAAGATCTGCCCGTCGGTGATCGAAATCACGTTCGTCGGGATGTAGGCCGACACGTCGCCTGCCTGCGTTTCGATGATCGGGAGTGCGGTCAGCGACCCACCACCGAGCTCATCGGAGAGCTTGCAGGCCCGCTCGAGCAGGCGCGAATGCAAGTAGAAGACGTCGCCCGGGAACGCTTCGCGGCCCGGCGGGCGGCGAAGGAGCAGCGAGAGCTGCCGGTAGGCGTCAGCTTGCTTGGTGAGGTCGTCGTAGATGACGAGTGCGTGCTCACCCTTGAACGCGAAGTACTCGCCCATGGCGGCACCGGCAAACGGGGCCATCCACTTGATCGGCGCGGCCTCAGATGCAGGCGCGTTCACGATCGTCGTGTACTTCATCGCCCCAGCCTCACGGAGCCGCTCGTACACCTGCGCGACCGTCGAAGCCTTCTGGCCGACAGCGACGTAGATGCACTTCACGTTCTGGTCATGCTGGTTCAGGATCGTGTCGATCGCGATCGCGGTCTTGCCGGTCGAACGGTCGCCGATGATCAGCTCGCGCTGGCCACGGCCGACGTTCGTCATCGAGTCGATCGCCTTGATGCCCGTCTGGAGCGGCTCCTTCACCGGCTGGCGCTCAATGACGCCGGGTGCCTTGTTCTCAAGCGGGCGATACTCGCTCGCTTCGATCGGGCCCTGACCGTCGAGCGGGTTGCCGAGCGGGTCGACGACGCGGCCGAGCAGGCCCTCGCCGACGGGGATCGAGGCGACCTTGCCGGTGCGACGCACCGGATCGCCTTCCTTGATCTTCTCCCACTCGCCGAAGAGCGCCACACCGACGTTGTCTTCTTCGAGGTTGAAAGCCAGGCCGACAACGCCATGGTCAAGTTCGAGCATTTCGAGCGCGACGCAGTTCTCGAGCCCGTGAACGCGGGCGATTCCGTCGCCGAGCTGGAGCACGGCGCCGACCTCAGCGAGATTCGTCTCGACGTCGAACTCCTCGATCCGCTTACGCAGGATCGACGTGATCTCTTCGGGGCGAAGCTTCATTCGGGGTGGTCTCCTTCTAGGTCGTCGCGGGAGCCGATGCCCGGCCCACGTGCAGCAGTGAGGTGAATGGTCTGGTCATCAGCGGGCTCCCGCCAGGTCATGGCGGAGACGCTCGAGGCGGCCACGGACGCTGGCGTCGACGCGCATCGATCCTGCTTGCAGGACGATGCCGCCGATCAGGTCCGGATCGACCGAGCGGGTGGCCTTAACCTTGCGGCCGGAGGCCTTCTCGATCTGCGAGAGGATGCCGGTGAAATCCTGCTCCGACAGCTCGTACGCAGTTGTCAGTTCAACGTCAAGCACACGGTCGAGCTGGGCGACAAGGGTGTCGTATTCCGCGGCGATCTCGCGGATCTCCCCCGTCCGACCCTTCTCGGCAAGCACACGCACGAAGTTCGTGAGCAGCTCCTCCCCGTCCCCCACAACATCGACGAGGATCTCGCTCTTCGAGCTTGTCTCCGTCTGCGGGTTGACGAGCACCGCGGCCAACGCGGGGACGTCGTTGATCGCACCGACGAGGTCGGTGAGACCCGACTGCACCTGTGTGATGCGGCCCTTTGCTTCGGCCGCCTCAAACAGGGCGCGTGCGTAGATGCGATGCCCGGCGGCTATGAGCGGGACGCCTCCAGCTTCGAGAAGTCGATCTCGGTGAGCGCTTCGTCGATGAGGCGCTTCTGATCGGCTTCAGTGAGAGCCTTCTTGGTGATCTTCTCGGCCGCGATGAGCGACAGATTGGCGACTTCCTGACGGATCTCACCAATGGCGCTCTGTGTGGCCTGGTCGATCTGGCGCTGCGTCTCTTCGATCCGGCGCTGACGATCCTCTTCGGTCTCCGCCCGCATGCGTTCGCGGAGTCCGTCGCCGACCTTGCGTGCTTCGGCGAGGATCTCGTCGGCGTCGTTCTTAGCCTGAGCAATCAGCTTGCGATGCTCCTCGAGCAGTGCGCGGGCCTCTTCACGGGCGTTGTCGGCTTCGTCGATCGACTGACGGATCCGATCGCGACGATCGTCGATCATCTTCTGGACCGGACCGAACGCGTACTTCTTCAGCACGACCAGAGTGATCGCGAACGCAACGAGCGTCCAGACCATCAGGCCTGGAACAACCTCGATCAGTGGGTTTGCGCCGAGCAGCATCGTGTCCTCTCTTTCGGTACTGCCTAGACCAGGACGTAGCCGAGGAGACCGCCGACGAGGCCGTAGAACACGACGGCTTCGCAGAGCGCGAACCCGAGCCACATGAGGCCCTGGAGCTCGCCGCGCAGCTCAGGCTGGCGGGCGACGGACTGAATCATCGAGCCGAAGATGTTGCCGATACCGGCGCCTGCGCCGGCTGCACCGGCACCGATGCCGAGGGCGAGCGCGATGGCCTTACCCGCGTGGACGACAGGTGCGTCCTTGACGTTGGTGACCGTTTCGGCAATGAGGTGGGTGAGCATGCGGTTTGTCTCTCCTTAGTGTTCTGGCTCGATCGCAGAGCCGATGTAGATAGCGGAAAGGGCGGCGAAGATGAAGGCCTGGATGGAAACGACGATGACAACCTCGAACATGTAGAAGACGGCGGCCACCGGGACGGTGACGATCCCGAGGTACACGTTCTCCAGCACGAACATCAGACCGATGAACGTGAGGATGAGCATGTGCCCCGCGAGCATGTTCGCGTAGAGCCTGACCGAAAGGCTGATCAGACGCATGAACTGCGAGAGGATCTCCAGCGGAATGATCATCGGCAGCAGAGCCTTCGGCACTTCGGGGATCCAGGAACGGAAGTACTTGAACGGCCCGTTCCAGCGGATGCCTTCGTAATGCGTGAAGAAGAAGGTGACGAGTGAGAGTGCGAGCGTCACCGAAATCGAGGAGGTTGCGGCGTAGATGCCCCACACGGGAATGCCGTGGTAGGTCTCGCCCGTCAACGGCAGCGGCAGGAAGCCGAGCATGTTGATCACCCAGATGAAGATCATCAGGGTCGCGACGTACGGGAACCAGCGACGGAGCGCCTTGTGCGGCAGGCCCATTTCAGCCACCTGGGTCTGTGCGATGTCGTAGATCAGCTCGCCGAGCGTCTGGCGGCGACCCGCGACAGCCGAGAGGCGCCAGCGCATCGTGAGGATCCCGATCGTGCAGGAGATCGTTGCGGCGAGCAGCAGGTAGACGACTGCCTTGTTGATCGAGAGGTCGAGCGACCCGATGTGGATCGAGATCCACGGGTCAAGCTTGAATTCCTCGGACGGATCGAAGTCCTTTGCGGATGCGGACGCTGGAAGGGCAAGCAGCAGCGTGCCGAGCGCGATTGACAACCGACTGATCCTCACGATCTTGCCTCCCCTCCGAAATACGCGATCAACGACAATCCGAACTCAACGGTGTACGCGAGAGCGAACACGATTGCTGCTGTGAGGCCCAGTCCGGAGTCCGACGACGCAACGGCAATCAGGATCACCATTACGAAAATCGCGCGGAGCATCCGGCCGAAGGCCACGACGCCTGCGGATGCGAGATTACCCATCCCGAGCGGCAGCCGCTGGAGAACCATTCCAGACCCCTGGTAGACGACCCACAGCACGGCCGCGAGAAGCCAGGCGCCAAGCCGCCAACCGCCGATCAAAAGCACCGGAATCGCAAGCACCATCACGACACTTGCACCGATCAGGGGCACGCGAGATTCGGGTACGGGACGCGGTGTCGCGAACATCAGCGGAAGAATCCTCGGTAGCGGCGGTACACCGCGACGATGCCCACCGGGACGCCTGCGACGGCACCGACAACAAGCCCGCCCGTGGCAGAGCCTGCAGCCCACCCTGCGAGGGTCGCTGCGCCAATCACCGCCGAGGTGGCGACGATGAGCAGGGTGCCTGCCTCAGCAGGCGGAAACGCACGGGGCGCGGGCGGCTCCATCGGGGGCGGAGCATAGCGCAGTGGCGCACTGCGTGTCGCGACTTCGTGACAGCCCATTACCGCTTGGTGCCTACGATCCGACGAGACTTTGTGGCAGTTCGTACGATCAGGCGGAGCGACGGAGCGATTCTTCGCGTTGCTGCGCTTCGCGGCGGCGTATGAACGGGTTCGCGAGCTTCACGATCTCGAGCAGATACACAACGTAGATCGACGTTCCGAGCGCGATCACCACAACGGTCGCGTCGATCGCAATCCCTGCCGGATTCCAGTGTCCATGCCGGTGGAGGTGCACAAAACGTGTTGCAAGGGCGGCTCCTGCGAGCGATCCGCACCACGTCCAGAGGTACGCGACGGTCTGCCGTTGCGAGAAGCCGATGTTCTCGAACCGGTGGTGCAAGTGTCCACGGTCGGGGCGATAGACGGGCTGGCCGTGCTTGATTCGGCGGGCGACAACGAACGAGGTGTCGATCAGCGGAACGGCCAGCACGAGCAACGGCAGTACGAGCGTGGCCAGCGCTGCGGTTTTCAGGAGGCCTTCCACCGATACCGCCGCGAGCGTGAACCCAAGGAGCAGCGATCCGGAGTCGCCCATGAAGATCCGAGCGGGATAGAAGTTGTGTCGCAGGAAGCCAAGGCAGCTTCCGAACACGATTGCGGTGAGCGTTGCGGCATCGGGGCGGCCGAGCGACAGCTCGATCAGCGTGAAGGAGCCGGCGGCGATCGCACAGACGCCGGCGGCGAGGCCGTCCATCCCGTCGAGGAAGTTCATCATGTTCATCAGCGCAACGATCGCGAAGGCCGTGAGTGGCTGTCCGATGTACGCCGGAATCGAGTGCGCGCCAGCTCCTGGGAACGTCACGTGATGCACCCACACGCCAGCTGCCACTGGAATCGCAGCCGCGGTCGCCTGTCCCGCGAGCTTCTGCCACCAGCGTAGCCCTCGGAAATCGTCGATCGCGCCAACGAGGGTTGCCACAGCAGCGCCGAGGATGATCGCGCGCATCTCGCCGCGGAGCGGCAGGAACGCGAGTGCCGGGATCAGCACGCCGAAGAACATCGCGAGTCCGCCAAGCCTCGGAATGTTGCGCATCTCTTTGCGGCGCCCGGGCTCGGGCCGATCAACGACCCCGAGCAGGCGCGCCATCCCACCAACGGCGGGCGTGAGCGCGACGACGATCACGAGGGCAAGCAACGCGCCCCAGATGACGTCGAGGTGGTTGGTGAGTTGGCTCCACACCATCTGAACCCCCTCTATTTCGTCCCGTACAGACGATCTCCCGCATCGCCGAGCCCAGGAACGATGTAGCCCTTCTCGTTCAGCCGCGAATCGATCGATGCCGTGACGATCCTAAGGTCAGGATGCGCCTCGCGCACTCGTGCGATCCCTTCTGGTGCCGAGATCAACGAGATGAGCGTGATGTGTGTCGCCCCCGCCTTCTTCACAACGTCCACGGCTGCGGCAGTCGAGTTGCCGGTTGCGAGCATCGGGTCGAGCAGCAGCACGTCACGGTCGGCGATGTCGGCCGGCAGTTTCACGAAGTACTCGACCGGCTGGAGCGTCTCCTCGTTGCGGTACAGGCCGATGAACCCGACGCGCGCGACGGGGATCAGCGAGAGCACACCGTCGAGCATCCCCATGCCGGCGCGAAGGATCGGACACACTGCGATCTTCTTGCCCGGAATCCGCTGGGCGGTCGTCCACTCGATCGGTGTCTGAACCTGGGTCTCCTCGAGGGCGAGTTCCTTCGTCGCCTCGTACGAGAGCAGCAGCGTCAGTTCGTTGACAAGCCGACGGAACATCTCTGTCGAGGTCGAGACATCCCGCAGCAGGCCCAGCTTGTGCCGAACGAGCGGGTGTGTGACCTCGACGACGGTCATGCCACGTACTCCGTGTAGCCGCGGAAGCCCGGGTAGAGCGGCCGCTTGGCGCACAGCGCCTCGGAGCGCTCGCGGAGCGCCGTGACGTCGGCGTCGTCGGTGAGCGACCCGGCGATGATCGCTGCGACCTCGCCGAAGTCGGCCTCATCGAAGCCACGCATCGTCGCTGCAGGCGTTCCAATGCGCACACCCGAGGCGACCATCGGCGGCCGCTCGTCGAACGGGACGGTGTTGCGGTTGACGGTGAGCTTGACTTCGTCGAGGCGCTCCTGCGCTGCGAGGCCTGTCCATTCGGTGTGACGAAGGTCGAGCTGCACGAGGTGGGTGTCGGTGCCGCCCGTCAGTACTTCGAGGCCCGATGAGATCAGGCCTGCGGCCAGAGCATCGGCGTTTGCCCGAACACGGCCCTGGTAATCCCGGAACGCTTCGGTACCGGCGATCTTGAAGGCCGTCGCCTTCGCCGCGATCGTGTGCTCGAGCGGCCCGCCCTGCATGCCAGGGAAGAGTGCGCGATCAACGGCCGCCGCATGCTCCTCACGGCACAGCACGAATCCGGCCCGAGGCCCGGCGAGCGTCTTGTGCACCGTCGAGGTGACAAAGTCGCTGTAGGGCACCGGGTTCGGATGCAGCCCCGCGGCCACAAGACCCGAGAAGTGGGCCATGTCGGTCATCAACATCGCCCCCACTTCGTCGGCGATCTCACGGAACTTGTCAGCTTCGATCGTGCGGGGATACGCCGAGCCGCCACAAACGATCAACTTTGGCTTGACCTCTTTCGCTTTCGCAAGCACTTCGTCGTAGTCGACGCGCATCGTGTCGCGCGACACGCCGTAGTGATGGAACTCGTAGAGCTTCCCGGAGAAGTTGACGCCAAGGCCGTGGGTGAGGTGGCCGCCGTGGTCGAGCGAGAGACCAAGGACACGGTCGCCCGGCTTGAGGACGGCGAAGTACACCGTCATGTTTGCCTGCGCGCCGGCGTGTGGCTGCACATTCGCATGCTCGGCGCCAAAGAGAGTCTTCGCGCGGGTCCGGGCGATCTCTTCGATCTCATCGACAACTTCGCAGCCGCCGTAGTAGCGCTTGCCGGGATAGCCCTCTGCGTACTTGTTCGTCGCCACCGAGCCAACGGCCTCAAGCACCGACGGCCAGGTGAAGTTTTCCGACGCAATCAGCTCGATCTGGCCGCGTTGGCGATCGAGTTCGCGCCCAAGCAGCGCGGCGATATCGGGGTCGACATCGGCCAGACCGGCCGACTTGAGGTGCTCGAACGTTTCGTGCGAATTCGCCATCAGTCTCTCTCCTGGGTCGCTGCCGTCTGCCCCATCGTAAACGGCAGCGGCGTTTCGCCCCGTTACGAGGCGAGCAACGCGAGCGTCTCGGCCGCCGACACCAGCCCCTCACGCAAGACCAAGGGCGGCGTCGAGGTGATGTCGACGACGGTTGAGGGCGTGCCGGGGAGCGCTCCGGCATCGACCTCCGCCCCACACCCGGCGCGGATCCGAGCTGTCACGTCCGAGAGCGACGCGGCGGGAGGTTCCCCCGGCTCGTTCGCGCTCGTCGCTGCGACGGGGCCGACCGCATCGAGCACGGCCTGCGACGAGCCTGGAAGGTTCGCCACCCGCACACCGAGCGTTGCCGACCGATCGCCTGAGAGCCAGGGGTACCGCGACGCGGGGTTCGACACGACGAGTGTGAAGGGGCCGGGTAGCAACCGTTCGATCGCGAGTCGTTCGTGGGCCGGAATGTCAGGAAGGAACGCGAGCAGGCTCTTGATCGACGGTGCGATCACCGCGGTCGGTTGCCGCGCCTCCCGGCCTTTCAGTGCGTACAACGCCAACACTGCCGATTTGTCTGATGCAAGCGCGCACATGCCATAGACGCCGTCGGCGGGCAGTAGGACTGCCTCGCTGCGTCTCAACGCCGCGACTGCGTCCTGCACGCCTACGGCGTCCACCGCCCTTCCACCACCCGCGCGCGCCCTGCAAGGTCGTTCGTGACACGCACGTCGTCGTACCCGAGCGCCGTCAGCGTCGCGGCAATCTGGTCGGTCTTCGCCTCATGACACTCGAGGACAAGCGCACCCCCGGACACGAGCTTGGCGCGGGCGGCGTCGGCGAGCCGCTCCGTCTCACCGTGCCCAAACACTGCGAGCTTCGGCTCGTGGTCGCGCACCTCTGGCGGCAGCCCAGGTGCTTCGTCGTCGTCGACGTACGGCGGATTCGATGCGATCAGATCGAACGGTCCTTCGACCGCACCCAGGAGGTCGCTCTCGACAAACGCGACGGCCAGATCGAGCGCGGCGGCGTTCTCCGAGGCAAGGGCGAGCGCGTCAGGTGAAAGATCGACCGCCGTCACGGTCGCTGCCGGCAACTCGTCCTTCAGTGCGAGCGCGATCGCCCCTGAGCCTGTCCCCACATCGACGATGCGTGGGCTCTCGACATCGGCGAGCAGCGCCAGGGCGCGATCGACCAGGATCTCGGTCTCCGGCCGTGGGACAAGAGCGCGCGCGTCTGTCTTCAAGATCAAGCGCCGAAAACCCCAGTCGCCGAGGATGTAGGCCAGCGGCTCCCGCGCTGCACGGCGTCGCACAAACTCCCGTGCCGCCGAGATCTCGTCGGCGTTCAGTGGCCGGTCGTGTTGGGTGTAGAGCTCGATGCGGCTCAGTCCGAGAGCACGGGAAAGCAGCAGCTCGGCGTCGACACGCGGGCTGTCGACCCCTTTTTCGGCGAGATAGCCGGCGGTCGTTCGCAGCAGCTCTGCGAGCGTCACAGCAGATCTGCGAGCGTCACAGCCCGCCGGATTCGAGCGCCTCGCGACGCTCTTCTGCCGCGAGCGTCTCGGTGAACTCTTCGAGGTCGCCTTGCAACACTTGGTCAAGGCGATAGACCGTCAACTTCACCCGATGGTCGGTGACACGGTTCTCGGGGTAGTTGTATGTCCGGATCTTCTCGGCCCGCTCACCCGTACCAACCTGAGCTTTACGCACCGCCGCCTGCTCTGCCGCTTGCCGCTCTCGCTCCGCCTCATAGATGCGTGCGCGAAGCACGCGCATCGCCTTCTCACGGTTTTGCAGCTGCGACCGCTCGTCCTGCATCGCAACGACGATGCCCGTCGGCAGATGGGTGATCCGCACGGCGGAGTCGGTCGTGTTAACCGACTGCCCACCCGGGCCTGACGAGCGGTACACGTCGATCTTCAGGTCGACCTCATTGATAGCGACGTCGACGTCCTCTGCCTCCGGCATCACCGCAACAGTTGCAGTGGACGTGTGGATCCGGCCCTGCGATTCGGTCTCTGGCACCCGCTGGACACGGTGGGTGCCACCTTCAAATTTGTAGACGGAGTACGCACCGTCGCCCTTGATCGCCCAGGTTCCTTCTTTGATCCCGCCGCCTTCGGTGGGGCTCACTTCGAGCTCTTCCCACTTGAATCCACGTCGCTCGGCGTAGCGCTGGAACATGCGCGCGAGATCTGATGCGAAGAGTGCCGCCTCGTCGCCCCCGACGCCTTGGCGGACTTCAAGGATGACGTCCTTGTCGTCGGCGGGATCGCGTGGCGCGAGCGACAGCTTCAGCTCTTCTTCAAGCCGGGCAGCCTCAACTTCGTAATCGGCGACCATCTCGGCGAGCTCCGCGTCGCCCCGTGCCGCGGCGAGGTCGTCGAGCGCCTGCTGCCACGCCTGGCCAAGCTTGTAGGCGGCCTCAAGCTCCTTGAGCCGCTTCCCGATCTCGGCCGCCTGCCGATGGTCGTTGTAGACCTCGGGGTCAGACATGCTCTCCTGGAGCTCACGGTAGGAGCGATTGAGCTCGTCGACGAGTGATTCGAGTCCGGCCATAGCGAGTCAGGGTACCGGCCGGGGAGATCCCGGCCTGGGCCCGCCGTCGTCCGGCGGACCCAGGGGAATCGTTTCCTAACCCTCGGTCGAGTCGGCTGCGTCGCCCGCAGCCTCGTCATCGTCGGCCGCTTCCGGCTCTTCTTCGACAACGTCCGGGATATCCGGCAGGACGAGGGTGATTTCAATGCCGGCGAGCGCCTTCGACACAGGGCACGTGTCCTTCGCGCGCCCTGCGATCTCCCGCCACTTTTCGTCGCTCGCACCGTCGACGATGCCCGTTACCGAAAGCTGCGATGCGGTGATACCGACGCCGTTTTCGAAGGTCACTGTCGCGCTGACGTGCAACTCTTCCGGCTCGAAGCCCTGGCCGACGAAACCCGCAGCCAACGCCATCGAGTAACACGACGCGTGTGACGCCGCGAGGAATTCCTCGGGTGTCGCACCGGCGTTCGACGAGTCGGTTCGCTGACGCCAAGTGACCTCGACCTCAGGGATCGATCCGCCCTCGACGGGGCGGACGGTGCCGAATCCTTCGAGCAGGTCGCCGATCCATTCGACTGTTGCTGTTCGATGTGCTGCCATCTACGCCATCACCTCCACACGTGTGTCGGCCGGGCCACCCCGGCCTTCCCTGTCTAGGACTTCGCGCAGCGCGCGAATTGAAACTTCAAGTTGATCGAGCTCTGGTTCGCGCGTCGTGAGCCGCTGCAGCCAGAGTCCCGGCGCGAGCAGTGTCATCAGCACGCGGTTGCCGGAGTGCTTGCCGGCGTAGCGGATCAGCTCGTAAGCGATGCCCGCGATGATCGGCAGGAAAGTGATGCGCGTCACGATCAGCCAGTACCACTCGGGTCGCCCGAAGAGGGCGTACACGAAGATGCTGAGCACCATCACCCAAAGGAGAAACGCGGTGCCGCAGCGTGGGTGGATCAGTGAGTAGCGCTGAACATTTGCAGGCGTCAGTTCCTCGCCCGCTTCGTACGCGTTGATCGCTTTGTGCTCGGCAGCGTGGTACTGGAACACGCGTCGCAGCGACGGGATCAGGCTCAACACACCGAGGTAGCCGATGAACAACGTGACGCGAATGACGCCTTCCACGAGCACAAACCAGCCACCGTTTGAGATCGGCAACAGGTCGGCAAGAAGCGCCGGGCTGACCTTGAAGAGCATGAGGGCGAAGCCGATTGCGACCGCGAAAGAGAAAAACAGCGTGGCGCGACCGATCTCAGCTGGCTCTTCAAGCTCATGGTTGCCCGTCGCCTCACCCTCCGCCTCCTCGGCTGCGGCGTAGTTCGCAGAAACGGCAAGCGCTTTGAAGCCGATCGAAAGCGATTCGCCAAGCGCGACGACCCCGCGCACGACCGGAAGCCGAAGCGTCCAGTGGCGGGCCATCAGAGGCTGGATCTCTTTCGCAACCAGGGCGATCTGCCCATCCGGGGTACGCACAGCGACGGCCCAGTTGCGCGGGCCGCGCATCATCACACCTTCGAGAACCGCCTGTCCGCCAATTGCCTGCGACACGTCAATGCCCCTTCGAAAGCGGCGGTTGGCCTAACGGGAGCGCGCGAACGCGCTCAGGAGGCTGCGCGGCCGGCCTTTTCGAGCCGACGCTGGAAGCGTTCAACGCGTCCACCGGTGTCCATCAACTTCTGCTTGCCCGTGTAGAACGGGTGGCACTGCGAGCAGATTTCGACGTTCAGCTCAGCCTTGGTCGAGCGGGTCTCGAATGCGTTGCCACACGAGCAGTGCACGTGCGACACGACGTAGTCGGGGTGAATGTCTGCCTTCATCGAGCGGCCAAGATAGCAGAGGCGGTGTGCCTCGCGACATTGCCGCCGCTCACGACGACGACGGGGTTGCGTGCTTCAACCTTTCCAGCGACAACTGCGGCGAGTGCTGCAGCGCCTGCTGGTTCGACAGCGAGCTTCGCACGTTCATGCAGCAGTCGGAACGCGTCAGCGATCTCGGCCTCGGTGACGAGCACGCGCTCGATGTCTCTGCACACCTCGAGCGCGATCGCGCCCGCAAACGGAGCGTTCAGTCCGTCGGCGATGGAATCGCACGACACGCGCACGGCGGCGTCTGCCGCCAAGCCATCGTGGAGCGCCCGGCTCCGTTCGGGTTCCACGGCGATCACGCGTATGCGTCCGGCAAGCGCTGTCTGAATCCCGGAAACGAGGCCGCCGCCTCCCACGGCCACGACGACCGCGTCGGCATCAGGTGCGTCGGCCTCAATCTCAAGGCCCACCGTCCCTGCACCAGCGATCACAACGGGATCGTCGAAGGGATGGACAAGCACCCGGCCTGTCTCTGCGATCAGGGTGTGCAAACGCTCGAATGCTCCCGCTGGATCGTGCGCCGCGAGATCGACGGTTCCGCCGTAGCGCCGGGTCGACTCGATCTTCTGCTCCGAAGCGCCCTGCCACATCACAACAAGGGCATCGACGCCGACCTGCGCCGCGGCGAACGCGATCGCCGCCGCATGGTTGCCGGCCGAGATTGCAATGACGCCGCGCTCACGCTCCTCGGGTGTCAGCTGCAGCACCCGGTTCAACGCACCGCGCGCCTTGAACGAGCCTGTGCGCTGAAAGAGCTCGCACTTGAGTTGCGCAGGCAGCGAACGGCCGTCGATGAGCGGCGTGTGCGGAAGCAGTCCGGCGAGACGAGCGGCCGCAGCTTCGACATCCGCGCGTGTTGGCACCGTCGTCACGAGGTGACACTCCGCTGGCGAACGGCTTCAAAGAGGAGCACCGCGGCGGCGTTCGCAGCGTTCAGCGAGTCGACACCCTCGCCGATTACCGGCAGCGAAATGTGGGTTGCGCACGCCTGCCTCCACCGAGCGTCGAGGCCCTCATCTTCGGCGCCGATCACAAGTGCCGTTGGAGAGGCGAGGTCGGCCTCCCACGCGCGCTGGGTGGCGCCAACGACCGCTGCGACGAGTTCGATGCCGAGGCCCTGTACGTCCTCAAGCGCCCCTGCGACGATCGGCAGCGTGAAGACGGCGCCCGTCGAGGCGCGGATTGCGTTGGGGTTGAATGGATCGACGACACCGTCGGCAACGATCAGGGCGTCGGCCCCAGCGGCAACCGCGGACCGGGCCATCGCCCCGAGGTTGCCCGGCTTTTCGATGCCTACGCACACGAGCACGAGCGAAGGGCTTGCTGGGACGGCATGCGTGGGTGCGACGAACACACCCACAACACCCTCCGGCTCTGCCCGGTAGGCCATCTTGGCGAGCACTTTCGCGCTCACCTCCTCGCCGCCTGTCCACTCGATCAGCTCGGGCGCCACGTAGATCGCCTGCGCTTTCAGCCCCGAGCCCAGCGCGCGCTCAACCTCGCGCCGTCCCTCTGCGATGAATAGCCCGGAAGCGCGTCGTTCCCGTGAGCCACGCAGACGCACAACCTCTTTCACGCGCGGGTTGTCGACCGAGGTGATCACCGCGCGACTGTACCCCGGGTAGCGTTCATTGGGATGGCCGAAAACGCCGCAACCACCGTTGTCGTCGCTGCGCACCTCGATGACGCGGTGCTCTCGTGCGCTGGAGCGCTGAATCCTGGGGTCGCTCTCGTCACGGTGTTTGCGGGCGATCCGCCCGTGGGCTTCCTCGGCAGCTACGACGCGTCAACCGGTGCGAGGTCGTCACATGACCGCATGGATGAACGTCGTCTAGAGGATCGGGCGGCTGCCGAGCTCCTTGGCGCAATTCCGGTTCACCTCGCTTTCCCCGAGCGGCAGTACCAGCGTCGGTCGGGCTGGAAGGGGCTGATCAAACGAGGAGGAGCGCCGATTCCGACGCGCGACGAGATCGCTGACGCGCTCCGCGCACACCTCGAGCAGGCGACTCGGGTGTATGCCCCTGCAGGCTTCGGACACAACGACCATCTCATCGTTCGCGATGCCGTGCTTGCACTGCGGCCCGACGCCGTGCTGTACGCCGATCTCCCCTACACCCTTGGCGCAGAACCCGCCGCTCCGCCGGGAATCACGGGCAGGTCGGTTGAGGTGGTCACCTTGAACCCCGACCGTGCGCAAGCCAAGGTTGAAGCGTTTGCCTGTTACGGCTCCCAGCTCGACCCCCTCGAGGCCGCGTTCGGCGATCTGCTGGATCCGACTCGGCTCGGCACAGAGCGCCTTTTCGCTGCTTCGTAGCGGCGTCGACCTACCCAAATCTCCATACCGAAATCCTCCCCGCGCATGAGGCGCACTTCGTACAATCGGTGCCGACGCCTCGTCCAAAACCGTACGAGGCGTTACGGAGCGCTGCAGCACTAGGGCGAACCGGAGATATGCAGCCCAGCTTGCGGCATGTCAGTTGGGATGCAGTTCATCGACGGCGGCCACCCAGGGGAGAGGGTGAACGACCAACACACAACCCAGTTCTCGATCGAGACGACGGCGCTGCACGACTTTTTCCGGGTCGTGCGTTGGGAGGCCCACCGACGCAAGCGGCGATGAGCCCATCACGATCGCCGCGCGCGACGACCCAGCGTTCGTTACCGCATGGGTGAGCAACACCTGCGAGATCCCCGGTGCCAGCACCCCAACCGCGAGGTACAGCCAGACGTTCGAGGAGTCAATCCTGTGCGCAAGAAGCGTGGGTGAAGCGACGAGCGTAGACACGGTTGCCGCGACAACCGTCGCCACGAGTGCGCCGACCCCAGGCGAGCCTCCCCGGGCGACACCCCAGCGCACAGCCACATTGAGAAGCCCAAAGCCGGCCCCTGCGCACAGCGCAAGTGCGAGAACCACGCTCCCCCGGATTCCTTACGTGGCCGTCAGCGCTCGCCACCGGGACGCCAGAGGATCTCGGCGTCACCGTTGGCGCGACGGGCAAGGATGAAAAGCAGGTCGGAGAGGCGGTTCAGGTAGATCGCGACGAGCGGGTTCACGGGCTTGATCCCGGCCGCGGCAATCACGACGCGCTCCGCCATACGGCACGACGTCCGCGCCATATGAAGGCGGGCCGCGGCCTCCGTTCCGCCGGGAAGCACGAAGCTGCGAAGCTCTGGAAGCGTGGCGTTCAGCTCGTCGCACGCCGCTTCGAGCCGATCGATGTCGGCCTGCACGATGCGGAGACGGCTATCGCCGGGTGTGAACGGCACCGCGATATCGGCGCCAACGTCGAAGAGCTCGTTCTGGATGCGCGTAAGTTGCGGATCGCTCACAACAACCTGAGCCCATCCGAGCGCTGAGTTCAGCTCGTCGACTGCGCCAGCTGCCTGGATCAACGCGTCGAGCTTTGAGACACGGCTGCCGTCGCCCAGCGAGGTCTCACCGGCATCTCCACCCTTGGTGTAGATCCGATTCAAACGCACCGGTTCGTCGCGCTCTCGACTCATGATGGGCGGCCCAACTCACCGAGGAGGCTGCGCGCGATCACGAGACGCTGGATCTCGCTCGTTCCCTCATAGATCTCTGTGACCTTCGCGTCGCGGAAATAGCGCTCCACTGGAGCCTCCTTCGTGTAGCCGTACCCACCAAGCACCTGAATCGCTTCGGACGTCTGCCGTCGAGCGACCTCGGATGCGAACAGTTTGGCTTGCGCACCCGCGACCGTGTGTGGCTTACCGTGCTCCTTCAACATTGCCGCGCGGTAGACGAGCAGTCGGGCCGCCTCGATCTCGGTCGCCATCGTTGCGAGCTTCTGCTGGATCGCTTGAAACTCTCCGATCGCCTTGCCGAACGCGCGTCGTTCCTTCGCATAGGCGCATGCGGCATCGAGCGCCGCCTGCGCGATCCCTACCGCCTGCGCGCCAATGCCGATGCGACCACCGTCAAGGGTCGCCATCGCAACACCGAAGCCGCGGCCGCGCTCGCCGAGGAGACGATCCGCCAACACATCAGTGTCAAAGACAAGATCGACCGTCGACGAGGAGTTCAAACCAAGTTTGTGCTCCTCACGTGTGACCGCCACTTGCGACGCGTCGAGAATGAAGGCCGAGATCCCTCGCGGGCCTTCAACTCCGGTCTCTGTGCGCGCAAACACGATGAACGTGTCAGCAAACGAGCCATTGGTGATCCACTGCTTCGTGCCGGCGAGATGCCACCCTGTGGCGCTCTCGGTGCCGTGTGAGACGATCGCGCCCGCATCGGAGCCGGCACCCGCCTCGGTGAGCGCGAACGCACCGAGAGCCTCTCCGCGCGCCAAGGGCGGCACGTACTGCGCGATCTGCGCTGTGGTGCCGAACATGAGCAGCGGCAGCGTGCACGCCGAGGTGTGCACCGCGAGCGTGACACCCACGCCTGCGTCGGCACGCGAAAGCTCCTCGAGGACGAGAACGTACGAGAGGAAGTCGCACCCGGCACCATCGAACTCTTCGGGCACACAAACGCCCATGAGTCCGAGATCGGCCAGTTTCGAGAACACCTCGGCCGGGAAGCGGCGGTCGCGATCCCATTCGCTTGCGAACGGAGCGATCTCCGACGCGGCGAACTCGCGCGCAAGCGTCTGTATCTCGCGGTGCTCAGACGTGAGCTCGAAGTCCACGCCGCGAGTCTACGGCCGAACGGCGCGCTTAGAGAGCGGTTGCGGCGGTCTTCAGCTCGGGTTCGAGCTTGTACCCGACCCCAAAGCGCGTCTGAATGAACGAGTGCTGCGAGGAGACCGCGTCGATCTTCTGACGCAGACGCCGTACGAACACATCGACGGTGCGATCGCGATGAGTCTCGCGCCGACCCCACACCTTTTGGAGGAGCTCGTCGCGTGTGACGACACGGCCGCGATCCATTGCGAGCGTGTAGATCAGCTTGAACTCGGTGGGCGTCAGGCCCGCGCTCTTGCCGTCGATGAACGCCTGCACTTCACGCGGGTCGATCAACAGCTCTTCGATCTGGATCGGCTCTCCGCGCTTCTCCTCCGCAGGACGTACGCCGCGACGGGCGGCCGATCCGACACGCGCTACAAGCTCACGCATTGAGAACGGCTTGACGAGGTAGTCGTCGGCACCAATCTCGATCGCGTGGATGCGGTCGTGTTCTGTGCCTCGGGCGGAAACGACGACGATCGGTGTGCCGATCCCTTCTGCCCGCGCGGTCTCGATCAGCTTCCAGCCGTCGAGTTCCGGGAGCATGAGGTCAAGCACGCAGACGTCAGGGTGTTCGTACCGCAGTCGCGCCAAACCGAGCTCGCCACGGCCGACAACGATCGGGTCAAAGCCCGCCGCCGTCAGATGCCTTGCCATCCCATCGGCAATGACGTTGTCGTCTTCGACAATCAACACTTTCGCCATAGGCATTACGATAGACCCCAAGGCGGTTCGGAGCGGGTGACGGAGTGGTGACGATCTGGTGAAGCGGCTCTTTGGTGGTGCGGATGAACCGGTACAAGATGACGTAGTGGACGTCGTACGCCTACCTGAAGCCGAATCGAACGACGAGCGTACGTACGGCTCCGCCTTTGATGAGCTTCGCACGGGCTTCACTGCGGCGGTCTCGCATGAGCTCCGCACTCCTCTTGCGCGGATCCTCGCGCTTCTTGATTCGTCTGATCTCCCTGGCGCCGATGTTCAAGCGCTGATCGACGCGGCCCGTGCCGAGGTTGAATATGCGGGCGCGTTGATCGACGAGATCTTGTTCCTCTCTGAGCTTGAGGGCGGCAAGGAGGTCGTCTCTTTTGGGATGACGAACGCGCTGCCGGTGCTCGAGGAGGTCGTGACCGAGCATGCCGATGCCGCGGGACGCGCAGGTATCGCGGTGATGGCGAGTGGCGACCCGACGGTCGACGTGCCTCTGCGGCCCCGCATGCTTCGGATCATCGCCGAGAATCTGACTGAGAACGCTCTTCGGTACGCCGGTCACGGCGCGAGTTTCACCCTGTCGGTGTCGCGTGAGGATGGTGCGATCGTGCTCCGTGCCGCAGATACGGGCGTTGGGCTCACCGAGGCCGATATCCCGCGTCTCTTTGAGCGTTTCTGGCGTGCAGATGCAGCTCGTGCCTCGCGCGGCACCGGTCTTGGGTTGGCGATTGTCAAGCACGTCGTTTCCGCTGCGGGCGGAACGGTCGAAGCGCGGGGCGGTCGGGGCGAGGGCCTCGAAGTGCGCTGCGTCTTCCCCACCGCGTAGCGCGACGGCTTCGACGCCGCTGGTTGCGGCTATTTGCGGCGTCGCGCCTCGGCCCCACCTGTTCCTAGGATCTCGCCACGCAATTCGTCTCGGAATTGGTGGCAGATTCGGTGGGCGCTCATTGGGCGCATTGTTCGTACTGCACATCATTTAGTCCGGCGTGCGGTGCCCACGCATCGCGAATTCGTGTGCAGATTTCGCCCTCACCTTCGGGCGGGCCTTGTCCCTGCAAGTGCGTGTCTTTCGCGCGACCGACGCGCCCAATGCATCCGCAACCCCAGCCGCCCCCTCCGTTTGGGGACTGTCCCCAGGACACGGCTTGGGGGGACGGGCCTGGCGGCAAGGGCCTCGTCTAGGCGCCGGCAGGCAACGGGTCGCCGAATCGCTCGACCAAACCGCTCCGGAATACGCGGAGGGCGCCGATGTCGGCGCCCTCCGCTACTGCTCTTTTGCCACCCCGAACCCGGGGATGACAGATCTCTAGCTCGAGATGCCCTGGAGCGCCTTCTCGGAAGCGACCAGCACGACCTTCGGGATCGGTGCGAAGTAGAGCTTCGCGGTGTACTTCCCGGCCTGACCCTGCGTCAGCGCCCAGAAGACCATCTTCCGAAGAGCCGGAGCATTCTGCGTCTTCTGCGGCAGGATGATGTAGGTGTACGTCGAGATCGGATAGGCGAGAGGATTCGTCTTATCCGGGTTCACGATGTGGAGCTCATTGCCCGCCGGCACCGACTTGACCGTTGCGCCAGCAGCGACAACGTTGCGGATGCTCGGGAAGATGAAGTTCCCCGCAGCGTTCTGGATCGCGCCGAAGTGCAGACCGTTCGACAGTGCGAACGCGGTATCGACGTAGCAGATGGCACCCGGGGTGTTCTTGACGACACCCGCGACACCGGCCGAGCCGCTCGCGCCAACACCCGCAGGCCAGTTGACCGACTGACCGCGACCGATCTGGGAAGACCACTGCGGGCTAACGGCCGCAAGGTAGTCGGTGAAGTTGTAGGTCGTTCCCGAGTTACCCGTGCGGTAGACCGGCGTGATCTTCAGATCGGGAAGCGTCTCGCCCGCGGCAAGCTTCGGGTTGACAGCCTTGATTGCCGGATCGTTCCAGTTGGTGATCTGCCCGAGATAGATCTTCGCGATGATCGCGCCCGTCAAGTGCAGACGTGCAGGACCGCCCGGGATGTTGTACGGAACGGCGGTGCCAGCAAGCGCCCACGGAATCTGGACACAGCCATTGCATGCCGCGAACTGATCGGCCGTGAGCGGCGCGTCAGAAGCACCGAAATCAACCGACCGGTTCGTGATCGCGGTAATACCCGCGCCCGAACCAACGCCGCTGTACTGAAGGGTGTAATCGAATGCGGTACCGAGCGCAGGTGTCCACAGCGAAACGAGTGGCGACACGAAGGTGCTGCCGGCACCGTTGATGACAGTGGCCTGCGACTTGCCGGTCTTGGCGCCTGCTGCGCCCACCGCAACAAGAGCGGTAAGAAGAAGGGCGACCAGCGCAAGTGCGGTCTTTCTCATGAAGATTGATCTCCTTGGGTTCAACTCAGTGGTGACAATGTCAGGGTGCCGCGCATCCCTATGCCACGGGGCTGAAAGGGTGTGACGGTGCGGTGACGGAGTGGTGAACGGGCTTCGGCAAACGTGAAACGCTGTTGCACGTCGGTCACGTGGAAGACTCCCGGCACCGCAGGTCGCCGCTAGTTCTCGGCAGGCGGCGTTAGGAAGCTGCGCCGAGCTTGCGGCGCGAGCGGTCGAGCACGAGCCGCGAGATGAGGCTTGTGACGAGCACGAACATGATCAGGACGAAGGCGGCTGCCCACGCCTGCGAGTTGAGGTTCGTGTCAGGCGACTCGGAATACTCGAAGATGATCACTGGGATCGACGCGACAGATACCGATGGGTCTGTTTGCACAACCTGACCGAAGATCGAGCACGCAAAAAGCAGAGGTGCAGTCTCACCGGCGGCGCGAGCGACAGCGAGCGTCGTACCGGTGACGATGCCGCTGATTGCATTCGGCAGGACGACCGAGAGGACTGTCCGCCACTTCGACACGCCGAGCGCATAGCTTGCTTCGCGCAAGTTATTCGGAACGAGCGTCAGCACTTCCATGGTGGTGCGTGAGATCAGCGGCAGCATGATCACTGCGAGCGCAAACCCGCCTGCCCAGGCGCTCTGGTGATGGCCGAGGCCGATAATCGGAATCTTGTTCTGCACCATGAGTGCGAAGACGAAGATGCCGATCACGATCGACGGGAATCCGTTGAGAACATCGAGCCAGAGTCGAACCTGGTCACCGAAACGGCGAGAAGCAAATTCGCTGACGAAGATTGCGAGCAGAACGCCAAACGGCACTGCCATCGCCGTCGCGATAGCGACGAGCATTGCCGTGCCGACAAACGCCGGAGCGATACCGCCACCGGTCTCACCGAACACCGCGGGCCCCTTCGTGAAGAAGTCGAGGTTGAGTGCCGGGAGCGCCTTCACCAGCACGGAGCCGACGAGGATCGCCAGAGCCCCGATGGCAACTCCGGCCGCTACGACAGCACCGATCTCCGCCATGCGGTTCTTGCGAAGTCGGTTTGCTGACCGTCCTGTCGCCTTCAACGAAAACGTGGGTTCCATTACCGCGCCCCTGTCTGCTTCTCGAAGCGATGGACGATGCGCTGTGCGACGAAGTTCGTGGTGAACGTGATGACGAGGAGGATCAGGCCCAAGTACACAAGCGACGAGATCTCGATGTTTGTCGGGGCGCTCTGATAACTGGAGGCAAGTTGGCTCGCAAGCGAGTTGCCCGGCTCAAAGAGTGAGAAGTGGAGCGGGCGGAGACTATTGCCGATCACCTGAGTGACGGCGATCGCCTCGCCGAGCGCCCGACCGAGTCCGAGGGTGATGCCGGCGACGACGCCGCCGCGAACAAACGGGACGATGACCCCACGGATCGTCTCCCATCGTGTGGCTCCCAGGCCGATCGAGGCGTCTTTGACGTCGCGTGGCACCGTCAAGAACAGCTCGCGGCAGATCGAGGTGGTGATCGGGACCATCATCATCGCGAGCACGAGGATCGCTGCAAGTACGCCGGTCTGCTGCGGTGTGGTCGCGAAAAGGGGAATCCACCCGAGGTAGTCGTGGAGGAAGGGCCCGAGGTCGGCCCGGATGAACGGCCCGAGCACGAAGATGCCCCACAAGCCGACAACGACGCTGGGAACAGCGGCGAGCATCTCGATCAGGGAGCCGACTGGGCTCCGCACTGACGGCGGCGCGAGCTCGGTGAGAAACAGAGCGATCGCAATCGAGAGTGGCGCGGCGATCAGCAGCGCCCCGAACGAGGTGAGCAAGGTGCCGAGCACGAACTCTCGGGCGCCGAACACCTCCATCACTGGGTTCCACGTGGCGCTCCAAACGAAGGAGATGCCGAACTTGTTGATCGCTGGCCAAGCGCCCTCGACCACCTTCCAGATGATCAGCGCGATGATGACAAGCGTGAGCACCGCCGCCGACCCGGTGATGACATAGAGCGCCTTGTCGCCGAACCGGTCGAGTGCGTGACGGGTTCTGCGCAGACCTTGGGGTGTGGCGGTGGCTTCCATTGCGCTGCAGCTTCACAGGCGCGAGCTCGAAGCGCGAGGGTCGTTCACCATTGCGTCACAACACGTTCACATATTGTGTACCCAGGCGGCTCGTGGGGCCGAGCAGACTCCCCGATGTGAGCCTCATGGATCCCCCCAGCCCCGATGCACCGGTGACCGAACCTATGACTGAATCTGCTGACACACCGCAAGTCCCATCTGCCCCGACCGTCGGGATCCAGATTCCATCCGCCTCCAGCGTGTCTCGCGATTCGGTGTTTGAAGTCCGCGATCTGTCTGTGCACTACGGCACGGCACCGGCCGTCGTAGATGTCTCGATGGACATCTACAAGAATGCGATCACCGCACTTATCGGGCCGTCCGGTTGTGGCAAGTCGACGTTTCTGCGCTGCCTCAACCGCATGAATGACCTTGTTCCGAGCGCCGTTGTCGGCGGTAAGACCCTGTACCACGGCATCGATATTTATGGCAGCGACGTCGACCCCATTGAGGTTCGTCGCCGCATCGGCATGGTGTTCCAGCGACCGAACCCGTTCCCAAAGTCGATCTACGACAACATCGCCTACGGTCTGCGGATCCTTGGCATGAAGGACAATCTCGACGATCGCGTCGAGCAGGCCCTCAAGCGTGCCGCGATCTGGGATGAGGTCAAGAATCGCCTGAAGAAGTCGGCGCTCGGTCTTTCGGGTGGGCAGCAGCAGCGCCTCTGCATTGCACGTGCGATCGCGGTTGAGCCGGACGTGATCCTTCTCGATGAGCCAGCGTCGGCTCTCGATCCGATCTCAACGTCAGCGATTGAGGATCTGATGCATGAGCTGAAGCGTGATTACACGCTGATCATCGTCACCCACAACATGCAGCAGGCTGCGCGTGTCGCGGAGATGACGGCGTTCTTCAGCCTCAAGGTCGAAGAGAGCGGTAGTCGCCACGGCATTCTTGTCGAGTACGACTCGACCGAAAAGATCTTTACCCAGCCGGCCGACGAGCGTACCGAGGGGTACGTCACCGGACGGTTCGGCTGATGCGTATCTCGTTTCAGGAAGAGCTCTCCGCGCTTGAGGCGTCGTTGCAGGAGGAAGGCGAGCTTGTTCTCCGGACACTGCGCGGTGCGTTGAATGCTCTGGGTCGTGGTGACTCAGAGCTTGCTGACGAGGTCATTGGCTTCGACGACGAGATCGACAAGCGGTATCTGCGGATCGACGAGGGTGTCCAGTCGCTCCTCGCGCGTCAGACCCCGGTCGCAACCGACCTTCGGCTTGTCCTCGCGATCCTTCGCATCAATCTCCACCTTGAGCGCATGGCTGACTACTGCGTCACGGTCGCGAAGCTGACGAAGCTGATGGGTGGCCTCGATGTCAGCGACCAGACGATTCTCAACTCGCTTGAGGACATGGGCCAGCGTGCCGAGCAGATGATTCGTGTCGCACTTGACTCGTTTTCCGAGCGAAACGTTGAAAAGGCACTGACCCTTTCGGATCTCGATGAGCTGATCGACCGTGCCAACCGTCAGGCCGTCGAGCAGGTGTTGTCGCTCGGCGACTCGGCTGAGGAGCGCGAGTATGGGCTCCGGACGCTTGTGATCTCACGGTGCGTTGAACGCATCGGCGACCACGCCGTGGATATTGGTGAGCAGATCGCGTACGTCGTCACGGGCGAGTTCCGCGAGTTCACCGACGCCTCCGCGAACGCGTAAGTTGCCTGGGTGTGTGGCGGCCAGTCGGGCGTCACGAGCACGTGTCGTGATTCCAGCGTCCGCTGATCGGAGCGCGAGCTGCCGGAGTTGCGTCTAGGCGACGAGATAGACCGTGGCGGCGAGCCCTGCGAAGAAGCAGTAGATCGCGAACGGTGTGAGCGTCTTCGTCTCGAAGAAGCGCATCAGGAAGCGCACCGCGAGGTACGCGGTCACTGCGGAACAGAGTGCGCCCACGAGTGCTGGGCCACGTACCCCGTCGCCTTCAGGCCCGAAGAGCTCGGGCAGCTTGAGGATGGCGGCGGCACCGATGATTGGTGTCGCGAGCAGGAACGCGAACCGTGCGGCGTCTTTGTTGGAGAGCCCGACGAGCAACCCGCCACCCATAGTCGCACCCGATCGCGACAGACCGGGAATCAACGCGAGCGCCTGCGCGGCTCCGACGAGAACCGCGCCTCGCCAGCTCATCTTGCGTGCGATGCGGGTGTCGTCGTCGCCTTCTGTGTCGGGTGCGCGTCGCCGTAGCCGTTCGGTGCCGTAGAGCAACAGACCGTTCAGTGTGAGGAAGACGGCCGCTGACGTTGCTGAGGCGAAGACGGCGCGCAGCTTGTGCTCAAGAGCTAGGCCGAGGATTCCTGCTGGGATCGTTCCGACGATCAGGAGCCACCCGAGCTTGGCATCGGTGTCGTCGGCGCGAATTTCGCGGTCGCGCAGCGATCGGCCGATCCCCTTCAAGATCCGCACCCAGTCGCGCCAGAAGAATCCGAGCAGCACGATTGCTGTCGCGAGGTGCGTCGCTACGAGGAACGTGAGGAAGTACTTGTCGTTTTGATGGATGTCCCACCCAAACAGCTTCGGGAGGATCACGCTGTGCCCGAGGCTCGAGACCGGGAAGAGCTCGGCGACGCCTTGGAGCAACCCGAGGATGATCGCCCGGGGATACGAGATGAGCGTGGCGAGCAGTATCACGCGGTTTTGTTCTTCGGACCCGTCTGGAACCAGGCGAACGCGAACGCTGCGAGGCCGACGAAGAACGAGGCGATGCCGTGCTTCACGTGATGGTGGGCTGAACCAGCTTCATGGCCCGGGAAGAAGCTTGGAAGCGACTTCGCCGGCTCAGCCAGATAGACGATGCCGATGACGACGAGTGCAACGCCGATGACCACCGCTGCTGCGACAAGAAGCTTCGTGTTCCGCATACTGCGAAGAGCATAGACAGCGTTGCGGTCGTCCGAGACGAGACCGTACCGACCAGAACGCGAAAAGGTCACCGGATTGAAACCCCTCGTTTACACCGGTTACGACAAGATCGAACGTGCGGCCACATCGCGTCGGCCCTCCTTTGATGCGTCTATGAACACACTTCTCAACCGCGAACTCTCGTGGCTCGAACTCAATCGGCGTGTGCTCGATCTCGCGTCCGATCCGAGCGAACCGCTGCTCGAGCGAGTCAAGTTCTGTGGGATCTTTTCGTCGAACCTCGACGAGTTTTTCATGGTGCGTGTGGCTGGCCTGCTCGACCAGGTGATTGGGCGTGTCAACGTCCGCTCGCCGGATGGGCGCACGCCGGCGCAGGCGCTCGCTGAGGTGCGTCAGGGTGTGCTTGATCTCTGCCACCGTCAATCCGACCTGTGGCGTAACGATCTCTGCCCCGCGTTGGGCTCGGAAGGGATCCGTGTTGGGACAGTCGCAGACGCTGACGAACGGGAAATCGCCGCGCTCGCTGGCACGTTCGAACGTTTGATCTTCCCGGTTCTCACCCCGCTTGCGGTCGGTCCCGGTCAGCCGTTCCCGTACATCTCTGGCCTTTCACTCTCGCTCGGGGTGAACGTGCGTAACCCCGACTCAGGCGAAGAGCGGTTCGCTCGGGTGAAGGTTCCTGAGGGTCTCCCCCGCTTTGTGGCGGCGGGTGACAACGGCCTACTCGTGCCGCTCGAGGATGTGATCTCGCACTATCTCGATCTCCTGTTCCCCGGGATGAATGTCACCGAGCAGACGGCGTTTCGCCTGACGCGCGATGGTGACACGGAAATCTCTGACGATGCAGACGACCTCCTCGGTGCAGTTGAAACGGAACTTCGTCGTCGTCGGTTTGGCGCGGTTGTCCGGCTTGAGGTCGCCGACTCTATTTCGCAGCCCATGGTTGATCGCTTGGTCGAGCGCCTTTCGATCCGTCCCGACGTGGTCTATCCCGTCCATGGCATGCTCGACCTCGCCGACGTCATGCAGCTGTGCGATCTCGACAGGCCTGATCTGAAGAACGAGCCCTGGGTACCGCGAACGCAGCGTCGGATCTCTTCACCACGCGACAACGACCTGTTTGCGGAGATCGCCGCCGGCGATGTCTTTGTCCAGCATCCGTATGACTCGTTTGGGACGAGCGTCGAGGCGTTTGTGCGGGCTGCTGCGAATGATCCTCAGGTCGTCACGCTTAAGACGACGGTCTACCGCACCAGCGAAGACTCTGCGCTCGCGCCGGCGCTGATGCAGGCCGCCGAAAACGGCAAGCAAAGCGTGTGTCTTGTCGAGCTGAAGGCGAGGTTCGATGAACAGCGGAATATCGAGTGGGCGCGTTCGCTTGAAAAGGCTGGCGTGCATGTTGCGTTTGGTTTCCCTGACCTGAAGATCCACGCGAAGACGATTCTTGTCGTCCGCCGGGAAGGTGATCGGCTGCGGCGGTATGTGCACATCGGCACGGGCAACTACCACGCCCGAACGGCTCGTATGTATGAAGACGTCGGGCTCTTCACGGCTGATCCTGACATCGCCGCTGATGTCGCTGACCTCTTTAACTTCGTGACAGGCTTTGGGCGCCCGCAGGAGTTCCGCAAGCTGCTTGTGGCGCCGTTCCATATGCGCAAGAAGCTTGTGGAGCACATTCGGCGTGTCGCGACAGCTGCTGAGAACGGGGAGCACGCGCGCATCCGTTTGAAGCTCAACAACCTCACCGACCCTTCGATCATCGAAGAGCTCTACAAAGCATCGCAGGCGGGGGCGCAGATCGATCTTGTGGTGCGCGCTATCTGTGCACTGACGCCCGGGGTGCCCGGATTGAGCGAAAACATCCGTGTGCGTTCGGTTCTCGGTCGATTCCTCGAGCACAGCCGGATCTACTGCTTCGAGTCGGGCGAAGATCGCACGTACCTGATGGGCAGTGCCGACATGATGACCCGCAACCTTGATCATCGCATCGAGATTCTCGTTCCTGTCGAAACTGTGCTTGCGCGCAACGAGGTCGAGACGATTCTCAAGTCGCTGCTCGCCGACAACACGAATGCGTGGGAGTTGGCCGCCGACGGCACGTGGACGCGCGTCATGCAGCCGAAGGGTGAGCGGCGTAAGACCGCGCAGTCGATGGCGATGCGACGGCGGGCCCGGTCGCGCCGTACCACCCCGCGCTAGGGTGCTGACATGTGGCGTCGTCATCATGATCCTATGCCGCTCGGGGTCGTCGACGTGGGTGCAAACACCGTCCGCCTCCTTGTGAAGGCGGGCGACAACGTCATCCACCGCAGAAGGGCGATGCTTGGACTCGGCCAAGCCGTTGAGCTCTTCGGCGAGATTCCCGGCGAGAAGGTCGACGAGGCCGCTTGGACGGTCGCAGCGTTCGTGATCGATGCGCGCGCGCATGGTGCCGAACGTGTGGAGGTGCTCGTGACGAGCCCTGGCAGGCAGGCAACGAATGGCGACGCGCTGATTGAAAGACTTGCAGAGATCTCAGGAGCCCCTGTCCGCGTTCTCAGCTCGGAGGAAGAGGGCCAGCTTGGCTTCCAGGGCGCCTTGAACGCGCTTCGCGTGCCACCGCGCGAGACGCTCGCGGTTGTCGATGTCGGGGGTGGGTCAGCGCAAATCGCGATCGGCACGAAGCGCGACGGGGCTACCTGGGTGCGCTCAATCGACCTTGGCTCGATGCGGCTCACGAGCCGATTGCTTCAAGGGAATCCTCCAGGGCGCGAAGCGATGGAAGCCGCCCGCCGCGAGGTGCGCGCTGCTCTCATCGGAATTGAGCCGCCGTTCGCTGAGGAGGGGCTTGCTGTTGGTGGCAGCGCCCGCGCGTTGCGCGAACTCACTGGCCCGACGCTGACGGCAGAGGCTCTCCGGCGTGCGGAGTCGATCTTGACGTACACGCCGCACGACCAGCTTGTTGAGGTGTGGAACATCGAGGAGGATCGTGTCCCCACGATCGCGGCCGGCACGGTGATTCTCTCGGCGCTCCAAGAGATCGTGAACGTGCCGCTTCGTGTACGGCGTGGCGGTCTCCGCGATGGGGCGCTTGCCGAGCTTGAGCAGCGTATTCGCGCCGCCCGCGCCGCCTGATCGCTCTTACGTTGCGGTGCCGCTTGCACGCGCGAGTCGACGCCATGCCGCTGGAAGTCGCTGCCGCACCTTCGCTCGAATCCCGCGTTCCCGCTCAATGATTCGACCTGCGGCGAGTTCGGCACCTGATACCGCGTAGTCGCGGATCCGTTCCTCTGCAACGTGCGCGTCTTGATGAACGCCGATGAGGTTCTGCAGGTTCCGAAGCGCTTTTGTCAGCTCCCGTGAAGCCTCTGCTTCTCGACCGATCAGCACGTCGACCGCATAGCGTGTGCGCTTGACTTTGATCCTGATTGCATGGAGTGCGATATCTGTCGGGTCGTCTCCGAGCCGCCGCCGTGCTTTCCAAAGCCGCTCGACCTGGTTCCGCGCGATCGTCTCTGGTGATTCATTTCCGACGACAGCGGCGGGCCGTTCGGTTACCGAACGAAAGACGTCGAGAAGTTCTGCGAAGCGCTCCGAGAGCAACGCGTTCAGGACACGTTGGCGCGCCACTTCCTGATCGGCACGAACGACCGCAAGAATCGCGAGCCCGCCTTCTGTGTCGACGTCGAGTTCGGCGATCACTGGTTCGAGATTTGCTTGCAGCACCTCGAGATCGCGGGCGTCGCCGGTTTCTGCGCCAAGCCAACGCAATTCGAGGTCGAGCGTGGCGTAGTAGTCGCCGACGACGGGACGGGCAGCACGGATCACGGCTCGTGCGCGCCGCGCTGAAACACGGAACTGGTGGAGCGCTTCGGCGTCTGCCGCACGCACCGCCACCGCCATCTCTTCGAGTCGTCCGAACTCGGCACGCAGACTGTTTTGGACGCGCAGCGCGACTGACATTGCGGTGGAGTCAGTGTGTTCTGCCATATCCCTCCTTTAAACACGGTACGAGATCGGGGGTGGGCGCCCGCAGCGCGCGGACATCCACCCCCGTCTCCCCCAGACCGGCCGCTGCGATTAGCTTGCGGGGGCCTTTGCGTAGAACGCTGTTGCCAAACTCGCGAGGCCCGCATCACGGGTTCCGGGCGGCTTGAGGTTGAAGCGCTTCTCGATCGTCGTAAGGATCGACGTCGTGTCGTGCTCGACGTGATCGACGACGAAGTTCGCCTGCAGCAACGGGCTGACAACGAGCGCCGGGATACGCGTGCCGGGGCCCCACTTGTCGTGAGCGCCAGGGACACCACCGACCGTGCCGGGAGGCAGAACGTGATCCCACTGTCCGCCGAACTCGTCGTAGGTCACGATCACCATCGTGTCCTTCGCGCACGCGCTCGCTTCAATCGAGCTGAGGAGTTCCACGAGGTGATCGCTCCCCGTGTTTTCGCTGGCGTACCCGGGATGCTCGTTCTCCTCGCCGAGAGGCTTGATGAAGCTGACGTCGCGGAGGCCGCACGTCTTCTTTGACGCGGCGACAGCGTTCTCATAGGCAACTTCGTCCTGCAGGTGATCTGCGCGTGCGAGTGTCCCC
The DNA here is from genome assembly GCA_009702325.1 of Actinomycetota bacterium. Taxonomy (GTDB): domain Bacteria; phylum Actinomycetota; class Thermoleophilia; order Gaiellales; family Gaiellaceae; genus PALSA-600. Next base: position 98,685 of record WLID01000003.1, read on the forward strand.
GGTGCGTAGGCCGAGTAGTAGTTGAACGGCTGATGGTGGAACTGGAAGAGCGCATCAGGGCAGTTCGGGTAGGTCGCCGTGCCCAACGCAGTCGGGTCGGTGCACTTGCCGGGCGTGCTGCCGTTCGTCCAGCCCGGGCCGTTCACGTCACCGTTTGCGTTTGACCACCCGCCCGAGTACCAGGCCCAGGAGACCTTGCTTGCGGTCATCTCATCGCCAATGTTCGGGCTCGTGAGCGGTGGGAGCCGACGCGTGTCGGCCGTTCCGGGCTAGTACGGCTGATACCACGGCTGTGCGATGTTGACCGCGTAGTCACCGCATGTGGCAAAGGCTGGCGTAGCGGCGCGGCCCGCACCCGGGCTGCACGACGCCGTGAGCTGCTGATCCTTCACGTTGGCTCCGAGCGGCGATGCGTAGAGCGCGTAGTTGTTCGGCATCCCGTTGCCATCGACAACCGAGTGGAGGTCGTTTGACCCTCCGTCGTTGACGGCATTCGCCCACACCGGCGCTGCAGCGGCGATTAGCCACTGGTGGTTCAGGAACGAGCCGCCGAAGGCGCCCTGGAAGAAGTTGTCCTCGATCGCGTACTTCGGTGCCGCGGAAGAGTGCAGGTACTTGTAGATGGGCAGCGACGAGGTCGTGTACATCCCCATCGCGAGGCCAGCCGCGTCGGAGCCGGTCACGTATCGATCCATCTTTCCGTTGTCGATCTGGTACTGCTCCTGGTAGTAGCGATGCACGATGTCGCGTGTGCAACCGCCGGCGAGCGCCGTGCCGTTCAGGAAGCCGTTCGATGCGAACGCACCGGGTGCAGGGCAGGTCGTTGCCGTGGCGGGGATGAACGCATCGACTGTGAAGATGCCATTTACAAAGTGGCTTGAGAACGCGGTTGCGACCGTCGTGTCGGTGCAGCTGTTCGAAAGCGGCGCCGGGGCGGTGAGGTTGACGTCGAGCTGAAGCAAGCACGTGAAAGCGGTGCCAGACTGGTTGACCTGCTTCGCCGCGTTCGTCGCCTTCGAGAGGCCGTTCACACCCTCCCAGCCGCCGTACAGGTTGTCGAAGCTGTGGTTCTCCTCGTAGATCACCACGATGTGTTTGATCTTGGCAAGCGACGCGAGGCCAGGATTGGGCTTCGCGGTGCCGCCGCCGGCAGCTGACGCCAGAGCGGTAGTCACGACAAGTGCTGCTCCAAGAGCAGCGAGAACGATCATCCGGCGCACCTCCTGAAAACGCGGGTCTAGGGTGACCACGCAGACAGTCGCAGCGCCCACGTCACACGTGGGTGACGGTGTCGTGACTTCGAGGTAGAGGTGTGGTTACTCGGAGTTGAGGTAGAGGTGTGGTTACTCGGAGTTGAGGTAGAGGTGTGGTTACTCGGAGTTGAGGTAGAGGTGTGGTTACTCGGAGTTGAGGTAGAGGTGTGGTTACTCGGAACGCTTACGGGTTGTAGTCGTAGAACCCGGCGCCGCTCTTGCGGCCGAGCCGTCCGGCGGCAACGTGTGTTTCGAGCAGCGGGCAAGGCGCATAGCGGTCGCTCCCGAGCCCTCGTTCGAGGACGCGCATGATCGCGACGCACGTGTCGAGGCCGATTAGGTCGGCGAGTGCGAGCGGCCCCATCGGGTGCGCGAAGCCGAGCTTCGCGACGGTGTCGATCGCTTCGGCGGTCGCGACACCTTCCGATAGAGCCCACACCGCTTCGTTGATGAACGGCATCAGGATCCGGTTTGCAACAAAGCCCGCCTTGTCGAGGGTCTCGACAGGCTCCTTGCCCAGTTCCCGCGTGAGTTCGACGATCGCGGCAGCGGTCTCTGGCGCTGTCGTGGGTGCGCGGATGACTTCGACGAGCGCCATCAGCGGAACGGGATTGAAGAAGTGCATCCCAACCACCGATTCGGGCCGTTGGGTTGCGGCGGCAAGCGTGGCAATCGGGATCGAGCTTGTGTTCGACGCCAGGACTGCGCCGGGTGGCAGCAGCGCATCGGCACGAGCAAAGAGATCGACCTTCACCGCTTCGTCTTCGGTGATCGCCTCGATCAGCAGGTCGGCTGGCGCGATCTCCGACACAGCTTCGATCCGCGCCAGCACCGCGCTGGGCTCAGCACCGCCCTTTTCGGCGAGCCGCGTCAGGCTCTTCTCGATCGTCACGAGTGCGCGGTCGGTCGCGCCAGGAAAGGGATCGTGAAGCAGCACGTGACGCCCCGATCCGGCAATCACTTGGGCGATGCCGCCACCCATCTGCCCTGCGCCAACGACGAGGACGGTCGGGAACCTCATGCGTACCTCTCCGGAGTCACCTGGGCAGCCTACCCTTGCACGATGCAGGTGAGATTTGCTGAGCCGCGTGATGCCGACGAGATTGAGCGCGTTCGCGTTCGCGGCTGGCAGGCGGCCTACCGGCATGTCTTTCCGCCCGAGAAGCTCGATGCAATTCCGCTCGATGGCTCACGTTGGCATGAGCGGCTGCTCAATCCGGAGCCCGGCTTCGAGGTGCTCGTTACGGTCGATGCTGACAAGGTCGTTGCCTTCGCGAGTCTGTACGCCTTCGAGGACGAGCCGGAGACGGCGTTGATTGGAGCGTTCTACGTTGATCCGTCCCATTGGGGAGCTGGAATCGGCGGAGGTCTGTTGCGGGAGGCTGAGGCTCGTCTCTCCGAGCGCTACACCGACGCCGTCCTTTGGGTGCTCGACGAGAATGACCGCGCACGGCGCTTCTATGAACGTGAAGGCTGGGCACCCGATGGCGCCACCGAATCGAACGAGCGGCTAGGCGTTACCGCACTTGAGCTGCGCTATCGCAAACGGCTGAGCAGTTCGCGGTCGCGCGGGTAGCTGAGCAGCGTCATCGCTTCGTCGATCGGCACCCATCGCACAGCGTCGATCTCGTTCTGTGCCTGCGCGTCACCGGCTGCCGTCATCCGGTAGTACCGCACTTCCTTCTGCCGCCCGTTGCCGTCGACGTAGAACGTCCGTCCAGCGTCACCGACGATCGTGCAGGCGAGTCCGGCCTCCTCCTCCACTTCGCGGATCGCCGCCACCTGCCACGACTCGCCGGGATCGAGTTTCCCCTTCGGGAATGCCCAGTCGTCGTACACCTCGCGATAGACAAGCAAGACGGCGCCGTCGCGGATGATCACGCCTCCTGCCGCACGCACACGGGTTCGCCCACCGAAGCCAAACCGAAACGGCGCGAGACGCACGGCTACACCTCGATCAGCAGCGCATCGCCCTGGCCACCGCCAGAGCAGATTGCGACGGCACCGAGCCCGCCGCCGGAGCGACGCAGGTCGTGCACGAGGGTCGACACGATTCGACCGCCCGACGCGCCGATCGGGTGCCCGATCGCAATCGCGCCACCGTTGACGTTCACGCGATCCTCGTCGATGCCCAGCATTTGGGTCGACTTCCAGGCGACCGAGGCAAATGCCTCGTTCACCTCATATCGGGCGAGCTCGCTCGCCGTCTTCCCTGCCTTGCGCAACGCGTCGGCGGTTGCTTCGGCCGGTGTGCGTGCGAGGTACGCAAACTCGCCCGCATAGAAGCCCTGCGAGATGATCGTGGCGAGCGGCGTGATTCCACGCTTGCGAGCCCACTCTTCGCTGGCAACGATCACGCACGACGCGCCGTCGTTCACGCCCGGCGCGTTCCCTGCGGTCGTGGTGCCCTCCGGGTCAAACACTGGCTTCAGCGACTGGAGCTTCTCAAGCGAGGTGTCGCGACGGGGGCTCTCGTCAGCTTCAAGGTCGCCTACCGGCACGAGCTCGTCGCGGAACAGCCCGGCATCGGCAGCGGCGATTGCGCGCTGGTGCGAGCGAAACGCCCACGCATCCTGCACATCGCGCCCGATCTCGAGCTCGCGCGAGACGTATGACGCCTGGGCGACCATGTGGCGTCCATCGAAGGTCGATTCCAGACCGTCGCAGACGGCGAGGTCGACGAGCGTTCCGTGGCCGAGCCGATACCCTGCACGCGCTTTCGGGAGCGCATAGGGCGCGTTGGTCATCGACTCCATGCCGCCGGTCACCACGAGCTCCACGTCGCCGGCGCGGATCATCGAGTCGGCGATCTCGATCGCGCGGATCGACGAGGCGCAGACCTTGTTGATCGTGTCAGAGGGGGTCTCGATCGGAATGCCTGCGGCGACCGCAGCCTGTCGCGCGGGAGCCTGCCCGACGCCACCCTGCAACACCTGCCCCATGATCACGTAGTCGGGCTCGTGCGCCTCAATCCCGGCGCGCTCCAACGCGCCACGGATCGCGAACGAGCCGAGCTGCGGGCCGGTGTACTGCGCCAGTCCTCCGGCGAGCTTGCCAAATGGGGTGCGCACTGCGGAGACGATCACGGATCGGGTCATGCCTGCAACCTACCCAGAGACAGGGGTCTTCGGCCCGCGACCTAGCAAGACCGACACAACGTTCTCTGCCGCGAGGCGGGCCATCGCCGAGCGTGTCTCGGCTGTCGCGCTGCCGAGATGTGGGCTCAGCACCGCATTTTCGGCGGTGAGCAGACCCTGGTGAACCCGCGGCTCCTGCTCGAAAACGTCGAGCGCGGCACCACGAATCGTCCCGTGCGCGAGAGCTTCGGCGAGCGCGGCCTCATCGACGACCGGGCCGCGCGCGATGTTCAGCAAGATCGCTTTCGGCTTCATCAGAGCAAGCTCGCGTGCCCCAATCAGGTGCGTTGTCTCGGGCCGAAGCGGAACATGGAGCGATACGACGTCGGCCTCGGCGAGCAGCTCGTCGAGCGGGAGCGGCCGCGACGAGATGATGCGCATTCCGAGTGCCGTCTCAGCCATCCGCGCAAACTCTTGGCCCGTCCGCCCCATCCCGACAATGCCGAGGGTCTTGCCGCGCAGCTCAACGGCCTGAATCTGGTTCTCGCTCCAGCCTCGCCAGCGCCCCGCCCGAATCATGCGATCACCTTCAGCGATGTGTTTCGCAGCACCGAGCATCAAGGCGAGCGCGTGCTCGGCAACTGCGGTCGTGAGCACGTCGGGGGTGTTCGTCACCACGACGCCTCGAGCCTGACACGCGGCGACATCGATGTTGTTTGTACCCACCGCGAAGTTCGCCACAACCTTCAGCTGCGGCCCCACCCGGTCGAGAAACGCCTCGTCGATCGTCTCGATCAGATGTGCGAGCACGCCATCTGCACCTGCCGCGTCGCCGCCAACCCGAACGTCTAACCCTGCGGCTTCGAGCACAGCGACGGCCGGCTCGGGCGTCGGATGAGAGACCCACGCCCGCATCGGGCTAGCGCAGGAACGACTCGTCGGCCGCAAGCCGCGTGCCGAACGCGGTCACAAGCCGGATCACCGATTCGATGTCCTCCAGCGATGCGAGCTCGACCGGTGAGTGCATGTACCGCAGCGGAATTGACAGCAGCCCGGTTGGGATGCCTGCCCGCGAGACGTTGACGGCGTCGGCGTCGGTCATCGTGTCGGAGGTGTAGATCTCGAAGCTATGGGGGATCGTCTCGGCCTCGGCCGCCTCGACGAGCAGGTCGAAGACCCGCGCGTTCAGCATCGGGCCGCGACTGATCGCGACTCCACTACCGAGCTCGACCTTGCCGACGCGGCGCGGATCGCCGCCGGGGCCATCGGTCGTGTAGGTGACATCGATGGCGATCGCCGCCCCCGGATTGAGTGAGTACGCGGCGGTACGCGAACCGAAGTACCCCACCTCCTCAGCAACCGCGGCGACAGCGACGGGCTGCCACGCGCCTCCTGCCTCACCAATACGGCGGGCCGCCTCGAGCGCGATGTACGCGCCGAGGCGGTTATCGAGCGCCTTGGAGGAGATTCGGCCATTTGGCAGTTCAAGGAGCGGGCCGTCCCAGACTCCGGCGTCACCCGGGCGAACGAGCGCGGCCGCCTCGTCGCGTGACGCAGCGCCGATATCGATGTGGAGATCCGCGTGATCGAGCCTCGGGCGGTCGCGTCGCTCGTTCGGCGAAAGCATCCGGCGGCCGACAACTCCCCGCACCGGGCCGTTCCGTCCCGCGATCGTGACGCGTTGGGCAAACAGCGCCTCAGGCGTGAACCCACCGACGACGGTGTACGCCAGCAGACCGCTCTCCTCTATGTGCGTAACGGCAATCCCGATCTCGTCGATATGCCCCACAAGAGCGAGCGTCGGACGATCTCCTGGCCCGACGTGGGCGTAGGAGTTGCCGACCGGGTCACGGGTCACTTCGGCGAACGCTGAGGCCGCGTCGCGCCACACGGAAGCGGCGGGCTCTTCATGGCCCGAGGGCCCGGAGGCAGCGAGGAGGTCTGCAAGAAGCGGTGGAATTGCCATCAGGTTGCGGATTCAAGCAGGAGTGCCTATCGTGATGCGGGATGGCAACCTCCCCCCGCACTTGGTGGTCCTGGCGCTGCGAGCGGGGCGGGAGCCTGCGCCGGGTCTAGCTACCCGCGTTCAGCCCGACCTCCGCTCGTCCGAGACCCTCATGGGTCTTTTTTGTTTGTCTACCGATACGCAACGGAAACAGTGAGATGACGACGACCGCAACCGAACTTCACACCGACCTGCTGACCCCGCTCGCGGCATATCTGCGTCTGCGTGGTCGCGGGCAGGCGTCATTCCTTCTCGAATCCGTCGACCAGGGCCGACTTGGGCGCTATTCGCTGCTTGGCTGCGGCTCGCGCATCGTCGACGTGCATGAAGCGGAGCGTCTGAACGAGCCTGTTGTGGGACACGTTGGGTACGACTGGATCGCCGAGCTTGAGCCGACCGTCCCCCTTCCCGAACCCGGGCGTGGCCTGCCGGTGAGCCAGTTTGTCGTCGCCGACATCTTGGTTCGGTTCGACCATGTGCGCGGTGTGTCCCAGGTGTTGCGGGGCGATCCGAACGAGGTACGCGCACTGCTCGACGCTCCGATCGAGCTTCCGTCGGCATCGACCGACTATCCGTCGCGACCGATCGTCCGCACCCCATCACAGGCCGAACACGAGGCACGCGTGGAGAAGGCAAAGGAGTACATCCGAGCCGGTGACGCCTTCCAGATCGTGGTGGCGCAGCGTGCAGAGCGTGCGACGTCAGCGAGCGCACTGGCGATCTACCGCGCCCTCCGCCGTGTGAACCCCTCGCCGTACCTGTTCTTGCTCGAGTTGGGTGACACCGCCCTGATCGGCTCGTCGCCCGAAACACACGTGAAGCTTGAGGGCACCCGCGCGAGCCTGAATCCGATCGCGGGAACCACACCGGTCGGAGAAGGCGACGCCGAGCGACTGCTCGCATCAGAGAAGGACAGAGCTGAACACGTGATGCTCGTCGATCTCGGCCGCAACGACCTCTCGCGCGTGTGCAAGCCCGGTACCGTCCGCGTCGAGCGGTTCTTGCAGGTCGAGCGTTTCTCGCACGTCACGCATCTCGTCTCGGAGGTCGCAGGAGAGATCGAGGAGGGCTACAGCCCGTGGGATCTGCTTCGCGCGACCTTCCCTGCTGGCACGGTCTCCGGCGCTCCGAAAGTGCGCGCAATGCAGATCATCAGCGAGCTCGAAGGCTTTCGCCGCGGCTTCTACGCCGGTGTTGTCGGGTACCACATCCCGGGCGTCGGGCTCGACACCTGCATAGCGCTTCGCACGATGCTCCTGCACGACGGGGTCGCGCATCTGCAAGCTGGAGGTGGTCTGGTTGTCGACTCCAACCCGACCGACGAGCACAACGAGTGCCTAAACAAGCTCGCCGCCATTGAGCGCGCGATCGACCTGGCCGAGTCGGAGGCATCGTGATCCTGCTGATCGACAACTACGACTCGTTCACCTACAACCTCGCCCACCTGTTCGGCGAGCTCGGGGCTGAGGTGAAAGTGATCCGCAACGATGCGATCACGATCGCTGAGGCGGAATCGCTTGCGCCCGATCACCTTGTGATCTCGCCCGGTCCCGGCCGACCCGAGGACTCCGGCATGTCGATTCCGCTGATTGAGACGTTTGCAGGACGGATCCCGGTGCTCGGAGTCTGCCTCGGCCACCAGGCGATCGTGACGGTCTTCGGCGGCACGGTCGGCGCCGCCCAAGAGCTCGTCCACGGCAAGGCAACAACGGTTACCCACAACGGGGCTGGTCTCTTCACCGGCATGCCGCAAGGGTTCGAGGCGGGCCGCTACCACTCACTCGCCGCAACGTCGGTGCCCGACGTGCTCGAAGTGACGGCAACGGCCGCCGACGGTGAAGTCATGGCGGTGCGCCACACGCGCTTGAAGGTCGACGGTGTCCAGTTCCATCCCGAGTCGGTGCTGACACCGCTTGGTTCGGACATTGCACGCAACTTCTTGGCGGGCAACTGATGCAGCAGGCGCTCAACCAGATCCTTGAGGGCCGCGACCTGACGCGCGAAGAAGCACGCAGAGTGATGGACACAATCATGAGTGGCGACGCCACACCCGGTCAGATCGGCGCGTTCCTTGCTGGACTGCGGTTGAAAGGCGAAACCGCCGACGAGATCGCAGGGTGCGCCGACGCGATGCGCAGCCACGTTCTGGCCGTACATCCGAAGCGCACCGATCTGGTCGATGTCGTCGGCACTGGCGGCGACGGCGCGAATACGTTCAACATCTCCACCACATCGGCGATCGTTGCTGCCGCAGCCGGTGCCGCGGTCGCGAAGCACGGCAACCGCGCAGCGTCGTCTGCGTCGGGTTCGGCAGATGTTCTTGAGGCGCTCGGGTTCCGTCTCGATCTCACCCCAGACCGCATCGCCGACTCGATCGACACGCTTGGCTTTGGCTTCATGTTCGCGCAGGTGCACCATCCGGCAATGCGGCACGCAGCACCGATCCGCCGCGAGCTTGGCACGCGGACCGTCTTCAACGTGCTCGGGCCGCTGACGAATCCCGCGGGAGCCCGTGCGGGGATCTTCGGTGTCGCAACCGAGCGACTGATGCGCACGTACGCCGAAGCGCTCGTGAAGCTTGGAACCCAGCGCGCGTACGTCGTTCACGGCTTCGAAGGGATTGACGAGCTCTCGCCCGCTGGCCCGAATCAGGTCTGTGAGGTAATCGACGGCGAGATTCGCGAGCGAATCATCGATCCGGCCGACTTTGGCTTGCCCCCGGCAAGCCACGATGAGCTTCGCGGCGGAACGCCCGCCGAGAATGCAGCAACAACACGTGCGATCTTTGCCGGTGAGGACACCGGCGGCAAGCTCCAGGCCGTGCTGCTGAACGCCGCCGGGGCAATCGCCGCGGCCGGACACGCTGCCGACCTTGCCGAAGGTATTGAGATCGCGCGCGCGACGATCGAAACCGGTGCCGCAGCCGAGCGTCTCGACGCGCTCGCCGCGTTCACGCAGTGGGATGAGGCGGCCTGATGGGACGGTTCTTCGACGCCCTTGCAGCGCCCGGCTTCGGCGCCATCGCGGAGTTCAAGCGCCGCTCACCGTCGGCCGGTGACCTGCTTCCGTCCGGCGATCCTGCCGAGTTCGCGCGCATCTACGAACGTGGTGGTGCACGCGCGATGTCGGTGCTCGTCGACGAACGCTTTGCAGGCACGTGGGACGACCTTCGGGCTGCCCGAGCGGTATCGACGTTGCCCCTGATTGCCAAAGGGTTTTTCTCGACCTCAGCACACCTGCGCACGGCCGTTGAGGCTGGGGCATCAGCGGCGCTGTTGATCCTGCGCGATCTCGACGACGAGACAACCGCTCGGCTGATGGCCGAGGCGACCGACCTCGGACTCGACACGTTGGTCGAAGCACACAACACCGAAGAGGTCGAGCGTGCAACGCGACTAGGCGCCCCAATCCTCGGTGTCAACGCACGCGACCTGTCGACGTTCGAGATTGATCGGCGGACACAGCTCCGCCTCCTCGCTCAGGCGCCGCGTGATCGTGTGATCGTGGCGGAGTCGGCGATCGCAACTCGCGCCCAAGGTGCTGCGGCCGAACTCGTTGGCGCGAACGCGATCCTCGTGGGTACGACGCTCATGCGCGCCGCCGATCCGGCAGCGAAGCTCACCGAACTTGTCTCGCGCCCGCTCGTGAAAGTCTGCGGCCTGACGCGGCAAGAGGATGTCGATGCGGCGGTCGAGGCGGGCGCCGACCTGCTCGGCTTCATCCTGGCCGATGAGAGCCCCCGCCGCGCCGAAGCTCTGCTCGACGCGCCTGAAACCGTCCTCCGAGTTGCGGTGTTTGTTGGTGAGCAGCACGACACCGACGCAGATCTCGTGCAGTTCTACGCGCGTGAAGACGGCCACCGTGCGCGCGATGCGGCGTTGCTCCGTGAGGGCGAGCGTGTGGGCACCGTTGTTGACTTGCCGTGGCTCGAAGACGACCCAACGCATCTCGACCGGGCACGAGCCACGGAAGGCCGCGTCATGCTCGCGGGAGGCCTTGATGCGTCGAACGTGCGCGCAGCAATCGACGCAATCTCGCCGTGGGCGGTCGACTCGGCCCGTTCAACCGAGCGCGAGCCCGGAATCAAAGACCATGACAAGCTCCGAGCCTGGGTGGAGGCAGCCAGATGACGACACAGACGTTCGGCGTGTACGGCGGGCGATATGTCCCCGAAACGCTCATCCCCGCTCTCGACGAGCTGACAGCTGGTTGGGAGGAGGCGAAGAACGATCCGGCGTTCCATGCGGAACTCCGTGATCTGCTCACGAACTACGCAGGCCGCCCCACACCGCTGACGCGGGTCGAGCGTTTCGCGCCAGACCGGCGCATGTACTTGAAGCGCGAAGACCTGATGCACACGGGAGCGCACAAGATCAACAACGCTCTCGGCCAGGTCGTGCTTGCGCGACGGCTGGGTAAGAAGCGGATCGTCGCCGAGACCGGCGCCGGTCAGCATGGCGTCGCCACCGCCACGGTGTGTGCGCGCTTCGGCCTCGAGTGCATCGTCTACATGGGTTCCGAAGACATGCGCCGCCAGAAGCCGAACGTCGAGCGGATGAACCTGCTCGGCGCCGAAGTGCGGCCAGTTGAGATCGGCACGAAGACGTTGAAGGAAGCGACGAGCGAGGCGATTCGCGACTGGATCACGAACGTCGAGACGACCCACTACTTGATCGGCTCATGCGTGGGCCCCGCTCCGTACCCTGAGCTTGTGCGCGACCTGCAGCGTGTGATCGGCGACGAGGCGCGCGAGCAGATCCTCCAGCGGGAAGGTGTGCTGCCCGAGGCGGTTGTTGCGTGTGTCGGAGGCGGCTCGAACGCGATCGGCATGTTCTACGGTTTCGTCGAGGACGCTGACGTCCGTCTCGTTGGCGTTGAGGCTGCGGGTGCCGCGAGCCTCGGGTCGGGCCGCACGGGCGTGCTCCACGGCGCCCGGTCATCGATCCTTGCCGACACCGACGGTCAGATTGCCGACGCCCATTCGATCTCTGCCGGCCTCGATTACCCGGGGGTTGGGCCGGAGCACGCTGCGCTGCGTGATTCCGGACGCGCGGTCTACCTGCCGTGTACCGACGAGGAGGCACTGGATGCCTTCCACCGCCTCGCGCGCACCGAGGGCATCATCCCGGCTCTTGAGAGCTCACACGCGCTCGCACGGGCTCTTGACCTCGACGCAGAGCTGATCGTCGTGTGCCTTTCGGGGCGTGGCGACAAGGATCTCGCGGAAGTGCTGGCCCGTCGATGAAGAAGCTTGTGATCTACCTCGTGTGCGAGCCGGGGACCCCTGAGCTCGCTCAGGCGGCCGTTGAAGGGGGCGCCGACATCATCGAGCTCGGCATTCCGTTCTCGGATCCGCTCGCTGAAGGCCCAACGATTCGGCTTGCATCCGAGCGGGCGCTCTCGCGCGGCATGCGGACTGCCGAGTGCCTGCAAGTGATCGCCGATGTGCGATCGCGTGTCGACGTGCCGCTCGTCCCGATGACCTACGCGGCGATCCTCGAAGCGTGGGGCTACGACCGCTTCGTCGCTGACGCGCAGGCGGCCGGCGCGACGAGTTCGATCATCGTCGACCTGCCTGTCGAGGAGCACCAGGAGGTCAAGCGCATCCAGCTTGTCGCACCGACCTCGACCGATGCCCGCATCGAGATCTGTTCGGCTAACACCGACGGTTGGCTCTATCTCGTCTCACTGACGGGGACGACCGGGGCCCGTAGCGAGGTCTCCCCCGCCCTCGCAGGCCTTGTCGACCGGGTGCGTGCGAAGACCGAAAAGCCGCTGTACGCGGGCTTTGGCATCTCGACGCCAGAGCATGCGGCAACAGTCGCGAGGCTCGCCGACGGTGTCGTCGTCGGTTCACGCGCGGTGCAGGTTGCCGAGGATGGCCCAGACGCATTGCGCGACTACGTGCGCAGCCTGCGAACAGCGATCGACGCCGCGTCATGACCCGCGTGGCGGTCGTCGGTGCCGGAGTCTTCGGCGCGGCGACCGCCCGCGAGCTTCACCGGCGTGGCCACGAGGTCACGTTGCACGAGCAGTACACGCCAGGAACGGTGCGTTCGGGGTCAGGCGGCGACACACGGCTGGTGCGAACGGCGCACGGTGAGAACGAGTGGTACGCCCGGCTCTCCCGGCGAGCGGTTGAGCTGTGGCGGGAGCTGGAACGGGAGACCTCCACCGACCTGCTGGCGTTCACGGGCGTGGCTTGGCTCGACACGGTCGGCAGCACGTTTGCGGAGGCGAGCATGGCGACGCTTGACCGCATTGGTGTTCCGTACGAGCGGCTCACCGTCGACGAAGCGGCGCGGCTTTTCCCCGCACTCGGCGGCGACGATCTCACCGGGGTGTTGTTTGAGCCGGAGGCGGGACTGATTCGAGCGCGACGGGCAACACGTGCGCTCGCATCTGCCGTCCCGCTTGAGATCGGCAACGTGACACCGCAAGCCCCTCCCAAGGCTGACGTTGTTGTGTGGGCATGCGGTGCGTGGCTCCCGAAGGCGTTTCCCGAGCTTGTCGCGATCGAAGTGGTGCGGCGCGACGTCTACTTCTTCGGTGTTGACGGCGCTTGGGCTCGCACACCAGGGTTCTGTGAATACGACGGCCCGTTCTACGGTCACGGCGAACTCGGCGGATTGGGGATGAAGGTCGCCTGGGATGGCGGTTCGGTCGCGTTCGATCCCGATGGTGAGCGTCTGCCAGAGGAAGAGACGCTGGCACGGGTCCGCGCCTACGTTGCCCGCCGGTTCCCTACCCTCGCCGATGCCCCCTTGATTGGCAGTCGCGTGTGCCAATACGAACTGACGGGCGACGGTCACTTCCTCGTTGATCGACACCCCGACCGTGACGGCTGGTGGCTCCTCGGTGGCGCGTCAGGACATGGCTTCAAACACGGCCCCGCATTGGCGGAGTACGTGGCCGACTGCATCGAGGGTGTCCGCGACCCCGAGCCGTTCCATCGGCTGGGTCCGCGCGTCGGCAGCGCCGGCCTGCGCACCGCAGGGCGGTAGCCGCCGGCAGGCTACGCCTCGGCGACCCCAGGCCCGAATGCCCCTTCGCGCGCGAGGATCTCGATTTCGCGCGGTTCGTACCCACACACCCGGTGCAGGATCTCGTGCCGATGCTCGTCGCGCTGCGGTGCGCGCACATACTCGCGCGACGCGCCGTCGACTCGTACTGCCGAGGCGATCTGCCGCACCTTGCCGAAGCGAGGGTGATCCACCTCAACGATCGCGTCCCGCGCAATCGCCTGCGGCTCTTCGAGTGCCTGCGCAACGTCGTTCACCTCGGAACATGGCACTCCCGCCGCCTGCAACGTCTCGATCCAGCCCGCGACGGTGTTACGCGTGAACTCGCCGCTGAGAATGGCAACGAGCTCTTCGCGATGGGCTAGCCGGGCCGCAAAATCAAGAAACCGCATGTCAACGAGAAGATCTGAGCGCTCGATTGCGTGACAGAGCGAGACCCAGAAGTGCTCCTTCGCACACGCGACGATCATCCAGCCGTCGGCTGCCGCAAAGCATTGGAATGGCACGAGCGACGGGTGCGCCGAGTTATCGAGCCGTTCCGGCACGTATGCCCCTGTCGCCGTCCACGTCCCGATGTAGCAGAGCTGTTGCAGCGCGACATCGAACAGCGAGATGTCGCAATCGCAGCCCTGCCCGTCGCGCTGAGCGCGATGGAGCCCAGCGAGGAGCGCAATCACCGCGACATAGCCGGTCGACAGGTCAACGAGCGACAGCCCACTCTTTGTTGGTGGCCCGTCGGTTGCGCCTGTGAGCGACATCCAGCCCGCAAGCCCCTGCACGAGGTAGTCGTAGCCAGGTTGGTTGGCGCGCGGCCCATTCGCTCCGAAACCCGACAACGCGCAGCAAACGATCTTTGGATTGATCTCGCCAAGCGCGGCGTAATCGAGGCCGAGCTTCGCGGCGAGGTCACCGCGAAGGTTCGAGAACACGACGTCGGCGTTCCGAACCAGGTCGTGAAACACCTCCCGCCCTGCGTCGCTCCGCAGGTCGAGCGAGAGGCTCTGTTTCCCGCGGTTGAACGTCTCGAAGAAGAGGCTGTCCTCCCCCTCTTGGAACGGTGGCACGTAGCGCCCGACGTCGCCGCCGGCCGTTGGATCCTCAATCTTGATCACTTCGGCACCGAGATCTGCGAGCTGCAGCGTCGCCCATGGCCCAGCGCCGTACTGCTCAACCGAGACAACACGCACGCCCGCAAGCGGTGGTGTCGTCGCCCGGCTACCCATGTGGCCCCCCATCGCGCGCAAGCCGCCACACGCGCCGGTAGTGCGGGGCGAGATAGTCGAGATGCGCCTCCATCGCCTCACCTGAGCCGTCAACGTCGGCACGGGCGATTGCGTCGGTGATCTCACGATGGTCGCAGTCGATGCGCCGCGAGAACCGCGCGTCAAGGCCGGTGCGGGCGAGGCTCGTCTGCAGCACGGTGAACACGGGCAGCGCCGCGACTTCAAGCAGGACGTTCCCCGAGGCGGCCATCAGGCTCGTGTGGAACCCGGCGTTGACCTCGAATCGCTCAAGCCCGGTTCGCTCGCGTGCGTCATCGGGAATCGAGCCTCCGAGCCGTTCGAGATCGACCTGGGTGCGACGGAGTGCCGCAAGGCGCGCCGCTGGAACCTCGAGCAGCCGTCGTGCTTCAAGGATCTCCTCAAGCGTGATGTCGTCCATGTCCGCGAGGAGCGACACGTTTGCCTGAAGGAGCCGGGTGGCGAAGTCCAGGCTTGGTCGCGTGACATAGGTTCCGCCGCGCGCGCCCTTCGTCGCAACGACAAGCTGCTGAGCGCTCAGCATTCGCACTGCTTCTCGCGCTGTTGCGCGGCTGACGCCGAACTCGGCCGCAAGCGTTGCCTCGGTCGGAAGCCGTTCCCCGTGCTGCAGGACACCGTTCAGGATCAGGTTCCTGAGACGGCCTGCGATCTGTTCGTGGGCGCTCTCATAGGCCGACGACCTATCCGGCGGTTCGTCGATCGCGGCCGCGAGCGCACCCCGCAATCCCGCGAGGGCCTGCGCCTCATCCTGACGAGGAAGCGTGGGCGTCGTCTCGGTCACGTCGTCGAGAACATCGCGGCGCCACCGTCGGAGCGGGGATCGGACGCCGCCCGATAGCCGTCTGGCGTGATCTCGATCACCTGTGGCCGCGCAAAGGATGCGTGGAAGTTGAAGAGGCTTGGCGACATCGGAACGCCTCGATCGCGGAGCGCGTTCAACGTGCGCATGGGAATTCGCGCCTCGGCAAACACCGGCATTCCTTCGCTGTGGAAACGCGGTGCAACCACCGCTTCAACGGGCGACATGCCGAAGTCGAGAATGTTCGAGATCGACTGCAGCACCCCGGAGGTCACCGACCAGCCGCCGGGCGCGCCCAAGACGAGCCACGGCTTGTCGTCGCGGAACACAAGCGTCGTTGCGAGAGCGCTTGCCCGGGCCCGGCCGGGAACGTAGGAGTTCGGACGCCCTGGCACGGGATCCATGAGCGCAACGCAGTCGTTCCAGGTGAAACCTGTGCCGGGCACAACAACGCCGCTGCAGCTCGTGAGCGTGTGGGTCAGGCTGACGCAGTTGCCGAGCTCGTCGACCACCGAGAGTTGCGTTGTGCCGTTCGGCTTGCCGAGCGCGACAGCATCGGGAAGCTCGCCGGCCCGAATCCGCGCCGCGATCGCATCGGCGTGCTCGTCGGAGAGGAGCTCGTCGACGGGCACATCGTTCTGCTCCGGGTCGCTGAGGTGGTTGTAACGGGTCACGCCACCCCATGCGAGCGTCGCAGCTAGCAAGAAGCCGTGCTCTGGGCCGTTGTGCTCAAGCGACGCAACGTCGAAGCGCTCAAGCACCTTCAGCATCTGCAGCAAGATGATTCCGCCAGCAGGCAGGTTGGTCGTTGCGACACGCAGGCCGCGGTACGACGCCTCGAGTGGCGGCGACCACCGTACGCGGTATTCCGCGAGATCTTCGCGCGTGACGAACGCGCCGTTCCGCTCGAAATCCTCGACGATCGTGTTCGCGAGGCTGCCCGTGTAGAACTCCGCGGGACCATTCGTTGCGACTGCCCGCAGCGACTGGGCGAGCTCGGGATTCTGGTACGGCTCACCGCGCTCGAGCATGTTGCCGTCGGGCTTCATCCAGATTCGCTTTGCCTCATCGGTCGCGCAGTACTTGTCCTTGGGGTGCGGGAGGCCCGGCATGTACGGCATGCGGCAGTACATCGCGACGTACTCCGGCCACGGGAAGCCGTCGGCGGCGCATGCAATTGCCGGCGCGAGCAGCTCGTCCCACGACTTTGAGCCGTAGCGTGCGTGCATTGCGCCGAGTCCTGCAACCGTCCCGGGCGTCATGATCGCCGTGTAGCCGTACATGTTTCGACTGTCGTCGAAGAGCGCGTAGCTCCAGAGGTCGGTGTACCCACGGAAGTCCTTCAGCCACATGTCGGGCGACATCCGCGACCCGATCCGTGCAGGAAATGCAAGGTCGTCGATCGCGCCCGTCTTGGCGTCGAACAGCGTGGCGCCGCCCCACCCGCCGAGGCCGCACTGGAACGGGTTCAGAACCGTTTGGGCGAATGCCGCCGCAACGGCAGCGTCGAACGCGTTGCCGCCTGCCCGCAAGACGTCGGCACCGATCTCGGCGGCCCGTGGCTCGGGCGCGACAACAACACCTTTCATTTCTCCTCCATCGGTCCAACCCCCCAAGGGGTTTCGGTGTGTGGGAACACAGAGATCGCCTCGGGCGCGTCGCGGCGCAACACCATGAATGTCCGCAGAAATTCGATTACGACCTCGCCGCGCTGATTGATGCCGCGCGAGCGCAGCGAAACGATGCCAACAGACGGACGCGACTTCGATTCGCGCAGATCAAGGATCTCGCTCTCCGACCAGAGGGTGTCGCCGACAAACACGGGCGCTGGAAGGCGAATGTCTGTCCAACCCAGGTTTGCGACGGCGTTCTCGCTCGTGTCGGGAACGGTCAGCCCTGCGATCAAGGCGAGCGTGAAGGTGCTGTTGACGAGCATCTTCCCGAACCGCGTCTTCTCGGCGTACACCGCGTTGAAGTGCGTCTGGTTCGTGTTCATCGTGAGGTTCGTGAACCAGGTGTTGTCGGTTTCAGAGATCGTGCGGCCCAGGCGACTGCGAAAGATGTCGCCGACGGTGAAATCTTCGTAGAAGCGGCCGCGCCACTCCTTGGGCGCCGGCGAAGCCTCGCTGTTCATGCGTCGTTCCTTTCGTAGGCGTCGATCACTGCCTGTGCACGCAACGCCACGGGACGGTCAACGAGCAGACCGTCGATGGCACCGACTGCTCCGCCGGCGGCAGCGATCTCTGACCACGCAGCCACGATGCGCTGTGCACGCTCGAACTCTTTCTGCGTCGGCGCCAGGGCAGCGTGCACGCCGGCGACCTGGTCGGGATGAAGGCAAAACTTGCCGCGCAAGCCAAGCGCTCGGGCGGCGCTCGTCTCACGCTCAAGTGCGTCGTGGTCGCGCACGTCAAGGCATGGGCCGTCGACAGGTGCACGGATCCCTGCCGCCGCCGATGCGACAACGAGTTGAGAGCGCACAAAGAGCAACTGGAGGCCATCGGCATAGGGCGAGAGGCCGAGCGCTGCCGACATGTCGGCGACACCAATCGCAAGCCCGAACACGGCGTCGTGCTCTGCGATGGCGTACGCGTCGCGCACACCCTTGGCCTCCTCGATCAGCGCCAACAGCGGCTTCCCAATCTCGGCCGCGCGATCGAGGCCGGCCGGCGAAGCCTTCGGTACGACAATCCCAACATTAGGAATCGCCGCGACGACAGCGAGGTCGGCCTCACCTGCCGCGCTCAACGGATCGTTGATGCGAATGAGACGAAGGCCCGCGCCTGCGGCGGCTGCGAAAGCTGCGGCACCCTCTCGTGCCACGGCCTTCTGAGCGGCTGCAACACCGTCTTCGAGGTCATAGGTGAGCACGTCGGCGTTGCTGCCGAGCGCGCGCTCTTGCTTGCGGGCGTCGTCACCGGGGAAGATCAGGAACGATCGTGCAGCGTTGAGTGCTTGAAGGAGTTCGCTCACGTTGCGGGCGATAATGTCAGATATTTAGGACGGCGGTCAAGCCCACCCCGAGCGGCCTACGGAAGACGTGGGCCGAGCGCGATCCCGGCAGCGCCTGCACCGAGCAGCGCAATCGCCGCACCCGCGGCAAACCAGGAGCCAATCGCACGCCGTTCCTTGTGCCGGCCGATCTGCGACCCAAGCGATCGGTAGACGCTCGACACCTCTTCGGCGTTGACGGCCGTGAAGGTCTTTCCGCCTGTGATGCGGGCGATCTGGGACATCGTCGCCGGATCGGGCGGAACGGGAATCGAGTTCAGGTATTGCCCGAAGCCAAACGTCACGACGCCATGCTGCGTCCCGAGCGCAACGGTGTAGACCTGAATTCCCGCACGCTTCGCCTCGCGGGCGCCCGCCAGCGGCAGAATCGAGCCGCGGTTCTGAGCACCGTCCGAGAGCAGCACGATCGCAGCGGGGATCTTCTTGCCTGCCTCAGGTGTCGCCGTCTCGGCGAGCGAAGCCTTGAGGAGTTTCACCGCGGTATCGAGACCGTCGCCGATAGCGGTGCCCGCCTCAGGCAGCAGGTAGGCAAGCGACTCATTGAGCGCCGCACGATCGGTTGTTGGCGGCATCAGCACTTCGGCCGACGAGCTGAAGTCGACGAGACCCACCTGGTACCGCGAGGGAACCTCCGAGAGGAACGTCTTGATTGCTGCCACAGCAGCATCGAGCCGCGTTGGCTCAACATCGTTCGCGCGCATGGACCCTGAGACATCGACGAGCAACACGACCGTCGCCTCCTCGCCGGTGACCGTCAACGTTGCACGCGGCTGGGCCGCGGCCGCTGCGGCGAGGGCGAGCGCAATGAGCAGGAGTGCGATCGGCGCGAAGCGCCGCCACGACCGATGCTCCTCGGCAACTTCGGCGAGCACGTCAAGGTTGGTGAACGCCATGGGATAGCGCGATCCGCGTCGGTTCACCCACCACGCGAGGGCAGCGGCTGCAGGCACGACGAGTAGCGCCAGCAGAACGTAGGGCTGCGCGAAGCTCACCCGCACACCGCCACGACCTGCACCTCGGCACGCGCGCCCGCCGAGAGCACGCCATCGGCGGTGACAGTTGCGATCGCGCCCGTTGCCGTCGTCTTCAGGCGGATCCGGATGTGCGCAGCCAGTGCCGTGTCGGGGGGCGTCTCGGTGTCGAACACGAGCGCCTTCCAGGCGGTGACGAGCGACTCGCCACGTTTGCAGGCCGAGGCCACGATCTGTGGTGACGGCCTGATCGGCACCTGCTTCATCCAGAAATCGAACGGGGCTCCTGGCGCTGTCGCGCGGGCGGATGTCGTCGAGCGCGAGCCTCCCCCGCTCGTTGGAATGCAGCCGAGGTAGGGGCGGAACGCTTGCGGCGTGTCGGCCGACGACTGGCCGTGGAACACCGCGAACCGTGTGGTGGTCGTACCTGGCGCGACGGGACTTCCGAGGCGCCCCTCGAACGTCGCGCGGACGGCCGGTGAGGTGGCCACTGCGTCAAGGCCACCGACAAGACCCTTGAGTCCTGGGCACTGCAGGAGGTAGGTCGCTTCAGAGTGCGCAGGAACGATCACCCACGGGCCCGGGACGCTCACGCAATCCTTGATGCCGCGACATTCGGCCGTTGCCTTGCCCGTCGGGGCCATGGCACCGGCAGTGAGGGCGGCAGCGACGCACACAAGCAGCACCCGCAGCCTCATAGGAGCCTCCGAAACCACCACGCCTGCAGCGCAATCGCGACCGCGGCGACGGCGAGGCCAATCCCTGAAGCGAGCGGGACGAGACTTTGAATGTGCCGCTTCTTGATAATCCGCGATCCCAGATCTTGCGTTACCCCGTCAAGTGCCGTCGGCGTCGTTGCGCGGTAGAAGTGACCGCCGGTCGATCGAGCGACCTCCTGCAGAACCGTCGGATCCGGTGGAACCTGGATCCGCTCAGTGAAGCCGCCTGCGACCTTCCGCAGCAGCACCCCCTCCGACGTCCCAACCAGGGCGGTCGAGACAGGAACGTGCGCGAGTCGCGACTGTTCTGAGGCCTGCGCGGCGGTGATTCTGCCCGCGTTTGCCGCCCCATCCGAGATCACGAGAACAACCGCCGGTGGCCGACCGCTCTCAACCCCCGTGCCAACTGCGCGTTTTGCGGCGGCGACAGCCAATGACACGGCGTCTCCCAGAGCTGTCCCTTGAGCGTGCGCCTGGGTCGGCAGGGCGGCAACCACCTTGGTTCGGTCGTAGGTGGGAATCGCTGCCATCGAAGCGTGATCGGAGAACACAACCACGCCAACGCGGTATTTCTTCGGCAGCTTGTTCACGAACCGCGCGAGCGTCGCGTTTGCCGCGCCAATCCGGCTTGGCGTCACGTCGGTGGCAGCCATCGAACCCGACACGTCGACGACGAGCATCACCGTTGCTCCTTCCTTCGCTTCAAGCGTCACTCGTTGCGGACGTGCGAAGCCGACGAGGAGGAACGTTGCTGCGCCAAGCAGCAGGATGGACGGGATACGCCGACGCAGACCTGGTGCGTCGGGTAGCAGTTTCGGCATCAGCGCCGGACTTGCCCACCGATCGGCGGCGATACGTCGGCGGCGGTCAAGCCACACATACCCCGCCGCGGCAACCGGAACCGCAACGAGCGAGATCAGCAGGATCGGCGAGCCGAACGTCATCCGACCCGGTCGCTTCGGCGGAGGAATGCGGCGAGCGGGCGCAGCCAGTCGCCTTCGGTCGAGAGCACCACATGACGCACACCGGCAGACGCAAACAGCGTCTCCAGCGAGCGCCGCTCGACGGCCGCGGCCTCGGCAAAGCGGCGTCGCAGCTTGGCGCTGCTCGTATCGACGCGTAGCTGCCGCCCAGTCTCGGGATCGACGAGGCGAAGCTCGCCGACGTCCTGGAGCTCCTGCTCCCGTGGATCACGGATCTCGATAGCAAGCGTTGGGTGTCGTGCTGCTACGTGAAGCAACGGTCGCCGCCACTCACGCGGGCCGCGAAAGTCAGACACAACGGCGACGAGCGACCGTTGCCGCGCCACACCATTCACGATCGACAGCCCGTCCGACAACGTGCCGTCGCCCGCTGGCCCTTCGCGCACTGCCGCCAGCGTGTCGAGCAGGGCCCGCCTTCCCTGTCTGGCACGGCGCAAGCGTGGTTCTCCTGCACCAAACGCGACGAGGCCGAGGCGATTGCCGCGCCGCGTTGCGGCATGACCGAGCGCGAGCGCAACTCCTTCTGCAACGTCAGCCTTGCGCCGATCCGCTGTGCCAAACGCCATCGACGCCGACGCATCGAGCACGAGCCACGTCACAAGCACGCGTTCAGCAAGCTCGACGCGCGAGTGAGGAACGCCGGTTCGTGCCGTGACGTTCCATTCGATGCGGCGAACGTCGTCGCCCGCTTGGTAGGGCCGAACCTGCGCAAGCTCGCTCCCCACTCCCGTGAACGCAGAGCGGTAGTCACCTGCGAGCAGGCCGTCTACCCGCCGACCGATCGCGATCTCGAGTGCTTCGAGACTCTTGACGGAGACGTTGCCTGGCCCCGGAGCCGCCCCGGCCCGTGGTCCGGCGACGACATCCGCGAATCCGGTCACGCCGCTGCGCCTGCCCGCCGCCCGAGGTCGAGTTGCGGTGCAGGAACTGCCGCAAGCACGGCTTCGAGGATCCGGTCGGCCGAGATCTCCTCGGCGAGCGCCTGGTACGACAGCACGATGCGGTGCCGGAACGCGTCACGGATCAGCGACTCGACGTCTGCCGCGACGACGTAGTCGCGGCCACGAAGGAGCGCGAGTGCGCGAGATGCGGCGACGACGCTAATCGGCCCACGAGGACTCGCTCCGAAAGCGATGTAGGGCGCCACTGGTTCGAGCCCAACGGTCGCCGGCGTACGCGTGGCGGTTGCAACGTCCACAACCCACGAGACGAGCGCTGGATCGACGTAGACGCGAGCGACCTGCGCCTGCAACTGCCGAAGCTCGTCGAGGCTCAGCACGGGCTCAAGGGTCGGTGTGGGCTCAAGGGCGCGCGTCACAACCGTCAGCTCTTCGTCGTGGGTCGGATAGTCGACGAGAACTTTCAGCATGAAGCGGTCGACCTGCGCTTCGGGGAGCGGATACGTCCCCTCCGACTCGATCGGGTTCTGCGTTGCGAGCACAAGGAACGGTGAGGGAACCGGGTGCGATGTGTGGCCAATCGTCACCTGACGTTCCTGCATCACCTCAAGGAGCGCCGACTGCACCTTCGCTGGCGCACGGTTGATCTCGTCGGCAAGCAGGAAGTTGCAGAACACCGGGCCAAGTTCGGTCTCGAACTCGTGCCGGTCAGGACGAAAGATCCGTGTTCCGACGAGATCGCTCGGCACGAGGTCGGGTGTGAACTGCACGCGCTGGAACGAGCCGCCGAGCACCGATGCGGTCGTCTTGATCGTCAGAGTCTTTGCAAGGCCCGGAACGCCTTCGATCAGCAGATGGCCACCAGCGAGCAGGCAAACGAGGACGCGCTCAAGCATCGCCTCCTGGCCAGCGATCACCCGTCGAATCTGAAACAGCGCCTCTTCGAGCTTTGGCAACAGCGACGGGTCGAGCGGTTCGGACTGGTCGGCCATGCGTTCCTCCTTGCGTCGGTCGACCCCAGGAGACCACATCGATCTGTGAGAAACCTAAGAGTCAGTGCGCTTTCCCGCAGGGTAGCGGGACGCTCCGAGGCTCAGCCGATCGCGACCATACGCTCGATCGCGCCGCGTGCGCGATCGGCGATCTCCGGATCGACGGTGACGACGTACTTCTCGTCGCGCAACGCGTCTCGGAGCTTCACGAGCGTGATCATCTTCATGAACTTGCACGAAGCCTCTTCGCGCACGGGATCGAAGCGCTTGCCTGGCACTTCCTTGCGGAGTCGATGCAGGATGCCGACCTCGGTCGCGATCAGGAAGCGCTCCTTATCGGACTGCTCGGCGAACTTGACCATCCCTTCCGTGGAGAGGATGTGGGTGTGCTCGTTGCCGAACGCCATCGCCTGGCTTGCGCAACCGCATTCCGGATGCACGAGCATCTCGGCGTCGGGGGCCTCTTTCTGCCACCGCTCGATGTCGGCTGGCCGGATCCCCGCATGGACGTGGCACTCGCCCATCCAAATGTTCAGGTTGCGACCAGTGACACGCTCAAGCCAGAGACCGAGATAGACATCCGGCAGGAAGAGGATCTGCTGATCGGCAGGGATCGCCTCGATCACAGCCTGCGCATTGCCTGATGTGCAGCAATAGTCGCTTTCTGCCTTCACCTCAGCGGTCGTGTTCACGTACGACACGACGACTGCGCCCGGGTTTTGCGCCTTCCAGTCGCGCAATTGGTCGGCGGTGATCGACGAGGCGAGCGAGCAGCCCGCGTCGAGGTCAGGAATCAGCACGGTCTTCTCGGGCGAGAGGATCGCCGCGGTCTCTGCCATGAAGTGCACGCCGCAGAAGACGATTGTCGACTCGGGTGCCGCAGCGGCCATCCGTGAGAGGCCGAGCGAGTCGCCCACGTAGTCGGCGACGTCCTGGACGCCTGGCACTTGGTAGTTGTGCGCCAAGATCACCGCGTCACGCACGCGTGCGAGCTCGCGGATCTCCTCCTGGAGCGCGTTGAGATGGGATGTCGTCGTCATGAGACCTCCAGGGAGACGTCGAGCGACCGCACGCTGTGGGTGAGCGCACCGATGGAGATGGCATCGACACCGGTCTCAGCGAACGTTCGAACGGTGTCGAAGGTGATGCCGCCTGAGGCTTCGAGCCAGGCCCGGCCATCGACGCGCTTGACCGATGCCTCGACGCGCTCGGGCGTCATGTTGTCGAGCAGGATGCGTTCCGCTCCGGCCGCCAACGCCTCGTCGAGCTCTGCCTCGGATTCGACTTCGACCTCAACAGGCATTCCTGGCTGAGCGGCGCGCACTGCCGCGATCGCGGATCCAACGCCACCTGCAATGCGAATGTGGTTTTCCTTGATGAGCACCGCGTCGTAGAGGCCCGATCGGTGGTTTGTGCCGCCCCCGCATGCGACGGCGTACCGCTCAAGCAGACGAAGGCCAGGGGTCGTCTTGCGGGTGTCGAGGATCGTGGTTCCTGTGCCAGCAACCTCGTCGACGTAGCGGCGGGTCGCCGTCGCGATGCCCGAGAGCCGCCCGAGCAGGTTGAGGGCAACGCGCTCACCGGTGAGCACCGCACGTGCGCGGCCTTCGAGGCGAGCGATCACGGCCGGGGTCGCGCCGACGCGTTCTCCATCGGGAACGACGATCTCGACGCTGAAGTCGGGGTCAAGCCGCTCAAAGACGGCAGCAGCAAGCGCCAGCCCACACACGACGCCTGACTCCTCGAAGACGAGTTCCGCGGTGCAGCGGGCGAATTCAGGAACAGCCCCGTCTGTGGTGATGTCGCCCGTGCCGATGTCCTCGGTCAGGGCATGCTCGACGATGGCAAGCGCAGCGGCATCGAACCCGTTGACGTCGACGGAATGCATCTCGGGTGTGGCGCTCATAGCGCCGCTCAATCGACGCTCACTCCGAGATGGCAGAGTGGGATTAGAGGTTTTATCCTTCAAGGCGATAACGTGTTGATGAGTGTACATGGTTTACGACCCTGAAGCGAAAACAGACCGTCCTGCCCACGCTGTGCTCGCGGCGGTGTTCCAGGTGCGCGACGGTGTGCTGCAAGTGCTGCTCTGGGAACGAGCGCTGGAGCCGTTCAAGGGCGCCTGGTCACTCCCCGGCGGTGCGCTCTCCGAAGGGGAGACACTCGAGTCCTCGATTCGGCGCCACTTGGCCGCGAAGGTCGACGTCAGAGAGCTGACGCACCTCGAACAGCTCGAGACTCTCAGCGAACCGGCGCGAAACCCGGGCGGCAGGGAGCTCGCCACCGCCTACCTCGGCTTGATCCCGAGCGACGTCGATCCAGCACTCCCCCACGACACGCGGTGGCACCGGGTCGACAAGCTCCCTGCGCTCGCATTCGACCATGAGGCGATCGTGCTCACCGCACGCGAGCGGCTCCGAGGCAAGCTTTCCTACACGAACATCGGCTTCGCGTTCGCGCCCGAGACCTTCACGATCTCCGAGCTCCGTACGCTCTACCGAGCCGCCCTGGGTCACGAGGTGTCCTCGACGAACCTGCAGCGCGTGTTGCTGCGACGGCATCTCCTCGTGCCAACCGGAACGCGCCGCGAATCAGGCCGCGCTGGCGGCCGCCCAGCCGCGCTCTACTCGTTCCGCCTGCGGCGGCTCGAGATCACCGATCAGTTCGCTGTGCTCCGCCCGCCCGACCGGCGAGCGGAGCAGCAGCAGCCCTGACTACTCGGAGCCCTTGACCCGCTGCACGAGCTTCCATGCGGCAGGCAGCGCCAGACCGGCGAGGTACAGCTTGAAGACGTCACCCGGAACGAACGGGTAGAGGCCGTAGGTCAGCGTGGTGTTCCAGCTCGCGTGCAGGAAGTGGTGCAGCCAGATGTTTCCGCACAGGTAGATCACGACCGAGCCAGACAACATCGCTGAAAGCGAGCTTGAGAAGTGCTTGTCCCAGCCACGCTCGGCGAGGTAGCCGATCAGGAAAGCGGCGAGCACGAAACCGACGATGTAGCCGCCCGTTGCACCGCTGAAGACCTCCCACCCATGCTTGTGCTCCGAGTACACCGGGGCGCCCACGAGGCCGAGCAGGAGATACACGGCAAGGCTCGTCGCGCCACGAACCGAACCGAGCGCGGCACCGACGACGACAACGGCAAACGTCTGGCCTGTGATCGGCACCGGTGTGAAACCGAGCGAAATCGAGATCTGGGCAGCAAGCGCAACAAAGAGCGCGCCGCCAAGCACGAGCACTGCGTCGGTGAGGATCCCCGCACGAGGCAGGACGGCGAGACGGAGCGTTGCGGCATTCGGGTGCATCGTTCGTGGCCTCCTAGGGCGCGAGCGGGTTCAGGGGGACTGCGGTGTCGTTGTAAAACCGAATCAAACTGTCTGGTGTTTCGACCTCGAAGCGGGCTATCCTAGTGCGTAGGTTCCCGTGGAACTACTCGAAGGTTCCGTCCCAGTCCTTCACGACAAGGTGCATCTCTAATGCGTGACATTCTGCCGATTCTCGAACGTTGGGTTGAAAGTGGTACGCCCGTTGCTCTCGGTTCGGTGATCGAGCGCGTCGGTTCGGCGCCGCGCGATCCAGGCGCGACGATCGCCGTCGCTGCCACCGGGGAGATCGCTGGCTCGGTTACGGGCGGCTGTGTCGAGCCTGGAGTGATTCGCGAAGGACGCGAGGTTCTTGCAGGCAGCCCCGGCAAGATCTGCCGCTACGGCTTGAACGACGCAGAGGGTTGGGATGTCGGCCTTTCGTGTGGCGGCAGCATCGCGGTGGCCGTCTACGCCCTCGACCCGTCGGTGGTGGCTCCTCTCGCTGCCGCAGTCGCTGAAAACCGGCCGCTCGCAGTCGTCGTGCGCCTCGGCGAGGAGAATTACGGGGAGCATCGTCTTGTTTCGCTCGACGACGTAGCGGGTGACGCGATTGACGCCGCGGCACGCAGCCTGCTCGAGCTCGGTGAGAGCGGCATCCTCGAGGCCGACGGCGAGCTGATCTATGTCGAGTCGTTCTCGCCCCGCCCTGCCCTCTACCTGTTCGGTGCGAGCGACCACGTCACGGCGCTCTGCACGATGGGACGGTTCCTGGGCTACCGCGTCACCATCTGTGACGCACGCGAGGCGTTCGTGACGGCGGAGCGC
Source organism: Actinomycetota bacterium (assembly GCA_009702325.1). Taxonomy (GTDB): domain Bacteria; phylum Actinomycetota; class Thermoleophilia; order Gaiellales; family Gaiellaceae; genus PALSA-600. The sequence continues at coordinate 125,809 of WLID01000003.1, forward strand.
TTCCCCGACGCCGACGAGCTCGTGGTCGAGTGGCCCGACCGCTTCCTTGAGCACGCTCCCGTTGATGCACGCACGGCGATCTGCCTGCTGACGCACGACCAGAAGTTCGACGTGCCCGCACTGATCAAGGCGCTGCAGACCCCAGCGGGCTACATCGGGGCAATCGGCAGCGCCAAGACGCGCGCTGAGCGCGAGGATCGGCTGCGCCAGGAAGGGATCGGCGACGCCGACCTCGCTCGCATCCACGCACCGATTGGGCTGCAGCTTGGCGCCCGCACGCCAGAAGAGGTTGCCGTGTCGATTGCGGCGCAGCTGATCGAGGCCAATGTGGTTGCCCGCACCAAGCGCGCAAGCCTCGTGGCCACAGCCACCGTCCTCGACTAGGGCGTACCGCGCTTAGAGCGGCGTGACTGCGTCGCCGACGGCAATCGTGCCGCCGGTGATGATGTCGGCGTTCAGTCCGCCGCGGTGCAGCAGGTCTTGGATGATCCCGGGCCGGGTGAGCTTCTGCAGGTGCGAGCACGGTTCGCAGATCTCAACGCCCACACATTCGACCTCGCCCACGCGAAAGCGCTTGCCGATCAGGTCGTTGAGGCGTACGCCCCGCACGACAACCTGACGACGCGACTCGATGCCGCTGAGGCCGACCTCCTCAAGCACCTCTGACTCGATCAACGTCAGCGACTCACCCGGTTTTGGGTTGGCGCTGAAGTGCCGGTCGCCTTCAAGCCCGCGGCCAGCAACTGCCGTGACGCTCGTGACGGGCGCGAGCGCATCGCTCGGGCCGATTGCGATCGATTCGACGTGCATCACGCGAGGGTACTGATCCGGGCCTGCCTGACGGCGGCCTCGTCGAGCTCAGAGATCGACCCGATGACGAGATCGGCTTCGGCGAGCGCGTCACCCGGCGGAAACATCGGGTTCGGAATTGCGATGCACGCCATGCCTGCAGCCTTTGCCGATCGAATGCCGTTGTGCGAATCCTCGATGGCGACACAGTGCGTCGGATCAACGTCCAGGCGTCGTGCTGCCTCGAGGTAGACATCCGGCCGCGGCTTGCCGCCCGCCACCTCCTCCGACGACACGGCGGCGCCGAACCGCTCCGTCAGACCGCCCGCCTCAAGAACACGATCGATCAGCTCCCGGTTCGAGGATGACGCGAGCCCGATCGTCCAGTTCTCCGCCATGCGAACGATTGCTTCGCGCGCGCCGTCGATCCAAGGCGGTTCGACCGAGTAGCGCTCCAACATCTGGCGCACAACCTCAGCATTGATCTCGGCTGGCGTGTCGGCGAGGCCGATGACGTCGTGCATGTAGGCCGACCACTCGGGCGAGCTCATTCCCATCATCGCCCGCTGCGCACCGTCGTGCCACCGCCCTCCCCGCTCCTTGGCGAGGTTCTCGCGAATCTCGTCCCAGACGTGCTCGGAGTCGATCAGTACACCGTCCATGTCGAAGATCACCGCTTCGATCTGCCAGCCGCTCATCCGCCCGAGGCTACCTGGCGGTTCGGCGATGCCTCGCTGGTTACGCGGCGATCGGCTTCGTCTTCGCGTCGAGCAGACGAACGAGGTCTTCTGGCGACAGTTCGATCTGTAGGCCCCGTCGCCCAGCACTCACAACGATCTGCTCGAACGCGAGCGCCGACTCGTCGATCGTGGTCGGCAGCCGACGCCGCTGCCCGAGAGGGCTGATGCCACCGGGGACATACCCCGTTGCCCGTTCCGCCTCGCCTCGATCGGCCATGTGCGCGCGCTTGCCCACCGAACGGAGATCGAGCTGCCGATCGGCAGGAACGATGAAGACCTCGAGCTTGCTGTCGACCGACACGACCAAGGTCTTGAACAGCCGCTCCGGCTCCACCCCAAGGGCGTTCGCGACAGCGATGGCGTAGTCGCCGTCTGCCGGATCGATCCCCTCGTACTCGTGGATCTGGAAGGCGATGCCCGCCTTCTTCGCGGCGACAACAGCGGGGGTCACTCAGTCAGCTCCGCGGCGAGGAGCGAAAGGGCAAAGAGCCGCCACGCAAGCTCCGGCTCGCGTGCGAGATGGATTGCAGCGTCGGAGACGCGAGGCAAGCCGCGGGTGGCAAGGATCAACGCGTCGACCTCGCGTCCGAGGGCGGCACGGCGCGCATTGCTGTAGATATCGGCAGCGAGCCCCTTGACGGCGGGGTCATCGACACCGGGTTCACGAGTCGCGGGGCCGCCCGAGGCATGCACAAAGAGTGCCCGGCGCACGGCACCGTTGCGCTCGTCCTCGTCGAGGTCGAGCCCATCCCCGGCGAGATACGCGAGCGCGGGCAGTGGGTCGGCGGCGTCGTCTTCGAGAGCGTCAAGGAAGGCACGCACAGGGTCGTCCGACACGGCTACCTCCCGTTCGCGACCACGACAACCGTGCGACAGCACACCATCGCGAGCAGCGTGCCACCGATCACATCAGTCAATGAGTGTGCGCCGATCACGATCAGGAACACGGGCACGAGCGCGAACCACGCGAAGGCGCCGCGGCGCCAGGCGGGCCGGATCGCGGTGATTGCCGCCGCGACAAAGAACGCGCGCAGCGTGTGTCCGCTGGGGTACGAGCTTGTGAACGGGCCGATGATCGAACGCACGCCATCGACGGTGCCGTACAGCACGGGGCGCGTCAGTTCATGCTTGCCCGCGACTTCGATCGCGTCGCCCACAAACCACACCGCCAGCCAGAGCTTCGCTTCGAGCGGCCGCCCGGCGTTTCGGAGCGAGTAGGCAACCCACCCGATCACGAGGATGCTGACAATGATCGACCCACCCCACGTCCAGGTTGCGAGCGGCTTGGCCCAGTTCGGTGTCGTTCCGTTGAACGGCAGGAAGATGCCGCCGGTGAGCATCGGCGAGGCCTCCTGCCGGTCGCTCACGCTGCCGCTGAAGTGGTCGACCACCCACTGGTCGAGCCGTGTGAACCAGCCGAGCGTGACCCCGATTGTGAGAACGGTGAGCGCGGTGCTCGGAACGGCCAGCCGTCGCGCGAGGGTCGCCGCCAACCCTGAGGGTTCGTGTGAACGCATCGCCACAGGGTATTGACCGCCACGGCTGCAGGCCGCGAGTGTCTACGATCGCGACTGTGATCGACGCGATCAGGACTGCCGTTGAGGAGCCGCTTGAGGTCGATGACGCCCTTCGCGCTGCCGTTGTTGCGATCGTCGAGGAGGTGCCTGCAACCTGGGCTGGGATCCTCTTCGCCGAGGAGGGAGAACTTGTGCTCGGCCCCGAGGCGGGTAGCCAAGATCCGGCCACACGGGTGCAGGTTCCTGTCATCTATCGCGGAGAGCGCATCGCCGAGCTTGTGGTTGATGGCCCGGGCGATCCGACCGTGCTGCCGGCGATCGCCGACCTGCTCGCCGAGTACTGCCTCGTCGGGTGGGACACAGGCGGCATCCCGTGGGAAGCCGTTGAATGAAGCCTGAAGTTGGCGAACTCTTCTCGAACGCGAATTACGCGCACCTGACCACGCTGCGCGAGGATGGCTCGCCGCAGGCACGCCCGGTGTGGACGACGGTGCGTGATGGCCAAGTGGCGTTCTTTACGCAGGCGTCGAGCCCAAAGGCGGCCAACTTGGCGCGTGATGGACGGGTGGCATTGTCGGTGGTCGATAACGCGAACCCGTTTCGCAGCGCCTGGATCCGCGGCCATGTGGCGGGCACGATCGAAGGCGACGACGCGCTCACGATCATCGACGGAATCTCTGAGGCCTACACGGGACAGCCGTTTCCGTGGCGCAGCGGCGTTGTGTACCTGATCGAGGTCGACGCTGACGGTTTCGCCGAGCTGCCGTTCGTGCACGCGCCGCGCGCGTAGCCGCGCCTAGCTTGGTGTGACGCGGTACGCGTCAAACACCGCTTCGATCCCGCGCAGCGAGCTGAGCAGGGTGCGGAGCGAACGGACGTCGCCGACCTCCGCGGTGTACCAGTTCTTTGCGAGCTGATCTTCGACGACCCCACCGTACGAGACGATGTTCGCGCCGTGTTCGGCAAACGTCCGGGCGACATCTTCGAGCAGGCGCGGGCGATCCCACGAGTCGACGGCGATCTGCACCCGGAACGACTTGGTGGCGTCGCCGTCCCAGTCGACAGCCGTAAACCGCTCGGGGTTGCGCTTGAGGGCGCGAACGTTCGGGCAGTCGGTGCGATGGATGGTGATGCCCTTGCCGAGCGAGATGTAGCCCTCAATCGTGTCACCAGGCACCGGGTTGCAGCACTTCGCCATGCGCACGAGCACATCGTCGACACCGGCGACGACGATGCCCATTGCCTTGCCACCGGCGGTGTCGCGGGTGCGCGGCGCCTTGGTGATGACCGGTGCTTCGGCGGCGACCTCTTCGGTCTTCAACCGCTGGATCACCTTGTTGACGATCGATCCGGCCTGGAGCTTGCCGGAGCCGAGTGCGAGGTAGAAGTCCTCGGCCTTCTTGTAGCCCGAGTCGCGAATCACCTGAGCCATCACGGCTGAGCCGCGGAGCTTGGCGAACGGCAGGTTCTGCTGCTTCAGCGCGTGGTCGAGCGCCTCACGGCCCTTCTGCTCGTGGTCTTCCTTGGTCGCAGCCGAGAACCACGCGCGAATCTTGTTGCGTGCACGCGAGCTTTTCGCAACCGAGATCCAGTCGCGGGATGGGCCCCGCCCCTGCTTCGAGGTGAGGATCTCGACGAAGTCGCCGTTCTTCAGCTTGTAGTGCAGCGGCACGATCCGCCCGTTGATCTTGGCGCCGACGGTGCGGTGCCCAACATCTGTGTGGACGGCGTAGGCGAAGTCGATGGGCGTTGAGCCCGCCGGAAGGGTCTTGACCTGCCCCTTCGGTGTGAAGACGTGCACCTCCTCGTCGAAGAGGTCGGTGCGCAAGCTCTTCATGAACTCGCGTGGATCGGCCTCGTCGTCGACGTCCATCAGTTGCTTGACCCATTCGGTCCATTCGGCATCGCGCTGTGCCTGCTTGCGTGCCCCCTTGTATGACCAATGTGCGGCGACGCCGTATTCGGCGGTGGCGTGCATCTCGCGCGTCCGCACCTGGATTTCGAGCGGCCGGCCCTGTGGCCCGATCACGGTCGTGTGGAGGGCGCGGTAGCCGTTGAATTTCGGCATCGCGATGTAATCCTTGAAGCGGCCTGGCATCGGCTTCCACAGCGAGTGGATCAGGCCGAGTGCGCCGTAACAGTCTCGGGTGCCTTCGTCGCTGTCACGCTCGACGATGACGCGCATGGCGGTGAGGTCGTAGATCTCGTTGAACTCGCGACCCTTCTTGGCCATCTTGTCGTAGATCGAGTAGAAGTGCTTCGCGCGGCCGGAGATCTCGCCGGGAATGTCGACCTTGTCGAGTTCGCGCTGCAGCACCATCGATGCTTCGCGGACGTGCTCTTCACGGTCGGCGCGTCGTTCCGACACCATCTGCTTGATCTCCTCGTACTTCCGGGGATGCAGCGTCTGGAACGAGAGGTCTTCGAGCTCCCACTTGAGCGCGTGGATACCGAGACGGTGTGCGAGCGGCGCGTACACCTCGAGTGTTTCGCGCGCTTTGCGCACCTGGGTCTGTTTGCCCATGTATTCGATCGTTCGAAGGTTGTGAAGGCGATCGGCGAGCTTGATCAGGATCACCCGCACGTCTTCGGCCATCGCCACGATCAGCTTGCGGTAGTTCTCGGCCTCCGCATGCTCACGGCTTTGGAATTGGACGCGTGTGAGCTTGGTGACGCCCTGCACGAGCTTTGCGATCTCCGGCCCAAATTCGGCCGTGATGTCTTCGGTCGAGATGCCTGTGTCTTCGACGGTGTCGTGCAGCAGGGCGGCTGCGAGCGTCGCTTCGTCGAGATGGAGGCTCGCGAGGATCTTGGCTGCGCCCCACGGGTGGTAGATGAACTCTTGGCCGGAACGTCGCACTTGCCCGTCGTGCGCTTTCGCCGCGAAATCGAATGCGCGGGTGAGCAGCTCACGGTCGGCGTTCGGGTTGTAGGCCTCGACGTCGGCGAGCAGCTCGTCGACAAGATCCTGGTGCCGCTCAAGTACCGCCATAGGCAAATTGTACTCCGGGTCGGCGCGGGACCCGTTCGGGACGTCGCGGGTTATGCCGCTTCGGCGAGTGCCGGCGACGTGCCTGCGAGCAGGTGCCGGAACGTCGGTGACTCGAGGAGGCTGCGCTTGAGTCCGGAGTCAAGTTCGAGTTCAGCGAAGACCTTGCGGGCATCTGGCGAACGATCGGCTTCGTCGGCCCGCCACATCGTCGCCAGCCATTGACGGAGGTCGTCGTAGCGGTCGTCGGCGTCGAAGATGCGCCGCACGACGAGCTGCGGTGACACGGTGCCGTTCCATCGGTTCTCCTGCAGCCGGAACGCGACGTCGTAGCGTGACATGCGCCGGAAACGGTCGAGCTGCCCACCGATCCCAAACGCGATCGCGGAACCAGCATCGCGCCCACGCTGGTTTACGCGGAAGCGAAGGTGTTTGCCGTCACCGACGGTGGAGAGCGCGGTCAGCTCGCAGCCGTCGATCAGCAGCGTCACGCCGGGATTTCCGAGCCCGAATGGGGCGAGTCGGCCGAGTTCCTCGCAGAGCGCGAGGCCAAGGTCGGTTCCGGGAACAATCGCGTCGACCTTCGTCTGCGGGAGCATGTCCTCGTCGGCGAGAACCTCGTCGGCATGCGCCGCAAAGGCACGTGCGAAGGCCTCGACCGCTTCGGGACGGATCGTCAGTCCGGCAGCGGCTTTGTGTCCGCCGAACCGTTCGAGGTGTTCGGAGCAGGCGGCGAGCGCGCCGTGAAGGTCGAACGATCCGGCAGCGCGGCCGGAGCCCTTCCAGAAGCCATCGGTGCCGGCGATCAGCACGATCGGGCGCTGGTAGCGCTCGACGAGCCTTGACGCAACGATGCCGATCACGCCCTCGTGCCAGTCCGCTCCTGCCACGGCGTACCCCCGGGAGCGCTTCCAGGCATCCGGCCACGACTCAATTTCGGCGACGGCCGCGCGCAGAATGCGCTCTTCAACCTGCTGCCGCTCGGTGTTCGACTCCTCAAGCTCTTTAGCGAGACGCGTTGCTTCAGCCTCGTCGTCGGTCAGCAGCAATGCGAGCGCAGCCTCGGGGCGGCCGAGGCGACCCGAAGCGTTGATCCGCGGCGCGAGCCGGAAGCCGATGGCACCTTCATCGCAGGCGGCAGGATCGACACCGGCGGTGCGCATGAGCGCCCGCAGCCCAGGCTTCTGTGTCTGCGCGAGCCGTCGGAGGCCAAGCAGGGCGAGCGCACGGTTCTCGTCGACGAGCGGCACCACGTCAGCCACAGTCGCGAGGGCGACGAGGTCGAGGTGCCGGTCGAGGAACGGGTGGTCGGCCCCAAGGAGCGCTTGAGCGAGCTTCCACACAACCGCGGTGCCGCAGAGTCCAACGAAGGGGTAATCACCCTTGAGCGGAGCCACAACGGGGCAATCGGGGAAGGTTTCGCCAGGCCGATGATGGTCGGTGATCACGACTTCGACGCCGAGCTGCTTTGCCTCTTCGACCTCAGCAACGGCGGTGATGCCGCAGTCGACGGTGAGGACGAGCTCGTACCCCTCCTCTGCGAGGCGCGCGAGCGTCTGCCCGTTGAGGCCGTATCCCTCTTCGAACCGTGACGGCAGATGCCAGGCCGGTTCGGCTCCGAGTTCGCGCAGGAGCAGGACAGCAAGCGTTGTGGCACAGATGCCGTCGGCGTCGTAGTCGCCATGCACGCAGATCCTCGCTCCGGCTTCAACCGCGCCCATCAGGGTTTCGACGGCTTCGCGCATGTCTCCGAGCGCAAACGGGTCGTGCCCTGGCAGTGCGCCTTCGAGAAATTGCGCCGCCTCAGCCGGGTCGGTGTAGCCCCGGCGGGCGAGCACGGATGCGGTTACCGGGCTGATCTCAAGCGCGCCCACCAACCGCTTCACGTCTTCGGCCCGGCACGGTTCGATCATCCAGGTGCCGTTCTCCATCTGCGGCCACGGTACGGTCTGGACCGGACGTAAACCCGCCGGTGAGTGGCTCGCCTACTCCGAGGGGAGATGCACGTCGAGGATCGTCAGCACGGTGGCGATCAGCAGAACGCCGGCGATGCACCCGACGACGAGCCTTGGATGGCCGGATTCGCGGATCGACTGCACGAGGGCCCGTCCGAGCAGGATGAAGGTGCCGACAACGATGCCGATTCCCACGATCCAGACGGGCAGCAGCAGGATCAGGCGTGCGAGTGTGGATGCGACGATCACGCGGTAACCGTAGCGGCCGGAGCGTCTGTTCCCGGTGAGGTACCGCCGATCACCCGGGCTATCCTCACATTGTGTCTGACACGAACTACTCGTCCGGAAACGACTACATCGTCGAATTTCTGGGGTACCGCTTCACGTTCAACGCGCGTGACTTTGAGCAGCGGGTTGTCGCAGCATCGATCAAGCTCGGACTGGTCGATTCGACGGATCTTGATTCGGAGGAGATCGCCGATCTCGTCACGGTTGCGGCGCAGGGCTTCCTTCCTGAGCCGGAGTCACGACTTGGCCGGTACGTGAGCCGTAACTGGGAGCGTGTGTCGCTTGTGGGCGGCGAGTCGCTTGTCTACTGGCTTCGCAAGCTGGTGTTCCGTGGCGCGTGGCTTGATCATCAGGTGAAGCGGGGCGCTCTTGAGGTGCGTTGGGACGAAGCTGAGGCTGAGTTCGCCTACCAGCACCCTGGTGGCGGTCGCCCGCTGCTTGAACTCGCCCCCGTGCCGAGCTGGCACGAGCTGCAGTTCCGCGGGTAGCGGCGCCATGACGCGAACCGCTGCGGCCGTTGCGACAGCCGCTGGTGCGGTGTTTCTCGCGCTGCTACTTGCTCTCGACCGGCATGCGTCGTATCCCGCGCAGATCGCGCTTGGGGTTTTGACCGCCGTGGTGCTGGTTGCGGTGCTCACCCGCCTCTCGCCCACGCGCCGCGCCCAGGCTGTGGGTGTCGTTGTGTTCGCCACGGTCGGCGAGGTGACGGGCTCGCTGATCTGGGGTGTCTACCACTACCGGCTGCACAACCTCCCCGCGTTCATCCCGCCTGCTCACGGGATCGTCTTCCTCACGGGCATCGCGCTTGCGCGAGCGTGCGCGGGACGGGAGCGCGAGCTTGTGTGGTTCGCAGGACTCGCCGCGGCCACGTGGGGTGTTCTCGGGCTCACCGTTCTCCCTCATCGCGACGTCGCTGGCGCGTTCGGCGTTCCGCTGCTGCTGCTCTTCCTGTGGCGCTCGGGTGCCCGGGCGACATATGCCGGTGTGTTCGTCGTCGTCGCGCTGCTTGAGCTGTATGGCACCGCAATCGGGACGTGGCAGTGGGAGCGCTACCTCCCAGGAACCGGGATCGCCGACGGCAACCCGCCGTCAGGCGTCGCGTCGGGATACGTGTGGTTCGACGTGATGGCGCTGCTGCTCGCGCCGTATCTCGCGCCGCTGCTTAGCTCTCGAGTTCGCCGAACGCGGCCTGGAGGCGAGCCGCCTCGGCTCCCGTCCACTCACGCGTAAGGCCAACCCCAAGCACGGCTGAGGCGACCTGCGCGATCCGCTCGCCGAGCGCACGGCAGAGGATCGTGAAGCCCCGCGGGGCGGCATCGGTGTGGACGACAAGCAGCACACCTTCGGCCGCACCGGTCAGCTCAAGCAAGTAGTAGGAGCGGATCCCAGCCTCTTTCGCCAACGCGCCCGGCAGCGGCGTCGTGCCCGCGTCCTGGATGCAGTACGGGAAGTCGCGGCGCCACAGGAAGTCCTTGAGGGTCGTGCGCAGCTCATCCTCGGTGATCGACAGTGAGTAGCCACGCTCAGCAATCACCAGCGTGTCGGTTTCTGCCAGGTAGAGCGCCCCGAACTCGCACGAGAGCGACTCGGCCGCAATGCCCGCGATCGAAGCGGCAGCATCGGCAACCGGCGTCGGCGGCACCGCCACAGCACGACGCACGGCCTCGAGCAGCTCATACTCGTCGGCGAGGCGCTTCGCGGGCCCAACCGGCCCCGCCGCAGCAGCTGCCGCACCGGCGGCGTCGCTAAGCGTCGCGTCGTCGGCATCGATCGTCCCATCGGGCGAGCCGAACACAACAACAACATCAGGGATCACCGGAACGATCGCGGCAGCATGAGCGTAATACGGCCCAAAGATGAACTCACGACCCCCATTTTCGAGTCGCACGATCTGCTCGCCATCAAGCGCATCGGCAAGCGGCTTCTCGTCGTCGATCGCAACCTCAACGATCCCCGCCCAACCTTCGCCGCGGCCAACACCACCGAGATGAACGAAACGGCGGCCTGTGACACGCCGCAAGACAAAGACGTCGTCCGCGCCCACCCTCGCTGCTGCCTCAGAGATGCCCACGGTCACAGGTCGAAGTATGGGCGCTCGAACGCCCAACCGCCAGAGTTCCTAGAAGAGCGAGCCCGACGCTTCGCGGATCGCACCGATGTGATCGCGACCGAGGTCAGTGATCACACGGCCACGCGGGGTGCGCTGCAAGAACCCGAGCTGCAGCAGATACGGCTCGTAGACATCCTCGATCGTCTCGGGCTCCTCACCAAGCGACACCGCCAACGTCGACAGACCAACCGGGCCACCACCAAACTTGATCGCAAGCGTCGAGAGCAGCTCGCGATCAAACCGTTCCAAGCCCGTCGTGTCGATCTCGAGAAGCGTGAGTGCCTCCTCGGCGATCTCAGTGGTGATCGCTCCCGCGTGGCGCACCTCCGCAACATCGCGCACGCGCCGCAGAATCCGGTTCGCGATGCGCGGTGTGCCACGGGCACGACGGGCGATCTCGTCGGCGGCGTCATCGGCGATCTCAACGTTCAAAATCCGGGCGCTACGACGCACAATCCGCGCCAGCTCGGCGGCCTCATAGAGATCGAGCCGGAAGATGAGCCCGAAACGGTCGCGCAACGGCGTCGTCAGCAGGCCGGTTCGAGTCGTGGCACCGATCAGCGTGAACGCGGGCAGATCGAGTGTGAGCGTTCGCGCCGCCGGCCCCTGCCCCACCACGATGTCGAGGCGGTAATCCTCAAGCGCCGGGTAGAGGATCTCCTCAACCGACCGGTTGAGCCGGTGGATCTCATCGACAAAGAGCACATCGCGCTGCTCGAGCGTCGTGAGGATCGCCGCGATATCACCCTTGCGCTCAAGCGCCGGCCCCGCAACCTGACGGATGCCAACGTCGAGCTCCTTACGGATGATCTGCGCGAGCGACGTCTTGCCAAGCCCTGGCGGGCCAGCGAAAAGCACGTGGTCGAGCGCCTCGCCACGATTGCGCGCAGCATCGAGCGCAATCGCAAGCTGCTCCTTGATGCGCTCCTGCCCAATGAAGTCGTCGAGCGACTGCGGGCGCAGCGAGCGGTCGAGCTCCTCGTCGCCTTCGCGGGCAGTTGGCGCGACGAACCGGTCGCTCACGCTGCCCTCCGCAAAGCGGCCCGCAGCTGCTCCTCAACCGACAGTGTCGGATCGATCTCAGCGAGCACACGCTCTGCGTCGACCATGCTCCAACCAAGCTCGACCAGTGCATCGCGCGCACCGATGTCGGCCACCCCAGCGGCCGGCTCGCTCTCGACAACGTTGCCGAGCTTCTCCTTCAGCTCCATGATCACGCGCTGGGCGATCTTGCGTCCGATGCCCGGAATCGCCTCAAACCGGGCTGTGTCGTCGCGGATGATCGCGCGGCGTAGATCGGCTGGTGTCGAACCAGAGATGATCGACAGCGCGACCTTTGGCCCAATCCCGGTGACGCCAAGCAGCAGCTCGAACAGCTCGCGCTCCTCGGCATTCGAAAACCCGTAGAGCTGCAACGCGTCTTCACGAACGTGAAGATAGGTCTCGACGGTCGCCTCATCCCCAATCGCCGCAGTAATCCGAGGCGTTGCCGCGACGAGATAGCCAACACCGTTGACGTCGAGCACGATGCCCGCGGTCGTACGTGACACGACTGTTCCCCGCAACCGCGAGATCATCGAATCGCCTTCATCAGCGGCGGGGCCGTGACATGACAGATCGCGACAGCGAGCGCATCAGCCGCGTGATTCGGTGTCGGGATCTCGTCGAGACCAAGAATCGCCTTCACCATCCGCCCAACCTGATCCTTGTCGGCCCGGCCGTAGCCAGCCACCGCCTGCTTTACACGCGTTGGCGCGTATTCGACACACTCAACCCCGAGCGCGGCTGCGGCGACGAGCACGGCTCCGCGCGCTTGCCCGACGGAGAGCGCGATGCGGGCGTCGGCGCCGACGTACGACTCCTCCAGCGCCACCGCGTCCGGCGCGTGCTCCTCGATCAGCCCCTGGACGCCCGCGAAGATCCGCAAGAGCCGAAGCGCCGGATCCTCCCGCGCGGTACTTCGCCACCACCCGTGGCAGGTGGTTCGCAGCCGGCCGTCGCTTTCGTGGACGATCCCGTACCCGCATGCGGCAGTCCCAGGGTCGATGCCAAGAACTTTCACATGGGAAGGTTACGGAGCGGCCCGGACGACCCGGGCACCCCTTGCCTAGCCCGCGACGAGGTCGAGCAGCTCGTCGGGAATGTCGAAGTTGGCGTAGACCTCTTGCACGTCGTCGTTGTCTTCGAGCGCGTCGATCAAGCGCATCACGCGGCGCGCAGCGCTCTCCTCTTCGACCGCAACGGTCATCTTCGGCACCATCGACAGCTCGGCCGACTCGAACGAGAACCCGGCGTCCGTAATCGCGGCCCGCACAGCGGCAAGGTTCTCGGGAGCGCTCGAGATCTGGAAGACCTCGCCGTCGCGCTCAAGATCCTCTGCCCCACCCTCGGCAGCAGCGAGGAACAGCTCGTCCTCGTCGACACCTTCAGCCGACACGACGATCACGCCACGACGCTCAAACTGCCATGCAACCGCGCCTGTCGCACCAAGGTTGCCGCCGTGCTTCGCGAACATGTGACGAACGTCGGCCGCGGTGCGATTCTTGTTGTCGGTCAGCGCCTCGACGATCACCGCGACACCGTCAGGGCCATAGCCCTCGTAGACGATCTCCTCGTAGCTCGACGTGTCGCCGTCGCCTGCACCCTTCGCGATCGCCCGCTCAATGTTGTCCTTCGGCATCGAGTACGACTTCGCCTTTTCGATCGCGTTCTGGAGCGAGAGGTTGTTGGACGGATCGCCGCCACCGTCTTTCGCCGCCACGATGATCGCGCGGGAGAGCTTCGAGAAGAGCTTGCCGCGTTTGGCGTCGGCAGCGCCCTTCTTGTGCTTGATCGATGACCACTTGGAATGTCCGGACATGGGGTTCCTCTCTCTTGTCTGATCAGCCGCCGGCGGCGCGCAACTCTGGCTGCGCAAGCACGTCGTCGACCTCCTGGCCAGTGGCCAGGCGAAGGTGTGGCTCTCCGACACCGCGCGCTGCACGCACGGCGTCAAGGAAGAGTTGATGAAGGCGCGTGTCGTCGGTCAGTTCCGGATGGAACGACGCAACGAGAAAACGGCCGTCGCGAGCGACGACCGGATGGTCATCGACGCTCGCGAGGATCTCGACACCGTCACCGGCATCTTCGATCCACGGGGCACGGATGAACACCGCACGCATGGGCCCGTCGATGCCTGCGACGTCGAGATCGGTCTCGAACGACGCCAGCTGACGGCCAAACGCGTTGCGGCGAACGTGGATGTCGACGAGGCCAAGGTGGCTCCGGTCGAGAACGATCATCCCCGCACAGGTGCCAAACACCGGACGGTCGAACGAGCGGATCGCCTCGTCGAGCCCGTAGAGGCCCATCAGACGCGTAAACGTCGTTGATTCGCCACCGGGGAGCACCAGACCGTCGAGACCCTCAAGCTGCTCGGGCTTCCGCACCTCGGTGACGTCGGCACCGAGGGTGCGCAACATCGCCGCGTGTTCGCGGAAGTTGCCTTGCACAGCAAGCACACCGATCTGGAGCGGCTCCATCTGCCGGATGGTATCGGGAGCGTGACACCGCCTCCGCAGCGAGAACCGCAACATGAATAGGCTCCCGTGGTGACTGGGCTCGGCCTCTTCTTGGCTCTCGCATCTGCCGCCACCTGGGGCGTTGCCGACTTCTGGGGAGGGCTTGTGTCGCGCCGCCTGCCGACGATCGCGGTAACGGTGATCTCGCAGGCCGCCGGTTTCGTGGTTGTGCTCGTCGCGCTCGGGCTGCATGGAAGCCTCGATCACCGCAGCTTCTGGATCGGCATCCTCGCCGGGCTTGGTGGCGGATCGGGCCTCGCTGCGTTCTATCGAGCGTTGTCGCTCGGCACGATGAGCATCGTCTCGCCCCTCGCTGCGTGCGGGGCCGTAGTTCCATTTGTGATCTCAATCGCCACCGGTGAGCGCCCGAGTGTCCTCGCGTTTGGTGGCGCCGGCCTAGCTCTCGCGGGTGCGGTGCTCGCCTCGGTGGAAGAACACCGTTCGGAGGCCCCTGATCGAGCCAGGGCAGTGCTTCTGGCGGTTGTTGCGGCCGTCCTGCTCGGTGTCTTCACCTACTTCCTCGGACTCGGTGGTCGTCAAGGCGACGCGCTCTCAACGCTCGTGGGCGCACGCGTTGGGTCGCTCGCGTTCCTGATCGCGCTCGCGCTCGTGATCCGCGAGAAGCCGTTCGTTCCCCGCGGATCGATAGCCGTCGTTGCCGCCATCGGCGTCTGCGACATGACCGCAAATGCCCTATTTGCGTTTGCGAGCACCCACGGTCTGCTCGCGCTCGTCTCGGTGCTGGGATCGCTCTACCCGATCATGACAGTGATGCTCGCCCACCTCCTGCTCCACGAACGTCTCTCCCCCGTGCAGAAAGCCGGCGTGGGTGCAGCTCTCGTGGGTGTTGCCGCCCTGGCCGCGGGATAGGCTCGTGGCGTGGAATCGCTTCGCGGCAAGCTGCTGATCTCATCACCCGTCCTCGTCGACCCGAACTTTCGGCGAACGATCGTGCTGATCAGCCACCACGACGAGGATGGCGCCATGGGACTCGTCCTCAATCGCCCGACCGAGCTGAAGGTCGGCCAGATGGTTCCGGAGCTTGAGACGCTCACGTTCGCCGACGAGCCCGTCTACCTCGGCGGGCCGGTGCAGCCCGACGCATTCGTCGGTCTCGCCGAGTTCGCCTCCGGCACGGACGCGGTCACCGTGATCGGACGGGTGGGGCTCGTTCCTGCCGACTCGATGCTCACCGACCTGCCAATCGACCGACTCCGGATCTTCGCTGGCTACGCCGGCTGGGGTGCTGGCCAGTTGGAGGGCGAGATCGACGACGAGTCGTGGATCATCGTTGATGCGCACGCCGACGATGCGTTTGCAGCCGACGGCGATGCGCTCTGGCGCACGGTGGCGCATCGCAAGGGCGGGCGCTACGCGCTCATCGCCACGATGCCGTTCGACCCGCGGTTGAACTAGACGACGAGTTCGTCGGCGATCGCGTTCGCCCAGGCTTCGATCTCAGCCCAGTCGCGATAGTCGCCATCCGGTGTCGGGACAGCGGCGAGCTGCGCCCGCTCCTCGTCATCCATGACGGCCCGATCGAAGAGGCCACCGAACAGCACGTGGTCGCGTGGGCCGATCGCCTCGATCAGCTCTGCCAACATCACGGCGCGCGATGCATCGGCCTTTGGCTGCCGTCCGGCGAGGCCCGCGCTGAAGAGCCAGGTAGGCCGCGAGGCAAGCGCATCGCGCTGTCCCTCAGCGAACTCAAGGGCTGGTGGCAGCCAACGGCCAAGGTAGATCCCGCTGCCGAGCACCACCGCGTCATAGCCAGATACGTCGCCTGCCTCACTCACCGGTGAGACATCGACGAGTAGCCCGCGGGCGCTCAGGGAACGACCGATTGCGTCGGCAATCGCAGTGGTCGAGCCATATCGGCTCGCTGATGTGACAAGGACACGCACGGCCCGTGGAGGCTAGGTGCGTCTCAATTGAGTCGCATCCGTAGCCAGCCACAGACTGTGCGAAGTGCAAGGCGCCTGCCGGAGTCGAACCGGCGTGGACGGCTTTGCAGGCCGCTGCCTAGCCACTCGGCCAAGGCGCCGAACGCCGGAATGGTACGTCAGACGGCACGGAGAGCAGCGAGCTCTCCTACCGCCACGTTTCGCGCAGCACGCGAAGCCAGTTTCGGTGGGTGATCTTTGCGATGTCCTGCTCGTCGAACCCTGCTTCGGCGAGCGCTGAGACGATCGCAGGCAACCCTTGGATGCCGCCGACTTCATGCGACACGACAGCACCATCAAAATCCGATCCGAACGCGACGTGGTCGATGCCGATCCGCTTCGCGATATACGAGACGTGGCGCACGATCTCGGTGAGCGGTGTGTCCTCAACGTTGTTGCCGTCCTCCCGCAGGAACCCAACCGCGAAGTTGACTCCGACAACGCCGCCGCTCGTGCCGATCGCGTCGAGCTGACGATCGGTGAGGTTGCGCGTTGACGCGCACAGCGCGTGGGCGTTTGAGTGGGTCGCGACGAGCGGGGCCGTCGTGATGCCTGCCGCATCCCAGAAACCCTTCTCGTTCAGGTGCGAGAGGTCAACCACGATGCCGAGGTCGTTGCAGGCCTCGACGAGCCTCACACCTGCGATGGTCAGCCCGGGCCCCGTGTCGGGCGAACCGGGAAACCGGAACGGAACGCCCTCTGCGAAGACGTTCCGGCGGGCCCACACAAGGCCGAGAGATCGGAGCCCCTCGCGGTACCAGTCGACAAGGTCGGTGAGCATCGGATCAAGCGCCTCGGCGCCCTCAAGGTGGAGGATCGCCGTCACCCGCCCGTCCACAAACTCGTCCGCGGAGGTTGCCACCGGCAGACCGAGCGAGCGAAACGCCGCCAGCTGTTCGCGCGCCACCTCGACCGCATGCGCACGCGGAAGCTGAGGCTCAAGCGGGATGTCGTAGGGTGCGAGCACCGGCTCATCCATCGCCCCCGGAGCACCCGGAACCCAGATCGCGAAGAAGCCGCCGCAGAAATCGGCAGCGCGAGCCTGAGAGAGATCAACGTGCTTTGTCTGCTGCTCGCGCCAGGTGCGGAGGACGAGATCGTTGTGGCCGTCGATGATCACGCGGGCATCGTAGGCGCGAAGCGGGCTACGATCACGACATGGACGCTGAGGCGAACGACACACCCGACGAAGAGACCGAGGCTGCGAACCCCGACCTTGAGGCGTGGTTTGCGAACGCCCCGCGTGTGACGTGCCCCGCCTGCGGCTTCGACGGTGCGGTGACCCTCGGTGGCGGTGCCTTCTGCCCGTCGTGTGAGAAGGTCAGCCCATACGGCTCCGGCCAGAACAACTAGCGGCGCAGCGCTAGGCGTCGGGCGGCATT
The DNA here is from genome assembly GCA_009702325.1 of Actinomycetota bacterium. Classification (GTDB taxonomy): domain Bacteria; phylum Actinomycetota; class Thermoleophilia; order Gaiellales; family Gaiellaceae; genus PALSA-600. The sequence continues at coordinate 143,082 of WLID01000003.1, forward strand.
CCCGGTGTCACGGTACGCGACACCCCAGCACTCGCCACGGTCACCATCGCCAGCGCAACCCAGGCGCGCGGCCGCAGATGCTCGCCGAGCAGCACGAACCCTGAAAGTGCCGCAATCGCGGGCTCAAGGCTCATCAGCACACCGAACACAGTCATTCGCATGCGGCGCATCGCTTCCATCTCAAGCGACCACGGCAGCGCGGCCGAGAGCAGGCTCACGCCGATACCGGCACCAAGGAGCTGCGGGTCGGTGAAGTGATGCCCACCACTCGCGATTCCCCATGGCAGCGCGACAACCGCGCCGAGTGCCATCGCGGGGGCGAGCGCGGTCGTGCCGGTGAAGCGCTGCCCCGCTCTCTTCCCGATCACGATGTAGAGGCCCCAAAACACACCGGCGATCGCCGCCAGCAGCAGACCGGTTGGATGCACCGCTTTACCGCCACCGTCCGCTAGCAGTGCGATGCCGCCCCCAGCGAGCAGCACCCACACACCGTCAACGATGCGACGTGACCCTGCCGCCGCGACAGCCAACGGCCCAATGAACTCCACCGTCACGGCAATGCCGAGCGGCAGCCGGTTCAGCGATTCATAGAACGTGAGGTTCATGCACACGAGCGTCAGTCCGAGCGCTGCGACGAGGCCAAGGTCGTGGCGTGATCGTCCACGCAACTGCGGCTTGCCGATCACCCACAGCGTCAGCGAACCGAACGCAAGACGAAGGAAGACGACTCCTGGCGGGCCGAGCGTCGGAAACAGCGACTTCGCGATTGCCGCGCCGCCTTGGACTGACAGTGCGGCACCAAGCACGAGCGTCACGGCGGGGACAGCGAAGCGGCGCGGCGTCACCGCACCATTCTGACGGTTACTCGAGCCGTGCTTCGGCGAGCGCGAACCGCTGTGTGCAGTTGCCGCGCACCTTCGGGGCGTTCGATGCGTACGCGTTCAGCATCTGCAACGTCGTGATGCGCTTGCCCGCAATCTCGCTCGCCTGATCGGCGTTGTCGATCGCGAGATCGGCGACGTGGCCGGCCGTTGTCTTGCAGTGCTCAAGGATCCACGCCATCGCACGAGCGTACGGAAGGAGCAGCTGGATCCGTTGCGCCGGCTTGCCGTGGTGGTCGACGATGTAGAGCGCCGCGTCGGGAGATGACTCCCACGGTTCTCGTTCGCGCGCCTGCGCGCTTGCTGCGGCAGCAAGCACCGCGAGCATCAGCGCGGTGACGACGACAACGACCGCTCCGCGCTTCTGCTGCATCGAACCATTGTTCCCGATCGCCCGCGAAACCGTCGAGCCACTCGGCTGGCAACAACTATCCACATAGTTTCGCGCTATCTTCGTCTTTGCGACCTGGTCGCACGACAATCGCGCTGCCGTTTCTCGACCCCCTGAAACGGTCGCCAACCCAGACGGAGGACTCGACTATGGCTGCACCCTGGAACCCCAGCTCGAAGCCCGCTGCGGCATCTCACGGCCTGCGTCGTGTCGTGCGCGTCGGACTCGTGGCGCTGACAGTTGCCGCGCTCGGCGCTGGAGTTGCTTCGGCACAGATCCATCAGTCCAAGACACACGCCGCCTCGACGAGCGCGTGGGTCGGAACCTGGAAGACGACGTGGGGCACTCTCACGTTCACCCAGAAGGGTTTCAAGGTAACCGGCACCTTCACCACCGGGAAGGGCAAGATCACCGGTTCGGTCGCATCCACGAAGCTCAGCGGCGTGTGGTCGAAGGCGCCGTCGTACAAGGGCACTGATGCCGGTTCGCTGCTCCTCACACTTTCGGCTGATTCGAAGTCGTTCACCGGCCAGTACAAGGCGACGGGCGCAACGGCTTGGGCCGGCAAGATCACGGGCAGGTTCGCTTCCGGCCCGGTGAACCTTTCGTGGAACGGCACGTGGGCGACCTCACACGGCACGATCGTGTTCAACCAGTTCACAACGAATGCTGTGACGGGCGCCTACACCCCGAAAGAGGGTCGGATTGACGCCACCGCCAACGAGTACTCGTTGAACGGCAACTGGAGCGAGGAGCCGAGCTACTCCGGCCCGAGCGACGCTGGCCTGCTGCAGTTCACGCTCAGCAAGGATGGCCGCACGTTCACCGGTACCTACGGCAAGGAGACCGCGTCTACCGGCAAGTCGTGGACGGGTGTGCGTATCGGCCCGGCCGAGTGATTCGACCAGACAGGGTTTGATGGTTTGAGAGGCGCGGGCGACAATCCGCGCCTCTCGCGTTTTCGGGGCACGTCAGACGCGCCCGTTAGTCTCCGCCCATCCACGGGTTCCTAGGCAGGAGGCTCATCGTGTTGCGTGTCGTTGCTCTCTCGGTCGTTGGCGTTATCGCCTCAGCGTTCGTTGCGACGGCTGCGTTCGGAGGGGTCACCCCGATCACTCGCGCAGCTGGCGTGGCGGCGGTCAGCCTGAAGTTCGCTTCGGTGAAGTCCGACGGAACGCTTGTGGCGAGCCAGTCGAGTGGCGCCGAGTCCGCGACACGCGCCTCGCAGGGCCAGTTCCGCATCACGTTCGATGGTTCGATCGAACGGTGTGCGGTCGCATCGGCGTCGGGTGCTGGCAGCACGGGCGCTAACACGTTCACGTTCAACACGAAGATCGCAACGAAGATCTCGGGCTCGTCGCTCTATGTCTCGTTGACAGGGCAGAACGACGGGCCATCCGACTTCGCCTTCTCCGTGATCCTTGCCTGCCGCGGTGGTGTGGTTGCAGCTGGTGGCGTGACAACGACGACATCCACCACGTCCGGGTCGCCGTCGCTCGCGAGCACACTCCGTTTTGCGACGGTCAGCTCGGCCGGTGCGCTTTCGCGGACGCAGTCCTACGGTGCGTCGTCTGCGACGCGCGCGAGCCAGGGTCAATTCCGGGTGACGTTCGATGCGTCGATCGCCGGCTGCGCGGTTTCTGCCGCGTCAGGTGCCGGCAGCACGACGTTGAACACGTTCACGTTCAACACGCACATTGCGACGACGATCTCCGGGTCGACGCTCTACGTGAGCTTGACGGGCAAGAACGATGGCCCCGCCGACTTCGCGTTCTCGGTGATCCTCGCCTGCGCGAGTTGACCGCTGCGGGGTAGCGACGCTAGCCGGAGATCGCGGTCACGACGTGACCGATCGCGAAGCCAACCCCGGCGCTGACTGAGCCGACGATCGCCACCTGCAGACCCGACTTGATCAGTGTCATGCGGGCCACAAGTCCCTTGACGATGCCCAGCGCGAAGAGTGCGGCAAGGGTGCAGACAAGGCTTGCAACGAGTGCCCGGTGAACGGAGAAGATGAGGTACGGCCAGAGCGGCACGATCGCTGCGACGAGGTACGTGCCACCCACGACGAGCGCGTCACCAAAGGCGGCGCCGCCCTGGTCAGGAGAGAGTCCGAGCTCCTTCTGCACCTTGGTGCGCAGGAACACCTCGGGGTTTGCGGCCAGGCCGAGCGCAACGTGTTCGGCCTGTTCTTTCGGCAGACCCTCCTGCTCAAGCACGATCGCGAGCTCGGCCACCTCTCGGTCGAAGTGATCGACGATCTCCTGTCCTTCGTCCTTGATCTCTGAGGCGTAGAGCTTCTCCTCCGCCTCGCTCGCAAGATAGGAGCCGCTTCCCATCGCGATTGCCCCTGCGACGGCTTCGGCAAGGCCGGCAACGATGATCAGCGAGCGTGTCGGGTGCGCGGCGGCCATGCCGGTGACGACCCCGAGCGGCACGAGCAGCCCGTCCTGGGCGCCAAGCACGAACTCGCGGATCCGCGAGAGCTTCCCGATGCGCTCAGCCTCACCGAGCGCGTGATCGCGGATGTGCTCTTCAGCCTCCGCGCGCATCTCCGGGGTGATCTCTGCTGAAGGCATCGCTCACAATCCTAGTTGTCGTTCCGAAGCGCACGTGAGTTGGGAACAGTCGTCCTTCCTCCCAACTAGGCTTCGGCACGGTAGACGTACCACCGTCGGCCGGTTGGGAACAGTCGTCCTTCCTCCCAACTAGGCTTCTGTCTCACACAATGCCTAGCAGTATCGAGTTGGGAACAGTCGTCCTTCCTCCCAACTAGGCTTCAGAGCTGAGCGGAATATCCCAGGTCATTGTTGGGAACAGTCGTCCTTCCTCCCAACTAGGCTTCCGTGATCGAACGCACCTTTGACGTTGGTGTTGGGAACAGTCGTCCTTCCTCCCAACTAGGCTTCCGTTTCGTCGATGGCGAGCGTGGCGAAGGTTGGGAACAGTCGTCCTTCCTCCCAACTAGGCTTCGCGAGCGATAAAGATCAGGCGGCGGTAAGCAACGCCGACTGCCGCGTGTGTAGAGACGTGAACGACGAAGGCCCCGTTTCCGGGGCCTTCGGTGAAGCGGATGAAGAGACTCGAACTCTCGACCTTCTGCATGGCAAGCAGACGCTCTAGCCAACTGAGCTA
>WLID01000004.1 GCA_009702325.1 Actinomycetota bacterium
CGCTTGCGCCGGTTGCGCAAGAGCCGCCTCGTCCTCCGCGCCACACCAGATGTCGCGAGTCGGCTCGTCGGACTCTTGGCGGTGTCCGGGTCCATGCCCCCGTCATGGATATGTGAGACCGCCGCGAGGATTTCGGCGGGGACGCCCTCTTCGTCATATCGCACCGCCGCAAACCCGACGGAGCGTTCGCCGACGTCAATGCCCACGCGATAACCCACCAAATTCCCCCAAGAGGTCGCGAAGCAAGTCGAAAGGCACACACCGCGTGCCGAAAGCGAAAAAACGAGCCCCGTTTCCGGGGCTTAGAGATCCACCGGTCGGAACCGGCTTATTGGGAAGTTGTCGTCCTTCCTAACCGGATGTATACGCCACTTCTACGGCGTTGTCAATAGGTCGCAACGCCGACTGCCGCGTGTGTAGAGACGTGAACGACGAAGGCCCCGTTTCCGGGGCCTTCGGTGAAGCGGATGAAGAGACTCGAACTCTCGACCTTCTGCATGGCAAGCAGACGCTCTAGCCAACTGAGCTACATCCGCGCAGCGGGGGGATTATAGCCACGGCTGCGCGTTTGTCCGACGAAGGTCTATTCGGCGGCGTCGAGCGCGTCGTTCACGAGCTGGTCGGCAAGCTTGTTTTGCTCCCGCCGAACATGCCGATATTCGACGGTTCCGACGGTGCGGGCGAGCCGTGAGGCCTCGAGAAACAGCTCCTTGAGCCCCTCATTCTTCACCCGATACTCGCCGCGCATCTGCTTGACCATCAGCTCCGAGTCAGAGACCAGCTCGACGTGTGTGAGGCCAAGCTCGATCGCCTTACGGAGACCCTCGACCAGGCCGCTGTACTCCGCGACGTTGTTGGTGGCGACTCCGATCGCACGCCCTTCGGAGGCAAGCACCTCCCCATCCTCACGCTCAAGCACGTAGGCATAGGCGGCCGGGCCGGGATTTCCACGAGCACCACCGTCGGTGAAGAGACGAACGACCACGACTACTGGTTGTCGATCTGGGCGCGCTGGAGCTTGCCGGAGTAGTCGACATAGATCGACTTCCACTCGGTGAAGACATCGAGTGCCGCCTGGCCGGCTTCGCGATGCCCGTTGCCGGTGCCCTTCACGCCACCAAACGGGAGGTGCACCTCGGCGCCCGTCGTGCCGGCGTTGATGTAGGTGATGCCCGCCTGCAGGTCGCGCATGGCGCGGAAGGCCTTGTTGACATCACGGGTGAAGATCGAAGACGACAGGCCGTACTCGACGCTGTTGGCGGCGGCGACTGCCTCCTCGAAGCTGCCAACCGGGATCAGGGTGGTCGTCGGCCCGAAGATCTCCTCGCGCGCGATCCGCATGCCCGCCTCGACATCGGCGAACACCGTCGGCCGGTAGTAGAAGCCATCGGAGCCGCCCGGCTCACCGCCGGTGAGCAGCTTGGCGCCTTCGCCGAGGCCGATCTCGGTGTAGGAATGCACCTTCGCGAGTGCAGCCGCGTTGATGAGCGGGCCAATGTCAGTGTCGGGATCCCACGGCAAACCAAGCCGGAGCTTCTCGACCCGCGCAACCAGGCGCGTCTGGAGCTCGCTGTAGACCGCGCGATGGACGATCACGCGGGACGCGGCGGTGCAGCGCTGCCCCGCGGTGCCGAACGCCGACCACACGATGCCGTCGACTGCCAGGTCGATGTCAGCGTCGTCCATGACGATGATCGCGTTCTTGCCACCGAGCTCGAGGTGGACGTGCTTCAAGTTGTCGGCGGCCGCCTTCGTGACGGCGATTCCGGTCTCCCGCGAGCCGGTAAAGCTCAGCACGGGAACGTCGGGATGACGAACGAGTGCGTCCCCCGCCTCCTCACCAAAGCCATGCACGATGTTGACGACGCCATCAGGCAGCCCCGCCTCGTGCAGCAGCTCAACGAAGCGTTGGGCGAGCAGCGGCGTGTCCTCGGCCGGCTTCAACACGACGGTGTTGCCGCAGACGAGCGCCGGGGCGAGCTTCCACGACGGGATCGCGATCGGGAAGTTCCACGGCGTGATCGCACCGACGACGCCAATCGGCATCCGCACGCTCATCATGAACTTGTCGCGCAACTCGCTCGGTGTGGTCTGGCCGGAAAGCCGCCGCCCCTCGCCCGCCATGTACAGGCTCATGTCGATTGCTTCCTGCACGTCGCCGCCAGCCTCAGCCGCAATCTTGCCCATCTCCTGGGTCATCAGCAGCGTCAACTCGTCCTTGTGGGCCCGCAGGATGTCGGCGAACCGGAAGAGGATCGCGCCACGCTCAGGCGCGGGTGTCAGACGCCAGCCGTCGAACGCGGCCTTCGCTGAGGCGACAGCGCTATCAACGTCAGCCTTGGCGGAGCGCGGAAAGGTGCCGACCTCAGCACCGGTCGCGGGCATCGTCGAGACGAAGGTTGCGTCGCTCGCAGCAGGTGCCCGCTCGGCACCGATGAGATTCGGGTGGAAGCTCACTTCTTCTTCTCGTCGGGCGGGGTGATCTGCGGGAACGACCCGGTCGCGCGTTGCCGGCGACGGTCGCGTGTTTGCCGACGCTCCGCGAACTCTCCTGCAGGCTGCCCGGCGCGGCGATCAGGGCCGAAACGGCGGTCGACGATGACCATCACATTCGGATTGTCCTTGTAGTGCTCGACGAGTTTGTCGAAGAGCTGGTCTTCGAGTTCGCGTGGGACGACGCAGTAGATCACGCGGGCAGTGTACGACCGATTGCGACGCGGGTTCTAGCTACGCGCGAGGTCGGGCACGATTCGGCCGTCTTCGCCGAGCGATGCATTCCACGAAACGAACGATCGTTCAAGCTCGCTCGGGTCAAGCCCGCGCTCCTCAAGCCGCACGGGCTGGGCTGACCCGGGCATCACGCGGTACTGGTACCAACTGATGTCCCACGAGACCGTCACGACGAGGTCAGAGTTGACGCCTGAAAGCGGCACGATCGAGATCGACGGGGCGCCAAGGCTCTTGGCGATGCCAGCGAGTGTTCGGCGATACGCCGAAGCGTTGAAGATGTCGGCAGCCTCAACGATGGCGAGGTCGCTCTCCGAGAGGCCTGCACGGACAGGGTCTGGTCGAGCGGCGGTATGCCCTGGCGCGCGCGGCGTTCCGAGGAACGCCGCCAGCGACCAGCGACTCTTGCGACGCTCGATCGGAACGGTTGGCGTGAGCGGTGAACCTTCCTTTACCCAGCCATACTCAAGCGCGGCTTCGCGGCAAAGCGGACAGACATCAACGTAATCCTCGCCACCGTTCGGGGTGAAACGGACCGTCCGTTCGCCAAGCAGCAGCGTGCGTTCACACACGGCGCACTGGCGATCAACATCAACGTTCGTAACACGCATCGGGTCGGGAGCGTAGCTATTCCAGGGCAGGCCGCGCCGGAAAAGCCCTGCTCAGAACCGGGTTCGACCGTGTGCGTTACGCAGTCGTCGCCTCGCGCTCCTTCCGTGTCTGCTCAACAAGCTTCTGTGCGATGTGCTGGGGCACCTCTTCGTACCGCAGGAAATGCATGTGGTAATCGCCTCGGCCGCCCGTCATTGAGGTGAGGGTTGGCGCGTAGGTGAGCACCTCGGCCATCGGCACTTCGGCCCGGATGGTCGTCATTCCACCTTTCGGATCCATGCCGTGCAGCCGACCGCGGCGCGAGTTGAGATCGCCGTTGACGGCACCGACGGCCTCGTCGGGAACCGTGATCTCAATCTCCATGATCGGTTCGAGGAGCGCCGGGTCGGCCTGCGCGTACGCGTCACGAAACGCCATCGAGCCGGCGATCTTGAACGCCATCTCGGAGGAGTCCACCGGGTGGTACGACCCGTCAACAAGCCGAACCCGAACACCCTGCACCGGGGCTGCAGCGAGCTCGCCGTGCACCATTGCCTCCTGCACCCCCTTGTCGACCGCGGGCCGGAAGCCGCCCGGGACGACGCCGCCGACGATCTCATCGACGAACTCGTACCCCGTGTGGCCCTCGAGCGGCTCGATCACGATCTGGCAGTCGCCGAACTGACCGCGCCCACCGGTCTGCTTCTTGTACCGGCCGTGCGCGCGGGCGCTCGTCTTGATCGTCTCGAGATACGGGACACGCGGCGGATGAAGCTCAACCTCAAGTCCAAATCGAGACTTGAGTCGGCCGACCGCAACCTCGACATGCACCTGACTCATGCCGGCGAGAATCTCCTCCCCTGTCTGCTGGTCGCGCCGCAACTGCAACGTGGGATCCTCCTCGCGGAGCCGCCGCAGCGCCTGCGCGACCTTGTCCTCGTCGCCCTTGGTCTTCGGCGTGATCGCGAAGCTCATCACTGGCTCAGGCCACTGGAACGGTTCAAGCGCGATCTCATGCTCGTAATCGAGCAGCACGTCTCCCGTCTGAACGTCCTTCAGCTTTGCCACCGCACCGATGTCACCCGCGCCGAAGCCGTCGGCCCGTTCGTGATCCTTCCCCTGCATGCTCATGAGTGAGCCAAGCCGCTCCTTCGACTGGTCGCGGTGGTTCACCACCGCCGAGTCGGTGGCGACCGCTCCCGCGTACACACGGAAGAGCGAGATCCGGCCGGCGAATGGGTCGGCCAGCGTCTTGAAGACGAACGTGACGGTCGATGCCTCGGTCGCGATCGGCGACGGTTTTGTCGACGGCGACGGCACCCCCTCAACGAGCAGGTCGAGGATCGCGTGCGTCCCCAGGTTCTTGGTGGCGACGCCGCAAGCAACGGGGTAGATCTCGTCGCGGGTAACGGCTGCCTTGAGTGCAACAGCAATGTCGTGCGGGTCAAGCTCTTCGCCCGCGAGGTAGCGCTCCATCAGCGCAGCGTCCGTCTCGACGACCGCGTCGAGGAGCTTCTCGCGGTACTCGGCCGCAAGCGCCGCCATCGATTCGGGAATCGGCTGCGGATCGCCCTCACGTCCGCCGGACGGGTCGGGGTACGAGCAGTTGTGAAGCAGATCCACAACGCCCACGAGCTCTTGCTCCGCACCAATCGGCAACTGGATCGCGATGCACCGGGTCGAAAGTTGCTCTTGCAGCGCCGCGAGCGTTCGGTAGAAGTCGGCGCGCTCACGATCGAGCATGTTCACGACAACCACCCGCGACAGCTCAAGCTCCTCGGCACGGTCCCAGGCGCGCGTGGTGTTGACCTCGACACCCATCACACCCGACACAACGACAACCGCCCCCTCAACCACCCTGAGCGCGGCAATCGTGTCTGCCTGGAAGCCAGGGTCGCCGGGCGTGTCGATCAGGTTGATCTTCTCGCCTTGCCAGTAAAGCGTGCAGAGCGAGGCACCAAGCGACATGGCACGTCGCTGCTCCTCGTCATCCCAGTCGCAAACGGTGTTGCCCGCCTCGATCGATCCGAGTCGGTTGATCTTTCCCGCCTGAAACAACATCGCTTCAACAAGCGACGTCTTCCCTGTTCCGCGATGTCCGACGACGGCAACGTTGCGGATCTTCCCGGGCTCCAGTGGCATGGCGTGACCTCCTCGGAGACGTTCTCTTGCCGGGGACCATACGACCACCTCACCCCCGCCGCTAGTGGGGATTTCTACGAACTGAGGTTAGGAACGCAGAGCGGCGCCGGCAAGCCGTGACTTCAGCCGCAGGATCGCTTTCGTGTGGAGCTGCGAAACGCGCGACTCAGTCACCCCAAGTACTTCGCCGATCTCACGGAGCGTGAGCTCCTCGTAGTAGTAGAGCGTCACAACGATCTTTTCGCGCTCCCGGCAGCCGGGCGATTGCGGATGCCACGGCGGCGCGCGTCTCGGCTTCGGTCAACGAATCGACGGGACGTGGGCCTGACGGATCCTCGAGCGTCTCAAGCAACGACACCTGGTCGCCTTCCCCACCCTGCGCCCACAACTCGTCGAGCGCGGCGATCGACGAACGCGAGATCTCAGAGAGCGAATTGTCGAGCTCGTCTTCGGAGATTCCAACTTTCGCAGCAATCTCCGCATCGTCAGGGGCGCGGCCAAGCTTCCCTTCAAGCTCGGTGATCGCATGCTCGATTTCGCGCGACCGTGCACGCACCGAGCGCGGCACCCAATCGAGCGCGCGCAGCTCGTCGATGATCGCGCCACGGATCCGCACGACGGCGTACGTCTCGAACTTCGTGTCACGGTCGGGGTCGTAACGCTCGATAGCCGAGATCAAGCCCAGCAGGCCGTACGACACGAGGTCGGCGTCATCGACATGTGCGGGCAGCCCCGCACCGAGACGTCCGGCGACGTACTTCACGAGCGGCGCGTAGGCGACGATCAGCCGGTCGCGCACCGCCTTGTCACGGGATCGGCGGTACTTGTGCCATAGGGCGAGTGTTTCGAGATCTGCTTCGGCCACCGTTCGCTCCAAATACGCCTTAGCGCCGGAATCTCCTTAGTCCGCTCCACGCGAACGACCCCATCCAGAACGCGAGGCCGGCCGCGGCGATCGCGATCACCCAGCGATGTGCCGAGAACGCGTCCAGCGCGATCGCGCCAAATGCGACCGTGATTACGGCGAACAGAACAGGTAGGCCAAGCTTCCCCACGCTCAGATGATGCCGACCCGCGGTGAGCGTTGCGGCCCGCGGCGGCTACAATCGGCCCGCAACCGAGGGGCGTGGCGCAATTGGTAGCGCACCGGTCTCCAAAACCGGGGGTTGCAGGTTCGAGTCCTGTCGCCCCTGCTCGGTCGTCTGTATCTCTTTAGCGCGTTCGCGAAGCTTCCCTCGGGAGGCTTCGTGGGTGTGGGCTGACATGCCCCCGGTTTGTACGTCGAAGATCGAACTGTCTGGATCACGGGCGCCCTCGTTCGGCTGATCGGTCAACCGCGGTGGGCTTAGGCGTTGCAAGACCGTGTCCGGGTCGAAGCGACGGGCTGCCAGTGAGGGATCGCCCCACCGGCAGCCCGCGTTAGATCTCCGCTACTTCTTCTTCGAGGCGAGCACGTCGTACGAGCGCACCTGAGTTGACTTCGCAGCGACACCGTCGCCGCCGGTGCACGTGACCTTTGCCGTCCACTTCGCCTTGCTCACCGTGAACGTTCCCGCGGGAATCGTTGCGAATGTGGCAACACCGAAGGCGTTCGTCTTGGTGGCAGCGAGCGGCACTGTCTTGGCACCCGAGATCGCTCCTGCGCACGAGGCGCCGGGGGCGGCGACAGCCTTGACGGTCACCGGCTTGTTGTGCGGCACGAGCAGACCGATCGTCGCGAAGTCCGCGATCGGCTTCGCCGACTTGGCGAGCTTGATGCGCTGACCGCTGAGCCGCGATAGCGCGCTCACGGCATTCGACGTTGCTGCCGACTGGGTCATGCGAACACCACGCGTCGTCGTCGTCGTCGCCCCAGTTGACGTGCCAGGACACGGCGGGCTGGTGCACGTCGAGCCGGAACCGGAACCGGAACCGGAACCGGAGCTGCCCGATGATCCGGAGCTGCCCGATGAGCCGGAGCTGCCCGATGAGCCGGAGCTGCCACCGCTACCGATCGGCGGCGACGCCGTCCACTCGCCCGATGAGGTCTGCGAGATCACACCGCGGAACCCAGCGTACCGTCCGCTACCGCCGGTCAAGGTGATTGCGAACACGTTCGTCTCATGGTTGTTGACGAGCGTGCGCTGCTCGTGCAGCGAGCCGGTGACCGCGTCTCCGCCGTCAAACTCGAAGTCGAGCGTGCAGTCTTCTGAGCCCGTTGCGTCGGCACGGCCGGCGTGCGCGGCATACGTGGTCTGGGTTCCGGCGTACATGACGCTGCATGCGACGGTCATCGTGCCGCTGCGACCTGTGCCGTTGTCGCGGACAGGCGCGGAACCGGTGTGCGTCGTGTTGGTGCCGATGTTCTGGACACACGTGAGCGAGCTTCCCGACCCGGTGCATGTCTCTGGGCCTTGCGGAGCGCCGAGTTCGACGCTGCCGTCACCTGGGTCGCGGATGAGTGTGAAGTCGAAGCTTGTGGATCCAGCGCCGGGTGCCGCGGATGTTGCGGTCGCGGCGATCGCAGCGATTGAAAGGACAGCCAGAAGCCCGGCTGTAAGACGAAAACGCATGAATCCTCCTGGATAGATGTGCCGTACGTGGCGCGCGGTGATCGTTTCAGAAATCCGGCGGAGCCGGAGGCCCTTTGGTGGGCCTAGTAGAGCCCCTCGCGGCGGGCGTAGCGTTCGGCGCGGGCGCGGTCGTACTCGGCGGCGTCGAAGTCTGGGTCGTTGAGTGAGCGCATGATCTCGCCGTTGCTCGGTAGGTCGGCCGGCGTGATGTGACGCTCGGCGTTCCAGAGATCGGAGCGGACGACGGCTTTTGAGCACTGGGTGTACGCCTCGTCGATCTGCACGAGTAGGCCGAGGCGTGGTGGCTTCCCCTCCACGGTGCTGTCTGCGAGCAGTGCTTCGTCGTCGGTGATGACGGCGCGTCCGTTGACCCGGAAGGTGTCGCCGACGCCCGGGATGAGGAAGAGCAGGGCGATGCGTCCGTCGTGGGTGAGGTTTGAGAGCGTGTCGGCGAGGCGGTTGCCGGGCCGGTCGGGGATCAGCAGGGTGCGTTCGTCGAGGATGCGGACGAAGCCGGCGGGGTCGCCGCGTGGTGACACGTCGAGGCCGCCGTCGGGTCGCGATGTCGCGACGCAGACGAACGGTGAGTGTTCGATGAACTGCCGCGTGAGGTTGTTGAGCGCTGTCGCGATCTTCGACTGCACGAGCTCGGTCGGCAGGCCGAGGAGCTCCCGCAGTTCGGCTTCGTCACGGATCGTCCGCACGCCCTCCATCGCCCAAGAGTACGGAGTCCCGAGGGGTCGGTGCCGCCACCCTCCCCCAACCCCAGGTGTCAGACACCGAAGTTAGTCAAGACTAACGCTGTAACAATTCTGGATCATTTGCTTGGCAGGCGGCACCAACAAAGTGTCTCATTCAAGCCATTTCTGCGATTTGGGCGCCCGAACGTCGCTCCGGCAAAACGCAACAAAGATGTTCCAAAGGACACTTGACAGAAAATGGTGTCTGACACCGGGTGTGCGCTGGAGGGCGCGCGAAGCGCTTCTGGCATCGTGTGGTTATCCGCACGCGAACCCACTTCCGCCGGCACACGCGGGCGATCACCCTCGCGACATTCACCGCGGCAGTCGCCCTCGCTACCTCAGGGTGCGGTGGTTCAAAGCACGCCGCCACAACCTCACCCGCGCCCTCAAATCCGAACCGCGACGCCTGGGGCACCGTGTGGCTCTGCCGTCCCGGCCTCGCCGACAACCCCTGTGCCGGAGCGCTCACAACAACCGCGGTCGCCCCAAACGGCACCCGCACCGTCATCCCCGCACGCGCAAACACCAAGGCGGCGATCGACTGCTTCTACCTCTACCCGACGATCAGCCGCCAACAGACACTCAACGCCAACCTCACCATCGGCCTTGAAGAACGGCTGATCGCAACCGCTCAAGCCGCACCGTTCTCGCAAACCTGCCGCGTGTTTGCCCCGATGTACCGCCAAGTCACAAACGCCGGCCTCAAACGCAAAGGTGAAGTCCGCGCTCGAGCCGAGCGCATCGCCTACCGCAGCGCCCTCGACGGGTTCAAGAACTACCTCGCCCACTACAACAACGGCCGCGGCATCGTCCTCATCGGCCACTCCCAGGGCGCCAGCGCCCTCGTTGGAATCATCCGTGCGACCGTCGACAAGGATCCCGCCCTACGGAAACAGCTCGTCTCGGCGCTCATCCTCGGCGGCAACGTCACCGTGGCGCGCGGCAAAACGACCGGCGGCGACTTCACAAACGTCCCGCTCTGCACAGCCGCACCCCAAACAGGCTGTGTCATCGCCTACTCGACATACTCCTCCGCCCCGCCCGCAAACGCGCTGTTTAGCCGACCCGGCTCTGCACTCGACCCGTTCACCCGCAACACCGACGTGAGCAACCTCCAAACAGCGTGTGTCAACCCAGCCGCCCCAGGCGGCGGCACCACCCCACTCACCGCGGCATTCCCATCGCTCACACTCGGCTACCTCGCCGCCCAGACCCACGTGAAGTTCGCAGTCGCGACACCCTGGGCCTCGTTCCCAGGTGAGTTCACCGCGACGTGCCGGACGAACGGCTCCGCCTCATGGCTCCAAGTCGCAGCGACGACCCCGCGCGGCCGGAGCCTGCTCACGCTCGCGAACGGACTCGGCCCGCAATGGGGGCTCCACCTGCTGGATGTGAACGTCGCGCTCGGCGACCTCGTCACGCTCGTTCGCGCCGAAGCCCGAACGTACGCGAACTAGGCGGCGGTAGAGATCGCCACGAAGTTCGAGATCGCCAGGATCTCGGCCTTCGAAAGCATCCCACCGAAGCCCGGCATCACACCGTCACCGTTCGTGACGAGATACACAACCGTCTTCGAGGTCTCGGTCTCGTAGTTCAGATTCGGACCGACATGACCCTTGGTGCCGGCGGCAGCGAGCCGATGGCAGGCACCACAATGCTTCTGGAACAGCTTCTTTCCGTCGGGCACCGGAACAGCCTTCGTCGTTGTTGTCGCCTTCGTGGTGGTTGTCGGCGTTGCCGCCAGCGTCACACCTGAAAGAACGAGAGCAGTCGCGAACGCTGCGGCAACCGCGGGGCGGAAACGAGGATGTCGGCGGGTGATCGGCATCAGTGCGTCCGTGAGACCCGAGCACGGGCCGTCGAAACGTACGGTAGCGACGTGTTGTGAAGATTGAGCTAACAACCGTCGCTTCGCGTTCAGACCTCCCCACGCTATCGTCAGGTCATGTCCGTTCGTGTTCTCGCCGCCTCGGTCGTCACGCTCCTCACGGTTGGCGTCCTGACATCGGGTGCGGCGGCGAGTCATGCGATCCGTAACGACCCGCGCGGAAAGTTGGCGATTCTTCCCGCCTTGAAGCAGGACGAGAAGACGAACAAGTCGTGCCAGAAGAAGCCGGAGAGCGCTGCCGAGAAGAAGCTGCTTGGCAAGGGTGCGAACACGGTCGAGAAGCGCAACACGAGCGTTGCGTGCGAGCAGCCGCCGAAGTCGGAGCTGAACCTCGGTTCTCTCAGCAAGATCGCCTCGGCGACCTCCGCGATCCTCGGCTAGACGCTTACGCGCCTGGCGTGGAGGTGTAGGTGGTGGTGAAGCCGCGACCGTCGGTCGTTGGTGCGGTCACGTTGGCGCCGCCCGCTCCCTGACCGGTCGTCGAATCGACGTTCCCGAAGAACCTGCGCGACTGGGGGATCAGCGTGATCGGTGTTGTTGTCCAGCCGACGTTCGTTGTGAGCGTCCCACCCTGGCCGTTCGCGAGCGCTGCGAGCCTGCTGAACGTGACGTTTGTGAAGTTCGCAAGCGTGAGTTGGCGGCAGAAGTTGTTTGACGAGCACGCTGACGGCGCTTCGACGATCCATTCGGCCGAGGTGTAGTCGAGGCTCGTTGCGACAAGCCGCTTGGTGAACGTCACGTTGCGGGTTCGATCCTTGATCTGAACGAGGACGTTCGCCCCGTTTGCAACCACGGAGGTTGTGATCACGTCGCCCGGGTTGATTCGTAGCGGCACGGTGACGGAGTTGGCGGGGACGAGTTCGTACCAGGCGTAGTAGGACGGTGTGCCGTTGGCGTCGCAGTCCGCCGCGGTGCCGGCCTGTTCGAGCGCGTTCGAGTTCGTGAAGTACCCGCCAAGGCCGACCCAAACGGCAGAGGCCGTCGTCGATCCCGGCACGCACGTGACACTTGGCGCGATCCAGGTGCCGGTGGCATCGGTGTACGGCCCGCCATTTGGGGTGTTTGTCACGTTGACGCCGGGGATCGTGACGGCATATCCCGACCAGTTCGTGCTCGTGTCTTTGGTGGCAAACGTGTGCCGCACCATGTTCCGATGGTTCGCAGCGGATGTGGCCGACTGGCCAGCGAGAATGGCGACCACTGCACCGGCGAGCGCCATCAAGGCGAGCGAAATGCGAATGCTGGGGGCGCGCGGCGCGACTCGGGATGTCTGAACGTCAGCCTGCATGTTCAGCAAGAGAAGCACACGAAGGTAAGTCGGGCCTAAAAAGCGTGTAAAGCGTGTGCGCGAGAGGTTAAGCCGCGTCGTCAGCGCCGGCTGGCGCTGCGGGTGCGGCAGGCGCTGCGGGTGCCTCTTCGGCAACGGGAGCGGCAACCGGGGGTGCGGCGGGTGCCGCGGGCGGCGGTGCGACCGGCGGTGTTGGTGCCGGCTGAACGGCTGTTGCGGCGGGTGCGCCGACGGGGCCGGGAAGTCCGCCTGTGCCGGTTGCCTCTTCGGCGGACTTGGCGGGCGTGCCGAGAATCTGACCTGCAACGTAGTTTGTGGGGCTCAGGCTGCGGATCTCGTTCACCGTGTCGAGCGTTGAGCGAACATCGCCCATGCCGCCGACGGCGTCCTTGAACTCCTTCATTCCCGAGCCGGCCTTGCGGGCCATCTCAGGCAG
Source organism: Actinomycetota bacterium (assembly GCA_009702325.1). Classification (GTDB taxonomy): domain Bacteria; phylum Actinomycetota; class Thermoleophilia; order Gaiellales; family Gaiellaceae; genus PALSA-600. The sequence continues at coordinate 12,368 of WLID01000004.1, forward strand.
CTTGTCGGCACCGAACAGCAGCACCGCAAGAACAAGGAGGAGGATGATCTCCATTGGGCCGATTGATCCCACAGGGGCACTGTATCCCGTTTGCCGGTCTGCGGGGTATTTCCCAGCCCGTCAGCTGGAGGGGCGCCAGGCCGCACCGGCTGCGAGTCGTTCTGGGGGCGTTGGGTGCGTGAAGAGCAGCCGGTAGAGCCACCGAGGCGGGTTCAGGTCGGAGAGGTTCGCTTCCGCAAGCCGCATGTGTGCTGTGCGGAACACGTCGGGGCGTCCGGTGAGATCGAGCGACGCACGGTCTGCTTCTCGCTCCCATTGGCGCGAAAGTGCGGTCTGCCACGGCAGTGCCACGAGTTCAAGCGCGAAACCAAGCAGCATGATCACCGGCACCGATGCGGGATCCCCCGGGTTGTCAACCGCCACCCAGATCACCAGCGTCGTCAGTGCTGCCCCTGCTGCAGCAAGCGCGGTGCCCTTTGCGACGTGGCGGGCGCGACGATGGCCGAGTTCGTTTGCAACGACCAACTCGACCTCTGCAGCGTCGGCTTTTGCCAGCAGCGTGTCGTACAGAACGAGGCGTCGTGTGGGGCCTACGCCCGATACGTAGGCATTGACCTTTCCCGACCGTTTGCTGGCGTCGGCAACAAGCACGTTCGAAATCGGTGTTCCTGTTCGCTCGGCGAGGCTTCGGAGCCGGTTAGCGAGCTCGGAGTCGGCGAGCGGCGTGAATCGGTTGAACAGCGGCTCCATCACCAGCGGCGCGAGGACACCGAAGACCACGACCAGCGTCGCCGCACCGGGGGCCGCGACTGCCACCCACCACCTCGGCGACCAGTGCACAAGGGCCGCGAGAGCCCAAATCGGGACGGCCGAGAAGGCTGCGCTCAGTAAGAAGTTCCTAAGAAAGTCGACGCCCCATGCCCAGCGCGACTGCGCCGAAAAGCCCCATACGTGCTCCCGGCGGAAGCCGATGTCGTAAGCAAGCGGCAGACGCGCGATCGAGATCACGGCAACGAGCGAGATCGGTAAAACCCCGCAACCAAGCCACCAGGCGCCGATTCTTGGGTGCACCCACATGGCTGCGGCGGCGAGCACGCCGAGGCTAATCACGGTGTCGGCAAGGAGCGCGATGTAGCGAGGGCGGTGATACCGCGAAGCGCGCTCAATTGCCTCGCTCGTGAACGCCGGGTCGTTAGGGGGTAGCAGGTGACCGGACACCGGGCTAATGTAGGACACCTATGGCGATGGAGACCCCCGTTCCGCACACATCTTCGATTGTTGGCGGCCAAATTGCACTGTCGCGCGACTGGCGCCGACTCATCCGTTTTGCGACGTTCATCGCGGTGCTCACAAGCCCGTCGGTGTTCGTTTGGTACCACCACAATCACCACTGGTCGATCCCGAAAACAGTCTTTGTGACGTTCCTGACGGTGCTCGCGTTCCGCGGCGCTGTCGAGTTGATCGTCCGTCGTTACATTCCGTGGCCGAGCCTCTTCGGTAGCGAGGACAAGCGCCTCCACGAGGAAGATGTCGTCAACCGTCGCCGTGCTTGGACGTGGCGTTTCTGGTTCAAGATCACGGTCATCCTTGGCGTTTTCAACGGTCTGCTCTGGTACTTCCGGGGCGGCTCGTACTTCGGCACGGTCACGTGGCTCTTCGGGAAGATGGGCCATGTCTTTTCGAGCACCGCTTTCTGGCTGCAGCTCGCGACAATCGGCTTCCTGTTCCTCGCGAACTTCCTGATCTTCATGGGCCCGCTTGTGCTGATGGGCTACTCGCAGATCAAGGGTTTCGAGCCGGGCGACGCAGACTGGGGTGTCAAGCTCGATGACGTCCGCGGCCAGGCTGAGGCGAAGGAAGACATTCGCCGGGTCGTCTCGCTGTGGCAGTCGGGTGAGATCTTCGAAGGCGCCGGCGGTAAGCGCGAACGTGGTCTGCTCTTTGTCGGTGCCCCTGGTACCGGTAAGACGATGCTCGCGAAGGCGATCGCGACAGGCTTCAACAGCCCGTTTGTGACGATCCCGGGTTCGGGCTTCGCTGCAACCTTTATCGGTATCGACGCGGTCATCGTTCGCCTGCTCGCTGCCAAGGCTCGTCGCCTTGCGCGCAAGTGGGGCGGCCAGTGCATCGTGTTCATCGACGAAATCGACGCTGTCGGCATGCGCCGCAACGCTCTCGTCAACAACATTGAGCCGAATGTCGGCCCGCCGCAGCAGGAGTTCTTCGGCCCGTGGGGCTCGATCAACGAGAGTGGCGACCTCATCCGCGAATCAGCTGAGTGGCGCGAGTGGATCTTCCGGCAGCGCGCTGGTGCACCGGCCGATCGCTACCCCGCATTCGTTCGCCGTGGCGCCCAGATCGTCAATCAGGGTCTCTTCCCCGGAATGATGGGTGGCGGTGGCGGTCTTGCGCTCAACCAGCTGCTGATCGTGATGGACGGCATCGGGAACCCGCCATTCCTGAAGCGCCTCTTCAGCAACCGTATTAACACGGTGCTCGACGCCTGCTTCATTTTCCCGCGCCGCGTCGGCCGTGTGAGCCTGCGGATTCCGCGGCCGAAGGCGACTGCATCGCAGATCTACTTCATTGGTGCGACGAACGTGCCGCTTGATGCACTCGATCCGGCCCTCACCCGCCCGGGCCGCATGGGTCGCCACATCCAGTTCCGCACGCCGACGAAGGAAGACCGCAAGGACATCTTCGACTTGTACCTCGGCAAGGTTTCGCATGATCCTGAGCTCGACACGCCTGAGCGGCGCGACGAGATCGCCCGCATCACGAATGGCTACTCGCCGGCGATGATCGATCAGATCTGCTCGATGGCGCTCACCAAGGCGCACCATGAAGGACGTCCGGGATTTGGCTGGGACGACCTGATGGAGTCAATGACGGTGATCGAGGCCGGTACTGCCATCGGCTTCGAGTACACACCGGATGAGGCCAAGTCGACCGCTATCCACGAGGCTGGGCACGCGGTTGCCGCCCACATCTACCACAAGGATGTCGAGTCGAGCCGCCTGTCCATCCGCCGCCGCGGCCGCTCGGGTGGTCACCACCAGACCTTCGAGAAGGAAGAACGGTTCCTGCGTTTCCAGAGCGAGCTGCGCGCCGACTTGATCCACACGCTTGGCGCGATGGCTGCTGAGATCGTCTTCTACGGCGAGAACACGCAGGGTGTCGGTGGCGACCTGCAGTCCGCCAGCCGCCAGGTTGCGAACATGGTCGGCGGTGCCGGCATGGCGCCGCTGCCGATCGACCTCAAGGGCAAGACGTTCCCGAACGAGGACGAGGACAAGAGCAAGCAGCGTGTGCGTCGTCGCTTTGAAGACATTGGTATGCGCCTTGTGAGCTGGGGTGCCACACTCCCGCCGGGGCAGCGCAAGAACGCGTATGCCGCCCAGATTCTTGGCGAGGCGTTCACGACCGTGTACAACGCCATTCTCGTCAACAAGGATGCCGTCGACTTCGTCGCCGAAACGGTGATGGAGCGGCAGGAGATCTTCGGTGACGAACTCGTTCGGTTGCTCGACAGCCAGAATCTGGTCAAGCCCGAGATCGACTGGACCGACGAGGCAAGCTGGCCTGTGTTTGACTGGTCACCCGACCCGCGTGAGCGCGGCGGTCGTGACCGCGATGATCTCGACGGGCCGCCTTCCGACATGCCTTCCATCAACTAAGCGAGCGTCTAGTGACCACTACTCCACCCGATTCCTTCCCCGCAACTCCGCTTGCCGGCGACACTTCGCCCGGTGCTGATGAGACGGTGTTGGTGATCGACGAGGCGGGCGTGAGTCCCCACCGTCGCAAGTTCCTCTCGGCCTACTTCGGCCTGAGCATCATCGGCGTTGGTGCGATCGCAACGTTTATCGCTCTTGTTGGTGGCCCTGGGCTCCCCAAGGCGAAGGCGTGGTCGGATTGGAAGCCGAAGTCGGGCAGCGCACTCGCGATGGCGACATCGATCGCCGACCATGTTGCGCACGAGTATCGCCTTGACGATGGCAGCCAGCTTGTTGCCGTTCTGCCGGGCAAGCCACCGCAGATCACGAGCGGCACGTCGAAGGTTGCGGTGTCGGCGATTGCTGTGCGGAAGGTTCCGCAGAGCAACACGGGCCTGACGTTCTATAACGCCGATTCGAGCGTGCAGTATGTGCTCTGCGGCCTTGGTGCCTCGTGCGCGATTGACTCGGGAACCCCGAGCACCACCCGTGGCCGCCTCGTGCGCCGTGAGGCGCTTGAGCTTGCGCTCTACACCTTCAAGTATGTCTCTGGTGTCGACTCGGTGGTTGCGTTCTTGCCGCCGGCGAACAGCTCGGTGTCTGTGCCGATCGTGTTCCTGAAGAAGTCGACGTTCGCGACGCAGCTGAAGCAGCCGCTCAACGAGACGTTGCAGCTCTCCACCCCGCCGAGTCCGTCTGCTCCCGACGCGATTGAGGCGAAGACGATCGACGATCTCACGCTTTCGAGTGTCTTCACGTACGGCATCGCCCAGCTGCAGAACGGCGGCGTGGCGATGGTGCTCGACCCCGCAACGTGACCTTCGGCGCCTGCCTGCGAACACGTCAGTGCTTTGATCGCTCCGCCCGGCTAGGCTAGCGGCATGGGCTACAGCGTCATCAACGTCGACGACATAGAGCCGGCTGGCCCGGGCGGTGGCGTGCGTTTCGTTCGCCGTGAGCTTGATCTGCTTGCGTTCGGCATCAACTGGTTTGCTCTTCCGCCTGGCGGCGAGGGCCCTGAGCACGACGAGGTAGACACGGGGCAGGAAGAGGTTTCTGTTGTCGTGGCCGGTTCGGGGCATTGGGTTGTCGACGGCGAGGACGTGCCCGCACGCGTCGGCACGTTTGTCCGTTTCGATCCTGAGTCGACGCGACGCGCGGTCGCGGGCCCTGACGGCATGACCTTCGTTTCGGTCGGTTCCCGCCGTGGTAGCTATGAGCCGCGGGGGCCGTTCTAATGGTCGTTCGGTTTGTCCTTTGGAATCTGTCCGACACCTCGACAACCATCGAGCAGCTGCAGGCGTATCTGCGCGACGAGTCGGTGGCGGCGTTTTCGGATGTGAAGGGGCTGCTCTTCAAAGCGTGGATTTCGGACGAGGCAACCGAGCGGTGGGGTGCGATCTATGTGTGGTCGTCTCGGTCGAACGCCGAGCAGCCTCTCCCCTCTCGTGCCGCCGAGATCATCGGCAAGCCACCGGACGTTTCGGAGTGGTTCGATGTTGATGCCACCGTGTCGATCTCGGATGAGCTCGACCGGCGCGGCATCGCGCTCGAGCACTAGCCCCGAAAGCACCGTCCGTGCGCCGCATTCTTCTGCTCACCAGCGCGATCGTGCTGGTCGACACCCTGTTCTTCGCTGCGCTAACACCGCTGCTGCCGCATTACGCCCACACACTTGGGCTTGGGAAGGCGGGTGCGGGTGTTCTTTCTGGGGCCTATCCGGCGGGCGCACTTGTGGGTGGCATTCCAAGCGGGATCGTCGCTGCACGCCTTGGGGTGAAGCCGACGGTGCTGATCGGCCTGACGTTCGTGGCGATCACTACCGCGATCTTTGGCTTCGCGACGGAGGCGTGGCAGCTTGACTTGGCGCGGTTTGCGCAGGGCATCGCGAGCTCGTTCTCGTGGACGGGTGCTCTGACCTGGCTGATTGCCGCCACACCGATTGAGCGCCGTGGCGCGATGATCGGCAGCGCGTTTGCCTCAGCGGTTGGCGGGGCGCTCTTTGGCCCGGTCGTTGGCGGTGTGGCGTCGTATGCGGGGACAAGCTGGACGTTTGGGACGATCGCCGTGTGCTCGATGGGGCTTGCCGTGTGGGCGCTCCTCACCCACGCCGAGAAGCCCGAGTCGGCGCAGCCGCTGTCGGCGTTCGTGCACGCGATGCGCGACCCGCACATCTTGCTTGGAGGCTGGTTCATCCTCCTTCCCGCGCTGATCTTTGGTGCGATCTCGGTGATCGCACCGCTGCGGCTTTCTGAGCTTGGTTTTGGTGCGGCCGCGATTGGCGCGATCTGGCTGATCGCCGCTGCGATCGAGGCGGTGAACAACATTCTTCTTGGCCGGTTTGCCGACCGCCGTGGAACGCTGCTGCCGTTGCGCCTTGCACTCGCGGGGTCGTTCGGCACGATCATCTTCCTCGCGTTGCCAGGTAATCCGTACGTGCTTGGGGTGCTGCTGATCCTTGCGGCGGTAGCGTCAGGCGCCTTCTACACACCTGGGATGGCGCTCCTGACGAACGCTGCTGAGGCGCGCGGCCTGGAGTACGGCTACGCGTTCGCGTTGATCAACGTGATGTGGGCGCCCGGCCAGGTGCTTGGCGCGGTGGCGGGTGGTTCGCTGGCGCAGGCGACGAGCGACCGGGTGCCGTATGCGCTGATTGCGCTTGTGTGCGCGGCGACGTTCTTCGGGCTGCATGGCCGTCGCGACGCGCGCCACCAGGCACATACGTAGCCCGCCGCGGGCGCGTGCTCTTGATGTTCCGGAGGGCTCTGCGACACATGCTTCGTCGACAGGGCTGACAAAGCTGGCGTCAGTCAAGGACGCAGGAAGTGTTGATAGCAGCGCTATCAACACGACCGAGGACGCAGGATGACGTCGGCTTGGTCGCCATGGCGACTCAAGCCTTGTGTCGTAGATCCCTCCTAAAAAAGGTGTTGGAGCTTCGTGGCGGCGCCGAGGTCGCCTTCGACTTTCAGCTTGCCCGTCATGTAGGCCATCATCGGGTTCTGTTTGCCATCCGCGAGCTTCTCGAATGTTTCGGCTGACAGGCGGAAGGTTGTATCGGCCGCGGCTTCTCCTTCGCCGACGGTGACGCTGCTGTCACGGATGGTGACGTTCCAGGTGCCGGTGTTTTCGATTACGAAGCAGTAGGTGTTGTCGATCCCGGCGATGTCGGCGGGATCAGCCTTTGCGGGGAGTGACTCGAAGAACGCGCGAATGTCCATGCGGAGCAGGCTACCGGGGCGTTCAGTCGACGAGTTGGAGCGGATGGCGCATCGAGAGCAGCTCTGAGAGGCGCCGTTGGGCGTCGGCGAGCTGCTTGCGGTTGCGGTCAAGGTCGTTCGCGGTTGCACCCGACTGTCGGAGCGCGAGGCGTTCGTTGACGATCGTGTCGATTTCGGCGCGGACGATTTCGATCGGCGTTGTGCGGGGTGTTGTGGCGGTCATGGCTTTGTTCCTTGATTTCGGCGGTCTTCCGGTGCTTCCTGCGGTTCTCGTGACGCCCGGATTGGCTGGTAGCCTCGTCGTGTGGTGTTTGAGCAGTTTGTTGACGAGGATCTGGGGTGCGGGAGCTATCTCGTGGGCGATGCCGCGGCTGGTGAGGCCGTTGTTGTCGATCCTGCGTTCCGGATCGAGCAGTACGTTGAGGCGGCCGAACGCCTTGGGGTGAAGATCGTGCGGGTGCTTGAGACGCACACCCATGCCGACCACCTTTCTGGTCATGGGCGGTTTGCGCTGGAGCATGGTGTGCCAACGTCGATCTCCCGTATTGCCGAGGCTGAATATCCTCACGATCCTCTCGACGATGGTGACGTGATCACGGTTGGTGGCGTTTCGATCCGTGTGGTTCACACGCCTGGTCACCGCCCTGAGCACTGCGCGTTTGTGGTCGATGAGAAGCGGGTGTTGACGGGTGACTCGCTGTTTGTTGGTGCGGCGGCGCGCCCTGACCTTGCCGTTGAAGCGGCTGAGGGTGCGCGCGATCTTTTCGGTTCGCTGAAGCGCCTCGCGCAGCTCGGTGACGATGTTGAGGTGTTTCCGGGGCATGTCGCCGGGTCGCTGTGCGGCACACATATGAGCCCTGATCGGTCGACGACGATCGGTAAGGAGCGCGAGACGAACGCGGCGCTCGCGATCGACGATCTTGAAACGTTTGTGCATCAGTCGGCCGATGTGAAGATTCCGCGGCCACCGACGACGTCGCGTGTTGTTGGCCTTAACCGTGGTCCGTGGGTTGCGAAGCCCACCCCCACCCCAGCGCTTGAGGATGCCGGTGACGCACTGATGATCGACGTGCGGCCGCTCACCGAATACGCCCGCGGGTTCGTGAAGGGTTCGATCTCGATTCCGCTCGACGCTGGCTCGTTTGGCACCCGTGCCGCGTTCTTGATGCGCGAGGACGAGCGTGTGGTGCTTGTCGCGATGACGCCCGAGCAGGTGCACGAGGCAACGTGGCGCCTGTGGGCTGTTGGCCGCCTCCGTGTCGACGGCTATCTAAGCCACGCTGAGGTATCTGAGCAGCTGCCGTTGATTTCGATCCAAAACTTTCCCGATCTGTATGTCCTTGACGTCGTGCAGGTTGTCGATGTTCGTGAGCCTGCCGAGCGGGAACGCGTCTTGCTGAATTCGGTTGCGGTGCCGTTGCGTGAGATTCGCGGCGATCATCCTGAGATCGATAAAGACAAGCCGCTCGTGACGATCTGTGAGAGCGGTGTGCGTTCTGCGATCGCTGCGAGTGTGCTGCTCAAGGAGGGCTACCTCGCCCGAGCAGTGATTGGTGGCGGCGTGAACGATCTCGACCCGGTGTTCGCCGTGTCGGCCGCGCTCGTCGACGAGTAACTCCCGCCGGGTTTACAGGAAGCGCGTGACGCGGAAGCCGGCGTCGCTGAGCGAGTCGACGAGGCGCTGGCAGTGCTCTTCGTTGCGCATCACGACGGTCATTTCGATTGCGGTCTCGACGACGTCCATCGAGAGTCCTTCGCGGTGGTGCTCGATGCGGACGATGTTGCCGCGCTGTGCTGCGACATGTTGGAGCAGGTTGATCAGCTCGCCTGGACGATCCTGCAGCACGGCGCGGAGCACGAGGTAGCGGCCCGCGACGGTGAGGCCGTGGCGCATCACTTGAATCAGCAGGGTCGGGTCGATGTTGCCGCCCGAGAGCACGGGGCAGGCGGTGCCGTCGCCGCCAGCTTTGCCGGTGAGTAGCGCGGCCACACCAACGGCGCCAGCACCTTCAACGAGCAGCTTCTGGCGTTCAAGGATCAGAGCGATTGCCTCGCTGATCGACTCGTCGTCGACTGTGACCATGTCGTCGAGGATCGAGTCGAGGATCGACATCGTGAGCTCGCCGGGCACCTTCACCGCGATACCGTCGGCAATCGTCTGCACCTGGGCACGCTCGGCCTGCACACCAACAATGCGAACGTCGGGACGCAGCGCGCGCACAGCGATCGCGATGCCGGCGCACAGTCCGCCACCACCAACCGGCACAAGCAGCGTTTGGAGGTCGGGGATCTGCTCGACGAGTTCAAGGCCGATCGTGCCCTGGCCAGCGATCACCATCGGGTCGTCGAACGGATGGAGGAACGTCGCGTCTGTTTCCGCAACCCGGGCCCGTGCTTCGGCGAGCGCCTCGTCGAAGTTCGCACCTGCAAGGACGACTTCGCCGCCGTAGTGCAGCGTTGGGTCGACCTTCGCCATCGGCGCGTCTTGGGGCATGAAGATCGTTGCTTTCGTGCCGGTCTCGCGTGCGGCGTAGGCGACGGCCTGGCCGTGGTTCCCTGCGCTCGCGGCGATGACGCCGGCTGCCCGCTGCTCATTGGTGAGCGCGGTGATCGCGTTCAGGGCGCCACGGATCTTGAAGGCGCCTGTGAGTTGCAGGTTCTCGGCCTTCAGCACGATCTTGCGACCGAGGTCGCTTGAGAGGCGCTCCGACTCGAATACGGGTGTCAGTCGCGCACGATCGCCGATCCGGGCCTGTGCGGCCTGGACGTCAGCGAGCGTGGGTGCGGTCTGATTGGTCAACGTGGAATACCTCGAGCAGGATCTGCTGAACGGCGGTGAGCGGATCGAGTTCGCGTCGTGCGACTCGGTCGAGCAGCAGACGAAGCTCCTCGTCTCCGGCCACTGCATTTTCCAGATGCCTGCGTGCGCGTGCGAGCGCAACTGCAAGCACCTCGCCAGCGAGGTTGTGTCGGCGGCGTTCGTCGAGGGTACCGGCATCGCGTAGATCGGCGAGGTGCTTGGCGATCACCGCCCACAGTTCGTCGACCCCCTCCCCCGTTGCGGCTTCGGTGAGCGCGACCGGGATGTTGGCTTCGCGTTCGCTGCCGAGCATCAGCGCTTGCCGCACATCGTTGACCGTCGCTCCCGCAAGCGGGTGGCTCCGGCGGTTGACACACACGATGTCGGGGATCTCCATGATCCCGGCCTTCAAGGCTTGCACCGAGTCGCCCGAGCCGGGCATGAGGGTGAGTACGACCGTGTCGGCGATTGATGCGACCCCCACCTCGTTTTGCCCGGTACCGACGGTCTCGAGGAACACGACGTCCTTCCCGGCGGCGTCGAGCACGAGCATCGCTTGCAGAGCGGCTTCGGCGAGCCCACCCGGATGGCCACGGGTTCCCATCGAGCGGATGAAGACGCCGGGGTCGAGAAAGTGGTCGGTGAGGCGGATGCGGTCGCCGAGGAGAGCGCCCGAGGTGAATGGGCTTGAGGGATCGACCGAGACGACGCCCACGGTGAGTCCGAGTGACCGTGTATGGCGGATGAGCGCGGAGATCAACGTTGATTTGCCGACGCCGGGCGGCCCAGTGATTCCCACCGAGTGTGCGCGGCCCGTGTCGGGAAAGATCTCGTGCACGAGCGCGGCGGCCTGCGGATCGGAGTTTTCGATCAGCGTGATGGCTCGTGCGAGGGCCCGCGAGTCACCTGCGCGAACACCTGCCACAAGCTCGTCGGTTGTCCAGGCCTGACGTGCCACTTAGACCGCGACCTCAGGTACGAGGTCGTTCGCCTGCGGGCCGGCGATGCGGTATCCGACCGCTGCGGCAAGCGCGATCGCAACGGCTGCGAAACCGTACGACCACCGGGCACCGGCCGCATCGACAACAGGGCCGGCGGCAATCAGCGCGATGCCAAGCACGGCGTAGTTGGCACTCATGAGCAGCGTGAAGGCGCGGCCGCGTACCTCGTCGGGTACCGCGCGTTGCACGAGCGTGATGTTTGCGACGACCGCCCCACCATTCCCAAACCCACCGATGACCATCGCAATCGCCCCGAACCACACGTTTGGAGCAACCGCGGTGAGAGCAATGCCAAGCGCGAAGATCGTGAGCAGCCGCACGTATGCACCACCCAGGCCTTGTTTGATGAATCGCGACGCGGTGAAGCTCCCGGCCACCATCCCGACCCCCGAACCGCACCAGAGCAGCCCGAAGCCGAAGTCGCCCGCGTTGTAGGAGTTCTTTGCCAGGAACACCTCGGCGACGTTCACGAGGGCGTTCGCGACCATCACGATCGACCACGCGATCAGGACGCACAGCAGCGGCCGTGACCGCAGGACGGTGCGGTACCCGTCGGCGAGATCGGCCCAGTGTCCGCGCGAGACGGGCCGGTCGCTCTGCAGCAGCCGGGCGGGAATGGCGAACACGAGCGCCGCGGAGATCGCAAACGTGACCGCGTTCAAGCCGTAGGCAAGGTGCGGGCCCGAGATCGCCACAAGCACGCCGCCGATCAACGGGCCAGCAGCGGTTGCTGTCCACTCGATGAACTGCAGCAGCCCATTTGCCGATTCGAGGTCGTCGTCTTCGACGAGGTTCGGGAGTCCTGCGAGCACCGCCGGACGAAAGAACGCATTGCCGATGCCTGCGAGTGCGGCGAGCGCGACGATCCCTGTTGGTGATCCAACGAACGGAAGTGCCGCAAACACGGCCAGCCGCCCGATGTCGGAGGTAACCATGAGCCGCTTGCGCGAGACCCGGTCGACGGCATTGCCAAACAGCAGTCCTACGAGCACCGAGGGAAGGACGGCGGCAACGAGCAAGAGGGCGACCCACGGCCCGGAGTGCGTTCGGTCGTAGACGTCGACCTGCAGCGCGATCACGGCGAGCCAGTTGCCGAGCGCCGAGGCGAGCGTGGCCACAAACAGCAGGCGGAAGCGGCTGTTCCGAAGCAGCGTGAGGCGGTCGAGCGATCGTCGCATATGCATCGGTACAACCCTACGGCACCGGCCGCTAGAAGGCACGTTGTCTTTTACAGACAAGCCCCCAAAGGGGTAGTTGACACGGGTTCACAGGCCCGTTACCACGTCTCTATGGCCTGGATGACCTACACACCCGACGGACGGCAGCTCGACATCGAGCATGCTGACGGACTCTGGAAAGCGCGCTGCGACGGGGTTGACGGGTCGGGCGCGACCGCGAGCGAGGCGATCGCAGCGGTGATCATCGACGACACACCCACGATCGGCCGCGACAACGTCGGGCTGCGTGTGTGGATCGAGACGCAGGCAACGCGCCTCGAACACGAAGTCGCGCTCGGCTCCTAGGCGTTGGCGCTGAGCGCGCCCGGAAGCGCGGCCGCGAAGAAGTCGAGCTCTTCCGGTGTGCCAACCGACACCCGGATCGCCGTGTGTGAACCGAACCCGCCAAGCGGACGCACGATGACGCCTGCACGCAAGAGGCGCTCGTAGAGCCCTGCAGCGTCGTCGCCCACGTCGACGTAGAGGAAGTTGCCGAGCGCACCGGCCTGCGGCGTCAATCCGTGTGCGCGCACGATCTCGTCGAGGCGAGCCATCCCGGCGGCGTTGATTGCGCGACGGCGCGCGAGCTCGGCATCGTCGTCGAGGCTTGCCACAGCGGCAAGCTGCGCGGTGGTGGTGATGTCGAATGGGCGCCGCACCTTCGACATCGCGGCGATCACGTCGGACGGGCCGACGGCGTACCCAACCCGCAGGCCGGCGAGGCCGTAGATCTTGGAGAACGTCCGGAGCACAACCACGGGGCGGCCCGGCTTGAGGTACTCCTCGACCGCGTCGCCGTAGTCGGGATCGTCGATGTATTCGAAGTACGCCTGATCGATAACGGCGATGACGTGCGCAGGGAGCGCCGCCATGAATCGGTCGAGCTCAGCTCGTGTTGAGGCAGTCCCGGTCGGGTTGTTTGGCTGGCAGACGTAGACGATCTTCGTCTTCGGCGTGATCGCGGCGAGGAGACCGTCGAGGTCGTAGCGCCCGTCGATCAGCGGAACGGTGACGGCGTTTGCACCTTGCTTGCGCGCATAGATGAAGTAGCTCGGAAACGACGGCCACCCGCACACGATCTCGTCGCCTGGGTCGAGCAGCGCCTGGCTGAGCATGTCGATGCACCCGTCGGCACCTGAGCCTGCGACGACGTTCCCGAACGCAACGCCGTGGCGTGCCGCAAGCGCGTCGTGCAGCCGGAACGTGCCGCCATCGGGGTAGCGGTTGAGATCGTTCGCCACCTTTGCCATCACCTCGAGCGCCGCCGGGAACGGCCCAAATGGGCCTTCGTTCGACGCAAGCTTCACAACCCGCTCGAGGCCGAGCTCGCGTTGAACGTCTTCCACCGGCTTGCCCGGCACGTACGGGGTCAGCTCCGCGACGGCAGGGCGAATCAGAGAGCTGCTCGTGTTGCTCGCTTCCACGACCGAAACCCTACCCAGGCGCGTCCGCTACCGGCTTCGACTGCGTACCCTTGCTGCATGTCGCGCCTCGGCCTCTTCCCCTTGCCGCTTGTGCTCGTTCCCACTGAGCGGCTGCCGCTGCACATCTTTGAGCCGCGGTACAAGGAGCTGATTGGCGAGTGTCTGACAAACGGCACGGAGTTCGGAGTCGTGCTCTCGGCTGATGGCGGCGAGGCGCACGACGTTGGAACACGCGCGAGCATCGTCGAGGTGCTGATTGAGCATCCCGATGGGAGCATGGACATCGTCGTTGAAGGTGGCGAAAGGTTTCACCTCGTCGAGACGCACTACGACCGCACGTTCCTGAGCGGCACCGTCGAAGACGTGATCGACGTCGAAGACGATCCCGAAGATCTCGATGTGGGTCGCGTGCTGGCGCTCTACGACCGCCTGATCGAGGCGGCGGGCGAGGATGAAGAGATTGAGCCACTCGATGGTGGCTCGGGACTGCTCGACTGGGAGATCACCGCACGGGCCGATCTCCCACCGCCTGCCAAGCAGGAGCTGCTTGAGCTGACCTCGCCGCGCCGTCGTTACGCGATCCTTGCCGAACGGCTTGAGTCGGCGTTCGGTGCGGCCGGCCTGCGAAAGCGTGTTTCCGACCGGGCCGCTCACAACGGCCGGGTCGTTCCACACGACGAGCTCTAGGCGAGCGCCTTCGCCATCAAGATCGCGTCGGCGTAGGTTCCGTCGGGCCGTCGGTAGTGGCGGCGCCGCACACCTTCCTCCAGGTACCCGAGCTTCTCGTAGAGGGCGATCGCGGGCGAGTTGTGGGGGAACACGTGCAGCTCCAGTTTGGTGACGCTCGCGAAGCCCGCCCACTCTTCGGCAACTCCCATTAAGAGCGTCGCGACACCCTGTCGGCGATGTGATGCGGCAACCATCAGCCCAATGTCTGCGACATGGGCGCTCGATGGGTGCGCGTCGCGGGTGATCGATAGACGGCCGACGATCGTGTCGCCGACGGTTGCCAGGAACAGGCCGGCGTCAGGGTGACGTCGGAGCGCGCGGACGTAGCGTCGTTCGGCGGCAACGCTCCGCCACCGCGCGTCGGAGAGCAGCCACCCTTCCGGCTCACCTGCGATCGCGCTTGCGAGTGCCACGAGCGCGTCGGCGTCGCGCGGCTCGGCTGTGCGCACGGTGACCGTCATGCGCTCACAACGAACCCGGCACCGCCACGGCGTGGGTCGCCTGCGGCGGCGAGGGTTCCGTCGGCACGAACTTCGACACCGGCCGCTCCTCCGAAGAACAGGTTGCGGCGCCGCCAGCGGACGACGTCGTAGCCTTGCTCCTCGAGCCGGTCGAGCTCGGCCTGGTCGTGTCCCCCTTCACAGTGGAGGTGCGGCTCGTCGACGTGCACACGGGGTGCGGCGATCGCGTCCTCGACACCCATGCCGTGCTGGATGACGTTCACGACGATCTGCATGATCGCGCCGCGGAGCCGTGCGGAGCCGGCGCTGCCAACGACGAGGCGTGTGCGGCCGCTCGGGTCGAGCGCAACCGACGGCGACATCATGCTCGTGAGGCGTCGCCCTGGACGCGGCGTGTGACCGACGACGAGGTCGTACTCGCCAAGCATGTTGTTCATGTAGATCCCGGTGCCGGGGATGATCACGCCTGAGCCTGATCCCGTGGACGTCGAGAGCGACGCGGCGTTGCCGTCACCGTCGATTACCGAGACATGTGTGGTGCCACCGTAAGGTGCGTGTTCGGTCACGGCGGGTGCCCGTTCGGTGATGCGATTGATGGCGGCTGCGATCTCGGAGTCAGCGAGCAGCCGTGATGCGAGGCCGCCGCGGTGGAGCTCGCTCGCGAAGCTCCCGCCGCGTGCGCGGGTCTGCTCGCGCATCACTTCGGCGATCGTCGCAATCGCCTCGGCTGAACCCTGCCGCGTGTCGCCCAACCGTTCGAGGATCGCGAGGCCGTAGGCGATCAGCACTGCCCCTGACGACGGTGGCGGGTTTGAGAGGAACTCGTGGCCACGGAACGTCGCACGTACGGGCTGGCGCCAGATGACGCGGAACGCGTCGAGGTCAGCCTGCGTGAGGTCTCCCCCGCCCTCGCGAATCGTCGTGACCATCGCGTGTGCGCGCTCGCCGCGGTAGAACGCTGCGGCGCCTTCCTTCTGGATCGCTTCGAGCGTGTCTGCCAGGTCGTTGAACGCCATCGTCTGACCAGCGACGAAACGGTTGCCGTGCGGGCTGTAGATCTTTCGTCCCTCGTCGGTGAGCCGCAGGATCGGATCGAGCAGCAGCTGCAGATGCGCCTGCTCACGGCTGAGCACCACTCCCGCTCGTGCGAATTCGATCGCCGGTGCGACGAGCTCTGCCCACGGCAGCTTCCCAAACGCCTTGTGGGTGGTTGCGAGGCCGAGGATGGTGCCGGGAACCGCGCACGACGCTTCGCCGATGCGGAAGAGCTGTTTGGTCTCGTTGTCGCCGCCGAACCCGACGTCGACGGTCTTCATTGCGCCACCCCGGAGATGATCGAGGCCCAGGCCTGGTGTGGTGACGAAGAAGTCGGCGATGCGTGTTGATCGGTCGCGTGCCCGGTGGATGAGCATGAAGCCGCCGGAGCCTGGCCCGGTGAGTGGGCTTTCGGTGACGGCCGATGCGAAGGCGGCTGCGATGCAGGCGTCGACGGCGTTGCCGCCCTCGGCGAGCACGCGGGCTCCTGCTTCGGCGGTGAGCGGGTGCCCACCTGCGACCGCGCCTCTCATATCAGGAGCCTAACGGCCGATTACGTCGGCGACCTGCTGAGTCTTCCGCAAAGAACTTGCGGGAGACCAACGGAATCTTCACGAGATTCTCACCAGCTGTCGGCAAGGTGGAAGGGCAGGAAAGACAAAAACAATGCGTATCGGTCAGCAGACCTCAAAGTTTCTTGCGGCAGCGGTCGCCATTGCTGGCGTCGTGCTTGTCGTGTCCCGTCCGGACTTTCTTGGTGACCAAGCCGGCCGCACAGTGAACGCCTTCAGGAGCGCGAACCCGTTGTGGATCGCTGCTGCATTTGTCGCGTTTGCGCTCGGGTATGTGAGTTACGTCGGTTCTTGGCGTGCATCAGCCGCGGGGATGGGCATGAAGCTTGGGTTCCGCCCGACGCTCGCGCGGCTGGGCATCGGCTCGGTTGTGAACACGTTTGCGCCGGCGCGTGCTGGTGATGCGGTGAAGATCGCGCTGATGTCGGAGACGATGAGCGGCCCCGACAAGCTGTGGACTGCCGGCGGTGTGTACGCGGCGGTGGCGGCGTCGCGTGCGGCGGCCGTGACGGTGTTGACGCTCGTCGCGTCGTCGACTGGTCTGCTGCCTGCTTGGCCGGGGATGGTGATCGGTGCGGCGGTTGTGAGCGTTGCTGCTGCGGCGCGGTTCTCGACGCGGGCGCGGCGCTTCAAGCGTGCGGTGCATCTTGTTGAGGGGATCGCGGCGTTGACGCAGTCGCCGAGGCGCGGCGCGGTGTTGATCGGTTGGGCGCTTGCTACGACTGGCGCACGGATTTTGGCGGTCGCCGGGTTGGCGTCGGCCTTTGGGTTGCCTCGCCCGTTTCTTGTTGCGCTCCTTGTGGTGACGGCGCTTGACCTGTCGGGTGCGTTGCCGCTCACACCGGGCAATGTCGGTGTTGCGAGTGGCGCGGTGATGGTGGCGCTTGGCACGGTGGGGATTTCGGTGGCGGCGTCGCTGACGATCAGCGTTGCGGTGCAGGCGCTCGAGACGCTCGTGTCGCTTTCGGCGGGTGCGTTCGGCACGGTCTATCTCGCACGGCCGGTGACGATCCGCCCGTGGCTGATCCGTGCTGGCTCGCTTACTGCTGCAGGTAGTGCAGCTGCGCTGGTTGGCGCGGTTGTTATGCGCTTCGCCTAGGCGTTCTGCGGCGTTCTGAGCGGCTGGGCCGTCTCAACCCCGCTCCGTGTCCATGTTGGACGTGTCGGCGTGTTGGAGGGCTTCCTAGCGCCTCGGTGCTTCACGGTGGGACGGCGCGCGTTGGTGACCTGCCGCGGGTGCGACGGTTCGGTGTGCGGGTGGTGCTGGGGCGGCTAGTCGGTCAGGAACGAGGGCGGGGCGATGTCGCCGCTGCCGAAGCTCGTTCCTGGTGTGGTGAGGGTTGAGCGGCG
Organism: Actinomycetota bacterium; assembly: GCA_009702325.1. GTDB lineage: Bacteria > Actinomycetota > Thermoleophilia > Gaiellales > Gaiellaceae > PALSA-600. Next base: position 29,894 of record WLID01000004.1, read on the forward strand.
GCGTTGGCCACCGAGCCCTGTTGCGACGACCGTGATCCAGATCTGGCCGGTGAGGCGTTCGTCGATCGTCGCACCGAAGATGATGTTTGTTTCGTCGGTGGCGGCGGCGCGGACGACTTCGGCTGCTTCGTTGACTTCGTAGAGCGAGATGTCGCTGCCGCCTGCGATGGAGAGCAGGATGCCGCGGGCCCCAACGATTTCGGTGTCGATGAGCGGGCTGCGGAGTGCGCGTTCGGCGGCTTCTTTGGCGCGGTTTTCGCCGGTTGCCATGCCGATGCCCATGAGTGCGGAGCCGGCGTCCTTCATGATCGTGCGGACGTCGGCGAAGTCGAGGTTGATGAGGCCGGTGTTGGTGATCAGGTCGCAGATGCCCTGGACGCCTTGGCGGAGCACGTCGTCGGCGATGCGGAACGCGTCGAGCATCGAGGTTGACTTGTCGAGCACCTCGAGGAGTCGGTCGTTCGGGATCACGATCACGGTGTCGCAGGCGGCGCGGAGTGCTTCAACGCCGAGTTCGGCCTGCTTCATGCGCCGGGAGCCTTCGAATTTGAACGGTGTGGTGACGATGCCGACGGTGAGCGCCCCAAGGTCGCGTGCGATCTTTGCGACGACTGGTGCTGCACCGGAGCCTGTGCCGCCGCCTTCTCCTGCGGTGACGAACACCATGTCGGAGCCGCGGAGTGCGCGCTTGATTGCGTCGTAGCTCTCTTCGGCGGCGAGCCGGCCGACTTCGGGATCGGCACCTGAGCCGAGTCCTTCGGTGAGTTCGCTGCCGATGTGGATCTTGGCGGGAGCGTCGCTCATTTGGAGCTGCTGAATGTCGGTGTTGACGGCGATGAAGTCGACCTGCGTGATGCCGGCGTCCATCATCCGATCAAGGGCGTTGAGGCCTGCTCCACCGACGCCGGCGACACGGATGACGGCGCCGTAGGCGGCTGCGTCGCGTGCGCGCTCGAGGCGTGCGGGGTTTTCGGGGAGCGGCTCGAGCCAGCGGGCTGCACGCTCGCGGGCGGTGTTTGACGGTTCGGGTTCGGCCGACGGGGTCGGCACGGCGCGGATCGGTTCGACTGGTGCGGGAGCTGCGGATTCGACGGTCAGCTGGTCGGCTGCTTCAGCCGAGAGCGACTCGATTTCGTTTGCCTGTGCTCGACGCTGCGCGGCTTCGGTCGCCTTAAAGAGCTCGGCGAGCGGACCTTCACGCAAGCTGGCGCGATTTCTCGCCACTGAGAACCTCCTTCGCCAGGTCGCGGTAGAGCGCGGCGGCTTCGCCGTCAGGCTCGTACGCGAGGACAGAGGCACCCTTGACTGGGGCCTCGGCGTAACGGACGGTCTTGCGAATACGGGTGTTGAAGACGACGTCGCCAAAGCTTTCGCGCAGGATCTCGTCTGCCTCGCGGGAGTGCGTGAGGCGCTTGTCGTACATCGTCGGGAGGATTCCGATGATGCCGACGTGCGGGTTGAGGTTCTCCCGCACGATCTGCAGCGTGTTCTGGAGCTGCGCGAGTCCGCGCAGCGAGAGATATTCGGTCTGCACCGGCACGATCACGCCTGTTGCTGCGACGAATGCGTTGATCGTCAGCAGGCCAAGCGACGGCGGCGTGTCGATCAGGATGTAGTCGTAGCGTTCACGGATCGGCTGGAAAGCCTTTTCGAGGGCGCGTTCCCGGCCGATCTGGCTCGACAGCGCAAGCTCGGCGCCAGCGAGGTCGATTGACGCGACGGCGAGATCGATCTCGCGGTGCGCAATCACCTCTTCGATCGGCATCCGGCTGACGAGCACGTCGAACATCGACTTCTCGATCGCATCGGGGTTCATGCCCTGCGACATGGTGAGGTTGCCCTGCGGGTCAAGATCGACCGCAAGCACGCGCTTGCCCATCTCAGCGAGCGCGACGCCAAGGTTCAGCGTTGTCGTCGTCTTTGCGACGCCACCCTTCTGGTTGGCGAGCGCAATGACCTGCGCGAACGCGTTGCCCTTCCCACCACGGGCGGGTCGGATGTTGGGACGCGGAAGCAAGCGGGCAACTGCCATGTAGTCGGCGTTTTCGGGTTGGACTACCTCATTCCTTCTCCGTTCGTGCACGAAGTTTCGAAACCGCTTCCTGCGCCCGCACGTCTCCTTCGGCCCTCGCCCACTCCTCCGCCTCCCGCACGAGTGCCCGCAACTCGACAAGAACGGTTGGCGCTGAGGCCTGCCCCGCTACGAGCGCATCGATGCGCTCGAGCCGTTCGAGCACGGGCTCAGCGACACGGTCGGGCGAGGCAGCGATCTCCATGCACCAACCGTACGGCGCAAGATGTAACGGCGCTGTCGCACGTTTGGATCGTTTGTGTAACGCGGAAGCTAGGCGGCGATTGACGCGGCGGCAGGCCGCGGGCGCACACCAAGCAACGTCTCGTCGAGCGCCTGCACAAGCTCAACGCGGTTCCCATGCAGCAGTGTCTCGACGAGCGCACGGCGGATCGCATCACGCGCGACCTTGTCGAGATGCTCCGCCCGCAACCGCTGCAAGAGATCGGCCCTCTCGGCGGTCTTCTCACCGAGCAGCACGGCACCACGGAGCGACGCGGCCCACCGGCCATCGTCGTTCCCGAGCAGCGACGTGAGGGCGTCGGCGAGTTGGCTGGAACGGAACGGCTCCTCGGCAAACAGGGAGAGCTCCCAGCGATCAAGCGCCTCGCCGAGCCCGCGGTCGCCGTCGGCAATCGTCAGCCGCGACCGGAGATCGGCGGCAAGGCGACCACGGAGCGAGTCGAGGCGGATCGATTCACCGCGCGGCTCGGTGGCAGCAATCGGTAGGAGCGGCGAGATGCGCAGCGGCCGAAAATCGAGGCGTTCGAACACAACCGGGCCCGCGGCAATCGCCCCTGCGGTTGCAAGGCGGAGCGCGGTGACGGCGTCGGCGAGTTCGCCGGCGGCGTCGGGTGGTTCGGCGTCGTGCGAGTCGAGCTCGCGCGTGAGTTCAAGAATGCAAAGACGGTCGACGTCGCGGCCGAACTCGGCGGGCATCAGCCCGCGCGCCTCGGGCCAGAGCGTCGAGACCTCGCCCGCAACGACGTGGCGGATGCGGATGTCGCCGCCAAGTTCAACGGGTGATCCGGCCTGTAGGCCGATCAGCGGTGCGATCGCGGCGTACGAGCGGTTGGTGCCAAAGAGGGCTGTTTCGATGTCGGCGTAGGCGTGGTCGAACGCGTCGTCTTCCCAGTCGAACCCGCCGCAGCGTTCGGCGACCGCCGAGAGCATCGGCAGGAGGATCGAACGGAACAGTGCATCGTCGGCGTCGGCGCTAAGCCCGCCCGTATGCCCTTTGGCGAAGATCGCGGCCGCAGGTTCGCGGCGCAGGTCGTCGATCGCGTTGCGTGTGTCAGGGAGCCGCCGGAGGGTCGGGGCCTGGTCGTCGATGAAGCCACGAACGAGCGGCCGGTACTCGTACAGCGACGGCCCTTCGCGCGTTGCGTGCTCCTCGAACGCGAACGGCAGCTCTGCCCCGCGCTCAACCGCGAATGCGGCGAGACAGTAGCGCCGGAGCGAGTCGTAGAGGTGCGGTGCGCGGTGTGCCACCCGTCCGATTTCCGCGCCGCGCGCCGGTCTCCTACCCCGCGTGTGCGGGAACCGACGGTTCAGGCCCGGGCTGGCAGGTTGGGCACCAGTAGGCGATCCGGTTGGCGTCGCCTTGCCCCCACGAGCGGATGGGCGTGCCGCAGCGGGTGCATGGCCTGCCTGCTCGGGCATGAGCCTGTTTCTGCGGCTCGCGCCCCGAGTCGACGGCGGCGCGCATGCGGTCGGCGGCGGCCTGCAGCACGAGCCGTCGCGTGGCTTCGTCGATGTCGCGGAGCCGGCGCCACGGCGATGTTTGGGTGTGCCACAGCGTTTCAGCCATCCACATGTTTCCGATGCCGGCGACGAGTTCTTGGTCTTGAAGCGTCTCGCCGAGGGTGCGTGTCTGGTCGGCCGCGCGAAGGCGGGTGAGCATCTTGTCGATGTCGGGTGGTGTGGCGAGGATGTCGGGCCCGAGCCGCGCGAGCGCGCGTGTGTGGAGTTCGAGAACGGGGCCGCCGTTGAGCACTCCCTCCCACTCGCTGGCGCGCAGGACGAGCCATGGTCGGCCGGTGATCTCGTCGGTGCGGCGACGTAGACGCCAGCTGCCGCTCATGCGGAGGTGTGAGCGGACGGTGATGCTGCCCGAGAAGCGGAGAATCAGGTTCTTGCCGAACGCGGTGACCGATTCGAGCGTGTGACCGTCGACCGTTTCGGCAACCCGGGTTGCTTGGGCGCGCGGGTGGATCGAGATCGCGTGGATCTGTTGGCCAACGAGCGGCTGGAGGGCGTTTGCCGCTCGGTGGAGGGTGTCGCCCTCTGGCATGGCGTCACGATAGGCGCTGCCCGTAGGCTTGCCGCATGGAGCGAAAGCGTGAGCGGGCAGCGGCGGCGGGAGCGTTGGCTGCGCTTGCGTGGGCGGCTGCGGAACCGTTCGACGAGGTTGTGTTGCGGACCGGCTATTCGGATGTGGCGTTGCTTGGCAAGAGCGTGACGCGAAGCTGGTTGTGGTGGCCGATCGGGATGGTGGCGCATGCCGCGAATGGGGCTGCGTTTGGGATTGGTGTGGCGGCCGTGGCCGGCCATTCGTCGTTGCCGGTGCGGAAGCTCGCGTTTCGGCTTGCGATGGTGGAGCACGTGCTGTCGTTTCCGTTCGCGGGTTTGGCTGATCGGAAGCATCCGGCGCGCGGGATGAAGGGTGTGAAGCCGGTGTTTACGTTCCGCGGGTTTGTGCAGGCGACGTGGCGGCACGCGTTGTTTGGTGCGGTGCTCGGGCGGCTCTTGGAGCACGCCGAGCGACGGTCACGCTCGTAGGACGACGCGTTTTGGCCCGGCGAGGAAGCCGGCTTCGATGAGGAGGGGGAGCGCGTCGCTTTCGGTGACGGCGACGCCATCGAACTTCTCGATGGCGAGCCGCTTGATCGATCCTTTGCGGACTTCTTTGACGACGGCAGCGAGGACGGGCCGGAGCCAGCTTTCGTCTGGGTCGCGCAGCGGCATCAACGTCTTGCCGCCACGTTCGATGTAGAGCACTGCTTCGCCGCCGTCGAGCACAACGTGCGCCCCTGCGACACGTGCGGCGCGAGCACCTTCACGTTTGGGCCAGGGGATCGCGGCCCCGTACGGCTGGGCGGGGTCGGCGGCGGCGATCACGACGGGGAGATCGTCGTCGTCGCGTTCGCGGAGTTCGCGGATGCGTTCGACTGCGCCACCGAGCGCGAATTGGGCACCACCGAGGCCTTCGACGAAGTAGCCGCGGCGGCAGAGACCGAGCGTTTCGAGCGCGCGGAGCTCGGCGTAGACGGCGCCGTACCCGCCCGGGATCCCTTCGGAGCGGACGCCGTCGCGCGTGACGATGCCGTGCCGCTCGAGGAGTAGCTCAGCGAGCGCGCGGCGGTCGGGCGGCGCGGCGAACAGCTTCTCGACGCGTGACCAGCGCCCCTGGGTGGCGGTGATCGTCGAGGCGCGTCGCCGCGAGAAGCGGCGTGGTCGCCGTTCGGCTCGCGGCACCCCGTTGCGGCGACCGGCACGGAGTGGCGTCCAGGCGTCGTTTGTCACCTCACCTGCCCACACGAGATCCCAGAGCGCGGGCAGCACTTCTTCGTCGGCAAGCCCTGTCTCTTCGATGAGGTCGTGGAAGAAGAGCGCGCTGCGATCGAGAGCTGCCCGAAGCTTGTCGTGGAGTTCGCTTTCGGGCGCGGCGAGCCCGGGGACTTTGCCGAGCACGCCGGCGTCTTCGCGGAAGTAGAGCGCGACGCGGTCGAGACCGGCCCCTACCCAGACGACTTCGCCCGAGGCGCAGAGTGCGTCGAGGTGTTCTGGGCGATAGTCGGGGACGCGCCTCGGCAGGATCTCGGTTTCCCAGAGGGCGACCGGCAGGGCGAGCGCCTGCAGCGGCACGAGTGCTTCGCGGAGCGTGGCGCGGCGGTCGACCCCATGCCAGCCCGGGAGGAAACGTGCGAGCGCGGCGTGTTCGACGGGCTCGACTTCGCGGCGGAGTGCGGCGAGCGAGGCGCGGCGGAGGCGGCGGAGGACGTCGGGGTCGCACCATTCGCGTTCGGTTCCCCCTGGGCGTAGCTCGCCGCGAACGAGCAGTTCGGCGCGTTCGAACTCGACGAGTAGCGGGCCGACGTCGCGCCCGAATCGATCGTTGGCATCGCCCGTCGTGAACGGGCCTCGACCCTTGGCGTAGCGAAGGACGAGTTGCCGCAGCGACTCCTCCCCACCTTCAAGGAACGCGTCGGGCAGACCGGATGGCGGCATGACGCCGAGGGCGTCGCGGTAGCGGCCTGCGTCTTCGGCGGCGATCAGCGCCTCGGCCCCGGCGATGCGGACGATGACGGCGCGGCGTTCCTGAACGAGGGGCGCAGCGAGCTCGGGGTTGTATTCGCCTTCGCGGAGATCGCCCCGAACCCGGAGAACGTCGTGGAGTTCGTCGGGTGTGCGTGGATCGCCTCGGAGTGAGCGTTCGACGTCGGCGACCGCGTCGGCATCGAGCAGGTCGCGGAGCTCTTCTTGGCCGAGAAGCTCGCGGAGGAGGTCACGGTCGAGCGAAAGAGCTTGCGCGCGCCGTTCGGCTGGCGGCGTGTCGTCTTCGTACATGTAGCTCGCCACGTAGTCGAAGAGCAGCGACGAGCTGTAGGGCGACGCGCTGCCCGTCTCGACTTCGACGACGTCGATCGTGCGCGTTTGGATGCCGGTGAGCAGGCTCTTGAGCGCGGGGAGATCGAAGACGTCTTGCAGGCACTCGCGGTAGGTCTCGAGGATGACCGGGAACGAGCCGTATCGCCGCGCGACCTGCAGGAGCGACTGGGCCTTGAGCCGCTGCTGCCAAAGCGGGGTGCGCTTGCCGGGTGCCCGGCGCGGGATCAGAAGTGAGCGGGCGGCGTTCTCGCGGAAGCGCGCACCGAAGAGGGCCGTGTCGCCGAGCTCGTGGACGACGAGGTCTTCGAGCTCGGCTGGGTCGATGACGAAATCTTCGGCGCTTGGTGGCGTGTCGGCGTCGGGGAAGTGGAGCGCGATGCCGTCGTCAGACCAGATCGCCTGGGCGGTGATGCCTTGCGATTCGCGCAACCGGGCTGCGAGCGCCATGCCCCACGGGGCATGCACCCGGCCGCCGAACGGCGAGAGGATGCAGACGCGCCAGTCGCCGATCTCGTCACGGAACCGCTCGACGACGATCGTGCGGTCGGACGGGACAACCCCGGTGGCGGCGCGCTGGTCGCTGAGGAACGCGAGCAGGTTGCGGGCGGCGCGCTCGTCGAGCGAGTACTCGTCTTGCAGCCGGTCGAGTGCCTTCTCGTCGGAGAGCGCCGAGAGCTCGCGGGCTGTGCGGCCGATCTTCTGGCCAAGCTCGTAGGGGCGCCCCACTCCTTCGCCGCGCCAGAACGGCACCGCTCCCGGCACACCCGGGGCCGGCGAGACGAGCACGCGGTCGCGCGTGATCTCTTCGATGCGCCAACTGGATGCGCCGAGCAGGAACGTCTGCCCCACGCGCGCCTCGTAGACCATTTCTTCGTCGAGCTCACCAACTCGACTGCCACCTTCGACGAGGAAGACGCCGTAGAGGCCACGGTCGGGGATCGTTCCGGCGTTTGTGACGGCGAGGCGGCGAGCACCTTCGCGCGCCCGGATGATGTCGCCCGTGCGATCCCAGATGATTCGTGGGCGCAGCTCCGCGAACTCGTCGGACGGATAGCGCCCCGCGAGCATGTCGAGAACGTTTTCAAGCTGTGCTCGCGAGATTTCGGCGAAGGGATAGGCGCGCTTGACGAGCTCGTGGAGCTCACCGACCGAGATCTCTTCGTCGGCGGAGATCGCGACGATCTGCTGGGCGAGGACATCGAGCGGGTTCCGCGGGATGACTGTCTCTTCGATGTCGCCCGCCCGCATCGCCCGCGCGACGACCGCGGACTCAAGAAGGTCGGCCCGGAACTTCGGGAAGATCCGCCCCTTCGAGACGGCGTGCAGTTCGTGCCCGGCGCGACCGATGCGCTGCAGCCCGCGCGCAACTGACTTGGGTGACTCGATCTGAATGACGAGGTCGACCGCACCCATGTCGATGCCGAGCTCGAGCGACGAGGTTGCAACGAGGCACGGGATGCGACCGGCTTTGAGGTCTTCCTCGACGATCACGCGTTGCTCGCGCGCGAGGCTGCCGTGATGAGCGCGGGCGATGTCGGCCTCAGCTAGCTCGTTGAGTCGCAGCGCGAGCCGTTCGGCAAGGCGACGGTTGTTGACGAAGACAATCGTGGAGCGGTGCTCCTGGACAAGCTTGAGCAGCTCGGGGTACATCGACGGCCAGATCGAGGCACCCGCGAACTCGGTCGACCCGTCGGTGACCTGCCCGTCGTTCTGCACAGGATGCGACATCGCGGCGGTTGACCCGAGCTCGCGAAGATCCTCGACCGGGATGACGACCTGCAGGTCGAGCTCCTTGCGCGTGCCCGCGTCGACGAGCGTGATGTCGCGGCCACCCGAGACGAACTTGCCGATCTCTTCAAGCGGACGCTGCGTGGCCGAGAGCGCGATGCGCTGTGGCGGCGTGTGGGTGATGCGTTCGAGCCGCTCGAGCGAGAGCGCAAGATGTGAGCCGCGCTTGGTGCCTGCGAGCGCGTGGACTTCGTCAAGGATCAGCGTGTCGATCGTGCGCAGGCTCTCGCGCGCGGCCGAGGTGAGCATGAGGAAGAGCGACTCGGGCGTCGTGATCAGGATGTCGGGCGGCTCCTTCGCCAGATCCCGTCGCTCGCGTGGCGAGGTGTCACCGGTGCGAACGCCGACACGCAACCCTGATTGCAGCCCCGCGAGCGGACCGCGCAGGTTGCGCTCGATGTCGTAGTTGAGCGCCTTGAGCGGCGAGACGTACAGCACCCGCAGCCCCTCCCCAGGCGTCGCCGTCAGCCGATCGATCGCCGAGAGGAACGCTGTGAGCGTCTTGCCCGAACCCGTCGGCGCCTGGATCAACACATGCCCGCCCGCAGCGATCGCGGGCCACCCGAGTGTCTGCGGCGGTGTTGGCCCCTCGAACGCGTTCTCGAACCATTTCCGAGTGGCTGGTGAGAACGATGCGAGCGGATCCATGCGTCCAGACTACAGCCCTTTACGACACCGAACAAGTGTTCGTTTTGGACATCTTGCGCCTACCTTTACGATGGTTTGCAGATGCCCGTCGCGCTCTACTTCACGAACGATCAACAGGCCTGCGAACTGCTTGCTGCCGACCCGTTTGCGCTGCTTGTTGGCTTCGCGATCGACCAGCAGGTGACCGTGCAGAAGGCGTTCGAGGGTCCGTACGTGTTGAAGAACCGGATCGGAACGCTCGACCCGAAGAAGCTCGCGAAGCTCGACCTCGAGGACGCGTTCCGCGAGAAGCCCGCCATCCACCGCTTCCCGGGCGCGATGGCCAAGCGGGTGCAAGAGCTCGCCGCAGTAGTGACCGAGGACTATGCGGGCGACGCTTCGAAGATCTGGACGGAGGCGAAGGACGCCGCCGACCTCAAGCAGCGGCTCGAATCGCTGCCAGGGTTTGGCGAGATGAAGGTGCGGACGATCTCAGCCGTCCTGGCCAAGCAGTTCGGCGTGAAAGCTGCCGAGCCGCTGGCACCGAACCACATGAGCTTGGGCGATGTCACCTCGCCCGAGTTCCTGCTCGAGTATCAGGCGAAGAAGGCTGCGAAAAAGGCGGCCATGCGCGCCGCCGCGAAGAACTAGGCGCTTGCCGCTTCGAGCGCCGCGAGCGCAGGCGCGAGCGACGGCCCGCCGTCCAACACGGGAGCCCAGAGGTCGCCGCGTTCCTCGTACCGCGCGGTGGCAACGGCCATCGTGAAGTCGCGCGGGGTGATCGCCTCGGTGAGCTCGTCCCACGCGAGGGGCGTCGACACGGGGGCGCCCGGCTTCGGCCGCACCGAGTAGGCCGACGCGATCGTCTTGCCCCATCCGTTCTGGCGGTGGTCGATCAGCGCGCCGGTGCGCTTCTTCTTCAACCATTGCGTCGTCGCCTCGCCCGGGTATGCCGCCTCGATGCGACGGCCGAGCAGCTCGGCGAAGCGGTAGGTCTCCTCGAAGGTCGCGCCGCCGTCGATCGGCGCGACGACATGAATGCCGTCGGCGCCACTCGTCTTCACGTAGGCGGGAAGGTCGAGGGCAGCGAGCGCTTCACGGATCAGGTGAGCGACCCGCACACCCTGCGCGAAGCCGCCGGGGTCTTCGGCCGGGTCGAGGTCGAACAACACGAAGTCGGGGCGGTCGGGCGTCTCAACCCGCGAGTACCACGCGTTCATATCGATGCAGTGCATCTGCACCATCCAGAGGAGCGCCTCGCGCGAGTCGACGATCGGGAAGTCGACCATCCGTGTGCCGCCCTCGCGGGGGAAGGTCTGGAACGTGTGGGTGCGGATCCAGTCGGGGATCCCCTTGGGTGCCTGCTTCTGGAAGAACGCGTCGCCCGCGATGCCCTCGCGCCAGCGCTTCATCGTGAACGGGCGATCGCGCAGGTGCGGGATGATCGCTGGCGCGATGCGCTCGTAGTAGGCGAAAAGGTCGCCTTTGGTGATCCCGTCGTCGGGAAAGAGCACCCGATCGGCGCTTGAGAGCTTGACCTCGTGGGGCGCGGCCACCTCGTGAGTGTAGGAGCCGGGCGTGTCCCCTGGTGGCTAGGCTCGCAGAGTGATTCTCGAAAACGGGTTGATTCGCACGATGGATCCGCAGGTGCCGACGCAGCGGGCACTCGCGATTGCCGACGACAAGATCGCCGGCGGCGTCGGTGTCCATGAGCGCGCGCTTGCCTCACCCGAGGTCGTTGATCTTGGCGGACGGGTCGTCCTCCCAGGCTTCACCGACTCGCACGTGCACTTCCCCACCTGGGCGCTCGCGCAAACGCAGATCGCGCTCGACGGGTGCACGTCGCTCGACGAGGCGATCGCCCGAGTCGCAGGGGCGCCGCGCACGCCCGGTCGCGTGATCCGCGGCTACGGCTGGCGCAGCGGCGACTGGCCGGGCGGCCGCGAGCCGACGAAGGAAGATCTCGACGCGGTGACGGGCGACACGCCCGCCGCCCTGATCGCGAAGGATTACCACTCGCTGTGGCTCAACTCGGCTGCGCTCGCTCTCGCGGGCGGCGACCTTGAGCGCGACGGTGGCGTCGTCGAGCGCGACGCCAACGGCGAACCGACGGGCGTGCTCCGCGAGGAGGCGGCCTGGCAGTTCAAGGAGGCGCACCTCGTGGTGCCCGACGACGAGTACGTCGAGGCGATGCGGCTCGGCATTCGCCTTGCCAACAGTCGCGGCGTCACGGCCGTGCACGACAAGGACGGCTGGCTCGGCGCGATCCGCATGTGGCAGCGCCTCGACGCGATGAGCCACCTGAACCTCCGCGTCTGGCAGTCGATCCCGCACGCGATGCTCCCCCACGCCAAGGAGCTCGGGCTGATCTCGGGCTTCGGCGGCCCGAACCTGCGCCTCGGCTACCTGAAGGTGTTCATGGATGGGACGCTCGGCTCGCAGACCGCCTGGATGCTCGACGGCTCAGGCGTCGTGATCACGAGCGGCGAAGAGCTTGCCGAGATCATCGTCGCGGGAGCCGAAGCGGGCTTCCCCGTCTCTGTCCACGCGATCGGCGATGGCGCAAACCGCGCCGCACTCGACGCGTTCGAGAAGACCCGCGACACGTGGGTGCCACGCGGCCTTCGCCACCGGATCGAGCACGCCCAGGTGCTCGCCCCTGAGGACATTGCGCGGTTCGCCGCGATCGGTGTTGCCGCCTCGGTGCAGTTCACGCACGCGACGTCCGACCGTGATCTCGCCGAGCGTTACTGGGGAGACAAGGTGGCGGGCGCCTACGCGTTCCGCTCGCTGCTCGACTCGGGCGCGGTGCTCGTGAACGGCTCCGACGCACCGATCGAGGAGCTCGATCCGCTCGCTGGCATCCGCGCCGGCGTGCGCCGCACGAGCGACGACCGCCCGGCCTGGCAGCCGCAGGAGGCACTCACCGTGCACCAGGCGTTCGAGGCGACCTGCACGACGCCCGCCTGGCTTGAAGGTGCCGAGCGCCGCCGCGGCAAGCTGATTCCCGGGCAGTACGCCGACCTCGTGGTGCTCGACCGCGACCCGTACGAGGATCTCGACGCGCAGGTCGTGGCGACGATGATCTCGGGCCGCTGGGTTCACAACCCGCCGCCCTGGGGCTAGGCCACCAACCCTTTTTCGGGGTCGTGAAACGAACGTGGTGCCGGCCGAGATGAGCATGTCCAAATTGGTCAAGTTGACCAACTTGACCAATCGTTCTACGATCTGACCATGGCCACCCTGCTTCCCGAGCGCCAGTTCTCCGAGGCGAAGTCGGGTCTCTCGGAACTCATGAACGATGTCGTTCATCGCCACCGCCCCCAGGTGATCCGTCGACATACGCGCGACCGCGCGCTGCTCGTGCGCTCCGACGACGCGCTGCGCTGGCTCGGCGGCTTCCGACTCGATCTGATCACGATCTTTGACCCTGGACACGTAAGCGTCGTCGCTCAACCTCTCGGGGTGATCGGAATTGGAGCCTCACTCGACGAGGCGTTGGACTCTCTCGTTGAGAACATTCGCGCGTACACGGAGGCGTACTTCGCGTCCGAGTTCCAAGTGCCCGACCATCAGCCGTATCTGTTGCGGTTTGCGCTCACTGATCCCGAGCACCATCGAGCGCTTCTTGACGACGACATCGAGGACGACCTCGCGCGCAACCGTCAGGCCACCCACGCAGAGTGACCCCGCCGTCTCCCGTCCCGACCTGGGAGGACATCGACAGGTTCTGCCGCGCCGACGGATGGGAACCGAGACGCAGCACGGATCACAAGTTCTGGACGAAGGTGCTCCCTTCGGGTGAGGGGCTCAGCACCCATCGCTCGTTCTCGGCAAGCGCAGAGATCAGCGACGGACTCTTCGCACACATCCTGCGTTCGCAGCTTCGCGTTTCGCGCGAGCAGTTCTGGCAGACGATCCGCTCGGGCAAGCCAGCTTCTCGAACGAGCGCGGCAGCTCTCGATCCGGCCCCACCCGAACACCCAACTTGGGTCGTTGTTGGACTTCTCCGCCACGGATTGACGAACGACGCGATCGCGGCGATGTCGCCTCGTGACGCGCGAGAAGCACTTGAGCGCCTCTGGGCTGAAGCCCCCTAGCGCTACTTTCGGCGCTTGCGGCCGGGACGGTCGGGCACGGGGCCGCCGTCGACGATCGCGCCGGGCACGTCTTCCATCAGCCACCGGGCGAGCGGCTCGTTGTCGAGCGCTCGCCGCGCGCCCGACATTCCGATTGCACGCAGGTTCGCCGCGTGCGCGTCGGACGACACGACGTGGGCGCAGCCGAGCTCGAGTAGCCGGAATGCGGTCGCCTGCGGCTCATGTCCGAACCGGCCATCGACCGACCCGGCCGTGAGCTGCACGAGCACGCCCGCATCGACGACCGGCTCGACGAGGGTTGGGTCGTCTTGCACGCGCGGGTTGCGCTCGGGGTGCGCGAGCACCGGCGTCACGCCCTCGGCGATCAACGCGCCCAACCGCTCGGCCATGTCGGCAGGCCAGCCGAAGTAGGGCGTCTCGACGAGCAGGTACTCGGGGTTGCCGCCGAGCGCGAACTTCTTCAGCTCATCGAGCGGCCGCTCCAGCTCGGGCAGCGCGACCTCGCCACCCGGCAGCACGCGGATCAGGTCGCCCACCTCGGCCCGCACGAGCGCGAGCTTCACCTGCATCTGGGCCGCGGTCGTCGGGTGGTCGTCACGAACGTGCGGCGTTGCGACGATCGTCGTGATCCCGTCGGCGACGGCGTCGTGGCAGATCGCGATCGAGCCGTCGATTCCCTCCGGCCCGTCATCCAGGCCAAAGAGGACGTGACTGTGGATGTCGATCATCCCCACGTCAGAACCTCCGCCCCGCGTGCGCCGAGGGCTTAGAGCCCGGCAAGCTCGCGGAAGAGCTCTTTCGCCGTCTCGATCCCGAGAGGGACGTAAGCGGCGGGAAGGTTTTCGTTCGGTGAGTGGATCTGCGCGTCGGGCAGGCTGAACCCAGTGATGATCGTGTCGATGCCCTTGTCGGCAAGCGCGGGCACGATCGGCAAGGTGCCGCCGGTGCGGATGAGCGCCGGGCGCCGCCCCAAGACGCGCTCGAACGCGTTCAACCCAAGCTGGATTGCCCGCGCATCGGGCGCCATGATCCCCGCGGGTGCGGCAGACCAGCGCTCGACGGTCAGGTCGGCACCCTCGGGCGCCGCCTCGCGCAGCAGTCGCTCGACCTCAGGCGCGATCTCTTCGACCTTCTGGCCAGGCGCAAGCCGGATCGACAGGTTCGCGACGGCCTCGACCGGCAGCACCGTCTTCTGTAGGTGCGGCGAGCCCGACTCGACACCGTTCACGTCGAGCGACGGCTCGGCGAACGTGCGGCGATAGAACTCTTCTGCGGCTGCAGCATCGGCAGGACGCGCCCCGGCGACTCCAAGCTCGTCGGCTCCCACCGGCAGCTCGGCCCAGCCGGCGAGCTCCTCGGCGGTCGGCGGCACGATCCCCTTGCGCAGCGCGTCGACGAGGCGCCCGTCCTTCGCGACGATGCCGTCGAGCGTGCGCACGAGCGCGTGCACGGCGTTGAGCGCCGCTCCGCCGTACATGCCGGAGTGGAGATCTTTCTCGCCCGTACGGAGCGTGAGGTGGAAGTAGATGAGGCCGCGCGTTGCGATGTTGAACGCGGGGATGCCCTCGCGGATCATGCCGCTGTCGAAGATGATCGCTGCGTCGGCGCCGCGCTCGTCGGCCTCGAGGAACTCGACGATCGAGTGGCCGCCGGTCTCCTCTTCACCGTCGCAGCAGAACCGCACGTTGACGGGCAGCTCGCCCGCAACGGCCAGGTCGCGCGCGGCGGCAAGCAGCAGGTAGAGCTGACCCTTGTCGTCTGCGGCGCCGCGGCAGTAGAGCTTGCCGTCGCGGATCGTCGGCTCGAACGGCGGGCTGTCCCACAGCTCAAGTGGCGCGGCCGGCTGCACGTCGAAGTGGCCGTAGACCATGATCGTCGGCGCCGAGTCGGCCGACGTCGACGCGCGCAGCTCGCCGATCGCGAGCGGCTGGCCGTGCCAATCGATCAGGTCGCAGGTGCCGCCAGCGGCGCGCACGAAGTCGCAGAGCCACTCGCCGGCGCGGATGACGTCGCCAGCGCGCTCCGGGTCGGCGGAGACCGACGGGATGCGCAGCCATTCGGCGAGTTCGTCGAACCAGGGCTCGGACATGCAGGCGAGTCTAGAGGCTTCATACACTGCTCGCATGTACACACCAGCGCACTTTGCGGTGGATGACGAGACAACGCGCGCCTTCCTCTCCCAGATCGAGGCTGCCGACCTCGTCACGCCCACCGCTGACGGCCTCGTCGCGACCTTCCTCCCGCTGCTCTTCGACCCCACCCGCGGCGCCCGCGGCTCGCTGCTCGGCCACGTCGCGCGCAAGAACGACCACTGGCGCGCCGAGCCCACCACCGAGTCGCTTGTGATCGCCTACGGCCCCGACGCCTACGTGAGTCCCGGCTGGTACGCGACGAAGAAGGAGCACGGCCGCGTCGTCCCCACCTGGAACTACACGACCGCCCACATCTATGGCCGGCTGCACATCCATGACGACCCGGCGTGGGTTGACGACATCGTGCGCCGCCTCACCACGCGCCACGAGGCTCACCGCGAGCACGCCTGGAGCGTCGACGACGCACCCGCCGACTTCCACGCGGGCCAGCTGCGCGCGATCGTGGGCGTCGAGCTTGTGATCACGCGCGTCGAGGCGAAGTTCAAGCTGAGCCAGAACCGCCCAGCCGCGGATATCGACGGCGTCATCGCCGGCCTCACGGCCGAGGGCGACCCTGCGAGCGCCGCGTTGGTTGAGAGATACCGGCGGTCTGAACAGCCTTAGAGACTTTGATCTTCAGGAGGTCTCGGCGATACAGGCTTCGTCGACAGGGGCGGCAAGGATGGCGTTAGTCGAGGACGCAGGGAGTGTTGATAGCAGCGCTATCGACACGACCGAGGACGACGAATCACGTCATCCGGGCCGCTCATGGCGACACAAGCTCCCGTGTCGCCGGGCCCTCCGTGAAATGCCGCCACCGCGCCCCTCCCAGCGGAAGGGGCGCGGAAGCGACGGAGAGTGCTAGGCCACGTCGCGAAGCTTCTGCGACTCAGAGAGTGCGCGGAGCTTCTTGAGCGACTGGTTTTCGATCTGGCGGATGCGCTCGCGTGTGACGTTGAACGCGCGGCCGACCTCGTCGAGCGTGCGGGGCTGCTCGCCGTTCAGGCCGTAGCGGAGTTCGAGCACGCGGCGTTCTCGCTCGCCGAGCATTGAGAGCGCGCGGGTGAGCGCTTCGTTGCGCATGGTCACCGAGGCGACCTCGTCGGGGAGCGGTTCCGATTCGTCTTCGATGAAGTGTCCGAAGGTGGACTCGTCGTCTTCGCCGACCGGCTTTTCGAGCGAGACCGGGGTCTGCGCGGAGCGGCGGATCGCTTCGACTTCTTCGATCGTCATGTCGATTTCGGCTGCGATCTCGATTGCGGTGGGTTCGCGGCCGATTTCGCTTCGGAGCTTGCGTTCGGCCCGCAGGATCTTGTTGAGCTTCTCGACGACGTGAACGGGCATGCGGATCGTGCGGCCTTTGTCGGCGAGTGCGCGCGCGACGGCCTGGCGGATCCACCACGTTGCGTATGTGGAGAACTTGAAGCCCTTGCGGTAGTCGAACTTCTCTGCGGCGCGTACGAGGCCGATGGTGCCTTCCTGAATGAGGTCAAGGAATGGCAGGCCTTGGTTGCGGTAGCGCTTGGCGATGGAGACGACGAGGCGCAGGTTGGCTTCGACCATCTCTTGCTTGGCACCGTGGTCGCCGCGCTCGATGCGCTTGGCGAGCTCCACTTCTTGTGCTGCGGTCAGCAGGCTGACCTTGCCGATGTCCTTCAGGAAGAGCTGAAGAGAGTCAGTCGAGATTTCGATCTCGATCGCTTCCTCTTCCTCGGGGACATACGGGTCTGCCGGCTTGAAATCTTCGGCGGGATCCAACTCGGCGGCGGCCGCGTCGAACTCCGGCTCCTCCTCTTCGTCGAAGACGACTGCTTCGACTTCGTCCTCTGCTACGCCCATCCAACCCCTCCCGTGTGCCCGCGGCCCCTAATCCGCGGATGCGGAACTGTTGCACCAGCAGCGGACGGACGCAAACCCAACTGTTACGACCCGGTTGTTGTTGTTCCTGCTTGGGTTGTTGGGGCGGGTGCGGAGAGCTTGGTGACGAAGGCTTGTGACTGGGTGCCGAGGTCGGTTTTCGGGCCGAGCGCGACTGCCTTTTTGAACTGGGCGATGGCGGGGTCGCGCTGTCCTGTCCACACGAGCAGGAGGCCGATGTAGAAGCGCACGGCCTGGCTTTGCGGGAACTTCTTGGTCAGCGGGCCGAGGTGGGAGAAGGCGGGTGTGATGTTGTCTTTGTCCCACAGGCCGATGGCGGCGGCGACTTGTGCGTCGGGGTTTGTTGGCTCGGCGGCGGCGGCCTTCGACCAGATGGCGGCGGCGGAGTGGCGCTTGCCTTGGGCCTGCAGCAGCGCACCTTGGGTGAGGAGCTTGTCGGCGGTTGCGGGCCGGAACGGCGGGTCACCCGGGAAGTAGTTCGGGTGGAGCAGGCTGTCGGCGTTCACTTCGATCTGGGTGTCGCGCCCGAGCTTCTTCGCGCGTTCGAGGGTGGCGCCAGCCTCGTTGCCGTACCCACCCCACAGGAGTGCGACGCCGAAGGTGAACTGCACCTCGGGGTCGCCTTGGTACTGGCGGGAGAGCAGCAGCATCTTCTCGAGCGTCCCTTTCGGCCACGTCTTGTAGGCGGCGCGGATCTGGGCCGCGGCGGGTGTGACAAGGCGGGTTGGGATCGGCGGCTTGCCGGCGATCGGTTCAGGCTGCGTGGGCGTTTGCCGGGTCGCGAGGGTGATCAGCACAACCCCCGCGGCGGCTGCCACAGCGAGCAGCACGGCAGCGATCAGGACACTCTTTTTTGACGTCATGTGAGATGACGGTAGCGGGAAGGGTGTCGGAGTCACTATCGTTTGTATAGGAGATGACGAGTTACCGAGATCACCTGGCCGAGATCAAGGCCGCTATCCGTGAGGTTTCTGCCCGTGAGGCGCAGGACATTGTGGGTGCGACTTGGGTCGATGTGCGCGAGCGCGACGAGTGGGAAGAGGGTCATATCCCCGGCGCGATCCATATCCCGCGAGGGTACCTGGAGAGCCGTATCGAGGGCGTCGTACCCGACCGCTCCACGCAGGTTGTCGTGTCGTGCCAGTCGGGGGCGCGTTCTGCGCTTGCCGCAAAGACATTGCTCGACATGGGCTACACCGATGTCGTCTCGCTTGAGGGCGGCTTCACCGATTGGAAGCGCAATGGCTTCGAGATCAAGCTGCCGAAGACGCTCAGCCCTGAGCGTCGCGCGCGCTACTCGCGTCATCTGCTGATTCCGGAGATTGGCGAGGAAGGGCAGATGAACCTGCTCGACTCGCGTGTGCTGCTGATCGGTGCCGGCGGTCTCGGCTCCCCCGCGTCGCTCTACTTGGCGGCGGCGGGTGTGGGCACGCTCGGGATCATCGATGCCGACATCGTCGATGAGTCGAACCTGCAGCGCCAGATCGCGCATTCGCTGAACACCCTCGGCCAGCCGAAGGTCGATAGCGCGAAGAAGACGATCGAGGCGTTGAACCCTGACGTGAACGTGAAGACCTACCGTGAGCGTCTCACCTCGGAGAACATCGACCGGATCCTCGACGACGGCTGGGACGTGATCCTCGACGGCGCCGACAACTTCCCCACCCGCTACTTGGTGAACGACGCGTCGGTGTGGCGAAACATTCCGGTGGTTCATGGGTCGATCTATCGCTTTGAGGGTCAGGTGACGGTGTTCAAGCCGCACGATGGCCCGTGCTACCGCTGCCTCTATCCGGAGCCCCCGCCGCCCGAGCTTGCACCGTCGTGCTCGGAGGGTGGCGTGCTTGGCGTGCTGCCGGGGATCATCGGTTCGTTGCAGGCAAGCGAGGCGCTCAAGCTCGCGGGCGGCTTTGGCGATCCGCTGGTTGGCCGCCTAGTGCTCTTCGATGCGCTCCACACCGAGTTCGACGAGGTGAAGATTCCGCGCAACCCGAACTGCCCGGTCTGCGGCGATCATCCGACGATCACCGAGTACATCGACTACGTGGAGTTCTGCTCCCGGTGAGCACCGTGCGTGTTCCCCCGGTGCTGCGCCAGGAGGCGGGCGGTGCGCGTGAGGTCGCGGCTGATGGCGCGACGGTGCGTGAGCTGCTCGAGGATCTGACGCTCAAGCTGCCTGCCCTTGGCAACAAGGTGTATGAGGCGGGCGAGATTCGGCCGTACGTGAACATCTATGTCGATGGCGAGGACGTGCGGATGCGCGGCGGCCTCGACGCCCCGGTGACCGATGCGTCAACCGTGGTGCTTCTGCCCGCCATGGCGGGCGGCGATGGTCGCTGACGATCTTCTTGGCCTAATCGGCAACACCCCGCTGGTGGCGTTGCACCGGCTGTCGCCTCCTGGCCGCACGATCTACGCGAAGCTCGAGGGGCAGAACCCGACGGGGTCGGCGAAGGATCGGATCGCCTTGAAGATGGTCGACATGGCGAACCTGGAGCCGGGCGCCGAGCTGCTTGAGCCCTCGAGCGGCAACACGGGTATCGCGCTGGCGCTCGTCGCGAAGCTGCGTGGCCACAAGCTGACGGTGGTGATGCCGGCGAACTCAACCAAGGAGCGCCGCCAGATTCTTGAGCTCTACGGCGCGACGATCATCGACTCGCCCGCCGACCAGGGCTCGAATGGCGCCGTGCGCTTGGCCCAGCAGATCGCGGCCGAGAACCCGAAGTACACGATGCTCTTTCAGTACGAGAACGAGGGCAACCCGCTTGCGCACTACGAGGGCACGGGCGCCGAGATCGTCAGAGACCTCCCCCACGTCGACGCGTTTGTCGCGGGCCTCGGCACCGGCGGCACCCTGATGGGCACCGGCCGCAGGTTGCGCGAGGCGTTCCCGAACATCGTGATCGCCGCGGCAGAGCCGATGCTTGGCGACCCGGTGATGGGACTCAGGTCGCTCGACGACGGCTACGTGCCGCCGATCCTCGACATCAGCTTGCTCGACCGCAAGATCCTCGTGTCGAACACCGAGAGCGTCGTGGCAGTCCGCGCGCTGCTCGACAAGGAGGGCATCTTCGGCGGGGTCTCGGCCGGCGCGGCCGTGCATGTCGCCCGCAAGATCGCGAACGAGCTGCCCGAGGGTTCGACCGTCGTCACCGTCCTCGCCGATGCTGGCTGGAAGTACCTGTCGGCCGACTTCTGGAACGAGGACGACGTCGAAGAGTCAATGGAACGCACGCTCTGGTGGTGACATGAACCTGACGATCTCCCAAGCGATCCGCGACGAGCTGCACCAGCACGCCGCCGACGAGGCCCCGAACGAGTGCTGCGGCGTCATCGTCTTCAAGGACGGCACGGCCGAGCGCTACGTCAGGGGCACGAACAAGCTTGCGAGCCCGTACCGCTACGAACTTGAGATCGACCCGGAGGTCTGGTTTCTCGAAGACGACGGCTACGACCTCGCCGTTTTCCACTCCCATCCCGAAACAGAACCGCGCCCGTCGAAAACCGATCGCGAACTCGCCGGCCTCTGGTCAGGCAAGCCGTTCCTGATCTACGGGCTGGCGCTGCGGGAGTTGCGGGCGTGGAAGATCGCGCGGGACGAGGTTGAGGAGATCGAGCTGCTCGACTAGGACAGGCGCCGCGGCGACCTACAACGACATGACCCACGACCTGCTCATCAGCTGCTGGCTCGCAGCCGACGGCGCAGCCGACGCAATGGTCGACGGTCGCTCCGCAATGGAAGCCGCAGCCGAGGCGATCAACATCCGGTTGAACGAATGGCTCAGCATCGGCGCCGAACCACTCACCGCCGACGCGATCCACTAGTCGCACCGACTAACCGCCCGACGAACGGCCGGGCGGTTCGCTCAGTCGAGCAGGTGTGCGAGCTCAATGAGGTTGCCAAACGGATCACGGCAGGTGAAGCGCAGGCGACCCACAAGCTGCGTGCCATCGCGAGTCGCGACGCCGCTTCCCTCAAGCCGAGCCCGCAACGCGGCGTGCTCCTCGAGCGTTTCGGTGACCAGGCAGAAGTGCGGCCGCTCCGGCGGCGGCTCGTCGGTCAGCATCAAGTGGAGCTCACGCTCGCCACCCACGCGAAACCAGATGAACCGCGAAGGGTCGAGAGCCGGCAACACGTCGCGCTCCTCCAACCCGAGCAGACCGCCATAGAACGCGCGGGCAGCATCTCCCCCATCGTGCGGAATCGGAACCGTGACGTGCTGGAGCTTCACGCGCCGTCGACGTCGCCAGCTTCGGCGTCGTCTGCGCGCGCTGCGAAATGCACGGTCAACTTGTTGATCCGCTGACCCTCGATCGACTCAACCGTGAACGTCAGATGCTCGTGCTCAATGACTTGCCCCGGCTCGGGAGCGCGTCCGAGCTCACCGAACACAAACCCGCCAACCGTGTTGTAGTCCTCGTCGGGGAGCCCAACCATGAACTCCTCGTTGAAGTCATCGATCGTAAACGTGCCGTCGATTCGAATCGTGTCGTCGTCGATCCGCTCAACAGTTTCGTCGGGCAGGTCGAACTCATCTTCGATGTCACCGATGATCTCCTCGATCAGATCCTCTAGCGTCACGATCCCTTCGGTCGCGCCGTACTCGTTCACGACGATCGCCAAGTGCTGGCTCGTACGGCGGAACTCCGTGAGGAGCGCCGCAAGATCCTTCGTCTCCGGCACGACCGTGGCGGGCCGCAGTAGCTCCTCCAACTTGAATGCTGCTCCTTCGTGCAGAGCCTCAACGAGGTCGCGCACATGCAGCACCCCGACAATCTCGTCAAGCGAGCCGCGGAAAACCGGATATCGGGTGTAGGGCGACTCAAGGATCGCGGCAAGCGCCTCCTCGGGAGGCATGTTCACGTCAATGCCGACAACCTCGGGCCGCGGCACCATCACGTCGCTCGCCTCCTTGTCGGCGAACTCGAACACGTTCGACAGCATCTCCTCTTCGCCGTGCTCGATCTCGCCCTGCTCCGCCGATGAGACAAGCAGCATCCGAAGCTCCGCTTCTGAATGCGCCTCGGTCTCGCCGATGTCGCCATCGAGCCCGATCAAACGCAACACAAACTCGGTCGACCGACGCAGCACCCAGATCAACGGGCCAAAGACGACAAAGAAGATCTGCACCGGACGCGAAACAGCAAGCGCCGTGCGCTCCGGGTGCGTCAACGCAATCCCCTTCGGCACGAGCTCCCCGATCACCACATGCAAGAACGTGATGATGAGCAGCGAGAGAATCACCGCGAGGATCGTCGCCATCGCCGGCTCGAACGCATGCGCGAGCACCGGCTCGCCCACAGCACCGATCGCAAGCGATGTGATCGTCACACCAAGCTGCATCGCCGAAATGAACTGCGGCGGATCGGCCGTGATCTTCTGCACCGCGCGCGCACGCTTATTCCCCGCGTTCTCAAGCTCAGCGATGCGCGTCTTGCGCGACGTCACGAGGCCATACTCGGACGCCACGAAGAACCCGTTCACAACGATGAGACCAGCGAGGGCCAGGAGTTCGTAGAGAAGTGTCATGCGTGGGTGGTGTCCTCAGGCACGCGCTGTCTCGCGGGAACTGCGTCGTTCACGAAGACCGTTCGAGACGTCGAAGATCGTTCGAGAAAGACGCTGTAGCAAGGGAACGTCGGCCAAGAGGAATCGGGAAGATCCTATCCAAGCCGTCGGACCGTGCGGGGTCGACATGCACGAACATCTGTTCTGTTCTTCCTGCATGCGGGCGCACTACCGCGAGGAGCCGTGTCGAACCGCCCTCAACCGGGTGAAAGGAATGGGCTTCGGCTGGTCGCTCAACCCCTACATGGGATGCGCCCACCGATGCACGTTCTGTTACGTCAGGGCGTTTGAGCAACGCGCCGATCGACCACATGATGAGCGGTACGGCACCTCGATCCGCGTGAAGACAAACATCGCCACCGTGCTGCGGGCCGAACTCGCCCGGTCGTCGTGGAACCGGGCACCGGTAGGCATTGGGGCGGCAACCGACCCGTACCAGCCTGCCGAAGGCCGCTACCGGCTCACCCGCAGCTGTCTCGAAGCACTTGGCGCCGCCGACACACCGTTCACAATCATCACGCGCGGGCCGTTGATCGTGCGCGACATCGATGTTCTCGTTGCCGCCGCACAACGTGCACCGATCACCGTCGCCTTCTCGGTTCCCACCCTCAACCACGACGTCTGGGCGACAACCGAACCCGGCACCGCGCCACCCCACCAGCGCCTCCGGGCACTCACACGGCTCGTCGACGCTGGCGTACGCACCACCGTCGCAATGGCCCCCATGCTCCCCGGGCTGAGCGACCGCCCCGAACTGATCGCCGACGTCGTGAAAGCCGCCCGAGCGGCCGGAGCCTGCGGCATCTGGGCCGCACCACTCAACCTCCGACCCGGAACACGCGAACATTTCCTTGCCAGCCTCGCACGAGACTGGCCCGAACTGCTCCCCGAATACGAACGCCTCTACGCAAACCGCTCCTACCTCCCGAAGGCCACAGCCGAAGCCCCGCGAGCCGCCGTCCATTCGCTTGCACGCTTCCATGGCATCCGCGATCGGCGCCGCGATCCCCCACGCCCGCCGAAACAGCCCGAACAGCTATCGCTGCTCGAAGTACCCACTCGTTAACACCCGCAACCGCGGAACGCAATCGAAGCGGCAGACAAGCTTGACCACGCATACAATCCACGCAACATCTTGGCTCCCGAAGAGATCACCACGCTCATCGTCGACGACCACGAGGTTGTCCGCGAAGGCCTCCGCCTCTCACTTTCCCGAGCAGCGCACATTCGGGTCGTTGGAGAAGCCGCCGATGGCGCCACCGCCGTCGAAATGGCCGCGCGGCGTCGACCGCACGTCGTCGTGATGGACGTACGCATGCCCGGCATGGACGGCTTCGAAGCAACCAAGCTGCTCGCCGAACAGGCACCCGACACCCGCGTGCTCCTCTTCACCGCCTACTCCGACCGCTCCCTCCTCGGCAAAGGGTTCGACTCAGGTGCCAAGGGATACGTCCTCAAAGAGGCGCCACACGAAACACTCGTGCGCGCAATCGAAAAGACCGCAAGCGGCGAAGGCTACGTCGACCCCGCGCTCATGCCAGCCTTCCTCGCCGGCCGCGACCCGGGCGAGATCCTCACCGGCCGCGAACGCGAAATTCTCCAGTTGCTCGCCGACGGGATGTCAAATGCAGATGTCTCCGAGAAACTGTTCATCTCACAAGAGACCGTCAAGAGCCACGTCCGCCACATCCTCACCAAACTCGAAGCCGACACCCGCACACATGCCGTGGCAATCGCGCTCCGAGAAGGAATAATCGAATAGATGGCAGACGAAAGCCCCTACCTCGTGATGGTGTGGTCCACCGGCGGATACACGCTCGAAGCCCGCAGCGGAACCGTTCCTCAGGTCGGCGACCGTCTC
The DNA here is from genome assembly GCA_009702325.1 of Actinomycetota bacterium. Taxonomy (GTDB): domain Bacteria; phylum Actinomycetota; class Thermoleophilia; order Gaiellales; family Gaiellaceae; genus PALSA-600. Next base: position 54,531 of record WLID01000004.1, read on the forward strand.
AAGGTCGGCGCGCACGAGCACGAGCTCATCGTCACGAAGATCGGCTCGTCCCCACTGCCTGGTGATTGGCGCCGCTGCGTCTTCACCGTCGCGCATCCCAGCCTTAGCGCCTAAGAACTCCAGGCAACCACCGCACCACGCCGCTTAGGCGCCAGCGACGCTGCAGGCTGACTCAGCAGCGACACGGCCAAGCACGAGCGCCTGTGCGAGCCCACTCGCATAGCCGCCAGCCGCAACCCCGCCTGCATCAACGCCTGCAGCAAAGAGGTTGCGAACCGGCACGCCCATCGCATCAACCACCCGGGCACCACTGTCGATACGAATGCCGCCCACCGTGTGTGTGATCGCCGACACCACCCGCACCGCAACAACCGTCCCCGGCGGGGCAGCAAACGGAAGCGCGTCAGGCGCGACACGCGCCTCCGCAGGTGCAGCAGCAACCATCTCCGCCACCGCCACATCGCGCACGCGTTCCGCAAGCCCGGCCGGATCAAGCAGCAGGAACGCACGCGCACCCGGGCGCTTTGCGATCGCCTGCGCCAGATTCGCCTCCGACCACCACACCTCATCGGCCCGCATGAACTCCACCCCGTCCTCGTCAAAGATTCGAGCAAACCGGCCAAACAGCGCCGACGCCGAAACAAACTCGGCCTCGCCCCACGGGCCGTCGGGCATCGCGCGGCCATAGAACTCGTCAAGCCCCTCGCTCACCGCGCCCCCACGCTCTCGTGCGAACACCAGGCCAGCACCTATCGACCACGGGTTGCCGCGCAAACGCAGAGGGGCCGCAGGACAGATGAACTGCGCAACCAGGTCAGCTGACGCCGCAAAGCCACCGGTCGCCAACACCAACGGCACATCTGGCTCGCCAGCAGCAATCGCGCAGCCATCAACGTTCAGCTCCGCCCCACCCGCGGCACCAAGCAACGCGAGCGTCAACCCCCGCGGCTCAAACCGAAGGCCCACCGTCAACGGGTTCCCCGTCTCCTCCCACACAACCGGAGCGCCAAGCCCACGCAGCCACCCAAGCGCCTCATCAAGACGTTCCCAGATGAGCCGCTGCAACACCTCATCCCCACCCGGGCACTCCCGGCGGAAATCCTCAAAACGCCGATGACGCCAAATCACCCCAGACGAAAGCACCATCGACCCACCCACACGGCTCCCTCGCTCGAGCAGCCGCGGGTTCGCACCAAGCTCGCGGGCACGCGCAGCAGCAACGAGGCCCGCCAGCCCCGCGCCCGCAACGATCACGTCAGTGCAAAGGTCGGCTTGTGCTCGACGTACTCAATCCGCACGCCGCCAGGGCCCGTCAAAAACGCCGCAATCGTGTTCGCCGCATCGACCATCGACTCAACCTCAATCCCAAGACTGCGCGCAACATCAGCCTGCTCCTGCGCCGAATCAACAAGCACCGCCAAATGATTCAACAACGGGCGCTCAGGAATCGCTGCATCCCCAACAACAAACTCGACAAACGCACCGGCAACCTCGACCCGCGCCTCAGCGACCCGTTCAAACCCGAACACCTCATACGCAGAAGCAGTCGCAACCGGGTCGGAAGCCCGCAACACAACGCCCGCGAGATCAACTACGTCCCCGGAAACACCCGGTACGAAACGAATCGTGATCCCCTCACCCACCTCGATCACGTCCGAACCACACCGAGCGACAGCACCAGCGAGATCAGGTACCGACAACACGACCTCTGCGAGCGGCCCCACCGCACGCGGCCCCGGCGCATCAAACAACGTCAGCTTCCCACGCCGCGCATCACCACCGAGAAGCGTGAAATGCGCCTCCTCAGCGATCACCCGAAGCCCGACCCGCTCCACCAACAGCCGCACAATCACGCCGCGACCCGCGACCCAAAAGGCCACGTGGTCGAGGGTGCGCGGGCGCAAGGTACTCACACGCCGACCAAGCCCAGAGATGCGAGTTTCGCCACCATCGGGCGAAACTCAGTTCTGGACGTTGTTCTCGGTCGCGTAGTCGTTGGCGAGCTTGTTCACGAGATCAAAGCCGGTGTTGAACGCAGCATTGATCTTCACGAACGGCTCCCACTTCTCTGGGAGAGCATCCTCAGGAAAGATCGCCTCGACAGGACACTCCGGCTCACACGCGCCACAGTCGATGCACTCTTCCGGATCGATAACGAGCAGACGCTCAGCGACATGGATGCAGTCGACCGGACAAACGTCGATGCAGGACTGATCCTTGATGTCGATGCACGGCTCAGCGATTACGTAGGTCATAGCCTCACTCTACCGACGGAAGCAGACCGCCAATCACCTCATCCGTCCGCTCGAACAACGCCGATTTCACAACCACCCGATCAAACCCCGCCGCATGAGCCCGTCGCAAGCCCATCGTGTCGACATGATTCGTGAACCCCACGATCGGCACCGACGGAAACGTCTCGGCCACATCGTCGGGATCAACACGCGCAATGTCGGCAATGACAAGATCGGGAGGCTCAATTCCCTCGGCCGTCTCGAAGCGATGGCCCGGCAACAACCCCTCCAGTTTTGCCCGAAGGAACAGATCAACCCCAACAAGCAGGATCGTTGCCATGCCTGACGTCGAAGATACCAGCGGTTCGTATGAGCTCGGACTCGCGCTCGCTGGCGCCGGCGAGTGGTTCGCAGCCCACGAAGCGTTCGAAACAGCCTGGCGCGTCGCGCCACCCAGCGAACGCGACTTCCTCCAAGGGCTCGTCCACGTTGTCGTGTGGGCCTACCAAGCAAACCGTGGCCGCCCAATCGGCGCAGAACGCCAACGCGCAAAGGCCCAAACCCGTCTTGCACCCTACGCGCCAACCCATCGCGACCTCAACGTCGCCCAACTCCTCGAGGTCGTCACCGCCAACGCGGTCGAAGACCTCGCCCGCTGCTTCACCGCAACCGGCAGGTCTACCTAAACAGAGCCGAGACCAAGCTTCAGAAACACCTGGTCAACTGCAATCCGCAACCACCAGTCACGGTGGAAGAAAAGCAGCAGCCCAAGCGCAACAAGCGTCGCACCCGACACGGTTTGGATCGCTGTGTAGTGATTGCGAATCCAACGGAACGCACCCATCGCCCGCGTGAACGCAACCCCCGCAAGCAAGAACGCCACGCCCAACCCCAACGAATAAGCCACAAGCAGCAGCACACCACGGATCACCGTTCCTGACGAGCTCGCCAACACCAGGATCGAAGCGAGCACCGTCCCGATACACGGAGCCGCACACACCGCAAAAGCCGCCCCAAGCAGCAGCGCCGACCCCCGCTTGCGCGCCTGCTGCAAGAGACCCGGCGCAACCGCCCGCTCTGGCAACGGCAACAGCCCCGCGAACGCAAGCCCAATCACCACCAGGAAGAACCCGGCGATCTGCGTTTGGGTCGCCTTCGGCACCACCGACGCAATCGCGGCAGCACCAGCACCAAGCACCACAAACACCACCGTAAACCCAAGAATGAACGGGAGACTCGCCACAAGCACCCGCCGCGCCGCCCCACGCTCACCCAACTTGTCGACATCAACTGCCGACACCGCCGACAGGTAGCCCGGCACAAGCGGCAACACGCACGGCGTCACCACCGAAAGCAAACCGGCAAGGAACGCAATCGGAAACTTCTCAAGCATCGAAGCGAGCGAGCTCTTCGTCGACCCGGCGATTCTGCTCCGGATCAAGCCCCGAGTCGGCCGACTCGGCCTCCTCCGACGCCTCATCAGACGAACGACGCGTCCACGTCCACGCGCCAACCCCGATCAACACACCGCCAACGCCGATTCCCGCAAGCGGCATCAGCCACGCAAGAAGATCAAACCCATGCTTCCCCGGCACCCCAAGCACCGCCGGGCCAAGCTGAGCCACAAGCTCATTCTTGATCTGCGTGCCCGTTGCACCCTCCGCGATCCGACGCCGAATGAACGCCTTCATCTGCTGCGCAATCGGCGAGCTCGACTCATCGAGCGGCAGATGACACTCAGGGCAAACAAGCACCGCCTCAAGCTCACTCTGCGACGGATGCTGATTACTCGCAAGCGCCGCAGGCACCGCAAGCATCAGCGCCGCGAAGGCGACCGCAACAAACCTCATGCTGACGGGTTCGTGAGAGCGCGCTTGATGCCTTCGTCGAGCGTCTTCGCTGTCGCCTCGCCAATGATGTGCGGCGGCACGATGAAGCCCTTCGGATCGACGAAGAAGGTTTCCGGATAGCCGGTCACCCCGTAATGCCCAACCAAGCTGCCAGAGTCGGAAACGATCGGATAGCTGATGTGGAACCGCCTGATGAACTTCATTGCCGGGCCATGGAGATCCTGAACATCGACGCCGACAAACACCACCTTGCCGCTCTTTCGCCACCGCTCCCAGCCCGCCTCAATCACCGGAGCTTCCTTCGTGCACGGCGGGCAGTACGACTGCCAGAAATTCAGCACAACCACCTTGCCGCGCAGCGACGCCAAACTCATCGTGCCGCTCGTATCAACGCGATTACGTGTCCAAAGCGGCGCCTGCACGATGTTGCCGTTGTCGACCTCAACCGCGACCTGGCTGCCCTTCCCGTGCGCAACCTGCCACACAAGCAGCGCCAGTAGCGATCCAACAACCGCAACCGCGACGATCTGGCCGACCCGACGCATTAGAGAATGACCACGGTCGTGTCGACGTTCAGGTGATCGAACAGCCACTCGGCATCAGGCACCTGCATCCGAATGCAGCCATGCGACGCGCTGTAGCCAATCGATGACGGCTCGTCAGTGCCATGGATGCCGATGCCGGGCACCGAAAGCCCCATCCAGCGGGTGCCAAGCGGATTGTTCGGCCCTGGCGGCACAGGCTTCAGCCCCTTCGCCCACTCGTTGCGCGTCGGCGGATACCACCACGGGTTCTTCGACTTCACAATCACATGGAACGTGCCCGTCGGAGTCGGATAGATCGACTGGCCGGTCGCAACCGGGAACGTCTTCACCGTCTTGCCGTTATCAAACAGGTACAGCCGGTTCTTCACACGGCTAACCACAACCATCGTTCCCGCGGCAGATGTCGTGAACGCGCCACCCGCCTTCACCGGAACCGTCGAAAACGTCAACGTGCGACGCGCACCCGACGTCAACGCATGCACGAGCGACGTCACAACCGGGCCCTGCTTCAACAGACGGCCCGGCACATCAGGCGTCAACACCGGACGCTGCGACTGCAGCAACAAACGGGCCGGAATCGCCTTGCCGTTCACCTTCGCTGCAAGGCGCGCCACAAAAGCGCGCAGATCCGAACCCTTCACACTCACAACCAGCGGGATGTTCGCCCCAACCGGCGCAGACTTCGCCTTCCGAACCGCACCCTCGATGTACGGAGTCGCCATGTTCACCGGCGACAGCGAGAACTGCTTCCCATCGACCGTGAACTGCAACGACGTCGCGAACGCGGCCTGCACCGCTGCCGTCGCCGCCGCCATGTCAAGCCCTGAGACGCTCACACCCGAGATCGTCACACCGTGGCGGATCGTCGTTCGCGCAATCGGAGCCGCCTTCGGCTTGCTGATCACCGGAATCGAGGCAGGGGTGACCGCGACGGTATTCGTCGTGGTGGTCGTCGGAACCGTGGAAGCCGGATCAGTCGACGTCGGCAACGTGTCCGCAAGGACAAGCGAGGAAGACGACCCAGCAAAAACGAACCCTACGACAAGAAGAAAGCCCAGCAAAACCCGCTTCACAGCCGGGAAAGTGTAGCGGGAAGGCTGTGAGCAATCCGTTAGCGGCGCAACATCATTTATTCGCCCAACACAACCCGGATTCCTGCAGGGTCGTCGGTAACGATCCCGTCGACCCCAATTGCCGCAAAACGCGACGCAACCACCGGGTCATTCACCGTCCACGCGAACACCGCAATCCCACGCCGATGAGCGGCAAGCACCACCTTCGGCGAGATCATCGAATGATGCAACGCGAGCACATCTGCGCGCGAAATTGCCGCCAGAACCGGCAGGCGAACAGGCAGCACCGACCGCAGAGCAGCAGCGCCCACCCGCGTCACCGCACGCGGCCAATGAAGACGCGACACCGACAAGCGATCGCGTGGATAGCCAAGCGCACGCGGAACATCCGGGTTCGAGTGCACCAAGCGGCGCAGCGACGCAGGCCAGGTCGTCGACACAACCGACCGTCCCACCAGGTCGTGTTGCATCAGGGCAGCAACAACTGCCCGCTCAATCCCCTCCGCCTTCATGTCGACATGCACAGCAACCCCCGATGCGGCAAGCAACGCCAACACCTCGTCAAGCGTCGGGGCATCGGACGCAAGCTCTGCCTCCGAATGACCAACACGCAGCGACGCGGTCACATCGAGCTCCGCAACGTCGGCGCCAGCCTCGATTGCAGCAGCGAACGCGGCAAGCGAATTGGGTGGCGCCACGAGGCACGCACCCCGATGCGCGATCACAAGCGGCCTTGTATTCGGACGACGGTGCACGCTGAACGGAAGCTGATCCATTCCCGCAGTCTGCATGCCGCCGACCTCCCACCGTCCAGAATCGACTAGGCTAAGCGACATGGCACGGTCTGCGAACCGCTCCGCGGCCATTCGACACGAGCCGCCTCACCTTGAAGAGGCGCCCTCACTCGACCCCTCCGCGATCGAACGGCGTTACCTCCTCGAGAAGGCTCGACGAGAAGCGCGCATGCTTTGCCACCACGACGCACGCAGCTCGAGCGCACGCTTTTGGGTCGTCATCGGAACACTGTTCCTGTTTACGGCTGTGCTGATCCTGCTCGTCTGGGCCGACGTACAACGGACGTTCGGGATCTGACACCGGCCCCGGCCCGTCATACTTCAGTAATGGACGCACCCGACTTCTTCGACGCAAACTACGAACCGGTCACCGACCACGACGGTGGCAGTGAAGGCCACCCGCTCGCAGCTGGCATCTGGGGTGCCGGTGAGCTGATCACGCGCGTCGGGGCAATCGTCCTCGCCCTCTCGGTGTTCATGGGTTGGTACGCCGGCCCCGGCACCGGCGTCACACTCTCGGTCATCGGCTGGCACACCGGCCTGATCGGCAAACTCGTGCTGCTTATCGGACTCGCGACACTTCTCGTCACCTCGTTGCAGCGCCTCGGACTCCGCCTGCCACCGACGATGCCCGAACCGCTCGTCGTCATTGGCCTCGGCGCACTCTCAACGGTGTTCATTCTGATTCGCGTGATCTCGATCCCTGACGCGGTACTACCCGCCGACGGTCGTGGCGTTGGCCTGTGGATCGCGCTCATCGCGTCGCTCACCGTGATCGCTGGCGGGATCCTCCGCGCCGGCGACGAGCTCTAACCCACCGCGACGTCGCGCCGGCGCACAAGCGCCAACACCGAAGCGCCAACGACGGCACCCCACGCCGCACCCGCCACAACATCGGTTGGGAAGTGAACACCCACGTACAGCCGTGAGAGCGCAACCAACGCGGCAAGCGCAAACACCGCACCACGCAGGCGCGGCAGGAACGCAGCGACCACGATTGCGCACGCGAAACTCGTGGCCGCATGACCTGAGGGAAACGACGACGACGACGGTGTCGCCACGATCGTGTCCACGACGGGACGCGAGCGATCCGTCACCGCCTTGATCGCGTCGGTCGAGAGCTCCGCAACACCATCGGCAAGCAGCACCACACCGAACAACGCCGGTCTCCGCATCAGCACAGCTGCGACCGCCGCGAGCACGAGCCACACAATCCCGTACGTCGCGGAAAACGTCAGCGCCTTCACGAATGGGTCGAACGCATGCACACGGTTTCCCGCGATCCACTCTTCAAGCTGGCGATCCCACGCACCCATCGCACCATTGTCGCCGCTTCACCCTGTACGCGGGAACGAAGCGGGCCACCAGACGCTCACGCCCGATCTGCGCGGACGGAGCGCGCTAGCGCACAGCGAGGATCTGCCGAGCGCGCGCAACGAGCTCCTGCGGATCGAACGGCTTCCCGATCACACCGCGCGCACCTTGTGCTGCCGCGGCAGCAAGCGACGTCGAATCAAACTGACCGCTGAACAGGATCACGGGAATCGCCCCGTGGAGCTCCTGCATCCGACGCAACATCTCCCAACCGTCGATGCCAGGCATCACCACATCGAGCAAGACAAGGTCGGGCGCAGATTCCTCGATCAGACCGAGAGCCTGAACCCCACTCTCAGCTTCCCGAACCACGTAACCCTCAACCTCAAGGCTGATCCGAAGGAACTCCCGCACACGGCTGTCGTCGTCGACGACCAGCACCTCAGGCTTGACGGCGACCTCACGATGCGTCGGCCCGGACTGCGATACAAACCGGTCGAGATCGTCCCGCCGATATCGGCGATGCCCGCCCGGCGTATAGAACGCCGGAACACGCCCGACATCCGACCACTTTCTGATCGTCGACTGCGCGACTCCAAGGAACTGCGCCGCCTGGCCCAACGTAAGACAATCTGGCTGCCCCCCCCGGCGCCCCGCTTCGTGTTTCCAGGCGGGATCAAACTCATTGCCGTGTGAATCTACCCAACCCTGCGCCCTCTGGGCTATGGCCTCACAAAAGGTTCACGGACAGCGGGGGCAGCGCATCAGGTTCACATAGGTTTGGCACTAGCCTGACGCAGGTTCGACTGTTTCTTGCGTGACGGCGCCCGCATCGGTCGTGACGGTCATCGTCACGGTGTGCTCAGCCGGAGCAATCGGCAGCGGCTCCAACGTCCGCACGAGCGTCTGCGTTCCCGCAGGCAACGGGTTGTCGTGCATCGCCTCCCCGAGCGCGAATCCGACCGCGAACAGCAGCCCCGCACCAACGATCGTGGCGACGACCGTCACCGTACGTCGGGATCGTCGCCGACGCGGCTGCGAGAACCCGATCGTCACGGGTGGTAATCCTGCGCGCCGCGTGCGTACAGATGGAAGGCCGCGTCGGTCACCGTTCCCACATCGGCCGCTGGGGGAGCTTCAGGGTCAATCGAGTCGACAACGTCGCGCGCCCACCGGTCGGCCGCGCCATACTCCTCGGCCAGCTCGTGGAGCGTGTAGGTCGCGCCGAGTCGTTGCCGCAGCGCTGACGTGACTGCGTCGACCTGACCGTGTAGCAGCCAGTAGCGGGTGCGATTGGCGCGTGTCGATTCGACCCGTCGGAGGCCGTCGTCCCACTGTTGCCGAGCGAGGTCGATATCCACGGGGCCTCGATCATAGAGCCGTGCAGCATCCTCCCTGCGGCCAGAGCTGTCCGGCGTCGGCAAGGATCCGATCGCCGAGTTCGTACGGCGGCGAAGCAAGAGCGAATGCGGCGTGCGCGTGCAGACACTTGAGGCTGCCTTCCCGCGCAGACCCGCCGATCCCTGTCGGCAGTTCAGGGCGGAGGGCACGCTGGGTCGCCTGTGCGGCTGCGAGGCTCTCTGCGAGCGCCGGGTCGTCACGGGAGGCCTGCGACCAGCGCTCGACCCCTCCGGATGCCTCAAGCCGGGAGATCTGTGCGACGAGGTGCGGGCAGGTCAGCCAGAACGCTGTCGGGAACGGTGTCCCGTCGGCGGCATAGGGCGCCTGTTCCGCGACGGCCGGGTGCCCGAACGGGCAGCGCACAGCGACACGCCGGAATGCGCGTGGTGCTCGCCCGAGCTGGCGCTCGAGCGCCTCCCGGTCGTCCATCAGTTGCCTTGGTGGTGGTTCGCGCGCCAGGCTTGGATGCCACGGACGATGAAGAGCCTCTCGCCGGGCTTCACAAGGCCGAGCCGTCGCGCCTCTCGGATCAGCGCGTCACCGGTGCCTGCTTCGGCGATGCGTGTCTTGAGGCTCGCGTTTTGGGTTTGCAGCCGTTCAACTTCGGCGTGCCGCTGCTGCAGCACCCGTTTGGTGTGCAGGTACGAGCCGATTGGCTTCCAGTAGAGGAAGCCGGCGAACACGAGTCCTAGGAGCGCGAGGAGCCGGGTTGGGCGTGTGAAGGCACGCAGCAGCACGCCGTCTCCTTTCTCCCCGCCGCCCGAGGGTCCTGCCCTCGGTTGTGGTCGATCCTGCGCGGACACGTATTGCGCATCTTTTTTGCGCGACTTTGCTTCCGACACATGTGCTGGGTTAGCGCTCTTCGGTATTGGTTCGGCGAAGCACTTACTTCGGGTGCCGAGCACGCGCCGTCGTCAATTCGGAAAGCGAAATGCTGCGCCACCTAGCACAACCGTTCTGCCTGCATACAGCCATATCTCGGCGCGGGCCGCGGGCAGAAACCGCGCCCCACCTCCACGCGCCCCCGCATTGGGGACTGTCCCCAGGGCATGGCTGCGGGAGACGGGTGGGGTGCGCGGGCGGTCGCCCGCACGCGCGCGCAGATTGCCCGCCAGAACTGCGCAGGAACCGCGCGGGCGCGGCAGCCGGCTGCTAGGCGATGTCGACCTTGATCACGTTGGTCGAGCCAGAAAGGTTCACGGCCGTCCCCGCAATCATCACCACAAGATCACCCGCCGACACAGCACCCGCCGCACGGGCCGTCTCGATCGTGCGCGCCCACAAATCATCAAGATCACGCGTCTCCGGCATCAAGAGCGGCAACACACCCCACTCAAGCGCCATCTGCGTCACCGCCAACCCACTATGCGAAAGACCGATCATCGGGCGCCCCGGACGCAAACGCGCAATCTCTGACACCGTACGACCCGACAACGTCGCCACCAAAATCGCCTTCGCATCAAGCATCTCCGCCAAATCACACGCAGCGTTCGACATCGCCCGCCGCACATCCGGCTCACGCTCACCAAGCGCCGGATGGCGATACACAACCGACGGCTCCACCACACGCGCAATCGAATCCATCGTGCGCACAGCCTCAACCGGATACTTCCCGGCCGCAGTCTCCGCCGAAAGCATCACAGCCGACGTGCCATCAAGAATCGCGTTCGCAACATCACTCGCCTCGGCACGCGTCGGCTCAGCATGCTCCGTCATCGACTCAAGCATCTGCGTCGCCGTAATCACCGGCTTGCCCGCCTCAAGCGCACGCTTGATGATCATCTTCTGCAACAACGGCACCGGCGCAGCACCGATCTCAACCCCGAGATCGCCACGCGCAACCATCAACGCATCCGACTCAGCAAGGATCGCGTCAAGATCGTCGATCGCCTCACTCTTCTCGATCTTCGACACAACACGCGTGCTCGCACCATGCTTGCGAATAATCCCCTGCAGCTCCCGCACATCCGCGGCCGCCCGCACAAACGAGAGCGCCACATACTCAACACCCAACTCGAGCGCGAACTCAAGATCACGCAAATCCTTCGGTGTCAGCGACGGGATCGGAATCGGCACACCCGGCAGATTCACGCCCTTGTTCGACTTCACAACCCCGCCAACAATGATGTCGCACGCAGCCTTCCCACCCGACACGCTCGTCACGCGAAGCCGCACCAGCCCATCATCGATCAACACGTCGTGGCCAGGCTCAAGGACATCTAGAATCACGTCAGGCGCAACAACGAGATCGTCGCCAACCTGATTCTTCTCGCCCGTCAACACCACCGTCGTGCCGGTCTCAAGCAGCCGCGGCTCCGGCAACACACCAAGCCGAATCTTCGGGCCCTGCAAGTCGGCAAGAATCGCAAGCGGCTTCCCCAGCTCCTTGCCAACCGCACGAACCGTGGCGGCACGCGCAGCATGGTCGGCATGGCTGCCATGCGAGAAGTTCAGCCGCGCCGTATCCATCCCCGCAATCACAAGGTCGCGAATGACCTCATGCGTCTCCGAGGCCGGGCCGAGCGTCGCGACGATCTTCGTCCTACGCAAGTCCAAGCTCACGATGCAACACGGCGGGGAAACGCACCCCAGCCCGGATAGACGGCACGTGAACCAAGCTCTTCTTCAATCCGCAGCAGCTGGTTGTACTTCGCAACCCGATCCGACCGCGCCGGAGCGCCCGTCTTGATCTGACCTGCCCCAGTCGCAACCGCGAGATCTGCGATCGTCGCATCTTCAGTCTCACCCGAACGATGGCTCATCACCGCGGTATAGCCCGAACGCTGCGCAAGCCCAACCGCAGCGAGCGTTTCGGACAGCGTTCCAATCTGATTGACCTTCACAAGAATCGAATTCGCCACGCCCGCCTCGATTCCCCGTGCAAGACGCTCAGGATTTGTGACAAAGAGATCGTCACCCACAAGCTGCGCCTTCGTGCCGGCCGTCTGCGTAAGCGCCGCCCAGCCATCCCAGTCATCTTCGGCCATGCCGTCCTCGATCGAAACAATCGGATATCGGTCGATCAGGCCGCCCCAGAAGGCAGGCATGCCGGCTGAATCAATCTCTCGACCTTCGAAGCGATACACGCCGTTCTCGAACACCTCGGTGGTCGCAGGATCAAGCGCAATCGCGATCTTCTCACGATGGCCCGCGCGCTCGGCCGCCTCAAGGATCGCCTCGATCGCAGCCTCGCTCGACGGAAGGTCGGGAGCGAACCCACCCTCGTCACCAACGCCCGTGGCCAGGCCGCGGTCATGCAGCACCTTCTTCAACGCGTGGTAGACCTCCGAGCCGATCCGCAACGCCTCGGCGAATGTCGCCGCGCCAGCGGGAACAACCATGAACTCCTGCAAGTCGATCGAGTTGTCGGCATGCGCACCACCGTTGATCACATTCATCATCGGCACCGGCAACGTCACCGCGGTATCACCGCCGAGATAGCGGTACAGCGGCAGCGACGCATCGACGGCAGCAGCCTTCGCGGCGGCAAGCGACACCCCAAGAATGGCGTTCGCGCCAAGCCGACCCTTGTTCGGCGTACCGTCGAGATCACGCAGCGCCTGATCGAGGCCCTCCTGGTCGCGAGCGTCCCGACCCTTGACCGCCGCAGCGATCTCACCATTCACGTTTGCGACCGCAGCAGTCACACCCTTGCCTGCCCACGCAGCGCCACCGTCACGCAGCTCAACTGCCTCGTGGGCGCCAGTCGAGGCGCCCGACGGAACAGCGGCGCGGCCAACGGCACCCGACGCGAGACGAACATCGACCTCAACAGTCGGATTACCGCGCGAATCGACAATCTGCCGTCCGCGCACCTCAGAAATGGCGCTCATACAGTTCCTTTCGCTCGATCGAAATACGAGTCCTGCTCGGCGAGTGCAAGTGACGTCCAGTCGACGCCCTCGGCGGCGGCCAACGCCACCGCACCGTCAACCCGCGCACGGAATCGCGCAGCAGCACCGCGCAACTCCAGCTCAGGATCAACATTGAGTTTCCGCGCCGTGTTCACAACGGCAAAAAGGACATCGCCAAGCTCCTCGGCAACACGCCGATCAGGCTCGGTCTCCGGCACCGGCTCGCCACGCAGCTCCGCTTTCAGCTCGTCGAGCTCCTCTGCCAGATCCCCAAGCGCGCCAGCAACGTCGGGGTAGTCGAAACCCACCGACGCCGCACGCCGCTGAATCTTCCGGGCGAGCAGCAGCGCTGGCAGCGACTCGGGAACATCGTGAAACACGCCGGTCCGGGACTCCTGCTCAACCTTCAACCGCTCCCAGTTTTCGCGCACACGCCCCGCTGTCTCGGCCTCAACATCGCCGAAAACGTGCGGGTGGCGCGCAACAAGCTTCGCGTGAATTCCTCGTGCGACATCAGTGAGATCGCCCGCCCCACGCTCCGACAGGATGAGCGCCAGGAAGTACGACTGGAACAGCAGGTCACCGAGCTCGTCGAGCAGCTTCGCGTCGTCACCGTTGATCGCCGCGTCAGCAACCTCGAACGCCTCCTCGACGGTGTGCGGGACGATGGTGCGCGTCGTCTGCTCGCGATCCCAAGGGCAGTCGCGCCGAAGGCGCTCGGTCAGCTCTTGGAGATCGATGAGTGCCGCGGCCAGCTCATCCCGCGTCGTCGTCACCAGGTTGTCACTCCGTTTTCGCGCATGCGTTCGCTCCGTCGTCGCGGCGCCACTCCGGCCACAAAGGCCGGTCTAAACAGTACGCCCTTAGGTGGTCTGCGTGGACGCAGTAAACGTCGCGCAGGGATCAGGGCTCGGCGCAAAGCCGATCTGATACTTCACTTTGTTGCCCGTGCAGTAGCTCTTGGAGAGCTTGTTGACCCAGTCGGTCATGAGCTGATTCTTCTTCTCCTGGACCAGCTGCTGCTTGATCGTGTCGGCAACTTGCTTCTGCGGTGTCGCAGTGCCAGCAGATGCGTCAGCAGTCGGCTCCAACACAAACCAGCCGTACTCAGGCGTGTTCACCGAAGCAGTCTCGCCCGTCTTCAGCGAGAAGAGCAGCGCGTCGAACTTCGACACTGTCTGCCCCTTCGTGAACGAGGCCTTGCCGCAGGTGCCACTCGAACTCGGATCCTTCGAATACTGCTTCGCAAGCGAGCACCACTTGGCGTCGGTGCCGCTCTTCAGCTGCGACAGGATCGAAGCTGCAAGGGTCGTCTGATTCTTGCCGACAAGGATGTAGCGCACCGCGCGTGACGGCGTGGCCTTGTACTGCTCGGGGTGCGCCACGTAGTAGGCGTTGATGTCAGCGTCAGACACCGAAACGTCCTTCGTGATCTTGTTGAAGACACCCTCAGAGATCAGCTGCTGGCGAACGTCGGTGCGCACCTGCGCATCGGTCAGGCCCTGAGCCTTGATCTGCGACTGGTACTGCTTCTCGCTGCCGCCGAAGTACTGCTTCTTGATCTGGGCGAGACGATCAGTGACCTGCTTGTCGGTGACCTCGATGCCCATGCTGGTCGCCTCGTTCTCGCGCTCGGCCGCCTGGACAAGCTGCGAAATGGCCTGATTCTTGATCGTCTGAAATTCGGTGGAGCCGGCCTTCGGGAACACGCGCTTCTGGCTCTTGTAATACGCTTTCGACTGGTTCAGCAGCTCCTGGTACGCCGCCTTCGTCACATGCGCAGGGCCAGCGACCGCAACATCCTGGTCGGTCAGCTTCGCAACCTTCGCACCGCCGCAGCCCGCAACCAACGTCGCAGAGATGACTGCCGCTGTGGCGAGTGAAACAACGGAGAGGAGTCGTGTCCGCATAGGGAGAGTGCGCGATTCCAGAACAGATCAGGCTGCCTGGCGCGCTGTGATCATAGCATCGACCAGTCGGACGGCAGCCGCGATTCCGTCCTCACGAAGGGTCACTTCGCGTTTCGCAGAGGTGTAGATCGCCGTTTCGACCCGATCACGAAGCTCACGAAGCTCCGAGGAGCCGAGCACGACCGGCCCGACCGCAACGCGGCCGTTTGCGAACACGAGATAGTCGGCGCCGAGGAGCGCCAACTTCAGCTTGAGCTCTTGGATCGAGAAGAGGTTCGCGACCGGCTCCGGCAACGCGCCGAAGCGATCTTCCGTGGCGATCTTCAGCTCGTGCAGCTCGTCGTCGTCCTCGACGAGCGCGAGGCGGCGGTGGAGATCGATTTTCAGTGCCTCAGACCCAATGTAGGCAGCGGGAACATAGGCGTCGACGCGCGCATCGACACGCACCGGGCGGGTCGCGAGCCGACGCTCACCGGAAAGCTCCGCCACAACCTCGTGAAGCATCTCGACGTACAGCTCGAACCCGAGTGCCGCGACGTGGCCGGACTGCTCCGCGCCGAGCAGGTCGCCTGCCCCGCGGATCTCAAGGTCGCGCATCGCGATCGCGAAGCCCGCACCGAGCTCGGTGTGGTCGGCGAGGGTCGCCAGGCGGGCCCGCGCCTCGCCCGAGAGGTCGCGGGCGTCGGGATAGAAGAGGTAGGCGTGCGCCGGAAGGTCGCGACGGCCAACGCGCCCTCGGATTTGGTAGAGCTGCGATAGCCCGAACGTGTCGGCACGCTCGACGATCAGCGTGTTTGCCTGCGGGATGTCGAGGCCCGATTCGATGATCGTTGTTGAGACGAGGACGTCGGCGTCGCCCCGAAGGAACGCCAGCATGGTGTCCTCAAGCTCACGTTCAGTCATCTGACCATGCCCGACGATCACGCGTGAGCCGGGAATGAGCTGCCGGATTTTCTCGGCACAATCCTCAATCGTCTCGACACGGTTGTGGAGATAGAAGGCCTGGCCTTCACGGGCAAGCTCGCGCTCGATTGCCTGCTTGATCAGGTCTTCGTCGTACTCACCCACGTGGGTGCGGATTGGACGGCGCCCTTCGGGTGGCGTCTCGATCACTGAGATGTCACGGAGGCCGGCGAGCGACATGTGCAGCGTGCGTGGAATCGGTGTCGCCGAAAGCGCCAGGACGTCGACCTCGAGCCGGAGCTGGCGGAGCAGCTCCTTCTGGGCGACACCGAAACGCTGCTCCTCATCGACGATCACGAGCCCAAGATCCTTCGGCATGACGTCACGCGAGAGAATGCGGTGGGTGCCGACGAGCACATCGACCTTCCCTTCACCGAACTCGGCAAGCACCTTCTTCACCTCGGCCGGCTTGCGGAAGCGCGACACCATCTCGACCCGAATCGGGAAGTCGCGGTAGCGCTCTCGAAACGTATTCCAGTGCTGTTGCGCGAGGATCGTCGTCGGCACGAGCACGAGTACCTGTTTGCTGCTCGACGCCACGACGAATGCGGCACGCAGCGCCACCTCTGTCTTGCCGAAGCCGACATCGCCGCAGACGAGACGGTCCATCGGACGCGGCGCTTCGAGGTCTTCCTTCACCGCTTCGATCGCGCGTGCCTGATCCTCTGTCTCACGGAACGGGAACTCCGCTTCGAGCCGTTGCAGCCATTCGCCATCAACGTCGTAGTTGATGCCTGCCCGCGTTTGGCGCTGGGCGTAGAGCTGCAGCAGCTCTCCAGCCATCTCGCGGAGGTGGTCGCGCGCACGGGTCTTGAGGTTGTCCCACGCCTTGCCACCAAGCTTCGAGAGTGCGGGCGGCCGGGCATCGGAGCCGATGTAGCGCGACACTTTGCCGATCTGCTCATGCGGAACGAACACGCGGTCTTCGCCCTTGAACCCGAGCAGCAGATAGTCGCGGGTGACGCCGGCAACCTCTTTGGTTTCGAACCCGAGGAGCTGTGAGACACCGTGGTCTTCGTGCACGACGTAGTCACCGGTGCGGAGGTCGGAGAACGTCTGGAGTGCCCGGCCGATCGGTGCGGTGGCGCGCGGCGGGCGGCGACGGAAGACCTGCGTGTCGGGAAGTAGCGCGATCCCAAGGTCACGCCACACGAACCCTCGGCGTGCGGGCGCCACAGCGAATGTGAGCCCAACCGGCGCGATACCCGGCTCGAGCATCTCGGCACCCACCTTGCGGAGCAGATGGCGCTGCCGTTCGGCCTCGCCACGGTGCGGGAAGGAAACAACGACATCGAGGCCACCACGAAGAAGGCCGTCGAGCTCATTCTCGGCCTCGGCCAGTCCGCGGGCTGAGAGCGCCGGCCGGAGCGCGTCGAACGAGTACGGCTGACCCTGGGGCAGCGAGTCGAGCAGCGTCGCGCCGTCGAGATCGACCTCGGGCAGCCCTTCCTCGTCCCACACGGAGCGCACGTCATCGATCCGCCACACGACATCGGGCACCCGATCGAGCAGTGGCACGAGATCCTCGGGGGCTCTCGCGACGGGCGAATCGAACTCTTCGTCGTCAGGGAGCATGATTTCGACGAGGTCACGGCGGCGCTCCGACGCAGGTTGAATCGTTGCCGTTTCGACCTGGCGCAGCGCCCGCTGGGTGAACGGAGAGAACGCCCGGATCCCCTCGATCTCATCGCCGAAGAACTCGATGCGGAGCGGCTCGCGGCCGGTCGTCGGAAAGACATCGACGAGGCCGCCACGTACGGCGAAATGCCCCCGCTCCTCAACGCGGTCGACACGCTCGTACCCCGCCATCGCGAGCTCTTCGGCGAGCAGGTCGATGCCGGTGTCGTCGCCCTTCGAGACTGTCAGTGCGCTCGTGCGCTCGGCGGGCGGCGGCACCCGTTCGGCAAGTGCCGCTGCGGATACGCAGACAAGGCCGCCCTGCTCAAGCACGTGCAGCGCGCGTGAACGCTCGCCAACGAGGTGCGGCGGCGGCTCAAGACCTGACTCAAATTTGACGCCCCGCGACGGAAGCAGCGCGACCTGGTCGTCACCGAGGAACCACGCTGCTGCCTCGGCAGCGTCCCGCGCGTCGGCATCTTCTGGAAGCACGACGAACGTCGCCTTCCCCCGTTCCTCATGGAGCGCCGCCAGCACGAGCGGCAGCGCCGGCTCCGACACGCGTGCGCGGGTTGGGAACGCCGCGGCAAATGCTGGGAGGCGTTCGTCGGCCCGAAGGCGATCGACGAGTGTGTGAAGGAGTGGCAGGTCCATGTCGACTGCCCGAAAAGCGGGTTCCGGGGGACGCAATCGTAGCCGCGTCACCTCCGCCGACCGTGATCAGCCCGCCCGGCGCTCAGCTCACCGTGGGAGCCCGCCGCACTGCGTAACCCCGTGGGAGCCTGCCCCACTGCTTAACCCCGTCGGGGTCTGCCCGTACTAGGCGAGCGGCGAGGAGCGCGCGAAAGCGACGCGCTGGCGCGAACTCTGGCGACGCGCGAGAAGCAGCGTGCCCGCCATGTCGAGGCCGAGCTCGGTCTTCGACTTGTGCTGCGGGAGGCTGCGGTGGAGACGATCGCGGAGTCGGCCGTAGCGCGCGGCACCGTGGACGTGCGCGGGAAGCTTGGTGATCTCAAGGCGCGCCTTGAGCGTGTCGCTCATCAGACCCACGATGCGGCGAGCGCCGTCGTAGGTCGATGCGTACCCGCCGTAGTTGAGCGAGCTGACCGACACACGCGTTCCCGAGTGCGGCGCGTGAATGAAGCGGCCGTTGCCGATGTAGAGGCCGACATGGCCTTCACCGTCGAAGAAGACGAGGTCGCCAGGCTTGAGTGCGCTTCGCGAAACATGGTTGCCGAGGTCGGCCTGGCCCCATGAGTTGTGCGGAAGGTCGACGCCGAAGTGGCGGTAGACGAAACGGACGAAGCCGGAGCAGTCGAAGCCGCTGCGGGGTGACGTGCCGCCGTACTCGTAGCGCACGCCAAGCAGGTTGCGGGCGAAGCGGACAATCTTGTTGCCCACGCGATGTTCGTTCGCGCTGCTCGAGTTCTTGCTTGATGCAGCTGCCTTACCGGGTCCAAAAGCGACGCAGTAGATGAGGACGAACAAAAGCGATACAAGCCGTAGCTGTCTCATAACGTGGGTGTCTCCCTTCGGCGGGAAACGGCGACCAACTAGCCAGCCGTTTGTCGTTGGGACGTCCCAGTTCACCAGCCCCTTACAACCGCGTCACTCCCCCTTTTGGGGGATTAGGCATCCCCATAATGGGGTATAGGCGAAGGAGAAAACCTACGCGTGTCGACGGAATTTCCCCTGCTCATGCGGGATTCCGGGACAGTGCGTGGCGGACCGCACAAACACGCCGATTTTGATGACATATGCCGCTCGGCGGAAGGGAGACTCCGTTCGGCGACGAATCTTTACCGTTTGCTCATGCGCGCAACCCGACGGCCCTACGGCTCCGGAGGGCGACCGTTGATCGACACCTGCGCACGATCGAGCCCTTCGGCATCGAGCGTCTCGACCGCATCAGCAGCACGCCGCACGAGCGTCTCCACGTCTTCGTGCGACTCGAACGCGGCGAGAACGTAGTCGGCCAGCGGTCGGCGATCTCCACGCTCAGGCCGCCCCACGCCCACCCGCAGCCGCAAGAAGTACGGCGTCCCGAGCGACTTGGCGACCGACTTGATGCCGTTGTGACCAGCGCTGCCGCCCCCAAGGCGTGCCTGCAACCGGCCGACCTCCAGGTCGCTCTCGTCATGCACAACGAGGATCGCCTCAGGTTTCAACTTGAAGTACGCAGCTGCGGGCGCAACCGCCTGGCCCGACAGGTTCATGAACGTCTCGGGCTTCAGCAGCGCAACCTTGTGCCCTTCAATCCGAATATCAGCGAGCTGCGCACCAAACTTGCCCCGCCAGGAGCCGCCATGGCGGCGCGCAAGCTCGTCCACCACCATGAACCCCACGTTGTGCCGGGTCGTGGCGTACTCGCGCCCAGGATTGCCGAGACCGACCACAAGGAGGTCGTGCGACGAGTCGCGATCTTCGCGACGCCACGGAAGTCTCACGGGATCACCAGATGCACGCTCATCGCGGATGCAGTCTGACAGGCGCACCGATCGTGCACAGCCAACCTACAAAGAAGCCGAGGCGGTGTTATTCCGCGGCGTCAGCGTCAGCTTCGGCGTCATCGCCAGCAGCTTCAGCCTCAGGCTCAGCGGTGTCGGCTTCAGCAACTGCGTCAGCCTCGCCTTCGCCTTCATCCGCGCCGTCCTCAGCACCTGCATAGGACGTGACGGACGCAAGAACCGTGTCGGGATCGTCGAGGAATGTGACGCCCGAATACGACGAGAGATCCGAGATGCGGATCGCGTCGCCGAGACCAAGCACGGAGACATCGATGTCGATCTGCTCCGGAACATCGAGCGGCCGTGCCTCAACGTGAATATCGGTGGGGCCATGCGAAAGTGTTCCGCCCTGCTTCGCGCCAGGGGCCTCGCCAACGATGTTGACGTGCACCGTGGTCTGGATGACCAGGTCGAGGTTGACCTCCATGAGGTCGATGTGCGTCATCGTTCCGCGCACCTTGTCGACTTGGTAGTCCTTGACGACGACCGAGTGCGATGCACCCGTGTCGACAACGACATCGAGCACCGCGTGCAGGCCAGCGCTCGTGGTGAGGGCCGCACGAAGGTCGGTTGCGGCAACCGCGATCGCTACGGGCGTGTTCTGCCCGTAGATGACACCGGGGATCTGCCCCGTCGCGCGCAAACGGCGCGTTTCGGCAGAGCCGAGCTTGGTGCGCTCGGCAACGGTGATCTTGACGCGTGTTCCAACTCCAGCCACGGCGGACGATTCTAGCCATAGATCGCACCTCGACCGCGGATTGACTCGCACGAGGTGCGAATTGCCCTCTCGCCCGCTCTACCCAGACGGATGCTCGTGGGCTCCGTTTGCCTCTCGTTCGCGTGTCACAAGCACGGGAACAAGGAGCGCCGCACCGAAGACGATCGAGTCGATTGTGCGGTCAGACGAGTTGAACAGATTGCTCGTCAGCGGGTTGTCGGAGACCCAGTAGGTGATGACGAGCGCCGCGAAGGAGAGCACGATCCACACCGCCGCAAACGTGACGGTGCGATAGCCCCGTAGCGCGATGGCACCAGCAAGCGCGACGCCGACGAGCGGCAGGAGATAGCCGAAGGAACCCCGCCCAGCCATCTGAATGCAGAGCTCGCGAATCGCGGGCCACACCCGGTTTGCGTGGTCGGCCAGGTACGACGGACTCAAAACGTCACTCACGCGGTAGTCGGTGCTCTTGACACCATGGATCGCAACCCACAGCCGCCACGGGAGGTCGATGAGCACCACGGCCACGGCAGGGCGCACCAGCTCGCGCCGTCGCACTGCTGGCGCTGCGACCGCCGCCGCGACGAACGCCGCGAGCGCAAACGCCTCCCCCTCGCTCTTCGTCAGGACGGCCGCCCCGAGGAAGATCGCCGTTGTCACGAGAAGGTCGCGTTCACCCGACCGAACCCAGCCGGCCAACCCGCACACGCCGAGCGCCACGAAACAGGCCAGCGGGACGTCTGCGTAATTCGAGGGCAGCTGATAGAGGAATGTCGGAGCAGCGACGATCGCCAACAACGTGACCGCGAGCACCACAGGGGCGGTGCAGCGTCCACGCCGCACCGACAAGGGCGAGCGCGAAGCCGAACAGTTGGAGATGCACCACTGTTCCGTCGAAGGCCCCCATGAACCGGAAGTCGATCGCCTCGAGCGACGGCAGCAGCAGCGGGTGTTGGAGCGCCGGGTAGGTCGGGTCGGTGAACACCGGGCTCGCGGGATACCCGAACTCGTAGAGCGCCCGCGCGCGCGTCGCCCAGATCACCCAGCCGTCGAATTCGACAAGTGGCTTGACGGCGAGCAGCCGCAGCAGGAACCCGAACATTACGGCGATACCGACGAAGGGCAGCGCCACGAGGAGAGTGCGAATCGTGCGCGACGTTCGGCGAGGCTCGGAGGCGGGTCGTGACGTTGTGGGTTGCGTCGCGATGCGCCGCCACCCCAGCACAAGCGCACCGAGCGCCAACACCGGCAGCGTGAGTCGGCCGACAGCGACATGCACGACAGCAAGGTCAGCGGCAGCAATGCCGCAGGTTGCAAGGCCGACCGCGTAGCCAAGTGGCGCGAGCCGCCGCAGCTCGCCAACCGATCGGGCAATGCCAAGCGCGCCGAGCAGCCCGAGGCCAACGCACCAAAAGAGCACGTTCACGACAACGAGCTCGATGCTGTGCCCGATCATCGTCCCTCGATCTTCGAGACGAAGAAGAGCTGGAGCCCCGCCCGCTCCTGCGCCGAGTAGTGCAGCCCCAACACACCCGGGTCAGCTTGGAACGACACGACCGTGTTGGCGTTCGCCAGGTCAGACGTCTGCACCGCAGGGAGCAGGTAGAAGCGTCCGGCGAACGCAACCGCCTGCTCGAGCGTCATGTTCGCGCTAAGCCCACTCGGGTCGACCTGGAAGTAGACGCGGTCGCCCTTGGCAACACGCTCAGCGTAGAAGTCGAGGACATCACCGGGGATCTGCAGCTGGTCGGTCGCTGCATGCCGTCGATCGGCGTTCGAGTACTTCGAGTAGATCGCGTACTCATGGGACAGCACGTGCGTCATGCGACCCACGTTCGTGAGGAACGAGGCGGCGGCGATCGCCACCGTCACACAGATCACAACCGCTTCGACACGGTCGACGCGCAGACGCACCATCAGGGCCGAGCCTATGCCACCGGGGTGACGGCGGCGGCCGGACGCTAGAAGAGCTGGTTCTCGCCGCCGAAGATCGCCGACACCGAATCGTCGGCGAACACGTTCATGATCGTCTCGGCAAGCAGGCCCGAGACGGGCAGGATCGTCAGCTTCTCAGGACGCGTGAGCGGATCGATCGGCACCGTGTCGGTGACAACAATTCCCTTGATCCGGTCGTCGGACGCGAACTTGTCGAGCGAATCGCCGCAGAACATGCCGTGCGTCGCAAAGAGCCACACCTCTTTCGCTCCATGCTCCTGCAGCGCACCAACGTTCGCGCGCATCGTGCCGCCGGTCATGATCACGTCGTCGCCGAGGATCGCGATCTTGCCGTTCACACGGCCGGCGATCTCGGTGACCGCAACAACGTCGTGCTCGGGCCGCGACTTGTGCATCATCGCGAACTCCGCCTCAAGCATCTGTGCGAAACGCTCCGCTTGCTTGGCACGGCCGGCATCAGGCGACACCGAAACGATCCCATCACCAAACAGGCCGAGATCACGGAAGTGGCGGGCAAAGAGCGGCAGCGCCGTCATGTGATCGACAGGGATCGTGAAGAACCCCTGGATCTGACCGGCGTGAAGGTCCATCGTCAGGATGCGGTCGGCGCCTGCGAGCTGCAGCAGGTCGGCAACAAACCGGGCCGAGATCGGCTCACGCGGCTTCGCCTTGCGATCCTGGCGTGCGTACGGGAACAGCGGCATCACAGCAGTGATGCGCTTGGCCGACGCAAGCTTCGCCGCCTGGATCATGAAACAGAGCTCCATGATGTTGCGGTCGATCTCCCCCGAACCGGTCTGGACGATGAAGATGTCGGCGCCACGGATCGACTCGTCGTAGCGGCAGTAGGTCTCGCCATTCGCGAACGTCTTCAACGTCACGCTCGCGAGCTCAACGTCAAGCTGCTCGCAGATCCGCTTCGCAAGATCGGGATGCGAACGGCCAGCAAAGATCATCAGCCGCTTCTGCGGCCCACGCTCAATCCAGTGGCCGGTAGCCGTCTCGGTCACGATGCCGGGAGACTCCAAGCCGGGGAGTGTGAGCTCAGTCGTTCCGCTGCCGGGCTGCATACCCCTCCTTGTTCTCCTGGCGCGCACGGGCAACCGCAAGCGCATCGTTTGGCACATCCTTGGTTACGACAGTTCCAGCAGCCACCCATGCTCCGTCTCCGATCTCAACCGGGGCGACGAAGCCATTTTGGATACCGGTCCTGACGTTGTCCCCAATCGTCGTCCTGCCCTTCGGTTGACCCGGACGGTGAGGGAAGTTTGCGGTGATCGCGCCAGCACCGATGTTCGTGCCGTCGCCGATCGTGGCATCGCCAATGTAGGAGAGGTGAGGCACCTTCGTTCCTTCACCGATGCTTGAGTTCTTGATCTCCACGTAGGTGCCAGCCTTCGAATTGGGGCCAAGAACCGTTCCGGGGCGAAGGTAACAAAATGGCCCAACGAGTGCTCCGGGTCCGATCTCCGCGTCGATCGCGACCGTGTGCGGCTGAATATCGGCGCCCGTGGCGATCCGGGTTTGGCCCCGCAAGACCGTGAAGGGATGCACCGTCACGTCGTTTTCGATCTCAACCGTTGGCTCGATCCATGTCGATGCCGGATCGACAATCGCAACCCCGTTCAACATGTGCGACTCGTTGATCCGGTCGCGGAGCACGGCGGCGGCGTGAGCAAGCTCAACCCGCGTGTTCACACCTTCGGTCTCGGCTGGGTCGGGTGCGATGTAGGCGGCCACCGTGTCGCCCGCGTTCGCAAGCGCCAACACGGCGTCGGTGAGATAGAGCTCGCCCTGCGCGTTGTGGGGCGTGAGCGTGTCGAGGGCCGGCCACAGCTTGTCGGACTGAAACACGTAGATCGACGAATTCACCTCACGCACCTCGAGCTGCTCCGGCGTTGCGTCGCGCGCCTCAACAATCGCCGTTACGTGGCCGGCGTCGTTGCGGAGAACGCGCCCGTAGGCCCGAACATCGGGCGGCATGAACGTGAGCACGGTTGCCGCCGCACCTTCACGCCGGTGCGTCGCCACAAGATCGGCGAGCAGCTCAGCCGTGAGCAGCGGGGTGTCGCCCGAAAGGATGAGAACGTCGGCGGTACGGCCTTCAAGCGCCGGACGGGCGCACCGCACCGCATCACCCGTGCCGAGCGGAACTGGCTGCACGGCCACCTCGATCCCTTCACCTGCGAACGCGTCAATCGTTGCTGGCGACGCGACGACGAGGATCGGGTCTGCTCCCGCTCCTCGCCCGGCCTCAATCACCCAGTCGACCATCCGCCGTCCGAGCACCGGATGGAGGTGTTTCGGGGTCGCGGATTTCATCCGGGTGCCGAGGCCTCCGGCCATGACGACTGCTGCGATTGGCGTGTCTGTCACGTGGCCTGAGTAGTTGGCTGGGGCGCCAGGATTCGAACCTGGGATCGCGGGACCAAAACCCGCTGCCTTACCGCTTGGCTACGCCCCACTGCGAGGCGAGTATAGGTGCTCCGGCCGGAGCGGCTCAGGACTTGCCGCGCTCGGCGAAGAGCACAACGAGCGCCACGATCGCGATGATCACGACAACGGCGTACGCAATGGTCTTCGCAATGAAGAGAACGAGCGGCACCAGGATCGCCAAAAGCTGTGATGCAGCAAGGATCCAGCTCGCCTGGCGTACGAGGCCGGACGACGACGATCGGCCCGTGTAGATCCAGGCGCCAAGGCCTGCCGCGGCAAGCACGAACACAAGCCAATGCGGGAACACGTGGACGACGACAAGCAGCCCTTCGACCGCTGCGATCCAGAACGACGACCGCAGGCGGTGGCGCTGCAGCAGTCCGCCGAGGCCGGGCTGTGCGATATCGGAACTGCTCACGTCTCCAAACCTACCATGCTGGTTCGCAGAGCCAGACCTGGGCACGCGTCTCGATCGAGGCGGCGACCGTCGCAGCCTCGCCTGCATGCAGGAAGAGACCGAACACCGCGGGGCCAGCACCGCTCGCGTCGGCATGAAACGCTCCTGCCGCGCGAAGCTCGGCCGCAAGCGGCGACTGGGCGAGATCGTTTGGTGGCAACGCGCCGAGATCTTCGGGCGACCGCATCGTGCGCAGCACCTGCTCGGCAGCGGCGCGACGTTCGGCGAACCCGTCCCCACCGTTGCGCTCGTCGAAGCGGCGATACACCGCTCCCGTCGACTCTTTGACCTCGTCATGCGGGAGCGCCAGGACGATCGTGTAGCCCTGCGGCAGCTCAACGGGTTCCAGCACCGACCCGTCGCCTGTCCCAACGCACGGGCCCTGCTGGAGAAAGAACGGCACGTCAGCGCCGAGCGTGCGCGCGAGCCGATGCAGCGTCGCGGGTGGAAGCGGGTTGGGGAGCGTCGCTGACGCGAGCTGGAGGGCGGCAGCAGCGTCGGCCGAGCCGCCACCGAGCCCGGCCGCGACCGGGATGCGTTTGTCGATCGTCACGCGCCACCGCGGCGCAACCGCCGCTTCGGTCGCGACCGCTTCGAGCGCGCGGGCGACGAGCGTATCGTCGGCAAACCCAACGACCTCAAGGTCGTCTGCGGCTTCGAGCGTGATCGTGTCGCTCAGCGAGATCCGCTGAAAGAGCGTCCAAAGCTCGTGGTAGCCGTCGGCACCCGCCACACCAACAACGAGGGCCAAGTTCAGCTTTGCGTACGCCTCGACCGTGGTCATGCGAGCGCAGCGGCGAGCTGGACGAAGTCGGTGGGTCGAAGCTCCTCTGCGCGCGCGCCAGCGTTCAGGCCAAGCTCGTCGAGCACGGCAGCGGCCTTTTCGCGCGAGACGATGCCCGAAAGCGACAGCGAGTTCGCAAGTGTCTTACGCCGATGCGAGAACGCGCCCTCAACGATCTGTTTCAGCTGTTTGGTGGGTCCCGGTCCGATGCGTCGAAACGCGATGAGCGCCGACTCAACGTTCGGCGGCGGACGGAACACTTCGCGCGACACTGGGTGGTAGCCGGTGCGTTCGGTGCTGAGCTGCATCAGCACCGACACCGACCCATACGCCTTGGTGCTTGGCCAGGCGAAGAATCGTTCGGCGACCTCCTTCTGCACCATCACGCACCACGACTGAATCGGGTCGAACGACAGGCTTTCAGCAACGATCGGCGTCGCGACGTTGTAGGGCAGGTTCGCGACAAGCTTCGTGGGGAGCGGGTCGAGTGCGTTCAGGTCGATTGCGAGCGCGTCACCCCAATGGAGTTGCACCCGGTCGATCTCTTTCAGATGCGGCGTCAGGCTCGTGTCGATCTCGATTGCGTGGATCTGAGCGACACGGGTGGAGAGGTAGCGCGTCAGCACGCCAAGGCCCGGGCCGATCTCGAGCACAACGTCGGCGGGATCGAGTTCGGCAAGTCGGCCGATGACGTCGAGGATGTTCTTGTCGATCAGGAAGTGCTGACCGAACTTCTTCTTTGGTGCGACCTTCACAGGCCAAACACCTTGGTTGCGTTCGCGTCGATCTGGGCTTCAAGCGCGGCGGGATCTTCACCGCGCGCCTCAGCAAGCACCGCGAGTGTGTGCATCACGTAGGCGGGCTCGTTCGTTTGGCCTCGGAACGCCTGCGGCGCCAGATAGGGGCAGTCCGTTTCGGCCAAGATCCGTTCGGCCGGGACGGCGCGTGCGGCGGCGCGAAGCTCGTAGGCGTTCTTGTAGGTGACGTTGCCGGCGAACGAGACGTACCACCCTCTCTCGATCGCATCGGGCAGCATCGCCGGACTCGAGAAGCAATGGAGGATCACGTCGCCTGGGTGCGGCCGCAGCATGGCGAGCGTGTCGTCGTCGGCGGCACGGGTGTGGATGATCACCGGCTTGCGCGTCTCGGCGGCGATGTCGAGCTGGGCGGCAAAGACGCGTCGCTGATCGTCGGGGGTGGCGTAGTCGCGGAACCAATCAAGGCCGGTCTCTCCCACCCCGACCGCTTTGTCGTCTGCGAGGAGGCGGCGGAGCTCGTCGAAGTCGGCGTCGGTCGCTGTACCCGACTCGTGCGGGTGGATGCCGAGGATGGCGGCCACACCGTCTTCAGCGTGCGCGATCTGCAAGGCGTCTGGCGCGGCCGCGACGGACGTGGCGACGAGCATCACGCGGCTAACGCCGGCCGCTCGCGCACGGGCCAGGGTCTCGCCCGCCTCTGCCACGCCCAGGTGGGCGTGCGTGTCGATCACGCGTCGGGTGTTTCGAGCCGCGGGAACAGCGGTGCGGCGCCTTCGATTCCCGTGGCGGCGACAAGCTGGCCGTAGGCGACTCGGTCGAACGACAGGTCGTCGGACTGCCCGAGCGCCGTCAGGATCTTTGGTGCGGTTTCGGGGAGGTAGGCGGCGAGCGCGACGGCGACGAGCCGGAGCCCGTCGGCGAGGTCGTAGAGCACACCCTCGAGTGCCGCTGCCTTCGTCTCGTCTTTCGCCATCTCCCACGGTGCGCTCTCTGTGACGTACCGGTTGAGTGCGCGCACGACGAGCCAGATCTTGTCGACGGCGCTCGTGATGTCGAACCGGTCGAGGTCGGCGAGCACACCGTCGCGCATCACGGCAACCTCGTTGGCAAGCGTGGTGTTGGTGCCGGTGACACCCTCCTTGGGCCCGATGGCGCCGCCGAGGTACTTGGCGATCATCGCCGTCGTGCGCGACAGGAGGTTGCCAAGGTCGTTGCCGAGCTCGCGTTCGTAGCGTTCACGGATGCCGTCGATGGAGGCGCTGCCGTCTTGCCCGAACGTCACGGCGCGCGCGCACCAGTAGCGCACAGGATCGGCGCCATAGATGTCGATCAGGTCGAGCGGGTCGACGACGTTGCCGAGCGACTTCGAGATCTTCTTGTCGTCGAGGAGCAGGTAGCCGTGCACGAAGATCTGCTGGGGCAGCTCGTAGCCGGCGGCCATCAACATCGCGGGCCAGTAGACGCAGTGGAACCGGATGATGTCTTTCGCCATCAGGTGGCGTGCGCCGGGCCAGAACGTGTCGCGGAGATCTTCGCCGGGGCGCGCGTAGGTGAGGGCGCTCAGGTAGTTGATGAGGGCGTCGGCCCAGACGTAGGCGACCTGGCTCTCATCCCACGGCAGCGGAATGCCCCATGGCTGTCCGGCGCGCGAGATCGAGAAGTCCTGCAGACCACCCGCGATGAAACTGCGCGCTTCGTTGAAACGGAAGTCGGGCAGCACCCAGTCGGGATGCGCGTCGTAGTAGGCGAGCAGCCGATCCTGATAGGCCGATAGCCGGAAGAAGTAGTTCTTCTCTTCGATCTGCTCGGGTACCCGGTCGTGGATCGGGCACTTGCCGTCGACGAGGCTGTCTTCGGTCTTGAACTCCTCGCAGCCGACGCAGTAGAGGCCCGAGTAGACGTCTTCGTAGACGTCACCGTTGTCGTAGATCTTCTGGAGGAACTCGCGCACAAAGACCTTGTGCCCCTCATCGCTCGTGCGAATGAAGAAGTCGGGCTTGGCGTTCAGCCGTGCCGGGAGGTCGCGCCATGCTCCCACGATCTGGTCGGTGTAGGCCTGTGGCGCGAGCCCCAACTCCTCGGCGACCCGAAACACTTTCGTTGCGTGCTCGTCGACGCCCGTGAGGAAGAACGTCTCCTCGCCTCGTTGCGCCATGTGCCGCACGAGGATGTCGGCGGCGCACGTGGTGTAGGCGTGCCCGATGTGCGGCGTTGAGTTCACGTAGTAGATCGGGGTCGACAGGAAGTAGGTCATCGCAGCCCATGATACGAGGCCGCCTCTGACCTGCCGACAGGCGACGCGCGCCGAGGCCTCCGAGCGTGGCGATCGCCACACCGATCGCTGCGAGCCCGAAGGTCGGCAAGTGGGCTTTGCGAGCAGTCGCAGACCATGGCGGCGCCGCGATTGGACGCAGACCCAGATTGCTCGCGAGACCCAGCTTGCTGGCGAGACCCAGATTGCTCGCGAGGCCCAGAGTGCCCACGAGACCCAACGTGCCCACGGAACGAGCGGTATCGCCCCTACGCGTTGACAGAGTCGGATGCGAAACGACCGGGCGCACGGCACCGGTTACCCGGGGCATGACATCGGCGACCGGGGACACACCACGTGGCACAACCACGGCCGCAGCGGCAACGCGAGGAGGGCGTGCGCCGAAGACGAGTTCCGTTGGCGCGGCCGCGACAGCGGCGGCGGCGGTCGCAATCGAGGCGGCCACGTGCACGACCGACGTGTCGGCTGCACGCGTCGAGTCGGTGGCCGCGCTTGTTGCGCCTCCACCCTCACTCGCCCCAGCGTCGGCGTCGCCAATGGACAGATCGACGTTTTCCTCGACAGGCGGTTCCTTGGTGGGCTCCGTCTCGGTGGGGTCGGTCTCGGTTGGCTCCGCCCCGGCGGGATCGACCTGAGCATCGTCAACGGCACTGTTGGTCGACACCGCCGCATTCCCAAGCAACGCGGATGACGCGAGGACGGGTGCCACCGGCGACACCGGGCCAACCACCACGGCAGGTGCAGGTGCGGGTGCAGGTGCTGGAGTCGGCGCGGGTGTCGGCGCCGGTGTCGCGACAGGATTTGGCGTCTCCGCCGAGGTAGGTGTGGGCGTTGGAGACGG
Source organism: Actinomycetota bacterium (assembly GCA_009702325.1). Classification (GTDB taxonomy): domain Bacteria; phylum Actinomycetota; class Thermoleophilia; order Gaiellales; family Gaiellaceae; genus PALSA-600. The sequence goes on from WLID01000004.1 coordinate 84,815, forward strand.
GGGCACGACGACCGGAGTGGACACGGTGGGTGTGGCGACCGCTGGCGTCACCGCCGACGGGGCAACCGGTGCGGGAGTCACGAGCGCGGGTGGCGCTGCAACGCGCGCGGGCAAGAAGCTCACGGGGTCGAGGTAGCCCTGCGCGTTCGATGCGAGCCGAACGCCAAGGTGAACGTAGGGCCCATCAACCTCTGGGTCGCCGGTCGGGCCAAGAGTTCCGACGTCGTCGCCAGGGGCAACCGACGCGCCCTTCGCAACTGAGATCGACCCGAGATGAACGAGCGTTACCGCGTACCCGTCGGCGGTGAGAATCGTGACGCTCTTTCCGTTCGTCGGGACTGTCCCAGCGAAGGTGACGTTTCCGGCAACCGGAGCCTGCACGGCCCCACCTGCCGAGCCGCTGATGTCGATACCTCGATGCTGACCACCGGCATACGGATGCGCCGCGTCGAACGTGAACGCCGAAACAACAACGCCATCGACCGGCCAAACCCATGTCGAGGACGGCGAAGACTCAGCTGGTTGACCCACCACCGCGAGCAAGAAGAAGACGACAAGCGCGAGCCGTCGCATGGCACCACCTCCGTGTTGTCGAACGAGAGAACGTCTGTTCGCCACAGTAGAGGCGCGCTCTGCGCGTTGTCAATTTTGGTTACAGAGGTGCTACAAAGACCGCTACAGGCCGTCGCGATAGAGGTCGTTTCGTGACATGCCGGTGAGCTCCGACACGACCTCAGCTGCGGCCTTCCGCGGCGTCCCTGCCGCCACGAGCTTCGCCACAGCCGCGTGGGCCGCCGCGAGCGCAGCCGCCCCAACCTCGGCGTCGCCCGGGCCAATCACCAGCACGATCTCGCCCGGGGGCGGCTCCGAGATCTGCGCCGCGACCTCAGCAGCCGTTCCACGCACGACCTCTTCGAACTTCTTCGTCAGCTCGCGGCACACGGCAACACGGCGCCCAGGATCGGCCGCAGCCAACGACGCGAGCGTCTTTGGCAGGCGCTTGGGTGACTCGAACGCGACCACAGGCCACTCGACCGACGAGAGCTCCTCCCACACATCCCTCAGCTCGCCCTCTTTGCGGGGAAGGAAGCCGATGAACGCGTACCGCTCACCCACGAGGCCGCTTGCGACAAGCGCCGTCTCAACTGCTGACGCACCGGGGAGCACCGTCACCTCCGCCCCAGCCTCGATCGCCGCCGCGATCACCCGAGCGCCCGGATCAGACACCCCCGGAAGCCCGGCGTCGGTCACGAGCGCAATCCGCTCACCGGCAAGGAGCCGCGGCACGATTTCGGCGGCACGCGCAGCCTCGTTGTGCTCGTGACACGAAAGCAGCGAGGTCGTAATCTCGTAGCGATCGAAGAGGATCCGTGTGTGCCGCGTGTCTTCGGCGAGCACAACCGACGCCTCGCGCAGCTCAGTCAGCACCCGAAAGGTGATGTCCTCGAGATTGCCGATGGGTGTGGCGCAGACAGCGAGCGGCACGTCAGGCCGACCCGAGCGCCTCAAGCGCGAGCAGGCCCGCACCAACAAGCCCCGCCCGCTCGCCAAGCTCCGCCCGCACAACCGGAATCGAACCGCCCGGCCGGAGCGCCTCGGTGGCAAGCACGCGACGAGCGGGCTCAAGCAGCAGCTCACCCGCACCGATGCCAAAGCCCCCACCAACGACCACGATGTCAGGCCCAAAGATGTTGACGAGGCCTGCGATGGCAACCCCAAGATGGCGACCGATCTCCTCCAGCGCCGGATGACGTTGCTCGACAAGGTCGTGTGCAGTCGCCGATGGGCCGAGCGCCGCGCGCGCAAGCCGCTCGGCCGCGAGGCCCGAGCAGTACGCCTCGACATGCCCATGGCCCGAACACGTGCCCTGACAAGGCTCGCCGTCTTCAACGATCACCATGTGGCCTAGCTCGCTCCAGCCTGGATAGAGGCGACCTGCGATCACCACGCCACCGCCGACGCCCGTGCCAAGCGTGAGCATCACCATGTCGGTTGAGCCCCTGCCGGCACCGAAACGGAACTCGCCAAGCGCCGCGGCGCTCGCATCGTTCGCAACCGCAACCCGCACCCCGAGCCGCCGCTCCATCTCGGCGACAAACGGCACGTTGTGGAGCGGGATGTTCACGGCGCCGAGCGCAAGCCCCGTCTTCTGATCGATGCGGGCGGGAATCCCAAAGCCGACAGCGTCGATTCCCGGACGGAGCGATTCGGACACGACACGCTCGAGCGCGTCGAGAAGATCGTTCTGCGAACCGACGGGCGTGGGATGCTCAACCGTGTCGTGCACTGAGCCCGCGTCGTCGACGACCCCGGTCAAGATCTTGGTGCCACCGAGATCGACGCCGATGACGCGCCCAGGTGGACGTTGTGTGTCAGAGGAGCCCGTCACGGTCGCCGGGTAGCCTACTCCGCGGATGGCAGAGGACGAGAAGCCCTATCGCGTCTACCGGGGTGGTCGCCAGAAAGGAAAGGTTCCGGCACCGTCCCTGCGGCAGCCAGGCCGCGATCGACGCGAACGGGAGAGAACACGCCGCGGTGAGTCCGCAGCACCCCCGGCCGGAGGTGGCATCGCGGTGAAGATCCTGCGACGACTCGGCTGGCGCCGAAGCCTGCTGCTTGCGCTCGGGCTGTTTGGGGTGCTGCTTGCGCTGTGGGCGATCAGCAGCTGGAACGCCGTCTCGGGCGGAATGGACAAGGCCAACAAACGGCTGCCGTCGGCGGCGCGTCGTCAGCTCGCCCCACAAGACGGCCTGCTCTTTTCGAAGCCGACAACGATCCTGTTGCTCGGCACCGACTCTGCACCGATCAAAGCCCGCTCGGGTGACCGGCACTCCGACTCGATCGAACTGCTCCGCACCGACCCGTCGCACCACCGCCTTGCCTACCTGACAATTCCACGCGATCTCTACGTGCATGTGCCAGGCCTTGGCAACACGAAGATCAACGCGGCGTACCAGGCGGGCGGCCCAGCGCTCGCACTCGCGACGGTGCACCAGTTCACCGGTCTCCCGATCAACCATGTGATCATCGTCGACTTCTCGTCGTTCAAAGAGTTGATCGACTCGCTCGGTGGCGTGACGATCAACGTCCCCTCACCGATCCTCTCGAACCGGTTTGACTGCCCGTTCAAGACGGCCGCCGCCTGCAGCGCCTGGCCTGGCTGGCGGTTCCACAAGGGCCGCCAAACGATGGACGGGAAGCGTGCACTGGTCTACTCGCGCATCCGTGAGAACCTGCTCAACCCACGCGAAACCGACATGGCGCGCGCGGGGCGCCAGCAGGCGGTGCTCCAAGCGACGATGGCGAACATGACGTCGTTCTCGACGATGCTCGGGCTGCCATGGGACGGCGGCTCGCTCGTGAAGCCGTTGACGACCGACCTCTCAACCACCGACGTGTTGCAACTCGGCTGGGTCAAGTTCCGGTCGTCAACGAGTTCGACCCTGTACTGCCGACTCGGCGGCGACACCGCATCGACTAGCTCTGGGTCGGCGATTATCCCGTCGGAGGACAACCGCAACATCCTTTCGATGTGGACGGGCGCTTCGGCGCCGCAGCGGCCAACAACGACGTACGGACCAGGCTGCGCCGTCGGGCACACGATTGCGCCTTAGCGAAACGGAACGGGCCAGCAGGCAGGGCTAACGCCCAGCGTGCTCGGTCAGTCGGGCATGTTGGTGATTTCGGGCGCCTTCGACGACCCCGAGTCGGACGAGGAGTCCGACGACGAGGAGGACGAATCGCTTCCGCCACCCGACTTGCGGCCGCTGCGGCCGTAGTCGGTTGAGTAGAAGCCGGAACCCTTGTAATGCACCGCGACCGGGAAAAGCACGCGCTCGAGCGGCGAGGCGCCGCATTCGTCGCACTTCTCAGGGCCGTTCTCGGTCATGCCGTGAAAGACCTCGAAGAGGTGTCCGTTTGGGCACTTGTATTCGTAGATCGGCATTCGGTGCGAAAGGGTATCAGTGGCCCCGGCCCGCTAGCCTCGACCATGTGAGACGCGCACTCCTGCTGGTCGTGGTCGTCACCGCCCTCGTCGGTGCTGAAGGTGCAGCGGCCCACGCGATCGTGGTCTCCGCGACTCCAACCGACGGGGTGGTCGTTGCGGCGGCGCCGCGTGGTGCCGTGATCACGTTCGACAGTGGCGTTCGGGTGGGGCCGCGCAACGCTGCGATTCGCAACGACGGCACAAGCGTCATCGGCGGCCCGGCCCGCATCACCGATGGTCGCACGCTCGTGATCCCGTTCCGCACGAACCTTGGGCAGGGCAACTTCACCGTTCGCTGGAGTGTCGTGAGCCAGGACGGGCACGAGGAGGAAGGTCTGATCGCCTTCGGTGTCGGGCGATCGGCGACGACGCCCTTTGCGACGCTCACGACGTCGCCGACGGTCACCTGGGAGCGCGTCGTCATGCGTTGGCTGTTCCTTGCCGGAACGCTGCTTGCTGCTGGGCTTGCGATCTTCGCGGTCGTCGTACTGCGGCCGCTTCAGCGCGAACATCAGCTGGCCCGGCCTCTCGCCAACGGGGCGTTTCTTGGGCTGGCGCTGGCGTTTGTGGGGGCAGACGCGCTGGCACATGCGAAGGGAGTCGGCGGCACACGTTTTGAACTCTGGGTGAGCTGCGCGACAATCGTTGCGGGGGCAGGCGCCGCTGCCGCCGCACTCGCCCCTCGCCTGCCTGCACTGCGATACGGGGCCTACGGGGCAGGTGTCGCGCTGCTCGCCGCGCCAACGCTCTCGGGGCACGCACTCGATTCGAGCCAAGCAGCCGTGCTCTCCCCCGTCGCCGACGTGCTCCACCTCGGTGCCGCAGCCCTCTGGATCGGTGGCCTTGGCGGACTCGCGATGACGCTCCCCCGCGTCGATCCGTCGTCGCGGGCGGCAATCGTGCGCCGATTTGGGGCGATCGCCGGGCCGGCCCTGATCGTCCTTGTGGCGGCCGGTGCCTCGCGGGCGCTCACCGAACTCGCGTCGGTGTCGCAGCTCTGGTCGACTCCCTATGGGCGAACGCTGATCGCCAAGTCGGCGCTGCTCACATCGGCACTCATCGTTGGGACATTCGCGCGCCGACGACTGGCATCAGGCGGTCGCCCTCGTCGCCTCATCGGCGTCGAACTCGGCCTTCTCGCCATCGTCGTCCTCGCCGCCGGAATCCTCACCGACCTCCAGCCTGGGCGCGCAGGAGCACGCCATGCGACCCCATCGAATGCGCCGTCGCTCCTCGACATTCCGGTGCCACCGCCTGCCAACGCGTATGTCGACGCGCAGGAGCTTGGCCCGTATGCGGTGGCGCTCGCATTCGATGGTTCGCGCGCGCAGGTCACCGTCGCCGGCTCCGACGGCACCGCACCCGCCGACATCACCGTGCTGCTCGATGGCAAGCCTGCGACCGCGTGCGGCCGCGGCTGTTACTCGACGGTCATTCACGGCACCCGGCTTCAGGTCACGATCAACGGCACACCACTCACCTTCACGCTCCCCGGCGAACTGATCTCTGGTTCCGACCTGCTGCGTGCCACAACCCTCGCCTACCAAGCGCTTCGAACAGTGACTGTCCGCGAGTCGCTGGCATCGCTCGCAAACAACGCCCAGATCACCGTGTTCCGTGAGCAGGCACCCGACCGGTTCGGCTACGAGATCACGGCCGCAGCTGATCGCAGCATCGTCGGCACCTCAGGTGTCGTGCTCGGAAAGGAGCGCTGGGATCGCATCGCGCACGGCGCCTGGACGCACACGACACAGAGCTCGCCCGTCGTTCCATTTGCCGACTGGACCGCGGCAGCGCGCAACATCTATGAGGCCGACGACGGGACGATCACGTTCTACGACCCGTCGTTCCCTGCGTGGTTCCGGCTCCGCATCGACCCGACAACGCACCTACCCAGCGAGCTGCACATGGTGGGCGCCGCCCACTTCATGACGCACAGCTACTCGGCGTTCAACGAGCCAATTTCGCTGTCGGCACCCAGCTGACCCTCAACAAGCTCCGCGAAACAGGGCGCGCTCTCGAACGCGGCGAGGCCAACAGGCGCATCGATCACGCGACGGCGCTTCCTGCGAAGAGTGACGAACGTGCCTGCCAAGCCAACCGCTCCGCCAAGCGCAAGACGCACCCGGCGTCGCCGGCTTCCCATTCCCTTGGCGTTCACAAGGCCAGTGTAGGGCGATCGACTAGGGTGACCAGCGATGTCGCACCTCGCACCGAAGCCACCTGAGCCTGTGCGCGTCACCACTCTCGGCGACCTGCTGCTCGACGTGATCGTGCACCTCGAAGGCCCGCTCGTGGTCGGCGACGATCGCCCCGCAACCACACGCGCATGTGCAGGTGGGCAGGCTGCAAACGTCGCAGCCTGGGCGTCCGTCTCCGGCGCGACCGCGCGATACGTCGGGAAGCGCGGCGACGATGAGGCCGGCGAGATCGTCGAGCACGAGCTCGCGGGGTACGGCGTAACCGTTGCGGGCCCGCGCGTCGGCCGCACGGGGATTGTCGTCTCGATCGCCGAGTCGGCAGACCGCTCGATGGCGTCGGATCGCGGTTCGGCCCCCGACCTCGCACCCGACGAACTCACCCGCGACTGGTTCGACAGCGACGTCTTCTTCATCTCGGGCTACGCGCTCATGCGCCAACCGATCGGAGCGGCGGCGATGCGCGCCGCCCAACTCGCACGGTCGTTCGGCGCCACCGTGGCACTCGACCTCGCTACCTGGACGTTGTTCGACGACACGTTTCGGGAACGCGTGCAGCAGCTCGCCCCTGACCTTGTGTTCGCCAACGAGCGAGAACACGACGAGTTCGGCGAGTTCGACTGCCGCTGGATCGTGAAACGAGGCGCCAACGGCGTGCTCGTCGATGGAGTCGCCTACCCTGCCCTGCCCACCTCGGTGGTCGATCCAACAGGCGCAGGCGACGCGTTCGCTGGCGGTTTTCTCGCAGGAGGCGTCACACTTGGACTCGACGCTGCCGCGCGCTGTTGCGCCAAGCTCGGAGCAATGCCGTGATCCGCATCTCACCCGACATCCAAGAAGCAATCGCCGCAGGACGCGGTGTTGTTGCGCTTGAGACAACCCTCGTCGCGCACGGCTTTCCACCCGGTGAGGGTGTGCGCGTCGGCCTCGAATCGGAAGCAGCCGTCCGTGCCGGCGGTGCTATCCCAGCAACGATCGGAATTCTCGACGGGCAGATCGTCGTCGGACTCACCGAAGCAGAGCTCGGCCGCTTTGATGTTTCGGCCCGCAAGCTCGGCCCCCGCGACCTCGCTGCGTGCCTCGTCCAAGGAGCGGTCGGCGCAACAACCGTCGGCGGCACGCTCGCCGTGTGTCGGGCAACCGGCATCCAATTCATGGCAACCGGCGGCCTCGGTGGGGTACACCGCGGCTGGCCCACCCCACCCGACGTGTCGGCCGATCTCGACGTGATCGCGCAGACGCACGCGCTGATCGTCTCGTCGGGCGTGAAGTCGCTCCTTGACGTTCCCGCCACAAGCGAGCTGCTCGAAACGCTCGGCATTCCCGTGCTCGGCTGGCGCACCAACACGATGCCGCTCTTCTACTCAGCGCTCGGCGGCCCGAACGTGTCCGCCCGGGTCGAAACCGCCGCGGAGGCAGCAGCGATCGCGAAGAGCCACTGGGCGATCGGGGGAGGCGGCCTTGTTGTCGGTCGACCACCTGATGTGAGCCTCGACAACGTCGAACCGCTGATTCAGGAGGCGCTCGCGAAAGCCGACGCCGACGGGATCCACGGGCAGGCCGTCACGCCATACGTCCTCTCGTATCTCCACCGCGAAAGCGGCGGACGCACGCTCGCGGCGAACCGTGAGCTGATCGTCGGCAACGCACGTCTCGCCGGCGAAATCGCCGCAGCAGCCTAGGTCGTCGACTTCGAGCGACGGCGACGTCGCGGACGACCGAGGCGGAAACGCGCCTCCTGGTCGACGTACAGCAACGCTCCGCCCGCAACCATCAGCGGGGCCAGAACAACGTCCGCGAGAAACGCGGCAATCCGGATCGTGTTATCGGCCTGCCCGTGCAGCAACGTCAGCAACACGTTGCGCGTCAGGTAGTAGACGATCACGAGCGTTGCAAGCGACCCGACCGAATGGATGTAGTCGGCCCGCCCAAGCTCCCCGGCACGCCGAAGCGCCTGCAGAAGCCGCCGCCGCTCGATCACCGCAACCGGCACAACCAGCCCAACCAAGCCCAAGTAGGCGATCGCCGCCAATGCAAACCACGTGAAGAGCAACGCCGCCGGAACCATCACAACCGTTCCCGAAACAACACCCCAAAACGCCGTCGCACGATCAAGCGGCTTGCCATTCACAACAGCAGCACCCTGCGCATAAGCGAGCGACAGCAGCGGCGCAAACGCCGCGATCAGCAACGCGCGCGTCTGCGGGTTGCCATGCCCATATGCCGCCTGATCAAGGAGCGCCAACGGCAGCCCAAGCGGCAACACCAACCAAAATCTGCCCTGGTAGAGCTTGATCGTCTCGGCCACAAGCTGACCAACCGTCCGGGTCTCCGGCGGCAACGCCTTCGGCAACTCAGCCATCAAGCGCCACCAATAGATGAGGGATTGCGTCGTGAAGCAGGGTCAGCGCCTTCTCGAACTCCCACTTCGACCGGTCGGGCTCATCAACGTCGTTACACACCGCGCGAACCTCGATCGCCGGCACCCCCGCAAAGCCGCACGCTCGCAGCACCGAGAACCCCTCCATCGCCTCAACATCAACCCCGGTCGTTCCGCCCACGCTGCCGCTCATGCCGATCGTGCACACACGCGCACCCGGGAATGCGGATCTCGCCCGCGCAAGCAACACCGGATCAGGATCAACACGCTTCGTCACAAGGTTCGAATCGCTATCGCAATACACCGCGTCCGACCCGATCACAAGCTCCGGGCCCATATACCCACGCACGCCCGCCAAGCCCACATGCAACACGGCACGCGGCCGACGTTCCGCAATCACAGCAGCCGTGACCGCAGCCGCATCAACGGGCCCAACCCCACACGCAACACCGTTACGCGTCTTTCCAAGCTCCCTGGCGGTCGCAGCAATCACAAGCATCGGTGAGACGGTAACCACACAGCGACAGTGTAGGCGTGGCAAACTGCGAGCAATGACGTGGACAGTCATCCAGCCCGGCGACTTCGAGTGGATCGATCGCCCGAACGCCGAAGGTGTCGTCACGCGCAAGAGCGCCGAAGTCACCGAGCCCGGCGGACTGACCCAGTCGCGCGCCCGCAAGTGGCGCCTCCTCCCCGGAGCCCGCGGCAAGCGGCACTCAGAAGGAGCGCAGGAGGAGGTCTTCTTCGTCCACGAAGGAACGCTTACCGCCCTCCTCGGTGATGATCCCTGGGAGCGGGTCGACGTCTCAGCAGGCGGCATCCTCGTGCTCGGCATCGGCACCCCGATTCAGCTGCGCAACGAAACCGACTCCGAAGTGCGCCTCTTCGCGTACGGCGCCCCGCCCATCGCGGGCCAAGCGACCGTCCTCGAAGACATCGGCGACATTTAGCGGAGGGATCGACGGCACGACCTTGTGCGTGCACCGTCGAGCGCCCCTAGAACTTCAAGCGCGACGATCTACAGCACGGGAACGGCTTTGGTGAACACGAGATCGCCGTTTTGGGCATCGACGCGGATCGTGTCGCCCGCCTGGAAGTCGCCCTCCAGCAGTCGCAGCGCGAGCGGATTCTCAAGCAGCCGCTGAATCGCCCGCTTCAACGGCCGCGCACCGTAGGTCGGATCCCAGCCCGCATCGCCGATCGACTGCTTCGCATCGTCGGTGAGCTCGATCTCCAAATCGCGGGCAGCGAGGCGCTCCCGAAGCCGCTCAAGCTGCAGCTCGACGATGTTGCCGAGCTGGTCGCGGGTGAGCGCGCTGAACGGCACGATCTCGTCGATCCGATTCAGGAACTCCGGCCGGAAGTGCTCGCGCATCGCCTCGGGGCTGCGGATGTTCGATGTCATGATCAGCACCGTGTTGCGGAAGTCGACCGTGCGACCCTGACCGTCAGTCAACCGCCCGTCGTCGAGCACCTGCAGCAGGACATCAAAGACTTCGGCGTGCGCCTTCTCGATCTCGTCGAGCAGCACCACCGTGTACGGACGACGCCGCACAGCCTCGGTCAGCTGGCCACCTTCGTCGTAGCCGACGTACCCCGGAGGCGCACCAATGAGCCGGGCGACGGTGTGGCGCTCCTGGTACTCCGACATGTCGAGCCGCACCATCGCGCCCTCGTCGTCGAACATGAATGCCGCGAGTGCCCGGGCTAGCTCGGTCTTACCCACACCCGTCGGGCCAAGGAAGACGAATGAGCCGATCGGTCGGTTCGGATCCTGCAAACCTGTTCGGGCACGACGGAGCGCGTTCGCAACCGCGGAGACAGCCTCGTCCTGGCCGATCACCCGGCCGTGGAGGCGCTCCTCCATGTGGATCAGCTTCTCGGTCTCGCCTTCGAGCAGCCGATCGACCGGGATGCCCGTCCAGCGCGCAACCGTCATGGCGATGTCGTCCTCGTCGACCTCTTCCTTGACCATCGGGTTCTCGGGCGCCTTGCGATTCGCAAGCTCACTCTCAAGCTCTGGGATCTCGCCATACCGGATCTCGGCAACCCGCTGGAGGTTGCCTTCGCGCTCGGCGCGCTCTGCCTCCATCCGCAGCTCGTCAACGCGGCGAGTTGCATCTTTGATCCCGTCGAGCGCTTCCTTCTCCTTCGCCCAGCGGGCGGCGAGACCGTCGCGCTCTTCCTTCGCCTCCACGAGCGCGCGCTCAACCGGCTCGCGCACCTCGGGGGTCTCCTTGATCATCGCGGCAAGCTCAATCTCAAGCTGCATCACACGGCGGTTCGCCTCATCAAGCTCGAGCGGTGAGGAGTCGATCTCGATCCGCAGCTTCGACGCCGCCTCGTCGACCAGATCGATCGCCTTGTCGGGCAGAAAGCGGTCAGAGATGTAGCGGTGCGAGAGCACACCCGCGGCAACAAGCGCCGCGTCACGGATGCGCACACCGTGGTGGGCTTCGTAGCGCTCCTTCAGGCCTCGGAGGATCGCGATCGTGTCAGGAACCGACGGCTCGCCGACATGCACCGGCGCAAAGCGGCGCTCAAGGGCGGCGTCCTTCTCGATGTACTTGCGGAACTCGTCGAGCGTCGTCGCCCCCACACAGCGCAGCTCGCCACGCGCCAGCATCGGCTTCAACAAGTTCGCAGCATCGACCGCGCCCTCGGCCGCACCGGCGCCGACGATCGTGTGCAGCTCGTCAATGAAGAGAACGATGCGGCCGTCGCTCGACTTGATCTCCGACAGCACAGCCTTCAACCGCTCCTCAAACTCGCCGCGGTACTTCGAACCGGCAAGCAGCGAGCCGATATCGAGCGAGAAGACACGGCGATCGCGCAACCCCTCGGGGATGTCGCCCGCCACGATGCGTTGGGCGAGACCTTCGACAATCGCCGTCTTGCCGACACCCGGCTCGCCAATCAGCACCGGGTTGTTCTTCGTGCGCCGCGACAGGATCTGGATCACACGGCGGATCTCTTCGTCGCGCCCGATCACCGGGTCGAGCTTCCCCTGCTCGGCCGCCTCGGTGAGGTCGCGCCCGTACTTCTCAAGCGCCTGATAGCTGCCCTCGGGATCCTGCGACGTCACCCGCTGGCCGCCACGCACCTTCTTGATCCACGCGAGAATCTCGGCCCGATCGACCGGCTCCAACGCCAGAAAGATGTGCTCGGTCGAGACGTAATCGTCCTCGAGCTTCGCGCGCTCAGCATCGGCGTCGTCGAGTGCCTGACGGAACCCGTTCGACGGATGCGGCTGCACGTTCTGCGCTCCCGTTGCCGCCGGCTTCGAGGCGAGCTTCGCCTCGGCCTCAGCCCGCAGGCCCTGCCAGTCGGTAAAGAGCGGCTGATCGAGCAGCGCCAGCAGCAGATGCTCGGGGTAGATCTCGGGATTCGAGCGCGTGCGGGCGAGCTCCTGGGCGGCCGCGATCGCCTCCTGGCTCTTGACCGTGAGTTTGTTGAAGTCCATGAGGTCAGTGCTCCCTCTTGGCAGGTGGCTGCGCCGGCCGGTAGAGCACCAGGTCGCGACGGTAGGAACGGTGCACCTCGTCGATCGCAGCGCGCATCTCGCGCTCCATCCGATCGAGGCGCATACGCATGCGGGCAAGCTCGTCCTCGAGATGAAGAACGCGCTCGACACCCGCGAGATTGAGGCCGATCTCGGTCGTCAGTTGCTGGATCAGCTGCAGCCGCGCAACATCGGTGTCGGAGTACAACCGCGTGTTGCCGGCCGTCCGCTTGGGCCGCACAAGCCCCTTCTGCTCGTAGATCCGCAGCGTCTGCGGATGCATGCCGACAAGCTCGGCGGCAATCGAAATCATGTACCGGGGCCGGTCATCCATCAGCGGGGCCTCCCCTCAGATGAAAGGAACGTGCTCATGCCTGGAACAGCCTCGCTCGCGGGTCGGGCTTCGACGCCTTCTTGTAGGCCTCGATCGCTTCACGCTCGGCCTTGCTCGGCTTCGCGGGAACCGTGAGCTTGAGGCGGGCGAGCAGGTCGCCGCGACCGTCGCCCTTGATCTTCGGGGCGCCACGGCCGCCGACGCGCAACATCTTGCCGTCGGTGCTGCCTGCGGGAATCTTGAGCGACACGCGGCCATCGGGGGTCGGGATCTCGACGGTGGCGCCAAGGGCAGCCTCGTCGAAGGTGACCGGAACTTCGAGCACGAGGTCGTCGCCGCGACGCTCGTAGATCTTCGAGGCGTCGACCTTCGTGACGACATAGAGGTCGCCAGACGCACCGCCACTGAACCCGGCCTCGCCCTTCCCCTTCAACTTGATCCGCGTGCCGTCCTTTACGCCCGCGGGAATGCGCACCGTGTAGCGCTTCGTGCGACGCTCGCGTCCGGAGCCGCGGCAGGTCTGGCACGGCTTCTCGACAATCGACCCGTTCCCGCGGCAGCGCGGGCACGGCTGCTGCAACGCAAAGAGCCCCTGCGACGTCGCAACCACGCCGCTCCCGGAACACTCCGGGCAGCGCGTCGGAGCTGTACCGGGGGCGGCACCCGTTCCGTGACAGATCGAACAGTGCAGCTCGAGCGTGACGGGCACTGTCGTCTGCAGCCCCTTCAGCGAATCGTCGAACGAGATGCGCACCGGCACCTCGGCGTCGGAGCCTCGCTGGCCGCGCGGCGGCTGCTGCTGCTGACGGCCTCCACCAGCCCCGCCACGCCCACGGCCGCCGAAGAGGCCACCGAAGATGTCACCGAGGTCAAAATCGCCGACATCGAACCCGCCCGGCTGCCCCGGACGTCCGTTGCCCGAACCGAAGGTGTCGTACTGCTTCCGCTTCGCGTCGTCACCAAGGATGTCGTAGGCCTGCTGCACTTCCTTGAAGCGCTCCTCAGCCTTCTCATCACCCGAATTCGTGTCGGGGTGGTACTTGCGGGCCAGCTTGCGATAGGCCTTCTTGATCTCGTCGGCGGTCGCGGTCTTCGAGACGCCGAGCGTGTCGTAGAGCGAGCCCGCCATGGTCTTACGCTCCCTCGGTGGGCGGCGGCCCCGCGCTCACAACAACGCGAGCAGGACGCAACACACGATCGCCGAGGCGATAGCCCTTCTGGAGCACCTGAATGACAGTGCCTTCCTCCGTCTCGGACGGCTGAGCAAGCAGCGCCTCATGCGAGTGCGGATCGAACTGGCCCTCAGTGGGAACCTCAACCAAACCTTCCTTCGCGAGCGTGTCGGCAAGCGCCCGATGGACGAGACGTACGCCCTCCTCAAGCTTCGCACCTTCGTGATCGCGCACCGCCTCGAGCGCCCGCTCGAGATCGTCAAGCACCGGCAGCAACGTGCCGATCAACCGCTCGTGCGCACGCGCGACCAGAGACTCCTGATCGCGCGCGGCACGCTTACGGTAGTTGTCGAACTCGGCCTTCAGACGCTGCAGCGCATCGAGATACTCGTCGCGCTGACGCGTCATCAACGTCAGCTCATCGACCGGCTCCTCCACAGGGGTCTCCGCAGCCGCAGTCTCGTCGAGCGGGGGCAGATCGCCCTCGCCCGTCACAGGAATGCGGGTAGGGCCAGTGGGTTCGCGGTCGGGGGTCACGACGGCTTCGCCTCTTCGTCGACAACCTCGAAGTCGGCATCCTCGATCACTTCGTCATCGGAATGCGACGCCGAACCGTCGGCATTCGGGGTGGACGGCGCCGACGCGGCAGCTGCATAGATCGCCGAAGCAGCCTCCGACCAGGTCTCCTGCAGCGCGTCGCGCTTCGCCTTGATCTCCGCAGCATCGCCGGACTCAAGAACGTTGCGGAGTTCCATGATCCGACCCTCGATCGTCGAAGCAAGCGACGCGTCGATCTTGTCGCTGTGCTCCTTCAGGGACTTCTCGGTCTGGAAGGCAAACGACTCGGCCTCGTTGCGGGCATCGGCAAGCTCGCGCAGCTTGTGCGCCTCCTCGGCGTGCTCCTCAGCAGCCTTGATCATCTGCTCAACCTCGGTCTCGGAAAGACCCGAGCCGCCTTCGATCCGAACCTGCTGCTCGTTGCCCGTGCCAAGATCCTTCGCCGACACGTTGATGATCCCGTTCGCGTCAATATCGAAGGCAACCTCGACCTGCGGCGTGCCACGCATCGCGGGCGGAATGCCGACGAGCTGGAACTTGCCGAGCGTCTTGTTGTAGGCGGCCATCTCCGACTCGCCCTGCAGCACGTGCACCTCAACAGACGGCTGGTTGTCCTCGGCCGTCGTGAAGGTCTCGGCCTTGCGAGTCGGGATCGTCGTGTTGCGCTCGATCAGCTTGGTCATCACGCCGCCCTTGGTCTCAATGCCAAGTGACAGCGGCGTCACATCGAGGAGTAGCACGTCCTTGACCTCGCCCTTGAGCACGCCGCCCTGGATCGCAGCGCCAACGGCGACGACCTCATCGGGGTTGACGCCCTTGTGCGGATCCTTGCCGATCAGCTCCTTGACCTTCGCCTGAACAGCCGGCATACGCGTCATGCCGCCGACGAGCACGACATGATCGATCTTGCTTGCGTCGAGGCCAGCATCCTTCAGCGACTGCTTCGTCGGGCCCACCGTGCGCTCGATTAGGTCGTGTGCGAGCTCCTCAAGCTTGGCGCGCGTCAACTGGATGTCGAGATGCTTCGGGCCTTCGGCACTCGCTGTGATGAACGGCAGGTTGATCTGCGTTGCCATCGTCGAACTCAGCTCGATCTTCGCCTTCTCGCCCGCCTCATACAGACGCTGCAGAGCCATCGGGTCGGCACCAAGGTCAATGCCCTGGTCGCGCTTGAACTCGGCGATCATCCAGTCGACGATCGCCTTGTCGAAGTTGTCGCCACCCAGGTGGTTGTCACCGTGCGTCGACTTCACCTCGAACACGCCATCGCCAAGCTCGAGCACCGACACGTCGAACGTGCCGCCACCGAGGTCGAAGACGAGGATCGTCTGGTCGGCACCTTCCTTGTCGAGGCCGTAGGCAAGCGCTGCAGCGGTCGGCTCGTTAATGATGCGCAGGACGTTGAGTCCGGCGATCTTGCCGGCATCCTTGGTTGCTTCACGCTGAGCGTTGTTGAAATAGGCGGGAACAGTGATGACCGCGTCGGAAACGGACTCACCGAGATACGCCTCGGCGTCGGCCTTCAGCTTCTGCAGGATCATCGCGCTGATCTCCGGCGGCGAGTACTCCTTGCCGTCAGCACTCACACGCACGTCGTGGTTTGGTCCCTCGACCACCGTGTACGGGACGATCTTCATCTCTTCCGAGACTTCGTCCTGCTTGCGGCCCATGAAGCGCTTGATCGAGAAGATCGTGTTCTGCGGATTGGTGACCTGCTGGCGGCGCGCCGGAGTGCCAACGAGACGCTGACCGTCCTTCGCGAATCCGACGACAGACGGCGTGGTGCGGCCGCCTTCGGCGTTCGCGATGACGGACGGCTCGCCGCCCTCCAGCACGGCCATGCACGAGTTGGTCGTGCCGAGGTCGATGCCGATCGTCTTAGCCATGTGAATCCGGGTCTCCTTTGGTGGCGGTCACACGTCCAAACCGCCGCAGTTCGTGGGTGCTGTAGAAAATCTAAGCCTCTTTGTATCAGATCACAGACAGGCTGCGTCCGCACAAAACCGCGGACCGCAAACCCGCACCAGATCAGCGATAGACGCCGATGAGAACACCACCGGCAACAACAAAGAGCGCGCCGATCAGCACCCGACGACCCACATGCTCGCTCTTGCCCAGGAAGATCGACGTGAACCACACCGCCCACAACGATTCGGTGGCGGTAAGCGGCGAGACGATCTCCACGCGCCCGTGGAAGTAGGCCTCAAAGAGCGCGAGATACGACAGACCAAACAGGATTCCGGCAGGCGCCATCCGGCGAAGTTCGATGCGTGTTGGCACCTGACGCGCCCACAGACTTGAGACGAGCACGCCCGCAAAGAGGATCGCAACCGACGCCGTCTCCGGACTCGCTCCCGCATGGATCGCCCGCACCAGGTTGTCACGAACCGCGAAGAGTGTGGTCGCCAGCACACCAAGGAAAAGGCCGATCGTCTTCACGTGCCCGGGCCTCCCCTTCTCGGCCGCGAGCAAAAGACCACCCAGCACGATCACAACACCACCGATAATCACGGGCGCCCGAAACGGCTCGTGCAGGAACACGAGCGCCACAATCACCGCGGCAAACGGTGCCGTCCCTGCGACGACCGACACACGCGCCGCCCCCGCCTCTTGAATCGCCCGCGTGAAGATCACCTGCGAGAGCCCAGGCGCAATCAAACCTGCGAGAAAGAACTTCCACGCCCCGGCGTAGTCGTGCCTGATCGTCGACGCGGCAGCGGCGATCACGAACGCGGGCAGCAGCGTTGCGAGCGTGCTCGTCGCCGCACCACCCGCGCCCAGACCTCGACGCACCGCAACTGACATGCCGCCGAACGTCACCGCAGCGAGCAAGGCGCACACGACCGCGGTCACGATGCCGCCGGCCTACGCAGGAGCCGGACGAGGACATCCGCCGCAACAGGCTCGGCCAGCACGATTCCCAACATGATCACCGCGCACCCAAGGGCCCCGATCGGCCCGAGCCGATCACCGGCAAGCCAGTACCCGAACCCCGCGGCGAACACCGGCTCAAGAGTGAAGACAAGTGCGGTACGGGTGGCACTCGTCCGTTGCTGCGCCCACATCTGAATCAAGAAGGCAAGAGCGCTCGCGAAGATCCCCGTTACGAACAGCGCTCCCCAGACCGTCCACCCGCGGGGAACCGCAAGGTGTGGCAGCGCGCAGACGCCGAGGCCCACCGCCGCAGCCAGCATTTCCACGAACGTGAACGCCAACGGGTCGTAGAGCTGGGCGTATCGCTCCATCACCACGATCTGCAGCGAGTAAACCGCCGCCCCGCCAAGGACGAGAACATCCCCCACGAGCGAGCCGCCGTGAACGCCCGCGAGCATCGCGAGACCAATCGTCGCCAGCGCGACTCCGCCCCACGCCGCGGGTGCGACGTGCATCCGATACACCGCGAGCGCGATCAGTGGAGTCAAGACGACGTACATCCCCGTCACAAACCCCGCGCTCGACACCGTGGTGCGCTCAAGGCCGAACGTCTGCAGCGCGTATCCGACGGCAAGCAGCAGGCCTGCGAAGACGGCTGCGCCGAGGCCGCCTCGACCGATCCCGCGAACGCGTGTAATCGAAGGTGGCGCGAGCGCGAGCGCCGCAATTCCGAAGCGCAGAGCCAAGAATGCGAACACCGGGTAGAGCGCAACCGCGTCTTTCACCTGCACGAACGTCAGCCCCCACACGCCAGTCACGGCCACCAGAGCGAGCATGGGACGAAGGGAGCGATCCCCTGGCGCGACGGTCATGATGCGATTCAATCAGGCCAATTAGAACTCCGGGCTATGTAAACGCCGCTCGGGGCGCTACGCTGGTCTTCCTATGCAGAACCAATCGACGACCGAGCACGTGCTCGACACGCTCAACCGCCCGCTGCGCGACCTCCGAATTTCGGTTACGGATCGCTGCAACTTCCGTTGCGTCTACTGCATGCCGAAGTCGGTGTTCGGTCATGGCTACCGCTTCCTTGACCGCAAGGAGCTGCTCGACTTCGAGGAGATCACCCGAATCGCGAAGGTCGCGATCGACCTTGGGGTGAAGAAGATTCGTCTCACCGGCGGTGAGCCGCTTGCCCGCCGTGAACTCGAGAAGCTCATCGAGATGCTCGCGAAGCTTGATGTGGATCTGACGCTCACCACGAACGCGTCGCTGCTGCCGAAGAAGGCGCAGGCGCTGAAGGATGCCGGGCTGACCCGCATCACCGTGAGCCTCGACTCTCTCGATAACGCGACGTTCCAGGCAATGAACGACGTTGAGTTCCCGGTCGAGAAGGTTCTCGAAGGTATTGAGGCGGCCCGTAACGTCGGCCTGCCCGTCAAGGTCAACACCGTCGTGAAGCGCGGTGTCAACGAGACGCATCTGGTTGACCTCGCCCGCTACTTCCGCGAGACCGGCGACACGCTCCGTTTCATCGAGTACATGGATGTCGGTGCCACGAACGGTTGGCGCATGGACGATGTGGTGTCGGCCGGCGAGATCGTTGGGCTGCTGAACGCCGAGTTCCCATGTGAGCCGGTTGAGGCCGCCTACCGTGGCGAAGTTGCCCGTCGCTGGCAGTACAAGGACGGCAAGGGCGAGTTCGGCGTGATCGCGTCGGTCACCCAGCCGTTCTGCGGCGACTGCACCCGCACCCGGCTCTCTGCCGAAGGAAAGCTCTACACCTGCCTGTTTGCTGTTCGCGGACATGACCTCCGCGCTCTCGTCCGTAGCGGCGCGGGCGACGAAGAGCTCCGCGACAAGCTCGCTCTGATCTGGAGGGATCGGAAGGATCGCTACTCCGAGATTCGCTCGGACGCGACCACCGACTCCCCGAAGGTTGAGATGAGCTACATCGGCGGCTAGAAGGGACCTACAAACACGACCTTGAGTCGCCATGCGCGGCCAGGAAGTCGTGATTTGCGTGAGGTCTGGAATTCCTGCGGGAATCGCGACGGCGTTCGCAGTGGGAATTCGTGTCGATTGAGCGTATGCAGCGGCGTCGTGCGCTAGCCAGACTCAGGCAATGTAGGCAGCGTATAAGCCTCGGGTCGTGCGATTTCCGTTCTCGAATTCGCGAGAGCTGCGGGTGCCCCTTAGTCCCTGCAAATCGGGCGTAACCATCCCGGCCCGCACACAGATCCGCAGGTCGCTGCAGGCCAACCGACCGAATGGGGACTGTCCCCAGGACATGGCCGGAGCAGACGCGATTGACCGAAAGCGGCAGGCCACTCGGCCGCGCGTACACCTGCTGACAGAGTGGCCGCTAGGTCGGCGACTCAAGCCACGCAGAACACGTCTGTCCGCCGCAAAAAGAAGGGGCCGGCCTTGCGGCCGACCCCTCTCTCCCCCTGGAGAACTACAGAGAGATTACAGCGCCTTGCCGGCCGCCTTCAAGGCTGCCAGCACGACTGCCGGCGTCATCGGGCAACGCCGCACACGGACACCCGTGGCGTCGAAGATCGCGTTTGCGATCGCCGCTGCCACACCGCGTGTCGAAGGCTCGCCTGCACCGCTCGGTGAGACGAACGTCCCGGTGTCCATGCCCGTCGTGTTGACGAGCACAACATCGAGCACCTTCGGCGTGTCCTTGATCGCCGTGATCGGGTACGAGACCCAGTCGACGCTCTTCACCTTCGTTGCATCGAAGTCGACGCTCTCGCGGAGCGACCGGCCGATTGACATCATGATGTTGCCCTTGATGCTGCCGTCGAGTGCAACGGGGTTGACGATGAAGCCCGAGTCCTGAGCGGCCACGAACTTCGTGATCTTCACGTCACCGGTGTGCCGGTCGACGGTCACAACGCACATCCATCCGTTGACTGTGCCGGAGCGGGTCTGGTAGGCCATACCGCGGCCACTGACAACCCGCTTCGACGATGCCGAATCCTTGCTCGGCCCGATGCGTGACTCCCAGTTGGATGCCTTCCGGATCGCCTTGACGACGTTAATGTCGCGCTGGGCGGTCAGGTAGGTCAGGCGGAAGTCGATCGGATCGAGCTTCGCGGCATACGCCAGCTCGTCGATGAACTGCTCACTTGCGAACGTCGTCTGTGGCCCGTTCGGGTCACGGAAGTTCGCCGAACGCAGGCCGGTACCGAGGCCCTGCGCCCAGTCAATCGCGTAGCCCGTCTTCAACACGTTCGGGAAGCCGTAGCTCTGCGAGTCGAACGCCGCTGCCGTTCCCTGCGGAGTGACAAACCCCATCAGGTTGCCGATCAGCGTGTCGCCCTTCTTGCTTGCGGCTGCCGGCGTGTGGCCGCTCGAAACCAACCGAGACGTCCAGTTCCACGAGACGACCTTGCCGTTCGCGTCGAGACCGCCCTGCAGTGTGGTCAGGTGAGCAGGACCCTTCGGATCCCACTGCTGCACCTCGTCGCGCATCCACTGAATGCGGACGGGAGCGTGCAACACCGAGGACAGGTACGCCGCCTCGAGTCCACCGTCGTCTGCGTCGTTGCGGCCGTACGAGCCCGGGCCTGGGTACCAGGTGACGCGAATGTTGCTCACCGGGATACCGAGCAGGTCGCTGACCGGGTTGGCAACGCCGTACGGCTTCTGACCACCGAACCAGATCCGCGCCGTCTGCTTGGTCATGTCGACGTCAGCAACACAGCACGTGCCTGAGAACGATGCGTGCGACTGGAAGTCGTGCATGTACGTCGCCGACACCTTCGTCGGGGCCGCGTTGTACGCACCAACCGCATCGCCGATGTTCGTATTGACCGTCGTGCCAACAGGCGTACCCGTTGCGAGGTACTGGTAGAACGCGTCGTAGCCGTCAGGGAACAGCGGCTTGTCGGGCGCCTTCCAAGTGACCTTCAGGGCCTTGGCAGCCTGAACGGCCTGCCATTCCGTCTTACAGACGACCGCGAGATAGTTGCCCTTGGCAACAACCTTGACGAGGCCGGGCAGGTCGTGCGGGCCGTCGACCGAGACGAGCGTCGCACCAACAACCGGCGGCTTCACGTTCCGTGCGTGGAGCATGCCCGGAAGGCGAACGTCATTGACGTAGTCGTAGTTGCCCGTGACGATCTTCGGGATCTCCTCGCGCTGCGGGGAGCTACCGACAACCGTCATTGAGGCCGGTGCCTTCTGCGGTGCTGTTGCGGAGAGCTGCAGGTTGAACTTCTGCCCGCCGATCAGCTGACCGTAGGTGACCGAGCCGGATCCGCCCGTGACGAAGACGGTGCCGTTCTTGACGAACAGCTTGTCGCTCGTCGTGCCGAGCTTCGTGGCGGCCATGTTGAGCAACGCCTGACGTGCCGTTGCGGCGGCCTGCCGAACGGTCGTCCACTCGGTGGACATGCCGTTTGATCCCGAGGCACCGACCTGGTCAGGAGTGAGGTAGGAGTCGCCAACGATCGCCGAAACGCTTGAGAGCGGAACGTCGAGCTCTTCGGCGTACAGCTGCCGAATGCTCGTGATCAGTCCCTGCGCGCCGGTGCCCTTACCGAACTTCGCAACGACCGTGTTGTCCGACTTGATCTCAAGGAACGAGTCGACGGCGGTGACCGACGGCTTAGGCCAGACGTTCTGAGCGACGTCCGCACCCTTTGCCGCGGCCTCTCCCGCAACTGCGCCTGCGAGCGAGAACCCGACGACGATTGAGCCGGTGCCTTCAATGAAGCGCCGACGGGAGAACGATGTGTGTTCAGTTGCTGTCATCTCGCCTCCCCTACCCCATCGCCTTCGCGGCACGGCGCACCGCGTTCATGATCTGGAACTGCGTGCCGCAGCGGCACTTGAGGCCGTCGAGCGCCGCATGGATTTCGGCGTCTGACGGATTCTTCTTCTGCTCAAGCAGATAGGCCGTGTACATCATCCAGCCGTTCTGGCAGAAGCCGCACTGTGGAACCTGCTCATCGATCCAGGCCTGCTGGACCGGATGCAGGTTGAGCCCGGTGGCTGCGTCAACCTTTGAGCCCTTGTAGCTCGCTGCAAGACCCTCAAGGGTTGTGATCTTGTGACCGACAACCGCGGCGGCCGGCGTAACGCACGACCGGATCGGCTGCCCATCGAGGTGCACCGTGCATGACCCGCACTGCGCGAGACCGCAGCCAAACCGAGGGCCGCGGAGGTGCAATTCATCCCGCAACACGTATAGGAGCGGCGTGTCGGCGGTGGCAAGCACCGTCCGAGACATGCCGTTCACGACTAGGGCGAGGCTCTTCTCGGTCTGCTTGAGAGACCGACGAATCATCTCGTCCTGGGTCGCCTGCTTCATCCCCTCCTCCTTCTTTCAGAAGCTTCCTCTGCAGAGGTGTTGCCCTAGGCGGACAACCGGGACGACATTACGCCTCTCATAGAACGTTTTCAATAGTCGGCATCACTTCCGATTAAATATCCGACATGCCTATTTCCGTGACCCCAAGCCCGCCATCTAGAATCACGTGAGCGTGTCGGCAATGGATTCGGTAATTCGGCGGTATCTTCCGCGCGGTTTGGGCGACCTTCTGCGGCAGGTCGGCATCTGGTTCACCTTCCTGATCGCCTACCAGTTCGCCCGCGGCGTTGCCGATCAGCACCCGGAGCGCGCCTTCGAGAACGGATTTCGGATCATCTCGTTCGAGACGCGTTACACGCACAAACTCTATGAGTTGACGTTTCAGCACTTCGTCGACCAGCGTGCCTGGCTCGCCGACCTCGTCTCATGGACGTACTGGAACTCTGAGTTCACCGTGCTCGGCCTTGCGATGCTGTGGATCTACTCGCGCCGCCACGACCACTTCTATCGCTTCCGTAACACGATTCTGCTCGCGAACGTGCTCGGACTGTTCGGCTACATCTTCATGCCGACCGCCCCGCCCCGCCTCCTTGGCGTCGGCTTCGTCGACCGGCACCGCGACGGGCTCGTCAACGTCGTCGCGAACCCGTACGCCGCATTCCCAAGCCTGCATGCATGCGACGCGCTGATCGTCGGCATCGTGCTGTTTCGGCTTGTGCGCAATCCGATCGCGAAAGCGTTCTGGGCGTTCTGGCCAGGCTGGGTCTGGTTTGTGGTGATGGCATCCGGAAACCATTTCTGGACGGACTGCATCGCTGGGATGGGCGTTGCGCTCGTCGCGATGGCGATCATCTATCGCGCCCCGCTGCGCCGCCGCTTCACCCCGTCGCGGGCATAGAGACCTCCCGGGTCAAGCACCCGTATTTTCGCCGATTAGCGCGGGTTTCGCCGCTCAGCGAGCGTGGCCAACCGCCCAGCGACAGAAGCAGGGTGTAGGCCCAAAACCCCTGGTACGGTCGGAATAGATGAGTCGGGCAGCTGCGTTCAAGGACGGGTACACACGAGGTGCCCGAACCCTGGCATCACGTTCGGTCACGGGCCTCGCCCGCACCCGCATCACCCCAAACGCGCTCACGACCACCGGTGTGCTGCTCTGCGGCCTCGCCTCGATCATCGTTGTGTTCGAAAACCACGGTGACAAGCTCTACTACTGGCTTGGCGCCACCGTCTTCGTCATCGGCTCCGTCCTCGACATCCTTGACGGCGCTCTCGCCCGCGCAGGCGGCAAAACCACCGAGTTCGGCGCGTTCCTCGACTCGACAACCGACCGGGTCAGCGAAGGCTTCATGCTCACAGCGATCGCCTACGTCCTCGCGCGCCACCACCACCCTGTTTTCGTCGCGGTCGCCATGGCGGCCGTCGCCGGCTCATTTCTCGTGTCATACACCCGGGCTAAAGCCGAGGCACTCGGCCTCCGGGGAGACGTCGGGATCGGCTCACGCGCTGAGCGTGTCGTCGTAATCACCGCCGGGCTCGTATTCGCCCCGTGGGGTGTGCTGCCGTGGGCGCTCGTCGTCCTGTCAGCAACAGCCTGGATCACCGTGTGCCAACGCGTGCTGCATGTGCGTTCGCAACTGCTCAAAGGTGGCCGGTGACCGGCGCCTACACATCCCTCCCCCGCCTCCTCGCCGTCTCGCATTCTGCGGGCGGGGACGCTCGACTCGAAGGAGACCTTCGTGGCTGAAACAACCGGATCGCGTGCCACACGCGGCCGCGCGGACAACAAGGTTCGCGTCGCAATCATCGGCGTCGGTAACTGCGCCAACTCGCTGCTCCAGGGCATCGAGTACTACAAGAACGCTGACGAGAACGCGTTCGTCCCGGGCCTCATGCACGTCAACCTCGGCGGGTACCACATCCGCGACATCGAGTTTGTCGCCGCCTTCGACGTCGTGAAGGGCAAGGTCGGCAAGGATCTCGCCGACGCAATCTGGGCGCACCCGAACGACACGATCAAGTTCGCCAAGGTGCCGAAGACCGGTGTCACCGTCTCGCGCGGCATGACCCACGACGGCATCGGCAAGTACCTCTCCGAGATCGTCGAGAAGGCGCCGGGCGAAACCGCCGACGTCGTCAAGATCCTCAAGGACCGCAAGGTTGACGTTGTCGTCAACTACCTTCCGGTCGGCTCCGAAGAAGCGACCAAGTGGTACACCGAGCAGATCCTCGCCGCAGGCTGCGCGATGGTCAACTGCATGCCCGTCTTCATCGCCCGTGAGCCGTACTGGCAGAAGCGGTTCAAGGCGGCCGGCGTGCCGATCATCGGCGACGACATCAAGTCACAGGTTGGTGCCACCATCACCCACCGTGTCCTCACCTCGCTCTTCCGTGAGCGCGGCGTGCACCTTGACAAGACGATGCAGCTGAACGTCGGCGGCAACTCCGACTTCCTCAACATGCTGGAGCGTGAGCGCCTCGAGTCGAAGAAGATCTCGAAGACGAACGCCGTCACGTCGATGCTCGACTACGACCTCGGTGCGAAAAACGTCCATGTCGGCCCGTCTGACTATGTGCCGTGGCTGACCGACCGCAAGTGGGCCTACATCCGCATGGAAGGCTCCTCGTTCGGTGATGTGCCGCTGAACGTCGAGCTCAAGCTTGAGGTGTGGGATTCGCCGAACTCCGCCGGCATCGTCATCGACGCCGTCCGCCTCGCGAAGCTCGCTCTCAACAACGGTGTGTCCGGCTCCCTCGAAGGCCCAAGCGCCTACCTGATGAAGTCGCCGCCGAAGCAGATCCCAGACGATGAGGCATACGAGCAGTCCGAAGCGTTCATCGCTGCGAACCGCCGCAAGCCAGTCAAGGCAGCAGCCAAGAAGCCGGCCGCGAAGAAGCCCGCTGCCAAGCCAGCAGCTGCCCGTACCGCAGCCGCAAGCAAGGCGGCCCCAGCACGCGCTGCCGCCGCCAAGCCGGTAGCAAAGGCAGCTGCGAAGCCCGCCGCCAAGGCAACCCCGGCCCGCAAGCCGGCAGCCGCCAAGGCAGCACCGGCGAAGCGTGCCGCAGCAGCCAAGCCGGCTGCACGGCGTACCGCTCGCTAGTCGCAAAGGCTCCGGTTAAACACGAAGGGGTGGGAGCCAAGCTCCCACCCCTTCGTCGTTCTAGAACGAAACGCGTCGCTTACGCGGCGCGCTCGTCACCGCTGAAGCCGTTCGACTTATGCGTACCGTCGCAATACGGCTTGTTGCCCGAAGCACCACAGCGGCACAGAGCAATCACATTCTTGTCGGAGACGTCGTACGAGTTACCGGCGCCATCCTGCAGATCGACCGCACCCTTGACGAGGTACGGACCGTTGTCCATCGCTTGGATTTCAATAGTTGACATCTCAACATGTTACGCGAGCCTTGCCATCGGCGCTTGAGCTGCCGGATCACGCTGGGGGTCGCGCGCCGTCGTCCTCAGTCGTCCCGATAGCGGCGCTATCGGGACTCCCTGCGTCCTCGGCTCGCGACCCCCAGCTGTCTCCGTCAGCGAAGCCCGAAGGCAAAGCACGCTGCACGAAGTCAAGAGCGAAGGCAAAGCACGCTGCACGAAGGCAAAAACAACGACCGCAGCGAAAGCCTCTTCTCCGCACGGCTTCGACTACCCTAGGACGCAGTGCGCATCTGTCTTGTGACGCCGTTTGCGTGGTCGCAGCCGCACGACGTGAACGAGCACGTGGCGGGCGTCGCAGCAGCACTGCGCGATCTCGGCCACACCGTCACCGTCGTCGCGCCCTCGACCCGCGCCGCCGACCTCAAAGCCGGTCGCCACGCGCTCGCCGGCACCGATCCGCTCCCCGACGTTGTGGCGATCACCCCGGCAGTGCCGATCTCGCGGCGCTCGCAAATGGGTGTGCCCGTCGGAGCCCGCGCCAACATCGCACTGATCCTCGCCCGCGGCGACTTCGACGTCGTCCACGGCTTCGAACCAGGCCTCCCGTCGCTCTCCTACCTTGCGCTGCTCGAGACAAATGCGGTCACCGCCGCCACCTTCTCGTCGTCTGAGCGACTCACGTATCCACCTGCAAAGGGGCAACGCGAGCGTCTGCGCGCGCGCATCGACGCCCTCATCGCGCTCTCGCCCGAAGCGCGCGACGCGGCCGCCGAGCTCTACACCGGCACCTGGCACCTTGAATCACCAGGAATCGACCTCGCAACCTTCGGGCCAGCCACAAAACGCAACATCATCGTCGTCGAAGCAAAACGCACGGAACGACCACTCGCCCGCGCCGTCATCGACACGCTGCGAGAGCTCCCCGACTGGGAGATCGTACTTCTCAACACCAAACCGCTCGGAGGCCGTCCCAGCGTCCCACGTGCCCTCACAGGGCGTGTCCACGTCCGCACAGCGCGCGACGGCGCCTCGCGGGCGGCGATCCTCGCCGAAGCCGCAATCTTCGTCCCCGCCGTCGACGGCCTCCCCCGCCTCCTGCTCGAAGCCCAAACGTCCGGCTGCGCCATCGCCCGACCCACCGGAGTCGCAGAACAGCCGGAGCTCGCCGCCGCCCTCGCAGCGCGCTTCGCCGACACCGAAACCCTCCTCACGACCGAGAAGAGTGTGTCGCTCGCCGCAGCCGAAGGCGCGTCGTTCGCAGACGTCGCCGCGAGCCTCGCCGCGATCTACGACCAGGCCCTCGCCCAACGACCCGCGACGCGCCCCCGCCGCGACAGCGACCCGCTCGCCGACCGGCCGTGGATTCTCGCCGACCTGCACATGCACACAAGCTGGTCGTTTGACTGCGCCGTCGAACCTGCCGACCTCGTCGCCCACGCCGAAGCCGAAGGACTCGGGGCGATCGCCGTCACCGACCACAACGTCTTCGGCGGTGCGCTCGCGACCGTCGAGGTCGCCGCCGACCGCGAGCTGATCGTCATCCCTGGCGAGGAGATCAAGACCGACAACCAAGGTGAGGTGATCGGCCTCTTCCTCGAGCGTGAGATTCCACGCGGCATGCCGTTCGACGAGACGATCGCTGCGATCAAAGAACAGGGCGGCCTCGTGTACGTCCCACACCCCTTCGATCGGATGCACACCGTCCCGTCACCCGCGACGCTCCAACGGCATCTCGCCGACATCGACCTGTTCGAGGTCTACAACGCACGGCTGCTGTGGGACGCCCACAACGACGAAGCGCTCCGCTTCGCACGCAAGTACGACCTCGCCATGGGTGCCGGTTCCGACGCCCACGTCCTGCAAGGACTTGGGACGGGCGCGGTGCGGATGCGCTCGTTCAACGACCCCGAAGAGTTCCTCGTCTCCATTCGCGGCGCCGAAATCGTCAGGCGCCCCAAGTCGCTCGCCTACCTCCAGAGCCTGAAATGGATGGCTCAGGTGCGCGACAAGGTCAAGTAAACGTTCAACAAGGGACCGCAGGGGGCGGGCCGGTCAAGGAGAAGGACATGACGGGGAGAATGGACCAAAGCCCCGTGACTGCCCTTATGACCGACGAGATCTTCCAGAGGTACCTGGACAAAGCGATCAAGGAGATCCTCCGCCTCGAGCACGAAGTTGCCGAGGCAGCGGAGGGCGCTCCTGTCGCCCAACCCACCGGCCACCCGTTGGGATCCATGTTCCTGCTCAAGTACGGCCCCCAGGAGCACGAGCTTCGGGAGGGTGTCGCCTACCACGGGCGCGCAGGGCATGCGATCAAGAAGTCGCTCGAGAAGCTGTCGGTCGACGCAACCGAAGTGTTCGGCACAAACTGCGTCAAGTTCGCGGGTGCCGACATCGAACAGTGTCGTGACTGGCTGCGCCGCGAGATCCGCATCGTCTCGCCGCGCGTCGTCGTCGTCATGGGAGACGACGCCCGCATCTTCCTGAACGAGCTCGACTTCCCGCTCTCGAAGCCCGTCGAAGCTACGCTGGGCGAGCTGCAGGACTTCACGCCCACGATCCAAGCGCTCGTCGTGCCCGACATCGACGAATCGCTCGACGAGCAGTCAGCAAAGACACGCTTTTGGAACGCCTTCAAGACACTGGGCCCCTGGTGGGCCGCGCTGCCGCCCTACTAGGGCTGCTCCTCGCCTGGTATCTCGCGGCACCCCATGTTGGGGGTCTCGCGCTCTGGCCGAGCATCCTCCTGATCGCCATCGTGCTGATGCCGGCGGTGTTCCTCCTCGTTTGGCTCGCCTCGCCACTCTGGGACACCCCGCGGCTTTGGGCGGTCGCAATCGCGCTGGGCGTCCTGACGCTCGCGTTCACCGAGGCAGGGTTCGACACGGGTGCCAACTTCACAAAGATCGGGGCGATGACCTGCGCCGGCTGGTGGTTCCTCGGCTTCTTCGAAGAGCTCTCGTGGGTCGTCCTCGTCGCCCTGCTCATCCCGTGGGTCGATGCGTACTCGGTCTGGCGTGGCCCAACCCACGCGATCACAAGCGGCGGTCACGAGCACGTGTTCACGTCGCTCTCGATCGCATTCGTCGTTCCGGGCGGAGGTTCGGCCCGGCTCGGCCTGCCCGACCTGCTGTTCTTCGCCGTGTTCCTCGGTGCGACGTTGCGCTTCCGGCTCCGGCCGGGAGTCACCTGGATTGCGCTCGTGGCCGCACTCGGATTCACCGTGATTGCCGCACACCTCTGGACGGTCGACGGGCTTCCCGCGTTGCCCGGACTCGCAATCGCCTTCCTGGTTCCAAACGCCGACCTGATCTGGCGGCGGATGCGACCTACTTCTTTTTCGGCTTCTTAGGCTCAGGCTCGGGCAGAACAAAGCCCGGGCGCCGCTCAAGCAGCGAAACCGCTTCGACATGCGGGGTGTGCGGGAACATGTCGACGGGCGTTGTGCGAATCAAGTCGTACCCGTACTCCTCGCTCAGCCGCTTCAGGTCGCCCGCGAAGGTCGTCGGGTTGCACGAGACGTAGACGACGCGCTGAGCGCCAAGCTCACCGAGCCGCTTGAGCGCCTTGCCTGCAAGGCCTGCCCGCGGCGGGTCGACGACAACAACGTCTGGCTCACCTGAGCGCTCACGCAGCTCCTCAAGCACGAGGCCGACGTTGCCGGCAAAGAACGCCGCGTTGCCGATCGAGTTCAGCTCGGCGTTCTCGATGGCGCAAGCAACGGCTTCTTCGGAGATCTCGATGCCCCACACGGTGAGGGCGTTCTTCGCGAGCGCCAGGCCGATCGTGCCAATACCGCAGTAGAGGTCGTAGACCGTCTCCTTGCCGGTGAGGCCTGCCGCTTCGATCGCAAGGTCGTAGAGCGTCGCAGCCATCTTCGTGTTGGTCTGCAGGAACGCATTCGGGCGCACACGGAAACGCAGGCCGCCGATCTCTTCTTCGATCGCGTCCTCGCCCCAGAGCAGCTCCGTCGGCAGGTTCGTGTTCTCGCTCGGCGCCTCGTTGACCGACCAGTGCACCGACTTGACCTCGGGGAACTGCGTCACGACCTCAATGAAGCGTTCGCGGTCGAACCGCTCACCCTTATTGGTCACAAGCTGGATGAGCATCTCCCCGGTGTTGCGGCCCTCGCGGAGCATCAGGTGGCGCAGATACCCCTTGTGCTCGCGCTGGTCGTACGCCGAAAGCTTGTCCTCGATCGCCCATGCGCGTACGGCGTTTCGCACGTTGTTGCCGAGCTCGCTCGTGAGCAGGCACTCATCGATCTGCAACACCGTGTCCCACCGTCCCGCAGCGTGGAAGCCAAGCTGGATGTCGCCGCCGTCTTCACCAGGCGCGAACGAGTACTCCATCTTGTTGCGGTACCCGAAGATCTCTTCGGCGCGAACGATCGGCTCAAGCGGCGGATTCTGGATGCCGGCGATCCGCTCAAGCGAGTCGCGCACCCACGAGTGCTTCGCTTCGAGCTGCGTCTCGTAGGCGAGATCCTGGAAGCGGCAGCCGCCACACACGGGGTAGTGCTTGCATGGCGCGTCGACCCGCACAGGGCCCGGTTCGAGCACCTCGACGACGACCGCTTCTGCATGGCGACGCTGCGTCTTCAGGACGTGCGCGCGAACGCGATCGCCCGGCAGGCCGCGGCGCACAAACACGACGAAGCCGTCAAGGCGCGCGACGCCATTCCCGCCAAAGGCGAGCGATTCGATGGAGAGGTCAAGCTCCTCCCCCCGTTGCACGGGAGCGGCCACGGGTCGAGCCTACCGGCCCGGCGCTGATTCAGCGCCAAGGAGCGGCAGACAAGCAGCGAGGTCGACGATCTCCACCGGTGGTCTGGCGACCGCCTGCCACGCTGCTCGATCGAGCGTCAGCTGGATCTCTCGCACCGGCGTGCCGCGGGGAGCCACGGTCTCCTCACCGTGCACCACGTAGCCGAGCTTGTCAGAGACACGGCGCGAGCGTTCGTTGCCCTCGATGTACCCGGAGGTCGCCACCTCCCCACCCAATCCGTCGAAGAGCAATGTGAGGATCGCCGCTCGCATCTCGGTCCCAATTCCACGCCCTTGGAAGCGCTGCCCAAGCCACGAGCTGGTCTCGGCCGTCCGGCGTGCGGCGAAGTTCACCGCGTTGACACTCTGTGTCCCGACCGGCACACCGTCGGCCCACACCCCGAGCACGAGGTTCCAGCTCTCGGGCGCCCACGTTCGCCGCGCCCCCCGATGGAACTCGATGAAGCCGTCGCGAAACTCAGGCGTCCCAATCGCATCCGTCCATGCGAATCGAAACGGCATCTCCTCCGGTGGATGAACACCTTGCTCAGCGAGTGCGGCGAACTCTTGGAGTTCCGCCTCGGTCGGCAGGCGCAGTTCGAGCCGCTCGGTGCGCAAGCGCAGCCGGAAGAGCGGCTCGATGCTCATCGCAACGGCGCGCCGGCTATTGGAGGACGGAGACGTAGACCTTGCGCGGCTTCGGGCCGTCGAACTCGCACAGGAAGAGCGCCTGATACGTCCCGAGCACAAGCTTCCCGTCGTGCAGCGGCACGAGCACGTGGGCACCAGCGACCGACGCACGACCGTGGGAGGCGCCGTTCGGGCCGTCCTTGTCGTCGTGACGCCAACCCCAGTCGTCGCCAACGACCTTCTCGAAGAACGCCTCGAGATCTTCGACGAGCACCGGGTCGATCTTCTCGTTGATCGTGATCGCAGCGGTCGTATGCGGGACATAGACGAGCACCGCAGCCCCGGTGGCGCCTGCAACCGCCTCCCGGACGCGTTCGGTGACGTCGATCAGCTGGGTCTTTCGCTCACTCGTGACGGCGAACTCGTGCATCCCGCCTATCCTACGGGCGGTGAGCGATCAGGCCCTAACGAGCCGCGAACTCGACGACTACCGCGACCGCGCAGATCGCTTCATCGCCGAGATCGACGAGGAGTACTACCTCCACCTTGCCGGCCACAAGGAGACGCTTGAGCTTGAGGCGCTGTACGAGCGCCACGCCGACCTCACCGGGCTCGACCTGGCACTCCGCATGCAGGCGGCCCCCACCGAGCTGTGGCGGTTCGCGTGCGAGAACTACCTCGGCAACCTCACCCGCAGCCACGCCGAACGGCTCGCCTCGGTCGAATCAGGGCTCCAGGCGAAGGTCGATGGGGAGACGATCCCGTTCCGCATGCTGCGCCCAGCGATGGCAAACGAGCCCGACCGCGCAAAGCGCGAACGGCTTGAGCGTGAGCGTCTCAAGCTCACCGACGAGCACCTGAATCCGGTCTACCTCGAGGCGTCCCGGATCGACCATGAGGCCGTGTCGAAGCTCGGCGCCTCGAACTACTACGAGCTCTACAAGCGCTTCGGCTTCGATCTCGATGGCCTTGCCGCCCAATGCCGCAGCGTCCTTGCTGACACCGAACGGCTCTGGGAGGACGCGGGCGACAAGCTCTTTCGCGCACGCCTCGGTGTCGGCCTCTCGGACGCGCGCCCGTGGGATGTCGCCCGGCTCTTCCGGGCACCTGAGTGGGACAAGGCATACCCATCCGATCGCATGCTCCCAGCGTTGCAGGGAACGCTCAGCGACATGGGGATCGACCTCTCCGCCCAGAAGAACGTGCATCTCGATCTCGACGCGCGTCCCGGCAAGAGCCCGCGTGCGTTCTGTTCCCCGATTGAGATTCCCGGCAAGGTGATGCTCGTCATCCAGCCGATCGGTGGGCGCGATGACTGGGAGGCCCTGTTCCACGAGGCAGGCCACACGGAGCACTACGCCCACACCTCACCCGACCTGCCGATGGAGGCGAAGCGTCTCGGCGACATGGCCGTCACCGAGGGTTGGGCGATGTTGTTGCAGCACCTCGTGACTGACCCCGCCTGGCTCAACCGACGCCTCGATGTGCCGCGGGTCGGCCAGCTGGCGGCGGAAGGGGCTGTGTCGCTCCTGTACTTCATCCGCCGCTACTCGGCCAAGCTTCTCTACGAGATCGAGTACTTCCAGTCCGCCGACCCAGAATCGATGCGCCCCCGGTATGCCGAGTTGCTCACCGATGCTCTCAAGATCCCCGCCAACCCCGAGAGCTATCTGTCCGACATCGACGGATCGTTCTACGTCACGGGGTATCTCCGGTCGTGGGCGTTCGAGGCGCAGCTACGCGACTTCCTTCGCTCCGAGTTTGGCGAGGAGTGGTTTGGCAAGAAGGCCGCCGGGAATCTGCTGCGCGAGCTGTGGTCGCTCGGACAAGGCCCGACGGCCGACGCGCTGCTTGCCGACGTCACGGGACAGAAGCTTGAGATGGCGGCGGTTGGCGCACGGGTGCGCGAAGGCCTCGCGCTCGACTGAGCGTCGCTACTTAATGAGCGGCAGTAACGCGACGCCGCAGGTGTAGATCGCGACCATCGCGAGCGAGTCGATTCCGAGCCAGAAGAAGGTGCGTTTTGGGCGGGCGATGATCGCCCCTGCAGCGATTCCGGTGACGAGAAGTCCTATGCCGCCGAGCCAGAGATCTGATCGATGCGCCGCGACGATTACGGGCGTGCCGGCGAGCAGATCGGCGAGGAGTAGGAGGCAGATCTGGAACGAGTTGCCGCCGAGGATGTCGCCTACTGCGAGTTGCAGGTCACCAAGCCGCACGGCCGTAATGCCGCTTGCGATCTCAGGCAGCGCCGAGGCGGCGGCGAGGAACGTGGCGCCGAAGATCGCCCCCTGCATGCCCATGCTCGAGGCGAGCGCCGATCCCGACGATTGCAACGCGACACCTGCACCGAGCGTCACAATGCTCGCGCCAACGAAGAGCGCGATCACTTTTGCCGTGGAGGCGGACGCATAGGGGTGTGGCGCAACAGGATGCCGCTGACGGACGTGGCGGCGGCCCGGTGTCGCCTCGGGCGCGTGCACGTCCCACGCAGGCTGGAGGCGAACGCGATTCACGACCCACACCCCAGCGATCCAGAAGATGACGACAGCGATTGAGGTTGGGCTCGCTCCGCCGATGTTTGTCGAGGCAGGCAGCGCCGCACCCGCGAGTGCAGTCGCCAACACGACGACAACCATCAGGCCCTCGATCACGGGGATCAGCGACCCGACACGGAAGGAGAGTGGCCGTTCCGGCCCCGACACGGCGTCGAGGATGACGAGAACGAGCGTCTGGATTGCAACGCCGCCGATCAGGTTGCCAACCGCGAGGTCGAGGTGGCCAGAGATCGCGGCCGATGCGGTGATCGCGATCTCGGGGAGGCTTCCTGTGACCGCAAGCAGGATCAGTCCACCGAGCGCTTCGCCGAGGCCGAAGCGCGTGTCGAGCGCGTCGGTTGTGCGCGAGAGCAGACCGCCAGCGAGCCAGGTCGCTGCAGCGCCGGCGACAAAGACGAGGGTGAGGAGTGGTGCGCCGAGTCCTCCCATCCCTCGACTCTATCTCGGCTCAACGCCCAGATCTTGAGGGGGCACCCAGAAAGGGGTCGGGCTGCCCAAATGGGCAGCCCGACGGTAGGAGGGGTCGCGGGGATGGCGCCCCGCTTCCAGGGGTTACTGCTTGGCGGCGCCTTCAATGGTCTTGTGGGCGTTGACACCGATCTCGATCCGCTTGGGCTTCGCGAGTTCGGGCTTGCGAACGTGAACCGTCAAGACACCGTCGACATACGACGCGGTGATCGCGTCGTCCGAGACGCCCTTCGGCAGGCCCACGGTGCGAGCAAACGTGCCGAAACGGCGTTCGAGACGGTGGTAGTGATCGTCTGTCACCTCTTCGGTGCGGACGCGCTCGGCCGAGACAGTGAGCGTGCCTTCGTTGAGCTCAACCGAGATCTTGTCCTGCGTAACACCCGGCAGGTCGAACGCGTAGACGATTTCGTCAGCGGTCTCCCACGCATCAAGGGTGGGCACCCACGACTGGGTCTGGCGTCCGTTGCCTTCGAAAAGCCCGTTCATCAGGCGGCTGAGCTCGTTATGCATGGTCGCTGCCTCGCGGAACGGGTCAAAGCGGAGAAGTGTGGTGGCCATAGCCAAGTACCTCCTTACACCGGTCGAA
Organism: Actinomycetota bacterium; assembly: GCA_009702325.1. Classification (GTDB taxonomy): domain Bacteria; phylum Actinomycetota; class Thermoleophilia; order Gaiellales; family Gaiellaceae; genus PALSA-600. The sequence goes on from WLID01000004.1 coordinate 119,530, forward strand.
CAGGTCTACATATGTTCCAAGGATAAAATCTGAGTCTTTACATGTCAAGTCTTGACATACGCGCTACCATCCCCAGAGCAGTCGGATTTTTGAGGCAGCAACACCTATCTTCGGTGCTTTTGAGATAAGCAACGCGATGCGAAACCCGCCGCATCACACCTGAAAATCGAAAGGATTCGGTAAGTTCGTGCGAAATGGCGCAAACTCACCGGATTCACAGGTAGAATTGTGTGAAATGTTGCTAAGGCGGGAATAGAGGTACCGCGCCCGGACGTTGTAGGAGGCATATGCGCACACTCAATGACATCAAGATCGAGATCGACGCTCTCTCGCAGAAGCGAGCAGAGGTCTTTCAGAAGCTCTCGCAGGGCCACAATGCAAGCCTTGCCGCCGAGCACCAGCGTCTCGAAGAGGAGATCGCCGAACTGTGGGACGAGCAGCGCCAAGCGCGCGCGAATATCCGCTTCGGTGACCGCGATCTCATCATCCAGCGCGCTCGGCACGAAGAGCGTCTTTCCCGCGCGGCCTAGAGCCTCGCGGCACGGGAACCGAGGCGTCCCTACCCTGCGTGGTGGGGACGCCCGGAGACCACCTGCGGGTTCCCGGTAGAATCCCCCGCCGTACGGGGCGTTAGCTCAGCTGGGAGAGCGCCGCCTTTGCAAGGCGGAGGTCGTCGGTTCGATCCCGACACGCTCCATTCGAACCCGTGCCGTTCGATCATGCGCCACCTGACCTGTAACGCACCGGTTCCCAAGCGATGTCCGCGACCGACGTAGACGCCTACCTCAGCGAAGTCGACGAGCCGAAGCGCAGCACGCTCGAGTCGCTCCGCCGCACGATCCTCGAGATCGTCCCCGACGCGGAGCAGGTGATCTCCTATCGAATCCCCGCATTCCGGGTGAACGGAAAGATCGTCGGTGGCTTCGCCGCGTTTGCCAACCACCTGAGCTACTTCCCCTTTAGCGGCTCTGTTCTCCGACAGCTCGGCGACGAGCTGGAAGGGTTCTCGATGACGAAGAGCTCGCTCCACTTTCCGATCGACGAGCCGCTCCCGAGGTCGATTGTGCAGAAGCTGCTCGACGTCCGACGCGCAGAGATCAGTAACGGCAAGTAGGGAGGGCATCGCGCCCAATCGCGGTCGCGTCAGACGGCGGAGCCGACGATCAGACCGATGCCCATCGTTACGCCCATCGCGAAGATCCCTCCGACCACAACACGCACTGAAGCTCGCATCATCGGGGCGCCACCGAGCCGGGCGCCCGACACGCCGAGCACACCCAGCGCCAGCAGCGTGACGACGATCGCAACCGGGATCCGTGACGAGCCCGATGCGAGCGCGATTGCGATCAGTGGAACGGCAGCGCCGATCGCAAATGAGGTTGCCGACGCCCAAGCGGCCTGAACGGGCCGCGCGAGCCGATCGAGATCGAACCCCAGCTCATCGCGCGCATGGGTGCGCAACAGATCACCCGTCGACAACTCCTGTGCGACCTGCTCGGCCAGCCCCTGTGAGAGTCCTCGGTTGCGGTAGATCGTCAAAAGCTCGTCGTGCTCATGGGCTGGCGACGCTGCAAGCTCCCGCTTCTCAAGGGCGAGATCCGCATTCTCGGTGTCGCGCTGCGAGCTGACCGAGACGTACTCCCCTGCCGCCATCGACGTCGCACCTGCGGCAAGCCCGGCGACACCCGCTGTGACGATCGCCGCCGAACCCGCTCCCGCTGAAGCGACGCCAAGCACAAGGCTGGCCGTAGAAAGGATGCCGTCGTTCGCGCCAAGCACCGCGGCGCGAAGCCAGTTCGACCGATGCGCAAGATGTCGCTCCACCGACGTGAGTGGCATCGGAACGGGCTCTGGCACCGCGATCGGATCGTTTGGTGCACCGGGAACAGCCGGAGACTGCATCGACATGCGAACCACCACCTGACAAGAGGGAGACGAGGGCAAGGAGCGATCGCATGGCATGCGCGACGCCCGGCACAGCTCGTCACCCCAGTTCTAGATGCGGCTTTGTGACGGTATCACCGCGCCGCCGCCATCGATCGCGTCGATACGATGACGAGGCAGCCTTGAACCCCGGCTGGTTCGCCTCACAACCAGGCGGAAGGATCCCGGCGCCTTGCCGTGGATCGCGAAGACAGCCGCCGGAGGTTCGGAGTGCGACCAGGGAGACCAAGCTGAACGCCGTCGAGATTCGTGGCCTCGTCAAGCAGTACGACGCACACGCCCCACGCGCCGTCGACGGCATCGATCTTGACATCGCCGATGGCGAACTCTTTGGCCTGCTCGGCCCAAACGGTGCAGGCAAGACCACGACGGTTGGCGTCGCAACAACGCGGGTGCGCGCGACGAGCGGCACCGTCCACGTCGCCGGCGCCGACGCGGTGCACGACCCCGTCGCAGTCAAGCGCGTCATCGGTGTCGTCACCCAGTTCAATACGCTCGATCGTGCCTGCAGCGTCCGCGAAAACCTGATCTACCACTGCCGGTATTTCGGGATCGGCGCTGCGGAAGCACGGGTGCGCGCCGATGAGCTGCTCGCGACCTTTGCGCTTGCTGAGCGCCGCGACGCAGGCGTCTCGGAGCTCTCGGGTGGCATGGTGCAACGGCTCCAGATCGCTCGCGCAATCGCACACCGTCCGCGCGTCCTCTTCCTCGACGAGCCAACTGCAGGCCTCGATCCGCAAAGCAGACTCGCGCTCTGGAGCGTGCTGACCGACCTTCGGACACGTGAGGGGATCACGATCTTGCTCACCACCCACCACATGGAAGAGGCCGAGGCGATGTGCGACCGGCTCGCGATCATGGACGGCGGTCGCATCCTCGTGACCGGTACGCCCGGCGAGCTCAAGCGAAGCGTCGGAGTCGACACCATCGTCGAGATCCATGTCGACACGATGGACGAGGCGCTCCGCAACGCGCTCGCCGCCCTACCCGGGGTGAACACTGTCGAACCAACCGACGGTGGTGCGCGGATCTTCGCGTCGTCCACCGACGGCCTCATGGCACGCGTCGTTGAGCAAGCCGCAGGCCACGGGTTGCGCGACGTCTCACTCACCGAACCGACGCTTGAGACGGTGTTCATCACGCTCACTGGAAGAGGCCTGCGTGAGTAACGCACTCCCCCTCACCGCGCGCGCGTTCTGGGGATTGATCGTGCGTGACTCGCGTGTGCTCGCACGCGAAGCAGTGCCATTCGCGCTGCGAACCCTCATGAACCCGCTGCTCTTTGTGTTCGTCTTCACCTACGTGCTACCCAAGGTCGGTGGAGCAGGTATCGGCGCCGGCGCCCCGAGCGGCCCGGGATTCGCGACCGTCCTCCTCCCCGGTCTGATCGCGGTGTCGATCTTCTTCCAAGGGATCGCGGCCGTCGCTCTGCCGCTCTCCACCGAGCTCGGCGCCACCCGCGAGATCGAAGACCGGTTGATGGCACCCGTCGCAATCTGGGTCGTCGCGCTTGAAAAGGTCTGCTTCAGCGCCGTGCAGAGCATCATCGCGGCGATCGCGGTGTTCCCACTCGTCTACTGGATCCCCGCCACACCACCGGTGATCACCTTCAACTGGCCGCTCCTCGTGCTCGTCGTCATCCTCGCAAGCCTCGCCGCAGGCTCAATGGGGCTCGTCCTTGGGACGATCGTCCAACCACGCCAGATCGGGCTGATCTTCTCGATCGTCGTTCTGCCCGTGACGTTCCTCGGGTGCGTCTACTACCCCTGGGCGGCGCTCACGACGGTGCGGTGGCTCCAGATCGGCGTTCTTGTCAACCCGCTGGTCTATGTCAGCGAAGGCCTGCGAGCCGCCCTCACACCCGACGTCACGCACATGAGCATCCCGATCGTTCTCGGCGCGATCACGATCGTGTTTGTCGCACTCACATGGCTCGGGATCCGCACGTTCACGCGCCGCGTGATCACGTGACCACCGAGCCACGCCGAAACGACGCCCCCTCACCTGAGGACGACCACCTCCGGTTCCTCGCCCGCCATGAGCATCTCTTCGCCCCGTTTGGCACGGGCTCGTTCGGCGCCAAGGCCGAAGCGTTCGCGCGGTTCTTCGGTACACCACGCTTCCTGCTTGGGCAGACCGCGCTCGTCGCGCTCTGGATCCTCGCGAACGCGACCGGGATCGTGCAGTTCGACCTCTACCCGTTCATCCTGCTCAACCTCGCGTTCAGCTTGCAGGACGCCTACGCAGCTCCGCTGATCCTGTTGGCGCAAACACGTCAGGCCGATCGCGACAAGGCCCATGCCGAATCCGACGCCGAGCATCGCGAGACCGTTGCCAACGATGCCGCCGACCGACAACAGGACGCCCGCTCGGAGGTCGCGTTGCTTCGCTCACTCCTGACCGAGAACACGCGGCTCACAGCACGCATCGAAGAACTCACGCAGGAGATCCACCGTCGCGTGATGACGCCGACGGGCCCGGCCGACGCACGGCCGCTTCCCCCCGCCAGGAGTACAATGTGAGCAGTCGCTTCGCCAGGTAACACATCTGGCTTGAGGTCGACGCTCCAGCGAGACTCAACCGATCGCCTCGCACCTTCCGCCCTCAGCACTCGGGTTGGAGCACGCCAAGCGGCCGCAACACGCGTCCGGTCAAGGCTTCCACCACACGAGAGGACAGAACATGGCCGCGATCGAAACCATCCAGCAGGGCGAAGCCCACCCCTCCCTCTCCCATCACGAACAGGTCGAGGTCGGCCGCGAACTCCAAGCGAGCCTCGCAGAGCTGATCAACCTCGCACTGCTCGGCAAGCATCTCCATTGGAGCGTCGTCGGCACGAACTTCCGCTCTGTGCACCTTGAGCTCGACGACTTCGTCGCCACATGGTCGCTTCTCGCGGATCTCGTGGCGGAACGTGCTGTGGCGGTCGGCTACTGGCCCGATGGGCAGGCGAAGACCTTGGCTGAAACCGGCGAACTCACGGAGGTCACTGTCGGGCCGACGCCGGATCGTGAAGTGATTCAGGTGCTGACACACCGACTCGTGGAGGCCGTGGCGAACTGTCGCACGCGGATCACCTCGGTCGGCGCCCACGACCTCGCCAGCCAGGACGTCCTCATCAAGGTCGCACTGGCGCTCGAAGAGCAGCTGTGGATGGTGCGGGCTCAGCGCGATCGTTAGACGATCGCCTGCCACGACGGGGGCAGCCTACGGGTTGCTCTCGTCGATGTAGGCGGCGAGATCGCGCAGCTGCTTGGGTGTGAGCGGCCCGTGCAGGAACGGCTCTGGGTGGAATGAGTTCAGCGACTGGTCGACGCCGCCCTTGAGGTTCACGAGCGTGTGGCACTCAAGGCAACCGGCCGACTTGATTACGACGGCTCCCGCGATCTTGTCGCCGGTCGCTCCGGCGCTCGTTGCGGCGTTCGGGTTGATCACAGGCGCCGTGGTGGTCTTCGCGGTCGTCGTCACCCCAGTCGCTCCCTTGATCGTGACAAGACCACGCATACCCTGCAGCGCCTGCGCGTCCAATCCCGAGAGATACTCGTAGCTGCCGGCCTTCGTGAACGTCACCTTCAGCGTGGCGGTCTCGCCCGGAGCGAGCGTCTTTGTTCCTTTCCCGGTGCAGGCCGACCCGAACGCCCCCGATGACGGATACGAGCACACCGTGAATTGGTGGGCGATCTTTCCACGATTGGCGACGTTGAACGTCACTGTGCCGAGCGGCAACGCCGCACGTGTCGACAGAGTGAACGAGAGCTCTTTCGGCTTGCCGGCCGTGACGGTGACCACCGTTGCGCGCAGCACAGACGTCCGCGCAGGAGCGGTCGCGACTTCCATCGTCAGCGTGACGAGCGTCGCGGCCGCGGCGGCCGCGACGAGCACGCGCAATCTCGTTGATTGATGGTGCGTCATGTGTGCATCACTCGCCTCTCCTAGCGTCCCCCGGTGACGCGTTCCATCGTTACACAGGTCGCCCTACGCTCGCTTGGGTGCGTCAGATCAGGCGACGCCAGCGACTGAGCACGTCCTCGAGATCGGGACTGCGATGTCGAGGCGTGATCACGGAAAGTCGGTCGCCTGCCTCGACGACCGTGCTTCCCCGTGGCGGAATGGGATTACCACCCCGCGTCACCCAGGCAACGAGGGCGTCGCGTGGAAGGCCGAGCTCACGAACGGCCGACCCGTTGATCGCGTGATTCCCTTCGACCGCAAACTCGATCACGACGTATTCGGGCGGGATCGCAACCACGGTCTCGGGCTTCCAACTGGAAACGAGACGCAGCCGCGTTGCGAGCTGCTCCAACGTCGTGCCTTGGAGGAGCGCCGAGACGATCACGACGAAGAACACCCCATTGAAGATCGTTTCGCGATGCTCAACCGTCGAGGTCAACGCGAATGTTGCGAGAACGATCGGGGCGGCACCCCGAAGGCCAGCCCAGCCGAGCAGCACCCGCTCGCGTCGCGTGAACGAGAGGAGAGCCGTTGATGCCCAGACGGCGGCTGGGCGAGCGATAAAGATCAGGGCAGCGGCAAGGCCGATCCCGGGCAGGGCAACCGCCGGAAGATCACGCGGAAACACGAGCAGCCCAAGCACGACGAACAGCACGACTTGGGCGAGGAAGGCGACACCCTCGTGGAAGGCGGCCAGTTGCTGTCGGTAGCGCGACGGCGTACTTCCTACCGCGAGTCCGACGATGTAGACCGCAAGGAAGCCGCTGCCACCGAGCACCGCGGCCGCGCCGAATGAGAGAGCCGCGGCCGCGAGTGACGCGACAGGGACGAACGCGGCGACTGCGTCGGGAATCCGGGCAAAGATCCGGGTCGCCACGTACGCGAGTGCCAAACCAACAACGAGCCCGAGCCCAAGCTGCCTGATAACCAAGACCGTAAGGTCAAGAAAGCCATGCCCTGCCGGGTGTTCGATCCACGCGATCAGCCCGAGTGTGAGCGCGATCGCCATCGGGTCGTTCCCGCCCGACTCGGCTTCAAGTGTTCGCGCGAGGCGCCGCCGAATGTTGGTCGCGCGAAGGGTCGAAAACACCGCTGCAGCGTCAGTTGACGCAACAACTGCGCCAAGCAGTGCTGCCTCGAGCCAGGTCAGGGTGAACAACAGGTGCGCCGCCACCGCGGTGACGAGCGTTGAGACGACGACACCGACCGTGCTCAGCAGCGCTGCGGGAACCGCGACCTCGCGGAGACGACGCCAGGATGTCTGCAGGCCACCTTCGAAGAGGATGAGGGCAAGTCCAACCGTCCCAATGCGGCGGGTGAGTTCGGCATCGTCAAACGCGATGCCGCCCGGCCCGTCCGATCCCATGAACATCCCGATGCCGAGAAATGCGACGAGCACCGGCAGACCCGTACGCGCCGCCCCAAAGGCCGCAAACACACTCGCCGCAAGCACCGCGCCGACAACGAGAATCACGAGCCCTTCGTCCACTCGCTCCATCTTGGCTGACTGAGTGCCCCTGCGCGAGCAACGGGCGGCTATCGCATCTCAGTCAGCAGCGAAATCGAGGATCAACGCGGCCGCCTCGGTCGGAACCTCGAGCTGCGGGCAATGACCAACCCCGGCAAGCTCGATCCAGTCCGCGAATGCGAATGCGCCTGTGCGAAAGCCGCTCGCGGCGTCCGGCCATGGAAGCAGACGGTCCGCCGTACCCCACACAAAACGGACGGGACACGTGATCTGTGCGGCGTCAAGCTCGTAGCCGTGCTCAAGCACGTAGGTGACGAGCGGCCCGACGTCAACGCACGCGGCGACCCCGGCGATCATGTGTGCGACGAGAGGTGCCGGAACACGATCGCCTGATTCAACGATCGACTCCGTGACAGCGCGGCGACCCTCGGGTGTCGAGGCGAGCGCGGGCGCTGATGGAGCGGCGAGGCGCAACCGCTCCTGCGTCGGTGCAAACGACCCGACCATCTCGACGAAGTGTGGGTCGGCGACATCCATCCCGCCGGCCGGCGCGAACGCGACGACCGATCGGGCACGCCCGCGGGCGGCGAGCTGCAGCGCCACGAACCCGCCAAGCGAGTTGCCGACGAAGTGCGCGGTCGCGAAGCCGGCACGATCCATCGCGCGTTCGATCTCGTCCGCGAATGTCTTGCCCGTGATCGCACCAGTGAGCGGAGGGCCACCGGCGTGCCCAACGAGAGTTGGAGCCAGCACGTCATGGCGCCGCTCAAGGGAGGGAAGCACGAGCTCCCACGTCCGCCAGGTGTCGGTGAAGCCGTGGAGGCAGACCATTGGCGACCCGGAGCCACCGCGATGCTCGGGGGTAAACACCACATCCACGGCGGTCAGGCTAGCCCGGCGTGGCGCGCGCCGGGCGTTCGATCGTCACTAGCTGCCGTTGATGTAGGCAGCGACATCGGCAATCTGCTTCTGGCTGAGCGCTCCACCCGGGAACGGCTCGGGATGCGTCGAGTTGAGGCTCGAGTTCACGTTGCCCTTGAGCGACGTGAGGGAGTGACAACTGCCGCACCCAACGTTCGTCCAGACGATCTGCCCCGCTGATCCCGATGCGCTACCACTCGTCGTCGTTACGGCGGGCACGGTCGGCGTGGTTCCAACCGGCGTGGTGCTGGGACGGGTGACGGACGCTGTGGTGATCGGTGTCGACACGACTGCAACCTTCGCAACAAGGAGCCCCTTCATGCCCTTTGCAGCGTCGACCGGTGTGGAGAGGTACTCGTACTTTCCGGCCTTCGGGAACGACGTAAGCAGTGTTGCCGTCTGCCCTGGCTTCAGGAGCCGTGTCGCTTTGCCGACGCACGTCTTCAACGTCGCGGCTGTGACGGCGACCCCGCACACCTTGAACTGGTGCGGCTGCTTGCCCGCGTTCGTCACGACAAACCTGACTGCCCCAACGGCGAGCCCAGTGCTCGGCGTGACGATAAAGCGGTACTCGGTTGGCTTGCCGGCTGTCACCTTTACCTGAGTGCCCGATGCCGCACCCGACGCGCGGAGTGCCGTCAGAAGCGCAACGAGCACGTAGACAACTGCAAGCGCCACGAACCCCGCTCGGATCGTCGAATCACGGTGGAGAGAACGCATCATCTCGGTCACCCCCGAACGTCGCATGGTTGTGTGTCGCACCGCCATCGTCCTCGCCAAACAACACCGCCGCATCGGCAGATACGCGGTCGTCGCTTGCTGCGAACTACGACGCGACCTCTACGATCGGAACGTGAAGGACGACCGCGCCCATGTGATCGAGCAGGAGCAGTTCGTTCCCCTCCCTCCAGCCGAGGCGTTTGTGTTCTTTGCCGACGCCCACAACCTTGAGCAGATCACTCCGTCGTTCCTTCGCTTCCGTGTGCTCACGCCGCGCCCGATCGCGATGGCCGAGGGAACGTTGATCGACTACCGGCTGCGGCTCCACGGTCTTCCCATCCGCTGGAAGACACGGATCGAGGCTTGGGAGCCGGGCGTGCGGTTCGTCGACCGCCAGTTGCGGGGCCCGTATGCGCTGTGGCACCACACCCACACGTTCGAGCCAGTCCCCGGTGGAACGCTCCTCCGCGACGTCGTGCGCTACCGGCTGCCGTTCGGCCCGCTCGGACGACTCGCTGAGCGCCTCTTTGTCCGTCGCGACGTGGAGCGGATCTTTGCCCACCGCCGCGACGTGATCGCGCGCCTTCTTGGCGGCGCCGCGTGAGCTTCTCGCGACCCAACGCAACCACGAACCAGGGAGCCACGACGAGATGACGCGACGCCGCCCACACCCGGACGCGGGCAAAGACGACCGGCCGCCGATCTGTCCTGCGTGCGGCGTGACGATGATGCTGACCGTCGGCGATGACGGCGAGCTGCACTACAGCTGCCTTGAGTGCGGCTATCCGGACGGCGAGGACTCGAACTAAGCGAGCAGGCGCTTGCCCTCGGCCACACACTGGGCCGTGAGGGCCGGGAGCGCTTCACCCGAAAACGGCGACTGCCACACCTGGTAGATGTCGGCATCGGCGTCTTTGGGCGGGTAGAGGTACCCCATCCCGCGCATGCCGCTCGTGTTCATCACGACGACCGTTGTGCCGGGGAACGCCTCGCGGATCTCCTCCTGAAAACAGGAGTACGCCTCGTTGGGATGCCCGATCAGCAGCGAGTCGCCAATCCGCCAGATCCACGCTGGGAACCGCTGGAACCCATCACTCGAAAGCGCTGAAACGATCAGCCGCTTACGGAAGAGACGCTCGTAGAGCGCGCGATCGTCGGGGCCATCCCCGAGCGACTCCATCTGCGCTTCGAGCTCCGCAACCGTCGGCATCTCCTTCAAGGAGAGAGGAGTCTCGATCGTCGTTCCCGCAATCGCCGTCGACGGCTCGAACGGCGTGGGCCGCCAGATCGCAAGCGGGGCGCCCGACTCAACCACACCTTTGAACTCCAAGCAATTGCCTGGAGCCAGCATCCCTTCAAGCGCCGACAGCGCCGCGTATCCGAGGCGGCGACCGTGCTGATCCGGAACGCTCGTGTCACCGACGTACTGGTATGCCGGGCCCAAGTCACCCGAGGCGCCATGCAGGAACACGCATGGCGCGCCGCCGGTTGCCCCCTCCACCACCTCGCGCATTGCGCCGATGTAGTCGGGCGACAGCTGCGTGTTCTCGAACGAGAGCGTCGTCGGATGACACGCGTAGTTCACGATCGTGGCAACGACCTTTCCGTCGGCATCGTCGGTGACGCGCCCAACCACGAGCGTATCGTCAGCGGCAACGTCGGGATTCCAACCGCACACGATTCGGGTGCCCGTCGCGGGATCAACGAGGTCGCGATTCTGCGCAAGGTCGCACCGGCCCGTCGCCCATGTGAGCGTGCCCGGACGAAGGGTCGCTATCGCCTCTTCGCCAGCATCAGCGATCGCCTGCCCGAGCTTCTCCAAGAACGGAGCGATCAGCTCGCCGCCCGGCATCGCAGCCCGGCTCGTTGCCGCCCACGGAGCAGCATGGGTGTGCGACCAGTTGAGCAACACCTCGCCGTCACCAAGTCCAAGTCGCTCACGAACAGGCGCGGCAACGACCTCAAGGTCGTCGGGACTTGCCAGATCGCCGACGACGCACACGTCGGCTGCGATCAGCACGCGCACCGCACCTTCCCCGTTCCGCACGGCAAGCGCCGTCACAAACAGCGGCTTGTGGATCCCTTCAGCCATATCGTGCTTCGCCGCACCCCACATCCGCGCGTAAATGCCGACCGGCGGGGTGATCTCGCGACGAGCGACGCCAACAAAGCCCTGGAAGGCGTTCGGTGTCTGGAGCGTGTTCGACAGTGCGTCAGCCATCGGCTGGGAACCCTAACCTGCCCACCCGACGGACGGCACCCAAACCACGGGAACGCAATCGCTGCGATTATCCCCCCGTGGGTCAATGGACGGTCGATCCGCTGCCGCTCGTCGGCGGCGCTGTAGCGCTCGTGCTCTACGCGCAAGGGTTCCAACGCCTTCGCTCACGAGGAAAGCAACACGTCGGTTGGGGACGAGCCGCGATCTACACCCTCGGCGTCGTCGTCGGCGTACTCGCGCTCGTATCGCCGATCGACACGATCGGCGAAGAGAAGCTCCTCGCCGTCCACATGCTCCAACACCTCCTGCTCGGCGACGTCGCACCGCTCTTCATCGTGCTCGGCCTCATGGGCCCGATGAGCGTGTTCCTGCTGCCAGCTGATGTGCTTCGCAGCGTTGGGCGTTTTCGCCCGCTGCGCGCCCTGATCTCCTTCCTGCTCCGCCCATGGGTCTCATTCTGGGCCTGGGTGATCGCGATGGCGGCGTGGCACATCCCGACCGCGTACGACGCCGCCGTTCGCCACCCAGCCGTTCACGTCGCCGAGCACTGGAGCTTTGTCGCGACAGGACTGCTCGTATGGATTCAGATCCTCGACCCAAGCCGGCACCGCCGGCTCTCACAGGGCATGCGCGCGGTCTACGCCGGCCTCCTCCTCTTTGCCGGCATGGTGCTCGGCGAGGTATTGATCGCCGCGCACCCACTCTACGCGCCCTACTTCGAGGTTCCAAACCGCCCGTTTGGCTGGGACGCGGCCGAAGATCAGAACCGGGCAGGCGTCCTGATGATGGCCGAGCAGGTGCTCACCTTCGGCATGGTCGCCCTCCTTCTTGTGTGGGGCCACGTCGAGCAGGTCGAACGCGAGCACTTCTCACAGCCTCAGCCACCGACTGAAAAGACATAGAAACGACGGGAGGCGGGCAATGCCCGCCTCCCGTCAGCTCATGCAGGTGGTACCGAGAGGAACGATCAGTCTTCGCTGTCATCCGTTCCACCGGTCGAACCGGTGATGAATGCAGCAATGTCCTTGATCTGCTGACCGGTGAGCTGCGAGCTATACGGCGGCATCGCGCCCTCACCCTCCGTCACCCGATCAACGGTCTTCCCGAAGGACGGCTTGCTTGTGTCGAGGTTCGGGCCAACCGTTCCGGCCGCGCCCGCCGCAGCGAGGGTGTGACACCCACCGCAGCCGGTTGCCGTGAACAGCGTCTTGCCCGAAGCAACATCGCCGCCGCCGATCGTCGCCGGCACCGATGCGGCAGGCGTGGTGCTCGCCGCAGCCGGAGTTTCGCCGACGTGACGGCCGAGAGCCCAGCCGCCCGTGATGATCGCGCCGAGCAGCCCGGCAAGCACCACCGTCTTTGCGACGACAGCTGGTGCAGCCTGCTGCCACGTCACAACCTTGCGGTTCTCGCCCTTGCCCCGGATCGTCTGAATGATGTTCCAGGCGAAGAGAAGCTGGCTGAGGACAAGGATGAACGTGACCGGGACGGCCCACTCATTCAGGCTGTTCCAGTGGTGCGGAACGACCGCGTAGCGGCGTGGCGCACCGTGGATGCCCTGATCCATCCAGACGATCGAGTTCAGGTTCGCGAACACGAACGTCAGCCACACGTGCCACCGACCCATGCGATCGCTGTAGAGCTTCTTCCCGGTGAACTCCGGAAGCCAGGCGTACGTCGCAGCGATGATCGCGAAGCCGATGCCTTCGAGAGCCATCTGATGGAAGTGCCCAACGATGAACAGCGTGTTGTGCACGACCTGGTCGAAGGCGATCGTCGCGTTCGCGATCCCGGACAGGCCAGCCGAAAACCAGCTGAACAGACCGAGGAACAGCGCTGTTCCCACGGTGTCCCACTTGTACTTCGAGCGGAAGATCGTGAAGAAGAGGCTGTAGAGCGACAGTGCCGAGACAACCGTGACCGAGAACGTCAGCGGCTGGCTGATCACGTTGAGGGAAGCCTGGATCGTTCCCGACGGATAGTCGATGTAGACGTGGTGGGCCCACACGATCACGTTCGCCGTAACCGCAATTGCCCAACCGATCGCGATGATGTTGCCCGCGACCAACGGCCGACCGGCCTTCTTCGGAACGAGCGTGTAGTAGACCGCGACGGCGGGGAAGAGCAGCAGGTAGACAACCGGGTGACCGAACCACCAGAGGATGTTCTTCGCCCAGAGCGGGTCAACGGTGACGCTCGCCACAAACGTGTGAACGAGGAGCAGGATCAGCATTACCGCGAGCGGCAACGTCGCAATGATCATGTCGAGCGCGATCACTGCGAGCGGAATCACCGCGTACGGCACACCCTTCCCGTTCGACGCGAACTTCTTGGGTGCGAGGTAGCCCCACCCGATCGAGGTGAAGTAGCGGTTGATCGGGTTCTTGCTCACGGCACCAAGCGCTGGCCCAACAACTGTGTGCAGGATCCCCACGCACCAGGTGACGATCGCCAAGCCGGCGAGCAGCACCGAGAACGTGAAGAAGAACGCCGTCCACTTGCCCCAGACACCCGAGCCATACAACGAGATCGGGTACAGGAAGACCCAGGAGCCGCCGAACTTGAATAGGAGGCAGGTGACAACGACACCAAACACGCCGCCGACCATCAGCCACCACGTTGCTTCGGCCATCCACCTGCCAAACCGGCGGACAGGGAAACCGGCCTCAGCAAGCACCCACCATGCGAGACCCATGACGGCGAATGCACCCCAGCCGACGAACGCGCCGAGGCCGTGTGCGGTCATGATCGCGTAGTACCAAGCGTCAGGCACACGGCCTGCGCCTGCCTGGCTATCCCGAAGGACCATCCCGAGGAGGCCGGATGCTCCAAGGATTACCGTCGACGCGATCAGATAACGGAACGCGACGGATTTCGCATACGCGCGGTCAGCACCCTCCGGAAGCGGAGTTGCGGTAATCGGATGCTCGGTCATGCGGCCACCGTGATCTGAGCCTGCATCTTGGCGTGGTCAACGCCGCAGTACTCCAGACACAGCACGTCATACGTGCCGGCCTGCTTGAAGGTGTAGACGTACTTCTGGGTGTAGCCAGGCATGACCTGAACCTGGAACAGCAGCTTTCCGCCCTTGGTGTAGACGGCAAAGCTGTGATTGACGTCTTTCGAGGTGATGTCGAACTCGACAGGGGTACCGGCCTTGATCGTGGTGGCTGGCATCAGCCAGGCAAACTGCACGCCTTCAACCTTCACGACCTGACCGTCCGGGCCCGCAGTGCGCCCGTAGGGAGTGAAAAAGATCGTCGCAAAGAGCAACGCGACGAGTGCAACGATGACAATGACGAACCACGCTTTCTCCGTCTCGCGGAGTTTGTGTGTCTCGGCGTCGCTCTGCACACGCTGCTTGCGTGTCGACATCGCGACCCAGACGGTAAACACTGCTGCCAGCGCGGTAGTGGCAAGCAGGAAGATGATGAGGATGATCGCTATTCGGCCCACGCAGTGGTTTTAACTGCCAGGGGCCGTTGAACCTAACCGTAGTTCCTACGAATCGGTTAGCGGCTTTCTCCTAGAAGGAGCGGTCATTCTCCCGCAACGGTGCCCGTTTGCGCCGTCAGCGCGGACAACACTGGGGAGTGAAGCCGGATGGTCTGGCTAGATGCCGCAGGCGCCGGCTTCGCCGCCGCCGCAGGCCTTGCCGGTCATCGGCAAACGGCTGAGCAACGTGCCCAGTTGCGCCAACTCATCGGCCGAGAATCGGCTCGTGAAGAGCTCTGCGATGCCCGCAAGGTGGGTTGCAGATGCCTGACGGAGACGCTCGTGCCCCGCGGGGGTCAGTTCGGCGTAGCTCACGCGCGCATCGCTCTGACACACAGCCTTTGCGACGAGACCCGTCCGCTCGAGGCCGCCCAGGAGCCGCGTGATGCCCGATGCGGTAAGCAGGACGCTCTCTGCGAGGTCAACACGGCGCATCTTCCCGCCTGGTGCCTTCGCCAGGAGCAGCATGACTTCGTAGTCGTTGAGCGTCAGCCCGTGGGCATGCAAGAGCTCAGCGTTGAGCTGGCGCGTGACTGCTGCGTGCGACCGCAGGAACGAGACCCACGAGTCAAGGACAGCTGGGGTGTCAACGGTTGCCGACATCCCTGCAAGTGTACTTCCCAGCCAGGGCGTGACGCTAGACCAGAGCTGGCGCGCCAGAACGCTAGATGGCAATCTGCTTATTTGACGCATCGCATCTACTTATGTATCTTGTCCACCAAGCCGGTGGACATACTTCGGCCCTCCCCCTTCTCTTCTGCTCGCCCAACCGCAAGGAGCTTTATGTCTCGCATGAAAGTCGCTTTCTTCACCCTCGCAAGCGCCCTCGTCGTTGCGGCAACCGCCGGTGCAGCCGCGAAGGACACGACGATCAACCTGATCGCCTACTCCACGCCCAAGCCTGTGATGGCAAAGATCATCACGGCCTTCCAGGCAACATCGCAGGGTCAGGGAGTGAACTTCACGCAGTCCTATGGCGCGTCAACCAACCAGGCGAAGTCGATCGTCGCTGGCCAGCCTGCGGACCTCGTCTTCCTCTCGACCGGTGACGACGTGAACCTGCTCGTCGACAACGGCCTTGTCAGCGACACCTGGGACAAGCAGGGCTACGCAGGCATCGCGGCCGACACTGTCGTCGTCTTCGCAGTGCGCGACGGCAACCCGAAGCACATCAAGGGCTGGGCCGACCTGGTCAAACCAGGCGTCGAGGTTGTCACCCCAAACCCGTTCAGCTCCGGCTCGGCGAAGTGGAACATCCTTGCCGCCTACACGGCGCAACGCCATCTCGGTAAGACCGACGCACAGGCAACCGCCTATGTGAAGGAGCTCTTCAGCCACGTCGTTTCGCAGGACACGTCGGGCACCAACGCCACGAACACCTTCCTCTCAGGCAAGGGTGACGTGCTGATCACGTACGAGAGCGAAGGCATCAACGCCCGACTCAACGGCAAGAACATCCAGTGGGTGATCCCGCGCCAGACGATGCTGATCGAACTGCCGATCGCTCTCACCAAGAGCTCGGGTAGCGCCGACCACGTCAACCAGTTCATCCAGTTTGTGAAGTCGGTGCCGGCGCAGGAGCTGTTTGTTCAGTACGGCTTCCGCCCAGTGAACAAGACTGTCCAGAAGGAACCGGCGGCCATCAAGGCATTCCCCTCACGCCCCGGCATCTTCACGATCAACGACAAGACGATCGGTGGCTGGCGGAACGCAGACAAGGTCTGGTTTGATCCGAACAATGGGCGGATCGTCACGATCGAAAAGGCTGTCGGAGGACCGACCTCTGGCTAGCACCGGACTGGCCCTGCGCCCCCGCAGGAGCCGCTCCGTTCTCCACTCAAGCGAGAGGGCCGCAACGGCCCTCTCGCTTGGTTTCGTTACGGCCTTTCTGACCGTGATCGTTGCGCTGCCGATCGCTGCCCTCATCTGGGCATCGAAGAAGCGTGGTGGCAGCGATTTCTGGCAGGCCGTCTCGAACCCTGAGGCCGTCGCTGCGCTCAAACTGACGATCAGCGTTGCCGTCATTGCAGCGCTTGTAAATGCCGTCTTCGGAACGATCATCGCGTGGGTCCTCGTGCGTGACGAGTTCCGCGGCAAGTCGATCGTCAACGCGCTCATCGACCTCCCCTTCGCCCTGCCGACGATCGTCGCTGGCCTCGTCGTGCTTGCGTTCTACGGAACGAGTTCGCCGCTCGGGATCAACGTTGCGTTCACGCGCACCGCAATCGTGCTCGCACTGCTCTTTGTCACGCTTCCGTTCGTTGTGCGGACCGTCCAGCCCGTGCTCATCGAGCTCGATAAGGACATGGAAGAGGCGGCCCGGTCCCTCGGAGCCGACGAGTTCACCGTCTTTCGCCGGATCGTGCTGCCGAGCATCCTCCCCGGGATCCTCTCGGGTGTGACGATGGCCTTCGCGCGTGCAATCGGCGAAATCGGGGCAATCGTCCTGATCTCCGGCAACCTGCCGTACAAGACGGAAGTCTCATCGGTGTACATCTTCCTCCGCAACCAGGGTGGCGACCCTGCGGGAGCTTCGGCGGTCGCCGTCGTGCTGCTCTCGATCTCGTTCGCTGTACTGCTCGCTGTCGGCGGCGTGCGTCGGTTCGCCACGAGGTACGAACGTGCTTAGGCGCAAGCTCACACTTCGCGCCGTCGCGTTCATGTACTTGCTGATGATCCTCGTCGGCCCACTGTCGATGATCTTCTGGCGGATCGGCAAGGACGGCGTGACCAACGCGTGGGAGGCCCTGATCGCGCACGACACGATCCACGCGTTCCAGGTCACATTGACGATCGCGATCATCGCTGTGCCACTGAACACGATCTTCGGCATCGTCGTTTCACTCGCGATCGTGCGCAAGAAGTTCCCTGGCAAGGGACTCGTGAACGCGTTCGTCGACCTGCCGCTCGCTCTCTCTCCTGTCGTGGTCGGGCTCGCACTCTTCTTGCTGTACGGACGCACTGGCTGGTTCGGAAGCTGGTTCATTGCCCACCATATTCAGATCCTGTTCGCGCTTCCCGCGATGGTGCTGGCCACGATCTTCGTATCGGTGCCGTTTGTGGCCCGCGAAGTCGTGCCAACGCTCCGCGAGATCGGGGACGATCAGGAGCAGGCAGCCCGCACGCTCGGGGCAACGGGATGGCAGACGTTCTGGCGCATCACGCTTCCGTCGATCCGGTGGGCCGTGGTCTACGGCGTGGTACTCACAACCGCACGGTGCCTCGGTGAGTTTGGTGCTGTCGCAGTCGTCTCGGGCTCGATCCAAGGCAAGACCGAGACGGCAACGCTTCGCGTCGACGAGGAGTACCAAAACCTCAATTACGCCGGCGCGTACGGCATTTCGCTCGTGCTCGCCGCGATCGCAATTCTCGTTCTGATCACCATGACCGTCTCACGCCCGAAGGAAGGAACGTCCTAGATGTCGATTTCAGTCCGCAACGTCAACAAGCGTTTTGGCGACTTCGTCGCCCTGAACGACGTCTCGGTCGAGGTGGCGACAGGCTCGCTCACCGCACTGCTCGGGCCGAGCGGCAGCGGCAAGTCGACGCTGCTTCGCGTCATCGCCGGACTCGAAACGCCCGACTCGGGAACGGTTGAGATCGCCGAAGAGGATGTGACCGGCTTCTCGCCGCAAAACCGCCACGTCGGTTTCGTATTTCAGCACTACGCAGCGTTCAAACACATGACCGTGCACGACAATGTCGCGTTCGGCCTGTCGATCCGGAAGCGGCCGAAGGAAGAGATCCGCGACCGTGTCGATCAGCTGCTCAAGCTTGTCCAGCTCGATGGACTTGCGAAGCGCTACCCCTCACAGCTCTCAGGCGGGCAGCGCCAGCGCATGGGCCTCGCCCGCGCTCTGGCCGTCGATCCGAAGGTGCTGCTGCTCGACGAACCGTTTGGCGCCCTCGACGCACGTGTCCGCGCCGAGCTGCGCGAGTGGCTCCGCCGCCTGCACGACGAGACGCACACAACGACGGTGATCGTCACCCACGACCAGGAAGAGGCGATGGAAGTCGCCGACGAGGTCGTCGTGATGAATCGCGGCCGCGTGGAGCAGGTCGCCGGCCCCGTCGATCTCTACGAGCACCCCGCGAACGAGTTCGTGATGACGTTCGTGGGAAGCGTCAACCGCCTCGACGATGCCTGGGTACGGCCGCACGATCTCGAACTGACACTCGATCCCGGCCCGGGCGCGAGCGAAGCGATGATCGAGCGCGTCGTGCATCTCGGTTTCGAGGTTCGCGTCGAACTCGTTCGTGGTGAGGGCGAGCCGCTTGCAGTGCAGCTCACCCGCGATGCTGCCGAGCAGCTCGAACTTCAACGCGGCCAGATCGTGTACGTCCGCCCCACCCGCGCGACGACCTTTTCCTAGCTAGCTGGTTTGGTAGGCGGAGGGGCCTCCGCCTACCAAACCAGCTTCGTTGTATAGCGTTTGCTTTTTTCTGCGATTGTGATATCTTATTCTGAGTGAGAAGCTCCTCCACCCTCCTCACGCACGAAGATCGGCTAGAGGGACGACAGGGTCGCGTCCCTC
>WLID01000005.1 GCA_009702325.1 Actinomycetota bacterium
GAGTTCAGCCGTGCGTTCCGGAGACAGCCTGTCCCAAACTTTCCGCTGATTCGAAACCCATTGCCCGAGACTTAGTCCGCTCTCGGTCTTGTGTAGAGCTGGTATCCGGCCGTGGCCCTTCTGGTCGTAGAAGGCTTCATAGGCCCCGAGCCATTGCTGCCAGCTGGTGCTTGTTTGCTCGATCAGGCGTAGCCGGATGGCGTTGCTGAACCGTTGGATGTCGAGCTTGACTGGCAGGTTGAGGATCAGCTTGTCGAGCTTGGTGTCAGTGCTATCACCTGTCTTGCCGATCTGATAGCGGATCTGGTCGATCTGTTCTGCAAGGGTGTCGTCGTGGCTTCTCAGTGACCGGATGACTTCCCAGATCCGGTTGAACTCGCTGCCCTCAAGTGCCTGTTCGGGGTCGTCATGCTCGTTGATGACAACCGGGATCAGGATGGTGCCAATCTGCTTGTCAGGGCTTGTCCTGATCGCTCTGCCGACTGCCTGGACGATGTCGACATGCGATGAGCGCGGATCGATGAACGCGACACCGTCAAGGGATGGGACGTCGACGCCTTCCTTCAGGCACTGGGCGTTACTGACGATCCCGTAGCCACTGACCTCACGCAGCTGCCGCAGGATGTGTTTACGGGCATCGGTGGGCATGGCGCCGCTGACATGACCACACCAGACTTCGCTCTCAGGGCCATCACCAGTGGGGAGCGTTCTGCTGGTTGCTGGGAGTTCTTGGGCGAAGCGGCTTGCGAGCTTCACCCGGCTGTGGAAGGTGATCGCTCTTCGCATCCCATAGGTGCGCATCGCTTTCAGCAGGCCGATGGAGCGTCCTACGGTTCTTGCGTCAGTGATCTCACCATCAGCATGGCTCTGGACGAGGGTGCCGTTGGCGATCATCTCCTCGACCTCTGACTCAAGGCAGCCGATCACAACGACCTGGTAGTCAGTGAGGATGCCCTGGTCGATGGCGTCGTTGAGGCTCAACCGGTGCAACACCGGCCCAAACACCGTCTCATCGTCCATCGAGACAACGTCGAGGTCGCGGCCGTGGATCATGCTGGCCTCGTTGGCCTTCGTCTTCACCGCAGCCGTGTAGATCTTCGGTGTCGCAGTCATAAACAGCCGCTTCACACACCGGATCTGCTGGTCATCGAGGACTGTCCGGAAGACGCTGTCCGTGCCTGTCGCACAACGGTGGGCCTCATCGCAGACTGCGAGATCGAAGACGGCACCACTGGTCGTCTGGGCCTCGGCGACAACACCGGAGGACTGGTAGGTGGCAAAGACGATCCTGCGACCTGAGCCCTTCAAGAAACCGGCCACTACCTCAGGGTCGGTAGTGACCGGGATGCCGATCTCAGTGGTGTGCGAGACCGCAACATCCTCATCACGGCTGACTCGTTCATCAGAGCAGACAGCGATCACCGAGAACGAGGTCTCTGCCTCGGCAAGCCACTCGTGCATCGACTGCTGCAACAAAAGAAGCGACGGGAACAGGGCAAGCACCAGGTCGGCACCGCTCTCCTCAACGATCTTCAAGCTCGTCAGCGTCTTGCCAGAACCACATGCCATGATCAGCTGGCCGCGCTCGGAACCCTTGAAGCCCGCGATCACATCACGGACGGCCTCAACCTGGTGAGGCCGGAGCGTCTTACGGTCAACGACCTCGCCCTTCTGGCCGTCGAGGAACTGCTGCCAGTCCACCCGGCTCTCCTCAAGACCATCGCGACAGACATAAGCACGATCAGAGTGAGCCTCGAACACCGTCAGCGCATTGCGGCCCAGCGAGTCTCCCGAGGTGACAAGCAGCCGAAACGAGAACTCAGGCCTGGCAGAGGCAGAGATGAAGCTGTCGATCTCTCGCTTCGGGACATGACCGGCATAGGCCTTCGCTTGCACCGCCCACAACTCACCCGAGTGCGTCTCAGCAACAACATCGATTCCGATGTCCGCGCCCCAGCGCCCGGGCCAGTCCTTCCACAGCCATGCTCTCTTCACCTGGGCTGCGTAGAACGGATCTGACTCAAGCCACCAACGAACAGCGTCCTCGAAGACACGGCCATCAGAATCAGGCCCAACGTGAGCAGCGAAGAACGAGCGGAAATCCACGCTGGCAACGTATCGAAAGGTACGGAGGATGACCGGACTCGAAGCCCGCCCATTTTCTCGAATAGTCACACTTTTGCTTGACTAGGCCCTAATCACCTCTATATGATCACGCTAAGAGGCAATAGTGTGACTATCGGGAGATTTTGGGGGTATTTCAGTGACTTCGCAGCGTGAACCGGCCAACAAGGGCAACAAGCTCCCAGGCGAGGTGCTTCAAGCCGAAGAGGTCAAGGCTCTGATCAAGGTCTGCGGCCCTGGCCCATCGGGCGTACGGAACGCCGCCCTCATCGCTGCCATGTTCGGTTCCGGCCTTCGCGTCTCAGAGGCGCTGGCCCTGAAGCCCTCGGATCTTGATCTGAAGAACGGCACTGTCACGGTCAAGCACGGAAAAGGCGATAAGGCCCGCATCGTTGCCATCGACCCTTCAGCCCAGGCGATCATCGAGAAGTGGATGGAGCGCCGTACTCGTCTTGGCCTGAACGGAAGGCAACCTCTCTTCTGCACGATCAGCAAGGGTGAGAACTTCGGGACGAGCATCGACTCGTCTTACGTAAGACGGCTCCTCCCTCGTCTGGCCCAAAGGGCCGGGATCGAGCGTCGTGTCCACCCCCATGCCCTTCGTCATAGCTTGGCCTCGGCCCTGGCTATGGAGGGGAAGCCGCTCCCCACGATCACAGCTCAGCTTGGCCACTCCTCAACTGCAGTGACTGATCGGCACCTCGCGAAGATCGCACCGGCCGACCTCGTGATTCAGATACGGGACAGGGGACGGTTGTAGGGCCGTCGGGACTCGCCAGTTCTGGGGTAGCACCGGGGGTAGCACGGGACGAGCAAATCCGGCATTCCCGGCACAGCTGACCCCTGCAACCAAGCCAAATCGGCTCAGTTGCAGGGGTTTCCATGGGCGGTACTGGGCTCGAACCAGTGACCCCCAGCTTGTCGAGCTGGTGCTCTCCCAACTGAGCTAACCGCCCCGGGTCGGCCGGAAGTGTAGCGGTCGCGCCGATTGTCGGCGGCCGTTACTCGCTTACGGCAACAACTGTGTGGGGTCGACCGGAACCCCGTTTTGGCGCACTTCAAAGTGAAGGTGTGTCCCGTAACAAATGCCGGTGCACCCAGCGGTACCAATCGGATCGCCCGGTGTCAGCACGTCGCCGACCTTCACGACAGCTACCGAGAGATGCGCGTAGATCTCAAGCAGGCCCGTTGGTGAGCGCAAGAGCACGATGCGGCCGTAGCCGTCGTACCCCGTCAGAAACCCGACACCCTCAACCGTTCCCGCAGACGCCGCACGAATCGCAAGCGAACTCAGGTTCGCGATGTCGATGCCGTCGTGAACCCGCAGGTTGAACGACGTCGTGATCGAACCCTGCGCCGGCCACACCCAAGCGACCGACTTCCGCACCGAGAAGAGTGACGCCTGTGTTTGCGGAACAGGCGCCGCCAGCACAGGAGAGGCGAGCACCGCCGAAGCGATCGCGCACGCAGTAATGAGCCGCAGCACCTTCATGGGCGGCGGACCCTATCGGCACATCACGAAAAGCGCAAATTGCAGCGACTTTGTATTTTCGCGAAAGAGCCCTTGAATCCTTCCGCGCGAAACGCGATTTACGACACGCGATCAAGCGGAGCGTACTCAAGCATCAGCCGACGCTCCGAGCCATCTTCAAACCGCACCGTCACCACACCGTCGGGCTCGATCCGCAACACGATGCCCGTCCCAAGCGTGCCATGCCGAACCGTGTCGCCCGTCGAAAGCGTTGGAATCTCGGTGCGTGGCGGCGGCGCCTGATACTCGCTCCGAGCCACCGTCTGCCCGTAGTTCTGCCACGACGTCGGCCGAAGCCGTTCACGCTCCACACCCTCCGACGGAAGCTCATCGAGGAAACGCGACGGCAAGTTCATCTCGCTGCGCCCGTACAACGACCGGCGCGTCGCATGAAGCATCGTCAGACGCTCCATCGCCCGTGTCATGCCGACGTAACAGAGGCGCCGTTCCTCCTCAACGTCGTTCTCCTCAATCGAGCGGGTGTGCGGGAAGATCCCCTCCTCCACCCCAAGCATGAACACCGCACGGAACTCAAGACCCTTCGCGTTATGGAGCGTCATGAGCGTCACCATCCCACCCGACTCCTCGCCCCGCAGCGCATCCTGCGCCGAGAACAGCGAGATCTCCTGCAGGAACGACGAGAGGTTCCCCTGCGGATTCGCAGCCTCATACTCACGCGCCACACCAACGAACTCCTCAAGATTCTCCAGGCGACCGCGAGCCTCGATCGTCCGCTCAGCCTCAAGCGCCTCGATGTAGCCGGTGCGCTCCAACACCGATTCGATCGCCTCACTCACACCCATCTCCTGGGTGGTCGCAAGCAGCGACTGCATCACATTTCGGAACGACGTCACCGCCTTCAGTGACGCGGTAGCGAGCCCAGCCTCCTCAGCACGACCAAGCGCCTCCCAGAGCGAAACCCCCATGCCGTCGGCGAGTGCCTGCAGCCGCGCAAGCGACGTATCCCCCACCCCCCGCTTGGGACGGTTCGCGATGCGCGTAAGCGACACCGCATCGAACGGGTTGTCGAGCACCTGGAGGTAGGCAAGCGCGTCCTTGATCTCAGCGCGTTCGTAGAACCGCGGGCCACCGATCACCTGGTAAGCAACACCCTGACGAACAAGCACGTCTTCCAGCACCCGGCTCTGAGCGTTCGTGCGGTACACCACCGCGATCTCCGACAGGCTGTACCCAAGCTCGAGCAGGAGCGCAATCTCACCGGCGACGAACCGTGCTTCAGCGTGCTCGTCTTCAACCTCGAGCACCCGCACCGGCTCGCCGTCACCCAGCTCCGACCACAGCCGCTTCTCCATGCGGTCGCGGTTGTTCGAGATCACCTCGTTCGCCGCATTGAGAATCGAATTCGTAGAGCGATAGTTCTGCTCGAGCGGGATGACGCGGGTGTCCTTGTAGTCCTTTTCGAACTCAAGAATGTTGCGAATATCTGCGCCTCTAAAGCCGTACACCGACTGATCTGGGTCGCCGACCACCATCAGGTTCCGGTGCTTCGCGGTCAGCAGCTGCAACAGCGTGTACTGCGCGTGGTTTGTGTCCTGGTACTCGTCAACGAGGACGTAGCGGAACGACTTCTCCCACTTCTCGCGCGCCTCCGGGAACCGCTTCAGCACCTCGACGGTGAGCATCAACAGATCGTCGAAGTCGACAGCGTTCGAGTTGAAGAGTCGCCGCTGGTAGAGCGCGTACACATCGGCCACGGTCTGGTCGTAGAAGCTCCCAACCCGGCTCGCGTACTCGTCAGGGCCGATCAGCTGGTTCTTCGCGTTCGAAATCTGGGTGTGGATGCCGCGCGGCACGAACCGCTTCGGGTCGCGCTCAAGCTCCTCAAGACACTGTTTGACGACACGCAACTGGTCGGCCTGATCGTAAATCGTGAAATTTGGCTTGTAGCCAAGCCGTTCCGCCTCGGCACGCAAGATGCGCCCGCACGCCGAATGGAACGTGAGGATCCAGATCGCGCGCGCCCGCGGCCCAACCGCCGCCTCGATCCGCTCGCGCATCTCGCCCGCAGCCTTGTTCGTGAACGTGATCGCAAGAATCTCGTTCGGCTTCACGCCAACGGCAGCCAGCAGATGGGCGACACGGTAGGTCAGCACACGGGTCTTTCCCGACCCCGCCCCGGCAATCACAAGCACCGGCCCCTCGGTTGTCAGGACGGCGTCGCGCTGAGCGTCGTTCAGTTCAGCGAGGTACGTTCCGGGCTCAGCGAGACTCACTCACCGAGCGTACCGGGGGCACCTGTCGTGGGAGGCTCCAGGTGCCGACTAACGACGGTGGAGCGCCGCGATCGCCTCGACAGCTGGCTCCAGAAACGCCGTGGCCTCGGCCAGCGCCCCCTCGTCGGACGATTTGAGAACGAGTTCGACCTCCGGCCCCTCAGGGTGAAAGCTCGGATACGAGCCGACCCGGACAGTCGGCCAACGGGCCGTCGCCTCCTCCAACACCGCCGCAATTCGGCTCTCACCCGTCGCGAACACACGACGCCACGATCCAATCGGCCGAGCAGACCCGATCTCGCTCGCGTAGCGATCGAACATCGCCTCCATCTCGCTCGGCAGGCCGGGCATCACCCACGCGTTCCCAATCGCGAAACCGGGTGCACCTCCACGCGGATTGACGAGCGGCCGACTGCCCTCCGGCAATAGAGCCCATCGCGCTGCATAGTCAGGGTCCCACGAGAACCGGGCACGAAGGTCCGCGGCCAGCTCGGCGACTTCGACCTGCGGAACCCCGTACGCGGCCGCGAGCGCCTGACGCGTGATGTCGTCGGGTGTGCCGCCCAGCCCGCCCGTCACGAGCAGCACGTCGACACGAGCGCCCTCGCGGCGCACGAACTCGACGATCGTGTCGAGCTCGTCGGGAATCGACGCCGACAAAACCACCCGAACACCGATCGATTCGAGGCGCCGCGCAAGCCAACTCGCGTTCGTATTTTCGACGTCACCCGAGACAAGTTCGTTCCCGATCGTCAGAATCGCGGCGCGCATTGCATGAGTATGCGCCACCCAGCTCCTGAAGTTGGCACTCCCCCGAAAGGGTGTGTACCCTCGGTCGCGTTGGGGAGATATCCCCAACCGGTATGTCTCAGCGAAGCCGGTGCGAATCCGGCGCTGTCCCGCAACTGCGATGCCTCACCCCGGTGAGGACGAGCCAGGTCGCCTGAGCCATGCCGACGAACACAGCCCTCGGAGGAAGGGCGGTTCGAGCGGCTACGCCGCCCGGCCCCTCTCCCTCCGCTGACCAAGCGGAGGTTTTTTATGCTCAGAACAGCACGTACAACGGCCACCTGGCTCGTTGTCGCACTCGTCATCGGCAGCTCAGCTGCGTCGGCGCAGCCGCGCCACCAAAACGGATTCCCGGTCACGCTCACGTCAGCGAACGGGAAGCTCACACTCGCAGCGAAGCCGTCGCGCATCATCTCGCTCTCCCCAACCGCCACCGAGAGCCTCTTTGCCATCGGTGCCGGGAAGCAAGTGATCGCGGTTGACGATCAGTCGAACTACCCAGCGTCGGCACCGAAATCGAAGCTGTCGGGCTACACCCCGAACGCAGAAGCGATCGCCGCCTACAAACCTGACCTGGTCGTGCTGCAGTACGACGCCAACAAGATCGTCGAGGCCCTCGCGAAGCTGAAGATCCCCGTGTTGATGCAGAACACCGCGACGTCGCTGACCGACGCGTACGGGCAGATCACCGTGCTTGGCGTCGCGACGGGCAACACTGCTCGCGCGTCCTCGCTCGTGACGAAGATGAAGACGCAGATTGCGACGCTCGTAAAGTCGGTGCCGCACCGGGCGACACCACTGACGGTGTACGAGGAGATCGAGCCTGATCTCTACGCGCCGACCTCAAAGACGTTCATCGGTTCGATCTACACGTTGCTCGGACTGAAGAACATCGCGGACGCAGCCGACAAGACCCACACCGGCTTCCCGCAGCTCTCGGCCGAATACATCGTCGCTGCCGACCCCGACCTGATCGTGCTCGCCGACACGAAGTGCTGCGGGCAGAACGCCACGAAGGTTCAGGCGCGAAGCGGCTGGGGAACGATCACCGCGGTCAAGAACGGGACGATCGTTGCGATCGACGACGACGTCGCCTCCCGCTGGGGGCCTCGCGTCATCGACTTCGTTCGTGAAGTCGTCGCCTGGGTGAAGAAGGCGCAGGCCTAGAACCGTGACGTCGGTAACGGGCGAGCAGGTGGTCGAGACAGGCGCAGTCGTGCCGGTCGGCCGCCGCTCGCTCGTGCCGATCGTTGGCGCAATCGTCTTTGCGATCGGTGCGGCGCTCGTGGGGCTCCTCGTCGGCCCCGTGCACCTCGGCCTGGGAGCGATCACCCGCGAAGCGCTCTCCCATGTGCCGCTCCTCCACGTTCACTCAGACATGTCCGCGACTGACAAGGCGATCTTGTGGCAGCTGCGTGCGCCCCGGGTCGTCCTTGGACTGCTCGTTGGCGGCATGCTCGCTCTCGCAGGCGGCAGCTACCAGGGTGTCTTCCGCAACCCACTCGTCGACCCGTACCTCCTTGGCGTCGCCGCCGGTGCCGGGCTTGGCGCGACACTCGCAATCGCCTACGGCGGCGGCACTGTCGACTCCTACGACCTCCTCCCCCTCGCCGCATTCCTGGGCGCTGCCGTTGGCGTTGCCTGCTCAACCGTTCTCGGTCACGCCGGGGGCGGCAGCCGCAACCCCGCCGGCCTCGTGCTTGCGGGAGTCACGGTCGTCGCATTTCTCACCGCGGTGCAGACGTTCGTGCAGCAGCAACACACCCAGTCGCTCCAAGAGGTCTACAGCTGGATCCTCGGGCGACTCGGCACGGCCGGCTGGCACGACGTCGCGATCTCGGCGCCGTACATCGTGATCAGCTCCGCAGGATTGATCGCCTATCGACGCGTTCTCGACGTGCTTGCCGTCGGTGATGACGAGGCGGCCTCGCTCGGGGTCAACGTGCGTCGCACCCGCCTCGCCGTTGTCGTATTCGCGACGATCGGGACAGCTGCAGCCGTCGCCGTGAGCGGCCTGATCGGCTTTGTCGGAATCATCGTTCCGCACACGATTCGGCTCGCGATCGGCTCGAGCTACCGCATCGTGCTCCCACTCTCGCTCCTCGTCGGCGGCGGCTTCCTCGTCCTCGCAGACGTGATCGCACGGACAGTCGTATCGCCCGCCGAGCTGCCGATCGGTGTCGTTACCGCGTTCTTCGGGGCACCGTTCTTCGCGATCGTTCTCCGCACAAGCCGGAGCTTCTCGTGAGCGGGTTTGTCGTCTCCGACCTCAGCGTCACCCTCGGTGGCACCGAGATCCTTCACAGCGTCGACGCAGATGTCGCCTCGGGCGAATGGGTAGCCCTCATCGGGCCGAACGGCGCAGGCAAGAGCACGCTGCTGCGTTCGATCGCCGGCCTCTGCTCCTACGGGGGATCGATCGCGATCGACGGCCGCGACGTTGCGAACTGGTCACGCCGTGAGATCGCACGCCGCATCGCATTCGTCCCGCAGGCACCGCTCCTCCCCGCCGACATGCGCGTGCGCGACTACGTCATGCTTGGCCGCACCCCCCACATCGGCGAGTTCGCCGCCGAAGGTGCCGCTGATTTCGAAGCTGTCGACCGCGCCATGCGCCGACTCGACCTCGGCCACCTTGCGGAACGTCGCCTGCGAACGCTTTCGGGCGGCGAGCAGCAGCGTGCCGTGCTCGCACGCACGCTCGCTCAGGACGCGCCGATCCTGCTTCTCGACGAGCCCACAAACGCCCTCGACATCGGGCGTCAACAGCAGGTGCTTGAGCTCGTCTCGCTCCTGCGGGCACAGAGTGAGCTGACGGTGATCTCCGCAATGCACGACCTCACGCTCGCCTCGCAATACGCAGACCGTCTGCTCCTCCTTGCCCAAGGAAGGCTTGTCGCGGCAGGCCCTCCTCACGAGATCGCAACCGAGGCGCTCGTTGCCACGCACTACGGCGCGAATGTCCGCATCGTCGGTGAGGGCGGTGCGCTCGCCGTCGTCCCGGTACGTCGTTCGGGATAGCCTCCCCCTATGACGGCGGTTGCAATCGAGCTTGATGGCGTCCTCGGCGACACAGAGGGCCTCTGGAACGCGTGGCTCGAAGACGTATCGCGTCGAGCGCAGATCGACCCTGAGCGACTCGATGAGCAGCTGCCCAACTGGCGTCAGCTGCTCGAACGCTTCGCCGAGGATCACGCGCCCGTCTACCTCCGCCCAAGCTCAGGAGCGACGGCGGCGCTGCGAGCGCTCCAGACAGACGGCGTCACGATCGGCGTATTCACCGACAGGCCCGACGTGCTCGCAGCCGTGGCGCTCTCGCACCTCGGGGCGGCCCGACGCGTCTCGCACCTTGAGGCGGGGCCAGGTTCGCTCGACCGCCTGCTCGCGATCCTTGGGCCCGACGCACGCGTCGTGCGGACGCTCGCTGAGCTCTAGCCGCTAGCGCTTCGGGAGCGAGAAGACGTTCAACGTGCCGGTGAGCGCATGGTCGTTCGCGTTCCCCTCGGCAGCAATCACACGGCCGTCCACAACGATCGGGCTCTGCCAATGCGTGTCCCCAATCGGAAGCGTCGCAACCACCGATCCCGTTGCCGCCTCGTACACGTGAATGCCACCGTCCCACTGCACATACAGCAGGCCGTCCGACACAACCGGGCTTGAGCCACCGTTTGTGGAGTTCCAGGCAAGGACGAGCCGATGGTTCTTCGCCAGAATCCACGCCTGCGTGCCGGCCGCGTTCGCAACGAACACGTACTGCCCTTGCCACACCGCCGGAGCGGCAAAGAGCATCTCCTTTCCGGGCAGATCGACCGTCTGAACCTCCCCACCGGTCGTTGCATTCACACCCGCAAGGCGCTTGAGGTTGAGCAGACGAAGCTCGCCGTCCTTGCCGCCCTGCACCGCGTAGCCCCCAGCGAGCACTGCTGGCGCACTTGAGCCGAGATCGAGGTCCCGCGCGTTCAGCTCCTGCTCGTTCTTCGGCGTCC
Organism: Actinomycetota bacterium; assembly: GCA_009702325.1. Taxonomy (GTDB): domain Bacteria; phylum Actinomycetota; class Thermoleophilia; order Gaiellales; family Gaiellaceae; genus PALSA-600. The sequence goes on from WLID01000005.1 coordinate 10,665, forward strand.
AATGCGCGAGCAAGGTCGAGGCATCAGCTGAAAGGACGAGCATCGAATCGCCCCAGTAGCGCTTGCCATCGAACCGCGCATTGCCTGTCGTGACGAGCAGATGCCCGGTGGACGGGTCGACGACAGGTGCCGCCCTCCCCCAGATCGCTGCGTCACTCTCCGGGCAGCTCGACGGCTGCATGACGACGTGCCGGTCGGAGCAGAGCGCGTTCCAGATGCCAACGATCCGGCCCGTCTTGGGATTGAGTGACACGACGTGTCCCTGATACGGCGGTGCGTCACCGATATACCCGTCGGTCGCCGCGAGATCGATCAGCGGCGTCATCGTCGTGATCTGCGGCGACCCGGCATACGTGGAGTAGCCCGGCGGTACGAAGCGCCAGAGCACCGCCCCGCTGTCGGCATCGAGCACCTCCGTCTTGCCGTAGGTCGTCGTGAAGACGATGACGTTGTGACGTCCTCCACGCACACGGGCACCCGTGGCGTAGAGCGGCGAGGAGTCGATCGTGCCGTCGATTGCGATCTGGCGCCGATCAAGCTTCGCGACGTTCGCCGCAGTGACACCTGAACCCGCGGGCCCAGTGCTCGAGCGGGCCGCGTCGTAGCCGTACCGAAGCCAGTTCTGCGGCGTCGTCGCTGATGTCGCGGCGCTCCCCGAGAGGACGACACACGCTGTCGCCCCCGCAACAGCTAGCGACCGCCACCTCATCGGTCGGAGACGTCCGGCGTACGCCCCGCCCAAGGACTGGGCGGGGTGAGGAGCGACTCGGCCTGCAGGTACGAGATCGCCACAGCCGGAAGGTCTGTCCACCGCTCGAAGCACAGGTACCGCCGGCGCCATTCCGGGAAGAACTTGCGGTTGAAGCTGTGGAGCCGCTCAAGCTGGAACAGGCGGTCGCCAGCAAGTAGAAGCGTGCGCAGCAGCCCGCCATCGGCCCGCAGGTACTCGGCGGCCACCGAGAAGTTGAGTGAGAGCTCGGCAACATCGCGATTCTTCGCCCAGGCTATTGTCTCGACGATCAGGTACTCCATCAGCCCGTTCGGTGTGTCACGGCGGCGGCGCATCTGCGAGAGCGAATACCCCGACGCTGCGGGCGACGGAACAAGCTGGAGGAACCCGCCCACCTTGCCGTCGGGGCCTCGCCCAACAACAACGAACGCGTCGTCGTACTCAAAGAGGGCGTCCATCGCCATCGTGAAACCGCGCTCGGGCCAGTTGCCGCGCCACTCCGCCGACACCTCACGCAAGTCGTTCCGCAACGCAGGCTGAATATCCGCTGGGCAGAGGATTTCAACCGTGTACCCCGCCTTCGCGAGTCGCGTGACCGACTGCCTGACCTTGCGAATCGGTCGACCATCGAGGGAGAACTTCGCCGGGTGCACAAGCGCCTCGTCGCCCAGGTAGAGCGACCGGAACCCGAGGTCGGTGACGTCGCGGAGCCACTCCGAGCTCACCCCGGCGATCGCGACACGCCACGCCTTGGAGTGCGCAACACGCTGGAACTCGGCGAGGAGTTCGGGACGCTCTGAGGCGACCCCGACAGGCTCGCCCGTCACGATCGCGGTCCCGCCCACCACGCCGTACGCAAGAAACGACATGCCGCTGGCCGAGAAGAACAGCGACTTGTCACGACGCAGCGAGAAGTACGCGAGGCTGTCGCGTCCGAACTCGCGGACAAGCTCCTCTGCCCGGTGACGCTCCGCCGGGATGTTGCGCACCTTTTCGGCCGTCGGCCGAAGCCAGATCGCGATCGCCCGCAGCCCCAGGGCAGAAATCAGAATCAAGATCCCGTCGTCGACGATGTCGGAGTAGGCGACCTCACCGACGAGGTGCAGCACGGCGATCGGCATCACAACCACGAGCGCGAGCAGCACCTGTGTTAGCGGGCGCACAGACTCGGGATCGCCCGGGGCAACAAACTCACGGCGTCCTGCCCACAAGGCAGCCAGGAACCCAACGGAGATCAGCGACTCTTCAACATCGAGCCCCTTCACAAGGTGGGCCGCCGCGGTTGCGACAACGAGGGCGAACGCGAGCTGCCACGCACGGCGCTTACGACGCGCGAGACCGCGCGAGAGCAGGAGCAACGCCAGCCCAAACGCCACCACGAGTGTGCGCGCGACGGTTGGGGCGTCGCGGCCGAACACGCTGCTCACGGCGTGGAGTCGATCAGCGAACTCCGGTGTGACCGCCGACACGATGCTCGTCGCACCGAGAAGCGCAGCAGCGATGGCAAGCAGACGAGGAGAAGTCAACCCGCGCATACCCACAGGGTAGATCGCGCCGAGGAGGCCGCGAGCACGAGACGGATGTGGATCGCTATTCGCGCACGAGGACGCGCCGAAGCTCATCCTCTTTACCTGGCTCAAGAATCGCCAGGACCGAGTCGCCCGCCACGAGCCGCATCGAATCTTCCGGCAGGCTTGGCTTTCCGTCACGCACAACTGAGATCAGACGAGCACCCTCTGGCAACACGACCTGCCCGATCAGCTTGCCCGTGCACGCCGCTTGCTCACCGACGGTGACCTCAACGATCTCGAGGTTCTCCTTGCGGAGTTCCAGCAGATGAATAAGACCATGCTGGGGCACCTCATGCTCGATCAGAGCCATGATCGAGCTCGTCGCCGAAACGGTGCGGGTGATGCCAAGCAGGTCGAAATAGATCTGGTTGCGCGGGTCGTTCACACGCGCAATCACGGTCTCGACGCCGTACTTCTCCCGCGCGAGCTGGCAGATGACCACGTTGTCTTCGTCGTCGCCCGTCACCGCAACCACGAGATCAGGAGGACGGCGGATGCCCGCTGACTCAAGGACGGACATCTCCGTCGCGTCACCTTTCAACACCTGGTGTTCAAACTCAAGCTCAAGTTGGTCGTACCGGGTGCCGCGCTGCTCAATCAGCGTCACCTCGTGTCCGTCCCGAAGGAGCGTGCGCGTGAGGTTCGATCCGACCTTGCCGCCGCCAGCGATCAGGATGTACATCAGGCGGCCTCATTCGCAGCGTCGCCGAGCACAGCAGCTTTCAAGCCCGCGATGGCGCTTGACGTCGGGCACACAACGTTGAGGCCAAGCGTGCGATAGAACTCCGCGCGCCGCGGGTCGAGCAGACGCACAACCACCGACGAAACATTGAACTTCCGCTGAGCGACCTGGGCGATCAGGATGTTCGTGTTGTCACCGTCGGTGGTGACAACGACAGCGTCGGCCTCTTCGATCCCGGCCGACTTCAGCAGAGGCACGTCCATGCCGTGTCCCACATAGAACTCACCCATCCAGTTTTCGCCAAGGCGTCCGAGCGCCTCTTCGCGTTCGTCGATAACAGCGACGTCCCAGCCACCCGCTTTGAGTTCGGTGGCCAGAGCTGCGCCCACACGTCCGCATCCGACGACAATCGCCTTCACGTGCAGGAGCGTATCCGACTGTCCGGCCGACCGGCGCGGCTCGGCTATCCGAGCGCGAGCTCGGCATCCATGACCTGCTGCGGGAATGCCACGATCAGCACCTCGCACGGCGCCTTGCGCAGGACATAGTCGACCGTCGGTGAGAAGAAGCGGGATTGGCGGCGCCAACGCGGCGACGACCCCAGCACGATCACGTCGGTGTTCGTATCGGCGGCGTGATGCACGATCGCACCACCGATCGAGCGCGCACGCAGCGTTGAGGTGATCACGTGGACACCGAGATCCTCGCCGAGCAGCCGCGCCTCATCGAGCGCCTCGGCCGCACGCTCATCCTTTTCGGGCATCGGTGCGTCGATCGGCAGGTCGAGCGGCACGAGCGTGACGTACACCGCCTCGACGAGCGCGCCATGCTCGGCTGCGAGCTTCACCGCTGTCGCCATCATCTCCTCGCCGATGATCCCGAGCTTCATCGGAACGAGAATCCGTCGGAACCGCGGCACGTCGGATGGAGCGAGCTCGTCGGCCGCGATCACGCGCGCGGTCAGCTTCTCGCCACGCGCACGCCGCACGCCCACGTAGACGACGAAGCCAAGCACAAGCCACCCAGGGCCGACGTAACGCGCGGCCGGATGCGTCCACAACGAAACCAGCCAGATCGCAAACGTCGCGATCGACCCGATGATCGCAGGCAGCGGGATCTCCGCCCGTCGGAATCGGATGTTGAAGGGGGCTCGGTAGGGCCGTGGCAGGTTCGGCTCGGTGATGCGGAGACGAATCACCGCAAGCTGCGCGGCTGTGAAGGCGCCGAGCACACCAAACGAGAAGATGCTCGCGAGGAACGTCACGTCGTGCTTTACAAACGACGTTGCGATCACGATTGCGCTCGACACGATCGCGACGCTCACGATCGCCTGCGGAGACACGAGCGTCCGGCGATGCAGACGCCCAAACGAGGCTGGCAGCTGCCCATGCTCGCCGAGCGAGTACGCGAGCCGCGAGAAGCCCGACATCGCCGTCGTCACCGCGGCCATCAAGATCACCGCGCCGCTGACACCCACGAACACTTTGAGCGCCTGGGCAAGCGTGTGCGGCAGATGGCTTCCGATCTCCGACGCAACCCCGACAAGCGGCGAGTGAAGCCAGGTGCTCCCGAGCTTCGTCCCCGGTGCCGGAAACGCCGAGAGCGCGACAATCGCGACCGCGACGTAGAGCGTGACGACCGTGCCGATCGCGCCAAAGAGCGACCGTGGAAGATCGACACCCGGCCGCCGCGACTCCTCCGCCAGGTTCGCGACCGTCTCGAGGCCGGTGTAGGCAAGCATCGCGAGCGGCACGGCGAAGAGCAGCTGGTGCCACGACGGGCTCTGTCCGAGCGAAATGCCGTGCGTGAGCGTGTGTGTCGAGAACACGAGCACCGCACCGAGCACGACCAAAACGAGCTGCACGAGCAGGTCGAGTGCCGGCAGAACGATGCCGAGTGCGTACAGCGAGGGGCGCCGCACGAGCCGAACCGCAGCGACCACGACGATCACGGCAACCGCGGCGACAATGTCCCACGGGCGCTCCCCGATCTCAGGGACGCCGAGTGCCGCCGCGAGGTAGTGCGGGGCGAAGAGCGCCGAAAGCGCGATCACGATGAGGTAGTCGAGGAAGAGCGCCCAGCCTGTCATGAAGCCTGCGAGGTCGTTGAGCGCGCGTCGAACGAACGTCGCCGCCCCGCCGGTTTCGGGCAGCGCGCTCGTTCCCTCGGCATACGACAAGGCAACAATCAGGAAGAGCGCGCCAGAGATGAGCAGGATCACCGGGGTGAATCCCTGCGCGTGGAGCGCAATTACCCCGAGTGCGAAGTAGATGGACGAGGCAACTTCCCCGTAGGCGACGGAGAAGAGCGAGCGCGCGTCGAGGTTGCGGCGGAGCCCGGGAAGCTTTCGTGCCATCTAGCGCTTCCCTCGGAGCACGTACAGCCGTCCGCCCCCGGCGATTGCAAAGAGCGTCCCCAGCACGATTCCACCGGTGGCGCCGCGGGAGAGACCGATCACGAGCATCACGAGACCAAGCACCATCGTCGTGAGCGCGAGGAGCAGCGTTGCCACCTGATAGATCCTCATTTCGACTTCCCGGCGGCAACCATCACACGGCAGGGTGCGTGCTTCAGGACATAGTCGACCGTCACACCAAAGATGTCGCCGTGACGTCCGCGAGGTGCGCCGAGCACGATGATCTGCGACTCGCGGCGTTCGGCCTCTTCGACGATCGCCCGCCCAGCGTTACGCGCGCGCACGAGACGGTCGACCGTTCGAACACCGTAGGTCGACGTGCGAGCGCGAACGTCATCGAGGAGCGCATCGGCCTCATACTCCGCGTCACGCATCTCCGCATCGAGCGGAAGATCGCGGGGAACCACGAGCACGCGGAGAGCGACGATGGTGGCGCGACGTTCTGCCGCCAGCCGGGCCGCAAGATCAACCGATTCGCGGCCTTCACGACCGGGCACAACTGGCACAAGAATCTGCCGGTATTCGAGGGCGGCGGCGGTCCCGATCATCGGTGGCGCCTTGACCGTCTCGAACACGTTCGCCTTCACGTACTTCTGGCGATACGCCGCATACCCAAGCAGCCCCAAACCGAGCCAACCGAGACCCACCCACCGAGTCGTCGGATTCTGGACGACGATCACGCAGAACGAGACGCCGGTCGCCAACCCGCCGACGATGGCAAAGAGCGGCCAGTCGACGCCCCGCACCCGAAGGTTTGGTCTCGCACGGAACAGGACTTCTTTGTCGCGATCTTTCATCCGCAGCCGCACGATCGAGACGTGTGCCACGGTGAACGACAGGGTGGCGCCGAACGAGTAGAGCGTCCCCACGAAATCGGTTGATCCCGGGAGGATCACGATGATCGGGGCGATGCCCGCGAACAGCAGGATCGCGAGCCATGGCGTTTTGAACTTCGGATGCAGGCGCCGGAAGATCTCGGGCATCTGCTTGTACGTCGCCATCGAATACGTGATGCGTGACGCACCAATGACGCCAGCGTTCGTCGCGATGAACAGGATCGTTGCCGCGAGGATGCCGACGTAGTACTGCAGCATGTGCAGAGACAACCCGTGCAGGCCGAGGTAGTCGACAAGCCCGAGGATCGGGTCGTTCGCGAAACCTCCCTTCTCGGGTGGAAGCGCGAGGAGCGTTGTCATCTTCCCGTCAATGTTCGTCACGGGCATTGCTGACAAGGCGATCAGCGGCAACGTGAAGTAGATGGCAAACACGGCCCCCGCCACGAGCTTGTAGGCGTTCGGGACGCTCTTCACCGGATCGCGGGCCTCTTCCGCGAGATTGGAGACGGTCTCCACCCCCGTGTACGCGAGCATCGCCACAGGGATCGAGATCGCGAAGTTCCCCCACGTCGGTGCGCTACCCCAGTGAATGTTCGAGGTGACGATGTGCGCGTCGAAGACGAGCGCGAACCCAAGGCCGACAAGCAGCACCTGTGTTGCAAAGTCGATCACCGCGAGGATGATCGAAAGCTTTGCTGCCTCCTGAACGCCAACCATGTTCAAGCCCGCGAGCAGCAAGATGACAATCGCGCCGCCAATGATGTCCCACGGGTTCTGCTTCAACGGCTCCCAGAAGATCGAAAGGTAGTGAGGCACGAAGAACGCCGAGGTGGCGACGGTGACGATGTACACGAGCATCTGCGCCCACGCCGCACCGAAACTCACAAGCTCGTTGAACGCGTGCCGCGCAAAGCTTGAGGAGCCGCCCGCCTCGGGGTAATGGACAGTCCCTTCTGCATAGCTCGCGGCGGTCGCGGCGAAGATCACGCCCGCGACGACGAACACAAGCGGCGTCAGACCAAGAGCAAAGACCGCTGTGAGGCCGAGCGCGTAGTAGATCGACGAGCCGACGTTGCCGTATGCGGTCGCAAACAGCGCCGGCGTTCCGAGGACGCGTTCAAGTCCGTGAGATTGGCGGCGCCTCGGCACGAGTGGAGAGGTTAGAGGGTACGGCACCCGGACACGCGACAAGAACGCCGCGGGGGAGGTTGCCCTCCCCCGCGTACGTCCGAAAAACGAGTGTCGTGCCTACGAGTGAATCGACACGATCAGCGGAATGATCAGGATCGCAACGATGTTCGTGATCTTGATCATCGGGTTGATCGCCGGGCCCGCCGTGTCCTTGTACGGGTCACCGACGGTGTCTCCCGTTACCGCAGCAGCGTGCGCATCAGAGCCCTTGCCGCCGAATGCACCATCTTCAATGAGCTTCTTCGCGTTGTCCCACGCACCACCACCGGCCGTCATGGAAATCGCGAGGAAGAGGCCCGTCACGATCGTGCCAACAAGCAGGCCGCCGAGCATCTTCGCGCTGATGATGCCGACGACGATCGGGAACACGATCGGAATCGCGGCCGGAAGCATCATCGCCTTGAGCGCGGAGTTCGTGACGATGTCGATCGCCCGTCCGTACTCCGGACGTGACGTGCCCGCCATGATCCCGCTGTCCTCACGGAACTGACGGCGAACCTCTTCGACGACCTCGCCACCGACCCGGCCGACCGCCTCCATGGCGAGCGACGCGAACAGGAACGGCATCAGACCGCCAATGAACAGACCGGCGATGACCCACGCGTCCGAGAGATCGAACATGGTCGCGAGGCCCTGGTCGGAGAGTCCCGTGGTGTAGGAGTCGAACAGCACGAGCGCTGCGAGGGCCGCAGAGCCGATCGCGTAGCCCTTGGTGACTGCCTTCGTCGTGTTGCCGACAGCGTCGAGCGGGTCGGTGACCGCGCGGACACTTTCAGGAAGGTCGGCCATTTCGGCGATGCCACCGGCGTTGTCGGTAACCGGGCCGTAGGCGTCAAGTGCGACGATCAGGCCGGTCATCGAAAGCTGAGCCATGACCGCGATACCGATGCCATACAGACCGGCAAACGAGTGCGCGATCAAGATCCCCGCCGCCAGCACGATCACAGGAAGTGCCGTTGCCTGCATGCCAACAGCGAGACCTTCGATGATGTTCGTTGCGTGTCCCGTTTGCGAAGCCCGCGCAATCGACTTCACAGGCCCCCACCGCGTGCCGGTGTAGTACTCGGTGATTGCAACAAGCAGGAACGTCACGACGAGGCCGACAATGGCCGAGAGGTACAGATCCTTGAAGCTGTAGATGCTCCCGTTGAAGGCCTTCGTGATCGGAATGAAACCGATCGCCGAGAGAACCGTGGCGACGAGCACCGCCTTGTACAGCGCATTGATGATCGCGTTCTCGCCGCGCCCGATGCGAGCGAAGAACGTGCCGATCACCGAGGCGACGATCGAGACGGCACCGAGGGCCAGGGGGAAGAGATACATGCGAGCGTCAGCAAGGCCCGCTGTCGTACCAAGAAGCATGACTGCGACTGCCGTCACGGCGTAGGTCTCGAACAGGTCGGCTGCCATGCCGGCGCAGTCACCGACGTTGTCCCCGACGTTGTCGGCAATCACTGCCGGGTTGCGTGGGTCATCCTCAGGGATACCAGCCTCGATCTTGCCAACGAGGTCAGCACCGACATCGGCGGCTTTGGTGTAGATGCCGCCACCGAGTCGCGCGAACACGGAAATCAGCGAGCCTCCGAAAGCGAGGCCGACGAGATCCTTGATCGCCGAGTCAGGCGAGTTGCCGAGACCACCGGTCAGGAACCAGTAGTAGCCGGCAACGCCAAACAGGCCGAGACCGACGACGAGGAGGCCCGTCACTGACCCCGCCCGGAACGCCACATTCAGCGCGGGCTTGATCCCGTCACGTGCTGCCTCAGCTGTGCGGCTATTCGACCGCACGGCGACGTTCATGCCGATAAAACCGGCCGCCGCTGAGAGGATCGCGCCGACAGCGAAACCGCCAGCCGCTCCCCATCCGAGCTTGTTGTAGAAGCCGATCAGTGCCAGTGGAACGATCGAGACAACAGCGATCGTCTTGTACTGGCGATTGAGGTACGCCGAAGCGCCTTCTTGCACGGCACCCGCGATCTCCCTCATCCGCTCGTTCCCCGCGGGCTGCTTCAGCAGCCATGCCGTTAGGTATAGACCGTAGGCAACAGCGAGGCCCGCGCAGACTAGGGCTAGGAGCACGGGGTGATGCAGAACCCAATCCATCGCTAGTAGCTCCCCTCACGAATTGACACGCCGGAACCGGCGCGTCGCATTGTTAACAAGGGGTTAGGACGTTGTCGACGCTGACACTTCGACGTACGCCAGCCCCAGGTTGGCCACCGCATTCGTCAAGTCCTTACGAATGCCTTCTTCAATATGTCCATCAAGAAGAGGCAATAGCGCACGGAGGGTGTCAATGCCAAGTTTTGCTTCAACGAGATCGCCCGATTCGAGCTTTCCGTAACTGATTGATGCGATCGTCGAGATGGTCGAAAGTAGGAACTCGCTGATCTTCAGCTGGCGCAGCCCGGCGAGTAGATCGTCGACCTGCGTCTCCCGCGCCGTCTCAGCTTGATCGGCCGCCATCTGCTGCAGCGGATCGTCGTGATCAGACACCCGGCACTCCGTCGGCGATCTGCTCCGCGAAGATCTCGGCCAGGCTCCACCCTTCGGCAAGACGTGCGCGCTGACGCTCGGCGGCGTTCTGGGTGGGGATCGTGAGGAACGGTGCCGCACCGATTTCGCTTGCAACAGGCGAGACCCACTCGAGCAGCTGCTCGATGCGGGCGCGGGCGGCGATCGGCTCGCCACGATCAAAATCGATCAGCTGGCCCGAGAGGCCGTGACGAATGGCCCGCCAGAAGTTCTCCTCAAGCAACCTGTGCGGCAGGTCGGGCAGCGGCTCGCCCTCGTCGATCGCGCGAGCACAACGAACCGCGATCGCATAGGCGAGCGCCGCCAGGCTCTGTGATCCCGCCGCGTCAGGCTGTGCGTCGGCAATGCGAATCTCCACCGTTGGGTAGGCGAGGTGCGGACGCACGCTCCACCAAAGCTGTGTGTGCTCGTTGATCGACTCGGTGCGGTAGAGGAAATCGACGTAGTCCTCAAAACCCTTCCATCCGTCGTACGCATCAGGGATTCCGCAGCGCGGAAACATCTTCGTGAACACCTGGGTGCGCGCCGAATGAAGACCCGAATCGACGTTCTCGACGATCGGCGAACTCGCCGAGTAGGCGAGCAGTTCGGGCAGGAAGTTCCTGAGCGCGTTGCACACGGCGATCGCGCGGTCTCCACCTTGAATCCCGACGTGAACGTGAAGGCCAAAGGTGTTGTTGCGCCACACGACGTACCGGAGGATCTCGTCGTTGCGGCGATAGTGCGGCGTGTCGATGATCCGCTGATCCTGCCACCGCGACCACGGGTGAGTGCCCGTCGATGCGAGCTCGATACCAAGGGGCGCAGCGATCTCGTGCAGCTGTCGGCGGCGCTCAACAATGGCGGCAGCCGCCTGACCGAACTCTTCGCAACGACCCGTGCGCACTTCAGCTTCAGACGCGATCAGCTCGCCAATGAAGTCGGGCTCAAGGTCAGTGCCCACAACCGCAGCTTTGAGTTCTTCGAAGCGATTGACGAGCTCGCGCGACTCGGGGTCGAGCAACGCAAACTCCTCCTCAACCGCAAGAGTGAAGTCGGTTCCCTCCTCAAATGCCTGCCGTGCAACTGCGAGCTGCTCGGCGGGAGTGAGTTTCTGTTCCTCGCCCACGCCCGAAGGCTACCCACGAACCGCGACTCGAACCGCGGTTAGGCAAGCAGGCGCTGTGCAACAGACGCCCACGACCAGCGCGCTACGACCGCCCGTCGGGCTGCCACTTTCAGCCGCTGCCGGTCTGCTTCGGGCAACGCGAGAAGCCGTTCGAGCCGCGCCCGGAGGTCTGCGGCGTCGTCTGTTGCAAACGACGCGAGGCCCGCCAAGTCGGGCCCATACTCCTCTTCGAGCCCTGCGGCGACCTCAGCAAGCCCCGAGTGCTTTGCGACGAGCGGCGGACAGCCGGCCGCCGCAGCCTCGGCTGCCACCATGCCGAACGCCTCGGGGAAGATCGACGGCACCACCGACACGTCGGCGAGTGGCAGCAGGCCAATCAGGTGGCGATGCTCGAACGGCCCCGTGAAGAGCACCTGGCCGCGTGGAAGCTCAGCCGCCTGCGCCTCAAGCTCGGCGCGGTAGTCGCCAAACCCGACGATCACGCAACGGGCGTCAAGCCCCTTGAGCGCCTCGATCAACAGGTGCACTCCTTTATTACGAATCAGCTTGCCGAAGTACACGATCGTCGGACGATCACCTTCGAGGAACGTTGCGAGCCGGTCAGCGTTGCCCTCATCTGGTAGCCGCTCGTTGGCATTCCCGGGATTTGGGGCGTCGGCTCGCGCCTCCGAGAGCAGCAGCGCCAACGCCTCGTCGCGGGGGCGCGGCCGCCACTCGTCGATGTCTACCCCGGGCGGCACCTCATGCACACGTTCGACGTGGCCGACGACCTCGTCGAGCACATGGCGGATGTGGGCGGAGCCGACGTAGACCGCGTCTGCCCCCTGGAGCGTCTCCCGGCCCCACGCGCAAAGCTCCGGCCGCCCACGCATCGAGTATTCGAGTTCAGACCCGTGCGCCTTGACGCGAAACGGCGCTCCGGAAGCGGCCCCGACCGGGCCGCCAAGCAAGACATGGTTTGTAAACACCACATCGGCGGGAAGCAGTTCGCGCAGCGCGGCTGCGTTCGCGGCCACGTACGCCTCTCTCTCGGCGCGCGTGAAATCCTGGAGCAGCCGGGCCTCGACGCCCTCGTAGCGGTCGAGCACGAACACTGGGAGCAGCCCGCCTGGCAGGTCTGGACGCACGACAGGAGCCCCTCCGAGGTCGTAGAGGTCGGGATGGCGCTCCTGACACACGACGGTCACGTCGTGGCCTGCGAGGCGCCACTCGCGCGCAAGCGCTCGTGAGTAGACGTTCGACCCGGTTCCTCCGAGGAGGTACCCGTGCCACAGGAGGATACGACTCACGCGGCGGGTCTATCCGAGGTGGAAGTAGAGCGCGTGCAACAGCTCGACCGCCGGGTTGGAGGTATGCACGGTGACGTCGGGTGGGACGTCGAGCAGCGCCTCCGAGTAGTTGAAGATGATCCGTACGCCAGCTTCGATCAGATCGTTTGCGACCTTCTGCGCGGCCTCGGCGGGAACAGCGAGGACGCCGACGACGATCTGACGATCGCGCACCTCATCGGTGAGGTTCGCGTACGGAGAGATCGCGACGTCACCGATGAGTTGACCAACCTTCGATGCATCCGTTTCGTACACGCCCGCAATGTGAATGCCGTGCTCGGCGAAGATCGGCGAGCCAGCGATCGCCTGCCCGAGATGCCCAGCGCCGACAAGCGCAATGTTGTGCTGACCCTGCGTGCGGAGAATCGTTCGGATCTCACTGAGGAGGCCATCGATCGAATAGCCGACGCCACGCTTGCCAAATTTGCCGAAGTTCGAGAAATCGCGACGGATCTGGGTCGCGTTCACGTTCGTGTAATCGGCGATCTCCTGGGACGAGATCCGGTCTTTGCCCATCTTCTTGGCCTGGGTCAAAACTTGGAGGTACCGGGAGAGCCGCGCGGCGACTCCAACCCCTACACGCCCCTCACCAAGACGGATCGGCTCATTGGCACTTTGCAACATCACAAAGATTCTGCCTTATCAGTACGGCATAAGGGAAATCGCTGTCACAAACTCCGCGGATCGGCCGACATTGTGACGTCGCCCAAAGGTGCTTTTCGAAGGTGCGCAAGCAGCGGTTCCTCCTCGACCCGATACACCGAGATCCGCTCCCGGTCGACCTCAACGACCGGGATCCACTCGCGGTAGACCGCCTCCAAGGCGGGCACCGCCGTGATGTCGATCTCGTCGATCACGAAGCGTTCCTGCTCCGCCAACCGGCCGAGTGCAGAGCGGGCGATGTCGCAGAGGTGACAGTCGCGCCCGACATAGAGCGACACGACCCGCATCGCTAGGGGTAGAGGCCGCGGATCATGGTTGCCTCGGCGACACGACCAACACCAAGCGCATAGGCCGCGTTGCGCATCGACGTAGCGTCGCGTTCGTGAAGCGCCCACGTTTCGGCGAACGCGCGCGTGACAATCGCCTGCAGTCGGGCGTTCACTTCTTCTTCCTTCCAGAAGTACTCCTGCAGTCCCTGCACCCATTCGAAGTACGAAACGACGACACCGCCAGCGTTCGCCAAGACGTCGGGGAGGACGACGATGCCGCGATCGTTGAGCACCGCGTCTCCCTCAGGTGTCGTCGGGCCATTTGCTCCCTCGAGCACCAGCGAGGCCTTCACGGCTCCCGCGTTCGCGCCCGTGATCACGTGCTCAAGCGCGCACGGCGCGAGCACATCGCAGTCGAGCGCGAGCAACTCATCGTTCGTAATCCGCTCCCCACCCGGGAAGTCGCTCACTCGTCCGCCTGCCGCCTTGTGCGCAAGAGCGCCAGCGATGTTGATGCCCTCGGCGTTGTGAATCCCGCCGGTCGAGTCCGAGATCGCCACAACTGTCGCGCCCTGCTCGACAAGCAAGCGAGCGAGAACGGAACCAACATTGCCAAACCCCTGAATGGCAACACGTGTGCCTGCAACGGTCCGGTCGAGCCGCGTCAACGCCTCCTGCAGACAGAACAGCGCTCCGTGCCCCGTTGCCTCCTCACGTCCGAGCGAGCCGCCAACAGCAAGCGGCTTGCCGGTAACGACACCAAGCACCGAGTGGCCTTGATTCATCGAGTAGGTGTCGAAAATCCATGCCATGACGGCCGGGTTTGTGCCCACGTCTGGTGCCGGGATGTCTTTCTCCGGCCCAATCTCGTTCACGATCTCGGTCGTAAAGCGTCGTGTGAGCCGTTCGAGTTCGCCGAGGCTCAGTGCGTGTGGATCGCATGTGACCCCACCCTTCGCTCCGCCGAATGGCAGCCCCATCAGGGCGCACTTCCACGTCATCCACATGGCGAGCGCCTTCGTCGAGTCACACGTGACCGACGGGTGGTAACGAATCCCGCCCTTCGACGGGCCGCGGGCGTTGTTGTGGATCACCCGGTAGCCGGTGAAGACGTTGATCGACCCGTCGTCCATCGTGACCGGGATCGACACCTCAACCGAGCGTTTGCACGCGGCGAGAACCTCGACGAGATCCGCCTCAATCCCAAACGTTGCGGCGGCTTCCCGCAACTGCTGCTGGGCGAGCGAGAACGCGTTACTGGACTCCATGAGCTCCTTTCGCGTGAGCAACCCCACTCTACTCCGCCCTCCCGCGCTCGCAGGTCTTTCTGGACGTCATGGCGACTCACGCCATGTGTCGCCAACCGCTCCTACAAAGACTGGGGATGGGCGTCGAGCCCAAGGAACGCTGGCGACTCCAGGCGTGCGGAATAGCGGGCGGCAGAGGCGATCATTGCCGCGTTGTCGGTGCAGAGCGCGAGCGGCGCTGCGGTCGCGTGTGGAAGCGCCGCCCTGAGTGCCGAGTTGGCGGCGACGCCGCCGACGATCGCGATGGGGCCGTCACCGGCTGCCTCTGCGATCCGTTCAGTGAGGGCTCTGACGATCGCGCGTTGGTAGCTCGCTGCGAGGTCGGCCTTGCGTGCCTCGAGCTCCGCGGCTGGAAGATCACGCACCGCATAGAGCAGTGCCGTCTTGAGCCCCGAGAATGAGAAGTCGAGCCCGGCGACTCGTGCCACCGGAAACGTGAACGCCTCGGCGTCGCCCTCCTTTGCAAGCCGATCGATTTCAGCGCCACCGGGGTAGCCGAGGCCGAGAAGTCGCGCGCCTTTGTCGAACGCTTCGCCTGCTGCATCGTCGAGCGTGCGACCGATCACTCTGACGTTCTCCCACCCGCGGTCTTGCACGTCGAGCAGAAGGGTGTGGCCGCCGCTCGCAAGCAGGCACATGAACGGCGGCTCGAGATCGGTCGGCTGCAGGTAGAGCGCAGCGACATGGCCGTGGAGGTGTTCGACGGGAATGAGCGGCACCCCACGCGACCATGCAAGCGCTTTGGCGGCCGACAGGCCCACGAGGAGTGCGCCGATCAGGCCTGGGCCGCTTGTGACGCCAATCGCCTCGATGTCGTCGAGGGTCGCTCCCCCGGTTGCGAGCGCCTCCTCGATCACGGGGGCGACAAGTTCGAGGTGCCGTCGTGAGGCGATCTCGGGCACCACACCGCCGTACCGCGCGTGCAGCTCGGCTTGCGAGGCGATCACACTTGACAGCACAACGCCATCGGCTGTGACGAGGGCAGCGGCCGTTTCGTCGCATGAGGTTTCAAGGCCGAGGATCACCATTCGACCTCCGATGGTGCGCCTTTCCACATGATCATGGCGTCCTCGCGATTGTCGGTGTAGTAGCCCCGCCGAAGTCCGCGCTCCTCGAATCCAAGGCTCTCGTAGAGATGGATCGCCGAAAGGTTCGATACGCGCACCTCCAGGGTGTACCCACGCTCCGCATCGTCCGAGGTGACGTCGAACAGCCGTTGCAGGAGCCGCCGAGCGATCCCTCGATTGTGATGCGACGGATCGACCGCCAGATTCATCACATGCCAAGCATCGGGGTACCGGGAGTTGATGATGTACCCAACCATCGCCGCGTCTTGAAACGCCCCGAAGCAGATCGAAGTCGGCTTCGTCAGCTCCGACGCAAACATCGTCCGCGACCAAGGCGCAGCGTAGGCGCGGCGCTCGATCTGCTCAATCTCGTCGAGATCGGAGATACCCAGCCGACGGATTTCAACGTCAACGGCGGTCATCCGGCGCTCGGCTTTGCGTCGGGTTCACGGAAGTAGGCGGGCAGAACGTCAGCGGCCGCTCCGAAGTGCCCCGCCGCACCCACAAGGAGCGCTGCAGACGGTCGATGCGACGGGTCGTCGTCGGGTGGGACAACGGCACCGGCTGCCTCAAACACGGCGCGATACCGGATCGCGCCATCGCCAACAAGCACTTCCCCTTCGACAATCAGGTCGCCAGGAAGCGAGACGCCATCCTCGGTGAAGACCTCACCACGGCGCGCGTCGATGACGGCACGACCGCCGGCGAACGCTGCAAACGTCGGTGCCCCGGCGACAGGTACGTCGAGGCCGAGGGCGAGCCCACGGGCGACGGCAAGCCCAATGCGAATCGAGGTGAAGCTTCCCGGCCCAACACCCACGACGACGCCGTCAATGTCGCTCGGCTGCAGGCCCGCGGCACGTACGAGGCTGTCGGCCGCAACGAGCAGCGACTTCGCCTCGGCCTCGCACTCGCCGACCACCGCACCACTGTGCAGGAGCGCACAGGCGGTGACGCTCGTGGCAGTGTCAAATGCGAGGATCGTCTGCATGGGTGATGGTGATGGTGCGTTCGTCGCCTGCGACATGCTCGAGGTGAACTGCTGTGCGCACGCTCGGCAGCCACGCGGCGCCCTGTTCAGGCCATTCCACAAACGCGATGGTGCCGTCGAAGTACGGTTCGAGGTCGCCCCACTCGGAGCTCGACAGTCCAACGAAGCGGTACAGATCGAGGTGAGCCACCGGCACCGGGGCGTCGTATCGATGCCCGATCGTGAACGTTGGACTTGTGACCGCTCCGTCAACGCCAAGCGCCCGGCACGCGCCACGAACGAAGGTCGTCTTGCCCGCTCCCAAGTCGCCCGTGATCGTGATCACGTCACCGGCGCGGAGATCAGCGGCAAAACCCGCCGCAAGCGTCTCTGTCTCCTCAGCCGACCGCGTTGTGTGCAGCTCCATTCCCACGGACGATAGTGGCTCGCATGAGGTCGACATGGCTTCGTGAGGGCCCAGCCGTAGGATGAGCTCGTGGACGCCCGCCCCTCCTCCGAACGAATCTCGGCATGGACGATCGGCCGTGAGTGGGGTCGGATCGGATGTGTCGGCTTCGGCGGGCCACCGGCGCACATCGCGTTGCTCCGGAAGCTGTGTGTGGAGAAGCGACGCTGGCTTGGCCACGAGGAGTTCGAGGACGCAATCGCTGCGTGCAACCTGCTCCCCGGGCCCGCCTCGACGCAGCTCGCCATCTTCACGGCGTGGCGTATCGGGGGTCCGCTCGGCGGGTTGCTTGGCGGTGCTGCGTTCATCCTCCCTGGCCTGATCGTGATCGTCGCGCTCGCCGCGGTCTTCTTTGCTGGCTCGTCGCCCGACTGGATTCGAGGCGCCGAAGCTGGCGCGGGCGCAGGTGTTGCCGCTGTCGCGGTTCACGCGGGAGCCTCACTCATTCCCGGGAGTCGCGCGCGAGCCACATCACATTGGCGCTGGAGCGCCTACATCGTGGCTGGAACGGTGACGTCCGCGCTGCTCGGGCCGTGGGTCGTGCTCGTACTGCTTGGGTGCGGCTTGGTCGAGGCGACGCTCCGTGTCCGCCCAAACGGGCTCGCGGCGATGGCGGCACCGCTTGCGGTCGCCCTCCCCACCACGGGCGGGCTTGGTGCGCTTGCCTGGGTGGCGCTCAAGGTCGGCGGCCTCTCGTACGGCGGCGGCTTCGTGATCATTCCGCTGATGCAACACGACGCCGTGTCTGCCTACCACTGGATGACGAACGCCGAGTTTCTGAATGCCGTCGCCCTCGGTCAGATCACGCCGGGTCCCGTGACGCTGACCGTTGCCGTCGTCGGATACGGAGCGGCAGGCATCGGGGGCGCGCTGCTCGCAACCGCTGTTGCGTTCGCACCATCCTTCGCGTTCATCCTCGGAGGCGCTACACACTTCGATGCTCTCCGGACAAACCCGTTCGCCCAGAACTTCTTCGCCGGAGCGGGCCCTGCCGCGATCGGTGCGATCTTCGGTGCCGCGATCCCGCTCGCACGCGCGTTGAGCGAAGGCTGGCAGTTCGTGCTGCTCGCGCTCGCAGCCGCGTTGCTCCTGGTGGCCCGACGAAGTCCGCTCGTGACATTGCTGACACTCGCACTCATCGGCGTCGTCGCAGCGCTCGCGGGTGCGAGCCTGCCGACGCAGTAGCGCTAGAACAGACCGAGCTGAGCCGCGGGCTCGGCCGGCGACGGCGGCGTCGCAACGACGTTCGCAGACGCGAGTTCCGCCGCAGGCGTGGCGTCGACCGGTGGAGCCACCGGCATGGTCCGACCGATCAGCGCCGGAATCTTGGCGAAATCGGCCCGCAACACCTCAAGCATGCGCGGCGTGTAGAGCGCTGCTGCCGGGTGGAAGATCGGGAAGAGCACCACCTCGGAGTTTCCGAGCCGTACCCGCTGCTCAACCCCGTGAACCTTGGTGATGCCATCGGGCTTTCCGGAAAGCAACTTCGTTGAGAAGTTCCCGAGCGTCGCAACGAGCTTCGGCTTGATCAGCTCGATCTGGCGAAACAGGTGGCCTTCGCACGCCTCGATCTCTTCCTGCAACGGATCACGATTTCCGGGAGGCCGACACTTGAGCACGTTCGCGATGTAGATCTCGTCACGATCAAGCCCAATCGAGGCGAGCAGCTTCGTGAGCAGCTGGCCGGCCGCACCAACGAACGGCACGCCGTTCTTGTCCTCGTGGAAGCCCGGCGCCTCGCCCACGAACATCAGGTCAGCGTCGAGCGCACCCGATCCGAACACCACTTGCGTGCGTGTCTCAGCGAGGGCGCACTTCGTACACCCGGCGACCTGAGCGCCGTACGCAAGGAGCGCCTCGGTGGCGCTAGCCGCAGCCGCAGGCTCCACCGCAACACCCTCCACCCGCAGCAGCGGCGGCCGTACCACCGAAGCTCGGCTGGGAGGTGGTGCCGTGGGCTGCGAACACGGAGAACTGCTTCTGCACCTTGGCCGCACCGCAACCGGGGCAGGCCGGGGTCTCGCCAACGCGCACGAGTTCCTCGAAGTGCTTCTCACAGTTCATGCAGACGTATTCGTAGATCGGCATCTCGGCTCCCAGATTATCAGTGTGGTCGACCGGTTCTCAATGCGGGATCTTCCGCAGCGCTTCGGACGACACCCGTGCCGAGCGCGGCCACGCGCCAACCCAGACACGGGCGCTACAGTTTGGGGTGCCCGGTATCCGCATGTCGGAACTGGAGCACCAACACGATGCATTCGTTTGCCACCACCGGCTCTGCCGTGCGCACCCTTCCATGCTCGAGGGTCGTATGAAGACGTGCACGACCATCGCCGCCGTGCGATCTGAGCTGGCGTCGCGGGGAGGCGAAACCGTCGGTCTCGTTCCCACGATGGGAGCGCTTCATGCAGGCCACCTGGCGCTGTTTGCGGCCGCACGAGCTGAGAACGCGACGGTCGTTGCCTCCCTCTTCGTCAATCCCGCGCAGTTCAACAGCGCCAGCGACCTTGCCGCCTACCCGCGGGATACGCAGGCCGATGCAAAGCTCGCAGCCGATGCAGGGGTCGACATCCTGTTTGCCCCCGACGCAGCCGAGCTGTACCCCGACGGCTTCGCCACCTGGATCGAACCATCAGGGGCAGCAGAAGGGCTTGAAGGTGCGTTCCGTCCCGGCCATTTCCGTGGCGTAGCGACGGTGTGCGTCAAGCTCTTCTCGATCGTCCAGCCCACCAACGCCTACTTTGGCCGCAAGGACGCCCAGCAGGTAGCCGTGATCAAGCAGACGGTTCGCGACCTCAACATCCCACTGACTGTCCGAGTCGTCGAAACAGTGCGCGACAGCGACGGGCTCGCGCTCTCGTCACGGAACGCGCGCCTCTCGCCGAGTGAGCGAACGACTGCGCTCGCGATTCCG
Source organism: Actinomycetota bacterium (assembly GCA_009702325.1). Taxonomy (GTDB): domain Bacteria; phylum Actinomycetota; class Thermoleophilia; order Gaiellales; family Gaiellaceae; genus PALSA-600. The sequence goes on from WLID01000005.1 coordinate 30,718, forward strand.
CAGGCGCTTGCGACCCACGATCCCGTGCAGGCCCAGGCGGTACTCGCCGCTGCAGGCATCCATGCCGAATACGTCACCGTTGCCGATCTCGACGGGCCCACGCTCGCGATCGCTGCCACGGTTGGCGCAACCCGCCTGATCGACAACGTCCTCCTGGAGGAGACCTCGCGATGAGCACTCGCCCCCGCACTCCCGCGCCATCGACGCCCGCTCCCGGAAAGCTTCCCCTTCCCGAACTTGCCGAGATGAAGCGCCGTGGCGACAAGATCTCAATGGTCACCGCCTACGACGCACCGAGTGCGCTCCTCGCCGACCAGGCTGGCGTCGAGCTGATCCTCGTGGGTGATTCCGCCGCAATGGTGATGCTCGGCCACGAATCGACCATTCCCGTCACGGTCGACGACATGATCTTTCTGACGCGATCCGTGACGCGCGCAGCTCGGCGACCGCTTGTGATCGCCGACCTGCCCTTCGGAAGCTACGAGGTCTCCGACGAACAGGCGGTGGCGAACGCGATTCGGCTGCTCAAGGAAGGCGGCGCCGACATGGTCAAGCTCGAAGGCGCCGGCCGCATGGTGTCGCGGGTCGAAGCGATCGCAGATTCCAACATCGGCGTGATCGGACACATCGGCCTCACGCCACAGTCGGCGATCAAGCTCGGCGGCTTCCGCGCGCAGGGACGAACGGCGAAGGCCGCGTTGCGCCTACTCGACGACGCGCTCGCACTTGAGGGTGCGGGCGCTTCGGCGATCGTGCTTGAGGCGGTTCCGTCGGAAGTTGCCACCGTGATCTCGGAGGCGCTCACGATCCCAACGATCGGCATCGGTGCCGGGTCGGGAACGGACGGCCAGGTGCTTGTTTGGCACGACCTGCTCGGGCTGTACGACGGTCCCGCACCTCGCTTCGTGAAGCGCTACGCAGACCTCGCAGGCGACATCGCCGACGCTCTCGACCGCTATGTCGGTGACGTGCGCTCGGGACTGTTTCCCGAGGCCCAGCACACCTACGCGATCCCTGCCGACGAGCTCGCTGAGTTCCAGGCGGGGGTTGCTGCTCGCCGCACGTAACCGCGCGTCGTGGTGCCGCTAGGCGCCGACGAACGCGAGACCAAGGCCCAGCAGCACTGCGATCAACAGCGCGGAACCGAGCGCCCATGCCGCACGTCCCCACGTCCAACCGTGCAGCGTGCGAATGCCGATGAGAAGCAACGCCACCGTCCACCCGACGAAGCCGACCTCGATCACCGAGAAGGCGATGCCGCCCGCGCCCGAATCGGCGCCCCCTGTCTTGAACGTCGCCGACCCGTAGACGGCAAGCCGCAGCAGTTCGACCACCAGCGACAGCGCGATCGGAACCGCGGCGAACGCGAGGATCTGTCGATTGCGGCGAAACGTGCCGGTCGATCCGAGTGACCTGACTGACCAGTGAAGGACGGCGCCACCGATCCAGTAGATGAAGGCGCCGTACAGCGCACCAAGCAAGTACACGAGGATCATCACCGCGAGCCAGTCGGTGTCGGGATTGTCCATCGACCGCTCGATCGGGCGTGTCCACACGATGCCGGCGATACCGGCAAGAACGGTGATCGCCAAGATCGGCTCGCTCCGATCGGCGGCACTCTCGTCCGTCTTGTCGCGGAGCGCAGCAAACACCGCGCGGGGCGCAGTGAGCACGAGCAGGGTGCGGAGCCACCATTCCTTCACCCGATCAAGGGTAGACGCGGGCTGCGCGACCCACGGCGGGTCACTTACCCTGAACGTGGATGGACGAAGCTGAGCTTGGTGCCGCAGCGTTCGAAGACCTCGTCCGCGAGGCGTTCGAATCGATCCCGTCGGCGCTCCACGAGCTGATGGAAAACGTCGAGGTTGTCGTCGAAGACGAACCGCCGCACGGCGAGCCGCTGCTCGGCTTCTACCAAGGAGTCCCGTTGACCGCCCGTGGCGCTTTCTACGCCGCTGCGTTACCCGACAAGATCACGATCTTCCGTGGCCCCATAGAGCGAGCGTACGGTGCCGATCACACGCAGCTTCGCGCCCAAGTTCGCCGAACCGTCCTGCACGAGGTCGCACACCATTTCGGGATCAGCGACGAGCGGCTCGTCGAGATCGACCGGTACTGACCGTCAGCTAGCGCTTCGCGACGTACGCGAACGGGTGGTAGAACGCGTCGAGGCCGCGAGTGCGGTCGACAAGCACTTCGTGTGCTTCGCCTGTGTTCACGTCGTTCACGGTGAGCCGAAGCTCATCGGAATCCTGATTCCACAGCAGGCGCACGTTCAAGCCGTTCGAGTTTCGCTCGGCGAGCTCGATGACTGCGGTCTCTTTCTCGATGACGGGAGTCTCTGTCACGCCTTCATCACAGCACATCGACCGGAGGCTGCGGCGTGTGAGCCGTACGAATCTCGTATGGGAGTGATTGAGCGATGTAAAGAGTTAGCCACCGACAGTCACCACTTCGCCGTCTTGGCATTGGTAGACCATCTGCCCGATGTCCACCATCCGCTGAGCGATCGGCGGCTGCTTGTCGGTGCAGATCGGGTGGTGACGCTGCGCGAACGCCACCCCCATACCCCCGATAAACAGCACCAACACGACCGCAACGAGCCCCCACAGAACACGCTTGCGCTGCTTGCGGGGCATCGACGGAATGTCGATCGGGTGCGGCCTAACGAATTCTTCGATGCCTGGCATCGCCCGTCAGCCTACGCGGCCGCCGTTGCCTTGCGCTTGAGAAGCGGCGCAAGGAAGACGCCAGTGTACGAACCGCGAGTCTTGGCGATCGTTTCGGGTGTCCCTACGGCGATGATCTCGCCTCCACCCTCACCGCCTTCAGGGCCAAGGTCGACCAGCCAGTCGGCCTGCTTGATCACGTCGAGGTTGTGCTCGATCACAAGCACGGTGTTCCCGGTGTCGACGAGCCGCTGCAGCACCTCAAGCAGCTTCTCAATATCGGCGAAGTGCAGGCCCGTGGTGGGCTCGTCGAGGATGTAGAGCGTGCGACCGGTGGCGACCTTGCACAGCTCGGCTGCGAGCTTCACACGCTGCGCCTCACCGCCCGACAATGTCGTTGCAGGCTGCCCAAGACGCATGTAGTCGAGACCAACGTCATGGAGTGTTTGGAGGCGCCGCCGGAGCTTCGGAATCTTCGCGAAGAACGTGAGCGCCTCCTCGACGGACATGTCGAGAATGTCGGCGATCGTCTTGCCTTTGAACCGCACCTCGAGTGTCTCGCGGTTGTACCGGCGACCCTTGCACGTCTCGCAGGGCACGTACACGTCGGGTAGGAAGTGCATCTCGATCTTGATCTGGCCGTCACCCTTGCAGGTTTCGCAGCGCCCGCCCTTCACGTTGAACGAGAAACGCCCAGGCTTGTAGCCGCGCACTTTCGCATCGGGCGTCAAGGAGTAGAGCTCGCGAACGTGCGTGAAGAGGTCGGTGTAGGTCGCGGGGTTCGAGCGTGGTGTCCGACCGATTGGGCGCTGGTCGATTTCGATCACCTTGTCGAACGCATCGATTCCCTCGACCGAATCGTGCTCGCCGGGCTTCACCCGAACCTTCGACAGGCTGTTCGCGAGCGACTTGTAGACGATCTCGTTCACGAGCGTGGACTTGCCCGAACCCGATACGCCCGTGACGGCAATGAACCGCCCGACGGGAAAGTCGACGTCGATGCCTTTCAAGTTGTGCTCACGCGCGCCACGCACCGTGAAGAACCCGCGATCTTCGGTGCGCCGTTCGGGGATCGCAATGCCACGCTTGCCCGAAAGGAACTGCCCCGTCACTGACTTCGCGTTGCGCTCCACCTTCGCTGCAGTGCCCTCGGCAACCACATGGCCGCCGTGGACGCCCGCCCCAGGCCCCATGTCGACGAGCCAGTCGGAGCTACGCATCATCTGCTCGTCGTGCTCGACAACCACCACGGTGTTACCGAGGTTGCGGAGTCGTTCAAGCGTGCCGATCAGCTTGTCGTTGTCGCGTTGATGCAGGCCGATCGACGGCTCGTCGAGGATGTAGAGCACGCCAACGAGCTGCGAGCCGATCTGTGTTGCAAGCCGGAGCCGCTGCGCCTCGCCGCCCGAAAGCGTGGCCGACGCGCGGTCGAGCGCGAGGTAGCCAACACCGACGTTGTCGAGGAACGTGAGCCGTTCGCGAATCTCCTTCACGATGCGCGCCCCGATCAGCTCCTCGGTCTCGGTGAGCGACAGGCCATTCAGAAACTCGAGTGCGCGCGTAACCGACAGCTCGGTGAACTGATGGATGTTGCGATCACCAACGGTGACGGCGAGCACCTCGGGCTTGAGTCGCGCGCCTTTGCATTCCGGGCAAGGCCGGAATGACATGTACTCCTCAATCCGTTCGCGCTGCGAGGAGCTGTCGGTGTCGCGATACCGCCGTTCAAGCGAAGGAACCAGCCCCTCAAACGTCGTCGTGTAGGCGCGTCGCCGCCCCATGCGATTGCGATAGGTGACGTAGAGCTTCTCATCGCCCGTGCCGTGCAGGAAGTAGTTCTGCTGCTCAGCGGCCAGCTGCTCCCACGGTGTGTCCATGTCGATCTCGTATCGCTCTGCGATCGCCTGGATCACCGACTCGTAGAACCCAGCACCACCAACCGACCACGGCACGAGCGCCCCGTCGTTCAGCGAAAGGCTTGGCTCGGGGACGAGCAGGTCGGGATCGATCTCCTGCTGTGACCCAAGACCCGTGCAGCGCGGGCACGCGCCATGCGGCGAGTTGAAGGAGAAGATGCGCGGCTGAAGCTCTGGCAGCGAGACTCCGTGATCGGGGCACGCGAACCGTTCGGAGTACGTTCGACTCTCGCCCGTGTCGACAAGATCGATCGTCACGAGGCCCTCCGACAGCGCGGCGGCAGACTCGACCGACTGCGAGAGCCGCTGGCGCAGATCCTCCTTCATCACCAGACGGTCGACAACAACGTCAACCGAGTGCTTGAACTTCTTGTCGAGCGCGGGCACAGCATCGAGCTCGTACAGCTCGCCGTCGACCTTTACGCGCGTGAATCCCTCGTTGCGGTACTGCTCGAACAGGTCACGGAACTCGCCCTTCCGGTCGCGAACGACCGGTGCGTTGACCGTAAATCGTGTGCCCTCAGGGAGCTGCAAGATCTGCTCGACGATCGAGTCGACCGACTGTCCAGCGATCTGATTGCCGCACACAGGACAGTGCGGCCGGCCCGCGCGCGCATAGAGAAGGCGCAGATAGTCGTAGATCTCGGTGACCGTGCCGACCGTCGAGCGAGGGTTGCGCGAGGTGGTTTTCTGGTCGATCGAGATCGCCGGACTCAGCCCGTCGATCGAGTCGACATCGGGCTTCTCCATCATCTGCAAGAACTGGCGCGCGTACGCCGACAGCGATTCGACGTAGCGGCGCTGCCCTTCGGCATAGATCGTGTCGAACGCAAGGCTCGACTTACCGGAGCCAGAGAGGCCGGTAATGCAGATGAGCGCGTTCCGCGGGAGGCGGACCGTAATGTCCTTGAGGTTGTGCTCCCGCGCGCCGTGAACGACGAGTTCGTCAGACGCCATGAGCGGGTGAGTGTACCGGAGCGAACACATGTTCGGTAGGGTGAATGTCGCTCGTAGCGGACAAAACGTGTGTGGGCCGCTCAGGCAGAGCGCGAACCGAGCGTGCCTGCGCCGCGCGCGAACGTTCGCCGAGCGGTGACGCCCCACTCCTGCTCACGCCACAGGTAGGTCTCGACGGTCAGGTCGGCCGTACCCGGCGTGTACAGAAACGCACCGCAGGCTTCGCCATGCCGTCGCGGCCGAGGGCGACCGAGCCCGGGCACCGTGGTCACTACGGCACCGTGAAAGGCCTCATCGACGACCTCAAACTCGTGACGGTCGCTGACGGTGCCCTGATGCACATGGCCCCCCACGATCAGCTCCGCGCCCGCCTCGGCGAGCGCCGCCAACACGTGGTTTCTGTGCGCAACCGGCTTCTTACGGCTACGCCACGGTGCACCTACAAGCTGGTGATGCAGAACCGCGATGCGGAATGCCTCTGTTGGCGCCGACTTCAAACGGCCCACCGCCCGCGCCAACGCCTCCTTGCTGACCCCGCCGGACTGATGCCGCCACGGCCGCACCGAGTTGATCCCCACCACGTACAGCGAGGGCGTCGAGTGCGTCGGTTCGGTCGTCAGCCAATGCCGCTCAAACTCCTTCCACGGAGCCAACACGCGGTTCGGCGAAAGCAGCGGAATATCGTGGTTCCCCGGCACCGCAAGCACCGGCACTCCCAGCCCCTTCAGCAATGCCGCGGCACCGTCGTGCTGCCACGGTTTGTTGCGATGAGTCAGATCACCACTCGCGATCACAAGCGTCGGCTTCAGCTCATCGACGAGCGTCTGCAAGGCCGGCCCGGGGCCCGCCTCAGCACCGGCTTTCCCGGCGCCTGTGTGCAGGTCTGACACGTGAAGGATGCGAAGTGACACTGTCGAAGCAGGCTACAGTGACTCCTATGACGGAAGCCGAGATCTTCGACGACCTCTACCTCGGCGTTCGTGCCGGCGGCGCCCTGCGCAAGCAGCGTCGCGGCGAGACACTCACCGCCGACGAACTCGAAGCGCTCGGACGCTGGCGTCGCCTTTCGCCTTGGCGCAAGGGACTCGCGATCGGCGGCTTCACCGTTGGCACCTTCGGCCTCGGCTTCACCCTAGGCGGCCTTGTGTTCGGCCGCTGGCGAAAAGCCTAGAGAAGCGCCGAATCCCCTCTCCGGTGTTCGGGTCTGCTTCTTGCGGCTCCACACCAACCGAGGAGATAGCCATGCCCGGCCATACCCGCTGGAGCGATGTTCGTCATAAGCGCACGGGTTCGTTTGAATTCACTGTCGAGATTGAGACCGAGCCGGGCGTTGCCGAGCTCACTGGTGATGCACTTGACCAGATGCTGGATACGCTCGAAGAAGGGCGCATTCTCCGTGCACCCTCTTTGGGGGTCGACGACACGAAGCTGTCGTGGACAGGCATCTTCCAGGTCTGGGCTGACTCGATTGGCGCCGCAACGACAATCGCTGAGGCGCAGTTCATTGCCGCCATCCCGAGCGAGCACCCCGTTGCGATTGACCGGGTGATCGTGCAGCGCGAGCGGATCGACCACTAGAAGCGCTGTGGGCGGGCGTGGCGCATGGGTGCTGCGCCCGCCCCTATCGCGCCTGCGCGGCCAACAGGTCGCGCCGGAGGTCTTTGAGCTCGTCGCGAAGCTTGGCGGCATACTCGAACCGCAGCTCTTCCGCGGCAACACGCATCTCCTCTTCGAGGGTGACGACGAGCTTCTCGAGTTCGTTCGCGTCCATCCCCTCGACCGGCTTGCCGCGACGCGTCCGCTTCGGAACATGCGGCTGGTCGAGCGCGAGGAACTCGGCGATATCGGAGACACCCTTGGTGATCGCCGTCGGCGTGATCCCGTGTTCCTCGTTGTAGGCGACCTGAACCGCGCGGCGGCGGTTCGTTTCGTCGAACGCCGCTTGCATCGACTCTGTCGTCTTGTCGGCGTACATGATCACCCTGCCGTCGATGTGGCGGGCCGCACGACCAATGGTCTGAATCAGCGCGGTCTGACCGCGGAGGAAACCCTCCTTGTCGGCATCGAGGATCGCGACGAGCGACACCTCGGGGAGGTCGAGACCCTCCCGCAGAAGGTTGACGCCGACGAGCACGTCGTACTCACCAAGGCGCAGGTCGCGGATGATCTGGATGCGTTCGAGCGTGTCGATCTCTGAGTGGAGATAGCGCGCCTTGACGCCCGCCTCGAGAAGGTAGTCGGTGAGATCCTCCGACATCTTTTTCGTGAGCGTCGTGACGAGTGTGCGCTCACCCTTCTCCTCGCGGCGGCGAATCTCGTTGAGGAGATCGTCGATCTGATTGCGGGTCGGGCGAAGCTCAATCTCTGGATCCACGATCGCGGTCGGGCGAATCAGCTGCTCAACGATGTTCGTTGACTGCCGCAGCTCCCAAGCACCCGGCGTGGCCGACACGAGCACCATCTGCGGCACCTTCTCGAGGAACTCGTCGAACCGCAGCGGCCGGTTGTCGAGTGCCGAAGGCAGACGGAACCCGAAGTCGACGAGCGTCTGCTTACGCGAGCGGTCGCCTTCGTACATGCCGCCGATCTGCGGAATCGTCTGGTGGCTCTCATCGACAAAGACGATGTAGTCCTTCGGGAAGTAGTCGAGCAGCGAGTGCGGCGCCGAACCCTCAGGCCGCCCGTCGAGGATGCGCGAGTAGTTCTCGATGCCGTTGCAGAAGCCAAGCTCGCGCATCATCTCGAGGTCGTATTCGGTGCGCTGGCGAATCCGGTGGGCCTCCAGCATCCGTCCGGTCGACTCGAACAGCTTCACCTGGGCCTTCAGCTCATCCTGGATCTCAACCACAGCGCGCTCAATCGTCGGCTTCGACGTGACGTACTGCGTCGCCGGAAAGACGGTGATGTTGTCGAGCCGCGACATCACTTCGCCCGTCAACGGATCGAAGTGCGTGATCGTCTCAACCTCGTCACCGAAGAACGAGATGCGGTAGGCGGTTTCGCTGTAGGCCGGCTGGATCTCAACGGCATCACCGCGCACCCTGAACCGCCCACGGCCGAGGATCGTGTCGTTGCGGGCGAACTGGATGTCAACGAGCTTGCGGAGCATCAAGTCGCGGTCGTGCTGCTCACCGACCGTGAGGTTGACGACCCGCTGCTGGTACTCCTCAGGCGAGCCAAGGCCGTAGATGCACGAGACTGACGCGACGATGATCGTGTCGCGCCGCGTCAGCAAATTCGATGTGGCCGCGTGGCGTAAACGGTCGATGTCGTCGTTGCGCGAGCTGTCCTTCTCGATGTAGAGGTCTGCTTGCGGAACGTACGCCTCAGGCTGGTAGTAGTCGTAGTACGAGACGAAATACTCAACCGCGTTGCCCGGAAAGAACTCGCGGAACTCGTTACATAGCTGCGCCGCCAGCGTCTTGTTGTGCGCAATGACAAGTGCGGGACGGCCCGTCTTCTCGATGATCCAGGCCATCGTCGCCGTCTTGCCGGTACCGGTCGCGCCAAGCAGCGTCTGGTAGCGCTCCCCCGCCTCGATTCCAGCCGCGAGCGCCTTGATCGCCTTCGGCTGATCGCCTGTTGGGACGTACGGCGTCTCGGTCTTCAGCTCAGCCATCGACCCAACAGCCTAACCGAACATGCCCAGCTGAACGAACGTGTGTTCTCTAGACGGTGGGCGTGGCCGCAGCAGCCTCGCCGAGCTCGCGCAGCTCCCGCACCATACGGTTGATGTCGCGCGAGTGATCCATCGCAAGGTGGCCCTCGGCGTCGAGCGGCCACTCGTTCTCGGGCCGATCCCAGCAGAGCTCAAGGCCGTTGCCGTCGGGATCGGTGAGATAGAGCGCCTCGTGCGTGCCGTGGTCATTCACACCATCGAGCGGCCACCCGGCGTCGACGAGCCGCTTGAGGGCATCTCCCAACGCCTCACGCGTGGGATAGCGAATGGCTACGTGATAGAGGCCGGTCGTACCCGCCGGTGGCGGCGTTCCGCCGCGCGACGTCCAGGTGTTGAAGCCAAGGTCGTGGTGGTAGCCGCCCGCCGAGAGAAAGAGCGCGTCCTGCATCCGGAAGACCACATCGAAACCGAGGATCCCCACGTAGAAGGCGTGGATGCGGTCAAGGTCAGCCGTCTTGAGATGCACGTGGCCGATATCGACCCGTGGATCAATCGGGCGCGGCGCGCGCTCCGTCGGCTTCAGCAGTCCCTCGTAGTGCTTGGTGTTTGCGTCCATCGCAGCCTCAGCTTTCCGATACTTGCTTGCTCAAGTAACGGTAGCACCGTGGCTCGGTTTCGCGCTCGGGGCTAGTCGCCCCAGTCGAAGTCGCGCGAACGCGACCAGAGCGACTCGTCGGACTGCTCTTCAACCGGCTCAGCGCTCGGCGGGGGCGTCGCCGCAACATGCTCTTCGGTGGCATCACCGTCGACGGATGGCTCCGCCGCGGCCGCGGCCGCCGCATATTCCGATGAGGCTGGTGCAGGTGTGAACGCGTTCTCCGACGTCGGCCAATCCAGCTGAGTCGGCTCATCGACGATCGACTGCTGACCGTCCATCGTGTCCTCAACTCTCGCCTGCTCTTCGCTCTTGAAGAGCGGGTGGTTCGAGAACGGATCGTCGGTCAGGTACTTGTCGATCGGGAGCTCATGCTCAAGAGCCGAGTTTCGGCGCTTGAGCTCAAGGTGCTCCTGAATGACCTGGGCAAAGAGTGAGCCCGTCTCGGTCGCGACATCATCTTCCTGTTCCGCAGCCACAGCACTCGGAAGTCTACAACGCGTTCACAACTGCACGCCGCTTCGAAGTCTGCGGCAGGTGGTTGAAAAAGGGAACAATGGCGTTATGGCTGGAATCGGAAAGCTCGGACGACGCGTTGGCCCGCTCGGTACGGCGATGGTTCTGTGGGATGTGTGGAAGCGCATTCCGCCGCGCCAGCGTCGGCAGATCCTCAAGCAGGCTCGCAAGCATGGACCGGCTGTCGCGAAGACAGTCATCAAGGTCCGACGCGGCTTGAAGTAGCGCGCTCGTCGAATCGTCAGTCGAGCGTCAGCGCCGTGCGGGCGATGCGCTCTTGCTCGTGCACGTGCGCGGTCGGATAGCCCTCGGCCGTGCTTGCGCGCCATGGCCGACCGACGTACCGGACGGGGATCCCGCCAGCGGCCTCCTCAAGCCGATGCCTGATTGAACGCCACGCCCCCATGTTCTGAGGCTCTTCTTGCGCCCAGACGATCTCCTCGAGAGCAGGGTACGACGCGATCAGCTCCCTCGCCGCGTCCAGCGGGAATGGATACAGCTGTTCGAGCCTTGCTACTGCCACCCGGCGTGCGGTCGGGAAGAGCGCGTGGGAGGCGATGTTGTAATAGACCTTGCCGGCGCACAGCACGAGACGGCGGGTGTTGGGTCGCTCGGGCGCACGGGCGTCAAGCAGCGGGTGGAACCAACCGTCGGTGAGATCGGTGAGCGCGGAGGTCGCTTCGGGGAGTCGCAGCAGTCCCTTGGGGGTCATCACGATCAGCGGCCGGGCGCTTGGGTCGCCCGCTTGGCGCCGCAGCAGGTGGAAGTACTGGGCAGCCGTTGTCGGAACCGCGATACGCAGGTTGTCCTGCGCGGTCAGCTGCAGAAACCGTTCGAGCCGCGCGCTTGAGTGCTCGGGGCCGTTGCCTTCGTACCCGTGAGGCAGCAGCATCGTGAGCCGGGTTGTCTGACGCCACTTGGCGAGGCCCGCCGAAATGAATTGGTCGGTGATGATCTGTGCGCCGTTCGCGAAGTCGCCGAACTGCGCCTCCCACAGCACGAGCGCTTCAGGTGCCGCAGCGGAGTAGCCGTATTCGAAGCCGAGGCAGGCGTATTCGGAGAGTGGCGAGTTGTGCACTTCGAACGAAGCCTGCGCGTCCGCCAGGCTCTGCATCGGTACGAACTCCTCCCCGGTGTGCACGTCGTGAAGAACGAGGTGCCGGTGCGAGAACGTGCCGCGTTCTGAATCCTGTCCCGTCAACCGCACCGGAATGCCGTCGAGGATCAGTGAGCCGAACGCGAGCGCCTCTGCCCCACCCCAGTCGATGCCGCCCGTGTCGAGCGCGGCGAGACGCTTCTCAAGCTGCCGTTCGAGCTTTGGGTGGACGGTGAAGTCGTTTGGAACACGGTGGAGCTCGTCAGCGAGCGTCCGGAGCCGATCTTCCGCAACGGAGGTCACAACAACGTGTTCGCTCTTCACGGGCACGTGATCGTCGCCTGACTTCGCCGGGATCTCGGTGGGGAACGATGCTTTGAGGCGCCCGTGTGCTTCGCGAAGGCGCGCTTCGGCCGCCCCAACTTGCGCCTCGGCCTCAGCGTTTGTCATCACGGCTTCGGCGATGAGCTGCTGCCCGTAGATCTCGCGGACGGTGGGGTGCGCGGCGATCTGTTCAACCATTAGCGGCTGGGTGTAGGCCGGTTCGTCTTGCTCGTTGTGGCCAAGACGGCGGTAGCCAACGAGGTCGATCACGACGTCGTGTCCGAAGCGCGTGCGGTAGGCGAGTGCGAGATCGACTGCTGCGAGCGCCGCTTCTGGGTCGTCGGCGTTGACGTGAATGATTGGCACGTCGAACCCCTTTGCAAGGTCGGACGAGTGCCTCGTTGATCGTGACTGCGGCGGCTCCGTGGTGAACCCGACCTGGTTGTTCGTGATGATGTGGAGCGTTCCGCCGGTCGAGTAGCCGTCGAGCGCGTAGAGATTGAGCGTTTCGGCAACGATCCCCTGGCCTGCGAACGCCGCGTCTCCGTGGAGCAGCACGGGCATCGCTACGCGCGGGTCGTGGGCGGCGGCGCCCGTTGAACGGACGGTCTGCTCGGCGCGGGTGCGTCCTTCGACGACGGGGTTGACGGCTTCGAGGTGACTTGGGTTGGCTGAGAGCGTCACCCCTAGTTCGCCGCTTGCTGTCTGGCGGGTTCCGCGCGCGCCGAGGTGGTATTTGACGTCGCCGGTGCCGCCTTCGGCGTCTGCGGCGACCGCTTCGATTTGGCGTTCCCCTTCGAACTCGCGGAGGATCTTCTCGTAGGGGACTTCGAGGGTGTGAGCGAGTACGTTCAGCCGTCCTCGATGGGCCATGCCGAGAACGATCTCGCGTGCGCCTTCGGCGGCGGCGAGGGCGATCGTTTCGTCGAGCATGGGGATCAACGCATCGACACCTTCGAGCGAGAACTGCTTTTGGCCGATGAAGGCACGGCGGAGGTACCGCTCGAAACCTTCGACTTCGCACAGGCGTCGGTAGAGCGCCCGCTTCTCATCGGGGTTGAAGACGCGACGGAAGCGGCGGCTTTCGATCGCCTGCCGGAGCCAGACGCGTTGTTCATGGTCTGAGATGTGTTCGATTTCGTAGGCGGTGGTGCCGCAATACGTCTCGCGGAGCTGGGGGATGACGTCGGCGAGAGTGCGCCCGGGTGTCGCAACACGAAGGACGGAGGCGGGGATCCGTTCTTGGAGTTCGAGGGTGAGGCGCGGTTCAAGGCGGAGGGGGTCGAGCGCGGGGTCTCCGAGCGGGTCGGCTCCAAGCGGGTCGAGCCGTGCGGCGAGGTGGCCGTGCATCCTGTGGGCTTTGACGAGCGCCATCGCCGCGGCGACCGCGCCGAGGAGGGCGTCGTCGCGTGCAGGTGGTTGCGTGTCGACCGCCGGGGCCTCAGCGGGCTTGACGTCGGCCGTGTCGGCGTCGGCGGGCTGCGCACCGGTCGGTGCAGCCTCAATTGGGACATGCCCGTTTGCGGGGGCGGCTGCTCCTTCGATGAGTCGGCGTAGCCCTGGGAGGGCAGCGAGGATCTCTTCTGAGCCGCTTTCGAAGAGTGCGCGCCACTCCGGCGGGACGGCTTCAGGATTATCGAGGTACTCCTCCAGTAGGAGGCCTGCGTACCCTGCATTCAGGCCGTCAACGTCACGCATAGCGTTCCGATACGTGTTGTATCAGCGTGTCTCTGCGTGGCGCAGAACCGGGTTTGCAGCAATGCGCCGTCCGCCGCCCCGTGGATGGGACGTCGAGGGCGCTACGCCAGTGACCGTGGTGTTCGTTAGTAGATCGGGTTGTCCATCGTCGACGCGATGCTCGCGCCAACAACGAAACCGATCGTGATCACGAACATCGTCACGAGCAGCAGCTTGCGATTCTTCTTGCTCTTGCTCATGAAGGTCGCGAGCAGCGCAACCGCGAGGGCCGCCGTCCCGATCAGGAAAGGCTTGTACACGATCTGGACGAGGCCACCAGCGAGCGCAACGATGCCGAGGAGGAACGGGACGTTCTCCGAGGCTGGGCTGGAATCGCTCATGTCCCAACTCTATCGCGACGGTCGGAAGGACGCGCCGGTACCCGTCGTGGGGGTTCGTGGGGGCCGCCGCGACGTGGTCGATCACCGTTCTGCGGGCGCCATGGCTGCCAGTTGATGCGGGTGAATTGCTCTTCCTGTCCGATCTCCGGTTCGGCTTTGACTGCCCACCACACAACCCAGCAGACGTAGGCCATCGGGATCTTCAGGATCAGAATCATGAAGATGAGTTCCCACATAGGTGAGTCGGCAGTGTACGCAACTCACCTGCCGGTTTTCGGTTGCGTTCTTGGGGTTGCGAGCTATGCGTGTCGTCGGAGTTCGTCGGTGGCGGCTGCGGCGGCGGCAAGTGCGGCGAAGAAGGCTGTGTAGAGCACGAGCAGGCCGACTGCGGTCGGTGGGGGCTGTTGGCCGGCAGCGGCAGCTACGAGGGTGTCGCGGAAGGCGTGGGTTGGCATGTACGGGGCGATCGACGAGACGATCGTTGGGAGCGTTCCTGGGGTTGACCACATGCCACCGAGGTAGGCGATCGCGAGGTAGATCACGTTCGTGATGGGTAGTGCGGTTCGGGGCGGGACGGCGTGACCGATGGCGAAGCCGAGCGCTGCGAACGGCGCGCTGCCGAGGATGAGTGCGGTGGCGACGGCGATCCACCCCACCACCGGAATGTGCGGATGCTTCACGGCGACCGCAAGCGCGACGACGGGCAGGGCCGCGCCGGTTGCGAATACGGCGGCGACGATTGCGCGTGCGCTCAGCCGCGTTGTCGCGTCGACGGGAAGCGCCCGCATGACGGCCTCCCATGGTGAGGCTCGTTCGGCGGCGATTCCGACGCCGAACTGAAAGAGGGCCACTCCGATTGCCGCGAACCCAGCGAACGACACGGCGACGGCACGAACGTCACCAGATCTGACTTGCAGTCCGAACGCTGCGTAGAACCCGAGTGGGAACAGGAGTGTTGGGATGACGTAGCCGGGCGAGCGGCTGAGTTCTGTGCCGAGCGTGCGGGCATGCGTGAGCGCGAGCTGCCTACTCATTGGACGAGCGCTTCGACGACGTCTTCGAGGCGTACTGGGCGAACCTCGAGGTCGTCCAGCGTTTCACCGGCAGCGATGAGCGCACTGAGAGCGGCGACAGGGTCGTCGGTTGTGAGGGCGGTGCGTTCTCGCGATTCGGTGTTCACGTATGCGATGCGGGTCGCACCTGCCCGGGTTCGCAATTCCTGGATATCGCCGTCATAGATGACTCGTGATTCGGCGAGGACGATGACTCGGGATGCGACGGCGTCTGCTTCGGCGAGTTCGTGGGTGGCGACGATCGCGGAGCCCCCTGCAGCGCAGTGATCGCGTACGAGGCTGGCAACGCGATGGCGACCGTCGGTATCGAGCCCAACCGTTGGCTCATCGAGGAGGCTGAGCGAGGGGGCACCGACGAACGCGAGCGCTGCGGCCAGGCGTCTGCGTTGGCCGCCCGAGAGCTTCGCCGTCACTCGATCGCGCACACCGGCGAGTCCGAGCGCGAGGATCGTCTCTTCGACCGCATGCTTCGCGTTGCGGTGTGCCGCGACGAACGTGATCACCTCCTCGACACCGAGAAGATCGGGGAAATCGGACTCCTGCGGCATCAGCCCGAGGTGCCGTCGGGCGCTTGCATGACGCGGATCTCTGCCCTTCACCGTCACAGCACCGCTTTCTGGCCGTCTCAGCCCTGCGGCAAGCTCGATCAGTGTCGACTTTCCGGCACCGTTCGGGCCGAGTAACGCGATCGCCTCGCCGGGCTGAACGTCGAACGACACGTCGTGGAGCACCGTGTGGTCGCCTAGCTGTTTCGTGACGGACTGAAACGCGAGGACACTCATACGGGTTTCGCTCGGCGTGCGGTGAGGACAGTGGTGGCAATTGCGGCGTTGTAGACCCAGTGGGCCGCGACCGGAGCGATGAATTGGCCGCTCACGACGTATGCAACGCTGAAGATCCCGCCCGTCACGAGGTGAAAGGTGGGTCGGCGATGAAGGATCGCGAAGCCGACGGTCGATAGGAAGATGGCCGCCGGAATGCCGAGCCGAAGGCACTCGCCGAGGACGAATCGTCGCCAGAGGAGCTCTTCGGCAAGCGCCAGCACGCCGAGCACAACGACCGCGACGAGTCCGATCGGCGCCACGGGTGGACGCGGGTTCCGCTGCTGCGCCAGGAACAGCAGGCCACCTAGTGCGGCACCCCCGGCGCACCCCGCGCCCACCCCTAGGTGCGTTGAAGGGGTTGGTGGATTGAGTGAGAGTGTGAGCGCGACCCCAAGGGTGCCCGGAAGCAGAAACGGCGCAACAGTCCGAACGCGCGTCATGCGTCACCTCCGAGTCCGAGGAGATAGATCGTTGCCTCGTCGACACCGTTCGCGCCAATGAGCGCGTCGACGGCTCCGTCGTAATACCCGCCGAGGGGAAGAGCGGCCACACCAAGAGCCGTTGCGGCGGTGGTCATGGCTTGGACAACGTGACCCGCTTCAAGCAACGCGAACCGATAGCCGCGATAGCCGTACTTGACCCGCGAGCGCCAGAAGACGGACGTTACGACCACGAGGGCCGACATCCGCGCGGCGAGCGGTGGATCCACAAGGGCACCCTCGACGGTGGCGTGATCGACATCGCCAACGCGCACGAGTCCGTTACGGAACGGGTCGTAGTGGTAGCTCTGAAGCTCGAGACTTTCGACCGCGAGCGGCACAACGTACAGCTCGAGTGGATAGAGGGCGCCCGCCGAAGCCACAGGCCGCCGCCGCTCGCCCGCGCGCTCCGACGTGAGCGCCGAACAGGCGAATACGCTCGCGAGCGATGTGAGCGTCAGCGTCCGACGTTGGTCGGGAAGTCGGGACACTCTGCCGCCGATTGCGTCGGCCAGCGGTGCGGACGGCAACGGAACGTTGGGAAGTCGAATATCGACGTCACCACACCCCACTCGGCCGGCTCGCCCGAGCGTCTGGGCGACGCCCGGCTCACCAAGCGACGCCATGACGCTGAGCCGCGACGGGGCGACCCCGGGATAGAGACGCGACGCCTCATGGAAGAGCTCAGCGGGATCGTCGATCGCACACTCGCCTCCGTAGACGAACGATGCGAACTCCGCGGTCGGTATGCGCATTGGCGGCTCCGAGCTCACGGAAATGGGTGCGGCATCGCATTGAGTTCAGTCGACCCCGAGGCCACTGCGTATGGCGACGACCAGGAGCAAAGTCGGCTCGGGCCGAGGAACCGGGCGGACTCTGAGACATCGAGCATGCACAGTCCGGGTACCAGCACCTTCGTGACAACGAGCCCTAGTTCACGGACGTCAGGCGCGGTGAGATCGACGGCATATGCCTCGTGTCCGCTCAGATCGACGCGCCCAAGCAATGCGTCAAGCCAATCGGCGGCCGAGGAGCCAGGCAATGGGACGACGTCATGCGCGGGACGAGATTCGGGCGACGCGTCGAGAAAGGCACTCAGGGCCGCGTTGTTTGGATCTGCGTGGAACTGAATGTGATCGTCGAAGCTCGAAACGGAAGCGCCCGCGTCGAGGTCACGGTCGGGTCGCGTGAGCGACAGCTTCGCCCCCGCGAGACGTGTTGAGCACGCCTCACTTACTGCCTTGCGCCACGCCTCCTCAACCGATGATGCGACACCAGCACCCACCCCTACTGCGCCCGGCGCACCTGACGACGATCGAACGACAGCAAGCACGCTCGGAATCCCATGAACGCTTGAGAGATCGACTGCAGTGCAGCGCAACGAGCTGCGGCGGAAGAGACGATCATGCAGGTCCGCCAGCGTCGGGTGGTCATCGACCGACAGCCGAGGGAACGTCGCCCGCCGCATCCACGCGAGCACGAATGCATCGCGCTCAAGCACCTCGCAGAGACCACGCACGAGCGCGTCATCGAGCGTTTCCGCGCACGCAGTGCCGGTGCTTGTCGTGTAGACCGTCGGTTGCGTGATGGAGGCTCGCAGGTCGCCGAGAAAGACGAGCTCTGCGGGCAGCCAAGCGCTCGTACCGTCGATGATGCGGAAGCCGCGCACCCACGGCATGACGTGTTCCGGTGTAGCTCGGACGAACGGAAAGAGCGGATCGTCGTATTGGGCGTCTGCGAACGGTTCGAACGCGGCAACGGGTACGACGTGTCCGTCAAGATCGGCTTCGGTCGAAACGTGCACGCGCGAGAGCGGGACATAGCTTGCCGAGTAACGCTCGACTGCCTCTCCGACCGCCGCTGCAGCTGCGTCGGGCCGGACAGGCGAGCACCCGCCCATCGATCCGAGGTTCACCCGATCGTTGAAAGATCCGGGCTCGGTGCCAACCGTCGCCGCGTAGCGAAAGAGTGCGGGCTCGTCGGGTAGCGCGAGGCACTCGTCGAGGTCGCGAACGATGCCCGCGACCGGAGAGCACGCTCGCCGGAGCTTCGGTGGCAGCGAGGTGATCACAGGGCCTCCGCGGCGTGCCACGGGAGAGGTGCCGCCATGCGAGCGGCCGGCGAGCAGACGGGACAGCGCGGCACCCGAAGGACGGGGTGTTCGGCCACCGTCGGACGCGGCAGAGGCGAGATTGCAAAGAGCGTTCCCGGCAGCAGCGGATCGCGTGTCGCGAGCCAACGCACCGCGAGATGTGTTGCAAGCCCTGCGGCGATCGCCTGTAGACCGGGATCGGCAGCGGCGGTCGGTGACGTTTCCTCGATCAGCGAGAAGTCGTTGCCGAACGGAAGGTTTGCTGCTCTCCGCAGCTGCACGCATTCGTGGCAGGCCGAAATCTCGGGCACGACGATGGGGCCAACGAGCGTGTGGCGTCCGTTGAAGAGCGCGATCGGGAGCAACGGAGTGCGAGCCTCGACGCATGCGCGATTGAGTTCTCGAAGATCGACGTCACCCGCGAAGCCGATAACAAGATCGACGTCACTATTTCCGGCATACGACTCCACCCGTTCGACGCCGGCCCGGCGCAACAGCGACGAAATGACGGTGTTGTCCACGCCCGCGATCGCCACCCGCGCGGCAGCTAGGCGGGCACGCGCCTCGGCCGGAGCGATTCCCACAACCCGCGCGACCGCCTGAGCAGGTGCTCCGGCCGGCGGCCCGTCGACGAGGAGGCCGTGCGCTGCGAGCATTTCCGCAGCACGCACGACCGCCTCGCGAACGGGCTCTCCAAGTGCTCCGACGATGTCGTCGATCGATCGCGTTCCGTCGAGCAACGGCAGCAGAGCGGGGAGCAGCGATCGCACCGCAGCCCCTTCGAAGGCGACGACCGACTCGCCGTGTTCGAGCAACAACCGATCGCCGTCGGAAACCACGCGATACCAAGGCGTTAGGAGCGGTTGGAGCATCTGTGTCGATCGAGCGGAGGTCGCCATGATCGATTAGCCGCAGAAGAAGAGGCACGAACAACAGCAGCAACTGCAACAGCTTGTGACCATCGCAAACGCCTTGCCTTGATCGCCGCGGACGGCAACGGTGAGGTCGAGCAGGTCATCGGTGAGATTGCCGAACATCGCTCCTCCAGTCGTGTGGATTCGGCCGGCGGTATGCCGGATGGTGTCGCGCACAGCGGGTGTTGCCAAGACGCACTTTCAGACGCGTCCTTTGGTGCCGCGGGTGAAGAGCTCAGTCGCGGAGAGCGAGCGTTCCGCAGGAGCAACTTGAGCAACAGCAGGTCAGCAACATCGCGAACCTGCCACTGGAATCAGTTGTCGTGCAGACATACAGATCGAGAAGATCCTCGGTGAGCGCCGTAAACATCGTGTACCTCCCACACCGCGTTGGTGCGTCGCTGTTTGCAATACGGTCAACGTACGCAGCAAACTGGCTCAACTCTGGAACATCTCTGGATCGTGTCTGTAACAGTTCCAGGATGGAACTCACGCTCGACGCAGGCTGTCCGCTCGCGATCGTCGTCGAGCTCTTCCGCGAATACGCGACATCACTCCCGTTCGACCTCGCATTTCAGGGCTTCGAAGTCGAGGCCGGCGGTGAACCCCTCGACAACCGGGAGCGGAAGGTACCGCGCGTAGCGTCCGACACGTGTGAGGGCAAGCGCGACAAGCACGACGCCGGCCATCAGCCCGACCATCAGCACCCCGTGTGGCCCGAAGGTGGCGAAGACTGGGACGATCACGACGGTCATCGCGCCGGTCGGGCCGGATACCTGCAGGTTGGAGCCACCGAAGACCGCCGCGATGGCACCGGCGACGATCGCCGTGACGAGTCCGGCTTCGGCGCCAAGGCCGGAGCTCACCCCGAAGGCGAGAGCGAGCGGCAGCGCGACGAGCGCGACTGTTGCACCGGCGGCGAGATCGCCGAATCTTCCCTCCCGGGTGGAGACCCAGTCAGACGGGCGAGGCAGCAGGTCGAGCATTCGCTGCCCGATCTGTTCGGCTGAGCTCCCGATTCGTGCGCCGATCACCAACCCCCGATCGTCGTGCCGCGATAGCCTTTCTTTGCATCTTCAAAGATTCGAAGCTACGCTGTTTAATGATGCCACACAACGCCCGACCTGTGCATGAGGCGAAAGCCGTACTCTTTCGCGTCCTCGGCCACCCCGCTCGTGTTCGGATCCTCGAGATCCTGGCCGACGGGGAGCAGTCTGTCGGAGCGCTCCAAGCCGCGTTAGGCCTCGATTCGAGCGGCACCTCGCAGCATCTCGCAGCGCTTCGGCGCGTTGGCGTCGTCGAGTCACGTCGGGCAGGAACGAGCGTCTTCTACCGCGTCGACGACCCACGCGTCTTCGACCTTCTGAGCGCGGGTCGCGACATCATCGGCCGGCGGCTCACGACCGAGCAGTCGATGCTCGTCGACCTTCGGAACTAGCCAGGGGCCGATAGTTCGGCGCGACTTGCCTGGGCATCGTAGGATCACGTAATGGCGCCTCACGATCACGCCGACCATGCCAACCCTCATCACGGGCATGGCCACGGCCACAGCCACGGTCATAGCCACGGAGTCTCCGAGAACGCCGATGGCCGCCGCCTGAGCATCGCGTTTGGGTTGATCGTCGCGTTGATGGGCGTCGAGGTGGTTGTCGGCATCCTCGCCCACTCACTGGCACTTCTCTCCGACGCTGCGCACATGCTCACCGACGCGGGCGCGCTCGCGATGTCGCTCGTCGTTCTCCGACTTGTGAAGCGGCCGGCCGCAGGCAACCTCACGTTCGGCTTCAAACGGGCCGAGATCCTTTCCGCGCAGGCAAACGGCGGAACACTGCTCGTGCTCGCGTTGCTCATCGTCTACGAAGGCGTCACGCGGCTCGTTTCGCCGCCTCCTGCCGAAGGGAAGGCGATCCTCGTTGTCGCGCTGCTCGGCGTTGTCGTGAACCTCGTCGCGACATGGCAGCTTGCAAAGGCAAACCGTGAGTCGATGAACATTGAGGGCAGCTTCCAGCACCTTCTCACCGACCTTGCAGCCTTTGTGTTTACCGCGATCGCGGGCGCAGTCATCCTCACGACGGGCTTCGCCCGCGCAGACGGCATTGCGTCGCTGATCATCGCGGCGATCATGATCCGGGCCGCCTACGGCTTGCTGCGCGACTCAGGCCGCGTACTACTTGAGGCGGCACCGCAGGGAATGGACGCAGATGACATCGGTCGAGCGCTTGCCGCGCGACCAGGAGTTGTCAGCGTCCACGATCTCCACCTGTGGTCGATCGGCTCGGGCTTTCCAGCCCTCTCGGCGCACGTCCTTGTTGGCGCCGACGACGACTGCCATGCGATTCGACGCGACCTCGAGCACATGCTCGATCACGACTACGGCATCGACCACACGACCCTCCAAGTCGATCACTCGCGAGCAGGGCGTCTCATGTCGATCGGCGTCGAGTCGTCGCACCACCACCACTGATCGCTTCAACGCTCTGCCGCAGAGCGGTCGGGGCGGTAGTGACCCGTCGCTTTACGACGAAGGGCTTCCAGACAGCCGTCCCCTCGAGATAGGAGCTCGAGATGACGCCGGATCTGGAAGCCCTTGTCATTTCTAGGAGCCCATAACAACCAGCACGACCGAACGGCGACTACTCAACCAGGCGTTCTTCGAGTACCTCGAGGTCAGCGGCCACGATCTCACCACCGGCCAGCTGAACCCGCCGCGCGCCCAGCGCGCGGCGATCAACCGGATCCTGGCCCGACGACCCCGAGGCCGGCGAAACGCCCGCCACAGGCCGCACGCGCTCGCAGAAGGGCCCCAGAACGAGGAAACCCCCGGCCTTTCTTCAAAGGCCGGGGGTTTCGTACCTGACACATAAGGTGGACCCAGACGGGATCGAACCGTCGACCTCCACGCTGCCAGCGTGGCGCTCTCCCAGCTGAGCTATGGGCCCGGGAGGTGTTGAAGTGTAGCTTCGCACGCGCACTCACGCGCCCTTGAGGCAACGGAGCAGGCCAGAGCGATACGAGACGACTAGCTGGCGGCTACGGCTTCGATGGTCTCTTGCGGCACGTCGCCCCAGAGATCCTCAAGCCGATAGAAATCGCGAGCTTCAGGCGTGAACACATGCAGCACCACGTCAAGAAAGTCGCCAACAATCCAGGATGCGTCGGCGTCGATCGCGGTTGAGCGCGGCAGCAGCCCATGCTCTTTCTTCATCCGGGTCTGCACCTCATCCCAAATCGACTTCGTCTGCCGAGCGTTCTGCCCGGTGCAGATCACGAAATAGTCGGTGTAGCTGCACACCGGGCCCATCTCAAGCAGGACGACATCAGTCGCCAGTTTGTCCTGAGCGAACGCCGCGATCGCGCGTGCCTGTTCATACGAAGTCAAGCTCATCGAGTGTACCCCTGGTGTCGGCCGTAAAGTCCTCGGCGGTCGATCTCCGTCGCAACGGAGGCTGGAATGTGGGCCGAGACGTCTTCACCGGCTTCAAGCAACGTGCGGAGCTCACGAGACGCAATCGGCAGCGGCTCGATTTCAAAGAACGTGATTCGATCAGCCTTCCCCAGCGCACCAAGGACAGGCGCCAGCGACTCAAAGCCGAAACCTGGCCGCGTCGCGACACCAAGTCGCGCGCGACGCAACACCTCAGCCGGCTCCTTCCACGACAGGAAGTCGGCGAACTGGTCGGCGCCAATCAGGAAAAGTGGGTCACCCCACTCCGGGTGATCGCGCAGAAGATCGATCGTGCGAGCGTGATCGTCAAGAATCACGTCGTCACCGGGAAACGCGAGCTTTGCGAACGCGAAACGATCTGCCGCCGGAGTCGCAACATCCTTGTGTCCGGGCGCCCCCGCAACCACGACTGTCGCACGCGCGACATCAAATCCGGCCTTCGCCGCGGCAAGCAGCTCGACATGCCCATTGTGTGGCGGGTCGAACGCACCGCCAAAGAGCGCGACCGTCATACGAGCTCGAAGCTTTCGCCATCAACCTCGACCTCCGCACCCTTCTTCGCGCCAGCGGCCTTCAGAGCGGCTTCGAGCTCAGCCTCAGGCGGCGGCGTCCCGACGATGCGGAAGCCACGGTCGGTTCGGAACAGGCGCCACGTGCGCGTCTTCGGCTTTGGGCGATACACGAGGTAATCAGGGACGTCCTCGGCAGACCGTACGACGACCGCATCTTCCGGCACCAGCGAGAAGAGCCTCTTTCGAAAGTCGTCGATCCCGAATCCGGTCGCGCACGACACGTTGAACAACGCGATGATGCGCGGATCGTCGATTGTGAACTCCGGGTTAGGCACAAGATCACTCTTGTTCAGCACCACAATCTGCGGCAGGACGTTGAGCCCCTCCCCATACGCCTCAAGCTCCGCGTCAATCGTTTGCCACTGCTCGTCGGGGGGATTCGACCCGTCGATCACGTGAACAAGGGTGCGTGCGCGCTCGAGGTGCGCGAGGAACTCGTGACCGAGCCCGATACCCTCGCTCGCACCCTCAATCAGCCCAGGGACATCCGCAACAACCATCTGCCGTCCGTCAGGGGCCTCAACGGTGCCGAGTACCGGCTGCAACGTCGTGAACGGGTACGAGGCGACCTTCGGCCGCGCATTCGAGATCCGCGTGAGGAGCGACGACTTCCCAGCATTTGGAAGCCCAACAAGCGCAGCGTCGGCAAGTAGCTTCAAGTGCAGCTCGATGTCGAACTCCTCGCCCGACTGACCGATCTCCGCGAAACGCGGCACCTGACGCACCGAGCTCACAAAGCGCGAGTTGCCGCGTCCACCCTGCCCGCCCTCGGCAATGACGAGTCGCGCACCGGGATGCGCAAGATCGGCCACGAGATCGTCGTCGATGAATACCTGGGTGCCCACCGGCACTTCGATCGTCACATCGTCACCGTCGGCACCGTGCTTGCGCGCCCCAGTGCCGTTGCCGCCGCGCGTCGCCTCAATTTTGCGGCGACGCTGCAGCGCGCCAAGATCGCGAAGGTCGCGATTGGCGAGGAGAACGACATCGCCACCACGGCCACCATCGCCACCGTCCGGGCCACCCTTAGGTACGAACTTCTCGCGCCTAAACGACAGGCCGCCGTCGCCACCCTTACCAGCCTTCACATGGAGCGCGGCACGATCACTGAACATCGACACGGCTGTTCCCTTGGCTCAGAGTGCCATCGGCTTCCGGACTGCAACACCCCGAGGGGCAGCGGGCCGGAGTCCGGGACTAACCGGCGTCGACGACCGAGATAAAGCGGCGCTCGCCGGAGCGCGTAAACGCGGCAATACCGTCGCGCATTGCGAAGATGGTGTCGTCCTTGCCGATGTCCGTGCCAGGGCCCGGCCTAAACCGCGTGCCGCGCTGGCGCACGATGATCTGACCGGTCTTCACGGTCTGGCCGCCAAAGATCTTGACGCCAAGAAACTGGGGGTTAGAGTCGCGGCCGTTCTTCGAAGAGCCGAGACCTTTCTTATGTGCCATCTAGCTCTCCTCTCCGCTGGCTGCTGCTTCAAGTGCGGAGAGCGCACCCTTGCGCTTCCCGTGCTCCTGCTCGTAAGCGAGAGCGGCAGCAACCTCATCCTTGCTCCAGGTCTTCGCACCGGCAGCAACCTCGCCAACCTTCAGGTCGGCGTAGCCCTCGGGCAAACCGGCTGGTGCAACGGCGGCCTCGACAACGGCGGGCGCCTCAACAACAGCCTCAACCTTCGAAGTCGACTCCGCCTTCGGGGCCTTCGCAGCCTTCTTCTCAACCTTGGCGCCACCGAGAGCGATCTCGATGCGGGACTGCGTTGCACGGAAGCCGTTGTGGCGCTTGTAGCCCGTGCGGCGCTTGTACTTACCGATCAGGATCTTCGGGCCACGCATGTGCGTCAGGACGGTTGCGGTCACCTTCGGCTCGCCGAGGAGAACCTCCGGCTGGAAGGTTGCGCCTTCGTCTGTGGCAACGCGCTCGACGATGAGCGTCTCACCGTGGCGCACACGGTGCTGCTTGTTACCGACACGGATGATTGAGTAAGCGTCCATAAGCGTTGAAAACGCGGGCGTTGGCCCGCGAGCCGCAGAAGTGTAGCGGCTAGAGCACCCTCTAGTCCAGGTCACCCCACTCGCTCATCGGAGTGTAGGTGAAATCCGACGCCGGGGCGTCAGTAGCTGGTGCGGGCTTCGGCTTCGACGCTCGCGGCTTCGGTGTTGCCCGAACCGGCTTGGCAGCAGGGGTTTTGGCAACCTCCGGCGTGGTGGGAGCGTCGGCCACAGGCGTGGTCGAGACGTCAGCACCGTCCTCAGGTGCGTCACCCGCGTCTGCAGTTCCAGCAGTGCCCGTTCCCGGGCGACGCCGATTGCGGCCGCCACGCGACCCTCGACGCGTGCGCTTCCGAGTGGGCGTCGTGCCGTCGGTCGCTTCGCCTTCGTCGCCATCGAGGTCGCGACCGGGAACATGAATGACCGGTCCGTCGACCTTGTCGTCTGCGTCTGCAGGTTCCCGATCGACAGCTGGGGCCGAATCGGCATCGGACACCTCGTCAGATGCGCCCTCCTCAACGGAAGCGCCCTCGATCGGTGTGCCATCGGCAGCGACCGCCGGACGCTTGCGACGGTTACGTCCGCCGCGAGACCCGCGCCGTGTGCGCTTTTTCTTCGGCAGCCCGTCGGGGCCAAGCTCGGGGGTCGTTCCGACGGCGTCGTCTTCGCCGTCGTCGCTGTCGTCGCTGTCACCCGCACCAGCGTCGGCCGAGGCCGTTGCTGGTGCCGGTCGCTTCTGACGCGGCGGCCGTGATGGGCGAGCAGCGGGACCATCGTCGGTGGCTACGTCTGTCTCCGCGTCAGCGTCTGCCGCAACGTCGTCGCCATCGGCAGCCGTACGTGGAGTCGCAGGACGCCGTGAGCGCGAGCGTGAGCGTGACGGAGCCTTCGGGGCTACCTGCGCGTCACCGTCGGCACTCGCATCGTCAGCGGACGCGACAGCGTCTTCGTCGGCCGTGTCCTCGGCAGGCTCGGTTGCGACCGCTGTCTTCGCAGCAGGTTTCCGTACCGGTCGAGTCGGCTTCTCGGCCTCAGCCTCGGCCGTGAGCGGCTGATCGGCCGCAGAAAGCGCCTCTGTGAGCTCGGCATAGGCCGCTTCGAACCCGACGGCAGCGACCTTGACGGTCACCTTCTTGCCAACGAGCTTCGCCGCGTCGGCGACGACAACATCGAAGCCCTTCACCTTGCCGACACCAGCTGTCGCATCGTGCAGGCCAAGCTCGCCGAGCTTCAGCTCGATCTCGTCTCCCGGTGCGACAGGCGCGTCAGGCGCGATGCGCTCCACGTTGCCCTGGTCGAGCACCCGGAAATGGTCGAGATGTACGTCCTCAAGGCCCACCAAGAAGAACCTGCGCTTCGTCGACTCCTCGAGCTCAATCAAGCGCGATGCGGCAGGGCCGGTGACCATTGAGGCAATCCGCCCGCTGACTTCAACCTTGAAGGCCTTCGCCCGCGAACCGGGTGTGACGAGCTGACGGAGCTTCCGCTCGACCTCAACCGCAGTTGTGGTCTCCGACACGATGATCCCGTCGCCATCGCAGGTCGGACACTTACGTGTCATCACTTCACGCGGACCATCGGTCACGTTCTGGCGCGTCATCTCGACAAGGCCAAGCGGGGAGATCTCGACGACGTAGGTCTTCGTCCGGTCGCGCTCGAGCTCGGTGCGCAGAGCGTCCTCGACCTGGGCGCGGTTCTTCGGATTCGCCATGTCAATGAAGTCGATGACGATGATCCCGCCGATGTCGCGAAGACGGAGCTGACGTACGACCTCTTTCACCGCTTCAAGGTTGTTCTTCGTGATCGTGTCTTCGAGACGGCCCGGGCCTGCAGCCTTCTTCGAGCGTGAGCCAACGAACCGGCCGGTGTTGACGTCGATAACCGTGAACGCCTCGGCGTAGTCGAAGATCAAGTACCCACCTGACGGCAGATCGACGCGCCGGTTGAGTGTCGAGCGAATCTCGCCGTCGACACCGAAGTGGTTCATCAGGGTCTCGCGTTCCTTCCAGCGAACAACGCGATCGACCATATGCGGTGAGGTCTTCTTGAGGTACCCGACGATCCGCTTGTGCGTGCGCTCGTGGTCGACAATCAGCCGCTCGAAATCACCGGTGAAGAGGTCGCGTGTGACGCGCAGCGGCAGCTCTGCCTCCTGGTAGATCAGCGCGGGAGCGTTCGATGCCTTCGCCTTCGCCTCGATCGTTGCCCACAGCCGCATCAGAAAATCGAGGTCGCGCTCAACGTCCTCAGCCGAAGCACCTTCTGCAGCCGTCCGAACGATGACGCCGCCATCCTTGGGTGCGATCTCCTTGAGGATCGCCTTCAGACGGTTGCGCTCGTCATCTTCGAGACGACGCGAGACTCCAAGGCCCTCACCCTGCGGAACGAACACGACGAACCGTCCGGGCAGCGAAATCTCGGTCGTGAGACGCGCGCCCTTCGTCTTCATCGGATCCTTAACCGCTTGCACGAGGATCGTCTGCCCCTTCTGGATCAGGTCAGTGATCTTGCGTGCGCCCTTGCGGCCTTCCAGCTCGGGGCCAACGATCTCGTCGACGTAGAGAAAGCCGTTCTTCTCAAGGCCGATCTCGACGAATGCCGCCTCCATGCCCGGAAGCACATTGTCGACAGTGCCGAGATAGATGTTGCCCGCGATCGAGCGATGCTCAGGTCGTTCGAGGTAGACCTCGGCGACGACGTCATCCTCCAACACGGCCACGCGCTTCTCACCCGCATCGACTGAAATCAGAAGTTCGCGCTTCGCCTTCGGGAGCGGCGCCCGACGCGGTGGCGTGCGGCGCTGGCGCCCACGGCCAGAACGGGAATCGTCACGGCTCCGGCCCGATGACCCGCCCTCTTCCTTCGTCTCACCGCTGCCGGCTGACCGTCCGCGACCACGTGATGAGGACGATCGGGCTGGCCGCTCTGCCGCGGCTTCTGCTGGACGCTCAGAAGTGCCCTCGTCACCTTCAGCCTCGTCGCCGTCGGCGTCGTCGTCTGACCCACCATCGGCACCCGTGGTGCCCGGCTTGCGCTTCCGCCCGCGTCCGCCGCGACTACCGCGGCGCCGCTTGCGCGGTGCAGTACCGGTGGTCTCGCTGGAATCGCTTGCTTCAGGTTCGTTCTCCCCGCCATCTACAGAGGTCGATACTTCGACCTCGACAGCGGGGGTTACATCATGTTCGGGCTCTGCCGGAGCGGCGGCCGCAGGCGGCGCCGTCCCCTGACTCTTCGGCGATCGCCGAAAAAACGGTAGCGGCAAGGAAACACTCCTCGGATAGGCGCGCGCGCTGCCCGTCAAACGGGCGCGCGTCGCGGATGAATGTGGAAAGGCTTGGCATGGCCTCCTCGGAGCGTATCAGTGCGACGACCAGCAGATTTACGCCGCGTCAACGAGTGGCTCAAGGCGCGCCTTGCGGGCACGGATTGAGCGGAGGCGCTGCGAGAGTTGTGCCCATGCCCACGGCTCGATCTCCGCGTACCGCGTGGCGGTGAGACCTTGGGTGGCCTCGAGGTACTCAAACCAGCAGTCCGCCTCCTCGATCATGAGAAGTTCGTGTGCTTCTTGGTTGCCAGTTGGTGCCATCGGGACCCACCTCCTCGTCGGTTGGAGGAAGGGTAGGTCCTGGTCCGGACGGACCCCTACTTGGGGTCGATTGCAAAGCGGCGGCGCGCCGCCTCACCGACTGCGCGTGTGCCGGCAAACGCGACAGCGCCGCGTGTGGCGAACGTGCCGACCCGCACAACCGATGTGATCCGACGAGCGGCGGCCCGGAAGCCATAGGCCGCGCCAACAACGCCTGCAGCTTCCGGAAGCAGCGCGGTGCCGACCTCATGACCGTAGACACCTGCGATGCGCAACACGAGACGAAGCTGGTTGAGCGTCAAGATGGGGAAGTCGACACCCGGGATCCACACCGCTGCCGCGATCGTCGCGTTTCGGACACTCGCGCGCCGGATCATCTCGTCGAGGACAGGCTCACGCAGCACGGGGAGCGCTGCACCCAGTGCCGCACCGTCGTCACCAAGGATGTGAGCGATCTTCGCGGCGACCGCTTCGACCGGCAGACCGCTTCCCCGCTCGACGCGAACGATTGACGTGTCGAGAACGTACGGGACGCTGTCTGCTTCCGTGACCGCGATGATCGGAACGCGCGCCCGGAAAGCCGCCCGCAGGCGATCCTCGTCGGGCTCACCGAGCCACACAAGTACAGCAGCTCCCTCGACCCCACCGTTCTCGCGGACAAGCGACTGCGACCCGCCTGCGGCGAGGCCTCGGGCAAGCGCTCCTTGCAGCTCACGGGCGCCACCGAGCACGACCGGTCGTGCCGCCCCCACACGGGCCTCTTTGGCAAGGCGCATCAGCGTCCGTGGCGCGAACGGAAGGCTCATCAGCGCCGCCGCCCACCACGCGCGTGAATCGCCTGCAGCACACCCATCGCCGTCAGGTTGGTGATCATCGACGAGCCGCCAACCGACACAAACGGCAACGGGATGCCGGTGATCGGCGCCACACCAATCGTCATACCAACGTTGACGAACACCTGGAATAAGAAGGCAGAGACAAGCGATCCTGCCGCGATAGCGCAGAAGAGATCACGTGCCCCGGTGACGATCTTCAGACCGCGCCACACGATGAGCAGATAGAGCATCAGCAACGTCACCGCACCAAAGAACCCGCGCTGCTCGGCAAGCGACGCGAACGCGAAGTCGGTCGCATGCTCCGGGAGGTAGTCGAGGCGTGTCTGCGTTGCCCCCGCGACACCGCGCCCGCGGAGCCCACCCGACCCGACGGTGGTGATCGACTGGTTGATGTTGTAGGTCGTCCCGCGCGGATCCGACGACGGATCGGTGAATCCGATGAGTCGCTGCTGTTGGTAGGGCTTCAGCACGTTCACGCCAACCGCAGGTAGCCACCAGAGCACTGAGAGGATCAGGACGAGACCGAGCGAGCCGATCGCTGCCAGATGCGACCACCGCATGCCCGAGAGGAAGAGGGCTGCACCGAGCGTCGCGGCGTAGACGAGGGCTGTGCCGATGTCGGGCTGCACGAACACGAGGCCGATCGGCAGCGCAGCGACCACGATGGTCTGCAGCGGCGTGCGCACCCCTTCGATGCGGCGAGCTCGCTCGGCAAGAAAGCCGGCGAGGAAGAGTGCCATCAACACCTTCCCGAACTCCGACGGCTGGAAACGGAAGAACCCGACGTCAATCCAACGACGCGAGCCGCGCGTGGCGACACCGAGCGCGAGCACGACCACCATCATCGAGACCATTCCCGCGTAGATCAGCCGGGAGTACCTGCGGTAAAGCGAGGGATCGATGAACAGCGCAATGAGGAACAGCACCCCGCCCATGCCTGCGTAGATCGACTGCCGTACAAACGCGCTACCGCCCGGGTCGTTCTGGGTGATGCCGTCGATCGCGAGCAACCCGTAGGCGAGCGTGGCGGCGACCGCCGCCAGCAGGATCCAGTCGAGGCGACGAACAACGGCCACCGCCCCGTGCACGTCGTCACGACGTCGACCGAGGCCGCGAGCGCGGGTGTCAACAGCTTCGATCGCCATCAGTCGGTCTTGTGGGTCGTGAGAACGCCGTGCTTATGGAAGTACTTCTCAAACACCCGCAGCGCCGCCGGGGCCGCTGCGGTGCCGCCATGGCCACCATTCTCGATCACGGCGCACACCGCGATCGACGGCGATTCGGTGGGCCCATAGCCGCACCACCACGACTGGTTGAGCTTCAACGGGTGCGGATATCCCGGCAGCGAGATCAGCTTCTCGGCCGTGCCGGTCTTTCCGGCGATCGACACGGGGAACGAGCCGAACACACCCGATGACGTGCCGGTTGTCCCGTGGGTGCCCGCATAGAGCCCCTGCTGCACCGCTGCGAGTGCTGCCGGATCGATTCCGGTGTCTGTCGGCACGGGTGGAGTGAAGGAGCGGAGCACCGTCGGGTTCGACGGAGTGCTCGTCTCCTGCTCGACGTCCTCAACGATGTGTGGGGTCACGAGACGACCGCCGTTTGCGAGCAGCGCGTAGAAGCGCGTCATCTGCAACGGCGTCACTTCAACGTCGCCCTGGCCGATCGCAAGCTGCACCGAATAACCCGGCTTCCACACACGGTCGACAGCCGTGAACGGCTTGCCGGTAAATGTCTTGCGACGCCACTCTGGTGTTGGCACAAGGCCTGATGCTTCCGGGCCAAGGTCGACCCCAGTTGGTGCTCCGAACCCAAAGCGCGCAGCCCACGCCTGCAAGGGGTGACCGCGCGTCGCGGGCAGCTTGTAGAAGTCGTAACCCAGTTGGTAGAAGTAGGTGTCGCACGACTCGGCAAGCGCCTCCGGCAGCTCCATCCAGTGATTGACGTTCGGATCCCAGTTGTGGAAGAGCTGACCGACACCCGTCTGTCCCTTGACCTTGAAGTCGGGTGAGCAGAGCAGCGAGGAGTACGGCGACAAGATGTGTTCCTGCATTGCAGCGAGAGCCGTAACCGGCTTCCACGTCGAGCCAGGCGGGTAGGTCACGGAGAGCGCACGGTCGAGGCCCGGGAAGTTGTCCTTCGCGGCCACGACCTGATTCTGGAGCGGGGCAAGCTTCTTTGGATCACGACTCACGTACACCGACGGCTGGTAGGTCGGGTATGACGCGAGCGCCAAGATCGAGCCGTCGCGCGGATCGATCGCAACGATCGCGCCGCCGTCGGCGTACGGCTCGCTGTTCTGGCGCGCCAGCGTAATTCCGTACTTCAACGCGCGCTCGGCCGCACGTTGCAGCCCGATGTCGATGGTGAGGCGGAGCGCGTTGCCGGGGCGCGGGTTGACCTTCGGTGTGATCGCGCTCGTCGGTCGCCCACGTGAGTCGACGGTGAGCTGCGCCGTGCCGTCATGACCGCGGAGATAGATGTCGTATTCCGACTCCACCCCGGCCTGTCCGATGATGTCTCCCAACGCGTAGCCCTGACCGCTCTGCGCATCGAGCTGGGTCTGGTTGATCTCACCGACGTATCCGAGGAAGTGGGCGCCGAGCGACTCGTACCGGTAGCGCCGCAGGAAGCTGTCAGCCAACTGCACACCTGGGAACTGGAGTTGATGTTCCTTGAGATAGGCGATCTGGTCGTCGTGTACACCCCGCACAAGGATCACCGGGGTCAGCGGATCCTGCGCGTAGGGCTTGATCTTCGCGAGGATCTCCTTGAGGGACAGGTGCGTGATCGCCGCAAGCGCCTTAAGTTCCGCCTTCTGGGCCGGCCAGGTCTTCGGCAGGTCGGCGGGCCACACCTCAAGGCTCGTACCCGCAACGTTCGACACGAGCACATGCCCATATCGGTCGAGCACCACGCCGCGCGGTGCGTCGATCTGAATCGTCCGCACGCGGTTCTGCGTGGCTTGGGCGAGGTACTTGTCGCCCGAGAGCACCTGCAGCGCCCACAGCCGCAGAATGAGCACCGCGAAGATGCCGAGTGCGGCGAAGCCAACGATTGCCACCCGGAGCGCCGTCTGCGGTGTCAGACGATACGGCTCTTCGACGCGCGGGTCGCCCGGCACAAAGCGACCGAGACGTGAGCTCAAACGCCACCCCCACGGGGTGCGGTCTGCGACACGCCGATCAGCCGAACATCGTGGATGCGGTGGCCGGGATCAATCGGCGGAAACAGCCTCCGACAGACGGCGTACACCGGCATCGTCAGCACGAGGTTCCAGAGGAATACGGCAGGCAGCTCTGTGAACACGCGATCGATCGGTGCGGGGTTGCCGAGAACAAAGCGCAGCGCGAGGGTGCCAAGCGCGTAGAGGATCGTCACCACGCCGACCGATGTAAACGGCGCATGGAACCGATCACGCGCTGTGGTCTCGCCATACCGGCCAATGAGGAACCCGCCGATCGTCAGCAGCAGTGACGTCACGCCGAGCGTCGCGAGATGGGCGGAGTCGAGAAGAAAGCCAGCCGCGAAGCCACCGATCGCTCCAAAGATCGATCCGCGCAGGAGCGCGAGAGCAAGGAGCGTCACGAGCACCAGGTCGGCGCTCCCACCAAGAGGACGGTAGGCCGACACGATCGCCACCTGCACGATCACGACGAGGAAGAGCAGCACCGCGCCCTTGATCGCGTCAACCGTCACGGATGGGCGCTTGCCTTCGGGACGAGCACGAGCACCGATTCAAGCGACGAGAAATCGACGAACGGCTGCACCTGGATCTGCTTAAACAGATCGGTGTCGCTCGCGTTCACGCTCGTCACCCGGCCAACGTTGATGTTGCGCGGGAAGAGGGACGGCAGCTGCCCCTTGCCCGGCGATCCAGCCGTGATGATCGTGTCGCCGACATTCACCTTCTTGTCTTTCGTGACGCGAGAAAGGACGACCGATGCTGTTCCACTTCCGTGCTCAACAACCCCGATCGCCGCGAGATTGCTCGCGTCGGCCGAGCGAACCGCGCTGTCGGGATCGGTGATCAGCATCACGCGCGCAACGTTCGAGAACACGCGTGTGACCTGGCCTACCAGCCCGTCTGCGGTTACGACAACATCCTCGACCGCAAGACCCTGGTTCGACCCTGCATCGATCGTCACGGTCTGATCGAACGCGGCCGACGGGTTCGTCAGCACGCGTGCCGCAACGCCACGGAAGTCCTCGGGGAAGCGGGCTGAATCACGGTAGGCGAGCAGTCGACGCAACGTGTCGTTTTCATGGATTGCCGCCTGCTCGGCGCTGACCTGGCGGCGCAGCTCGTCGACCTCCTTCTGCAGCGCGTCACGCTTCTGCTTGGCGTGAATCAGATCCTTTGTCCAACCCGCCGCGTCCTGGAACGGACGCGCGACCCGGTTGGCCGCAACCTCAAACGGGCGCAGGCCTGAGGCGGCGACACCTTCGATCGAGTCGAGCGCACTCGAACGAAACGAGAGCGTAACGAGCACGAGCGACCCGATTACGAGCGTGCTGAGTACAAGCCTGCGCCGGAGGGCGCTGGAGCGGGTCGAGGAGTTGCCAGCGGCGCTTCCGCGCTGCACCGGCGAGCCCAGGACCGCGATGCGCGAGACGGTCCGGTTGCGAGGCACGACTCAGCCAGTCTACCGGCGCGCGCGGATTTGTTCTGATCAGCGTTCGGTCAGCGCTGCGAACGCAGCGAGGACGCTCGGCCAGCCGTCGCGATAGCTCGACCGCATCTGCTCGGCACGCTCGGCATACACGGCCCACCCGCTGTGGGTGACACGCACATGCGTTCCACTGTCGGTGGCCACGAAATCGACCACCACGTTCGTTGCCGGGTTCGCCGGGTTGACGCGCCATGTGTACGCCAACTGGCTCGGCGGATCCCACACGGTGATGTCAGCCCAATGGTGGCGCTCGTCGCCGAGACGTTCAAAGATCTCGCCACCAACCCACCCTTCGACGACAAGCTCGTCCGCAGCGCCCTCCAGGATCGAATGGGTCTTGAGCGGCCACCAGGAACCCATACGGCCGGTGAACGCGTCGAACGCCTCTGCTGGTGACACAAGCACGTGGATCTCTGCCACCACAGGCTCATTGGCGTCGATCACTGTCCGCCTCGTTCGGCATACGCCTTGAACTCGTCAAGCGACGTCGCCCAGAAGCCCTCAAGGTACGAACGCACTTCGGCGAGCCCTTCGGGCGAGACGGCGTAGATGTGTCGCGTTCCCTCGCGTCGTTCCCGCACAAGCCCCGCATCTCGCAGAACGCGAAGGTGCTGGGAGACGGCCGGCCTACTTACCGGAAGCGATGCGGCGATCTCCCCCACCGCGCGAGGCCCCTTGCGCAAGATCTCCCACACGGCACGACGTGTCGGGTCACCCAGCGCATCAAGAGCATGTGCGTAAGCCATTACTTACCGTAAGTTATCGCTTACGCTTTGCTACGTCAACCGCATAGACACACCACACGCCCGTGCGCCTACCGACGACCGGAGCGCGAGCGACCGCGCTGGCGTGCACGAGCGCTGTTGCGCATCGCCTCGAACTCTTCGAGGCTTCGACCTGAGCCGACGGCAACACAAGTGAGCGGCGATTCGGCGAGGTGTATCGGCATGTGAGTCTCCTGCCGCAACCGCTGATCCATGCCCTGCAAGAGCGCCCCGCCGCCGGCAAGCACGATTCCGCGATCCATGATGTCTGCGGAAAGCTCGGGCGGAGTCTTGTCGAGCGTCGACTTGATCGCGTCGATGATCTGGCTCACCGGCTCATTGAGCGCGTGGCGCACTTCCTCGCTCGAGAGGATGACGGTCTTCGGCAGTCCGGTCAGCATGTCGCGACCCCGCACCTCAGCCTGCACCTCTTCCTTCAACGGGAAGGCCGACCCGACTTCAAGCTTGATCTCTTCGGCGGTCTGTTGGCCAATCAGCAGCTTGTACTCGCGCTTGATGTGGTTGATGATCGCCTCGTCCATCTCGTCGCCGCCAACCCGCAGCGACTGCGAGACGACGATGCCGCCGAGGGAGATGACGGCGACCTCCGTGGTGCCACCACCGATATCGACGATCATGTTCCCCGTCGGTTCAGCCACCGGAAGCCCGGCGCCGATCGCTGCCGCCATCGGCTCCTCGATCAAGTGGGCTTCGCGGGCGCCGGCGTTGAGCGTCGCCTCCTCGACAGCGCGCTTCTCAACACCGGTCACGCCTGACGGCACGCAGATAACAACCCGCGGATGCGCGAACCTGTGCTGGTGCACCTTCTGGATGAAGTGCCGCAGCATCTGCTCAGTGACGTCGAAGTCGGCGATGACACCGTCTTTGAGCGGGCGGATGGCGCTGATCGTGCCCGGCGTACGGCCAAGCATGCGCTTGGCCTCAAGCCCCACGGCGTACACCTCGCCGGTCGCCTGGTCGATCGCAACCACCGACGGTTCGCTGAGGACGATCCCGCGACCACGCACGTAGACGAGCGTGTTGGCGGTGCCAAGGTCGACCGCCATGTCGCGGCCACCGAATCCGGTGAGGTAGTTGAAGATTCCCATGGGTGGTCTCTGGCCACTCTACCCCTGGGGTGTCGAAGGCCGAGGACCGGAGTTTCGCCGGGCCGGTGCGTCTTCCTGCTATCCGAACCCGTACAGGCCCGGGAAGCGGACGGCGAGCACCTCGACAAGTGCCGCTGCCGGGAGCCCAACGACGTTGAGGTAGTCGCCGTCGATTCGCTCGACGAGCGCCGCGCCGAGGCCCTGGATGGCGTAGCCGCCCGCGCGCCCCTCCCACTCCCCGCATGCCAAGTACCGAGCGATATCGCGTGCGCTGGCAGGACGGAACGTCACCGTTGTCGTTTCGCGACGCACCTCCTCCCATCCATCAGCGCGCAGACAGAGACCCGAAACGACTTCATGGGTTCGCCCCTGAAGCTTTGCGAGCATCCGCTCGGCATCAGCGAGATCGTCGGGCTTGCCGATCACCTCACCGTGACAGATCACCACGGTGTCGACCCCCAGCACTGGCTGGGCGCCACCATCGACCGAGCGCGCCTTACCGATCGCGTGGTCGACGGGATCGCCACCTGGCGCCTCCTCGAAGTCAGGAGAGACAGCAACAAACGGGATCTGCAGCTGCGTCAAGATCGCGCGGCGCTGCGGCGAGGTTGAAGCGAGCAGGATTGGAGCAGCGTCGGTCATCGCGAAGGAGCGCCGCTACGGAGCGGCAGCGAACTAGACCAGGCCGTCAGGGAAGAACAGCGCGAGTTCGCGCTTCGCGCTTGCCTTCGAGTCAGAGCCGTGGATCACGTTCTCCGACATCTCAAGCGCGAGGTCGCCACGGATCGTGCCGGGCGCCGAGTTCGCAGGGTTCGTCGCACCCATCATCGTGCGAACGACCGAGATCGCAGACTCACCCTCGATTGCCAACGCAAGAACCGGGCCAGAGGTGATGAACGCGACGAGCTCGCCAAAGAACGGCTTGCCCTTGTGCTCTTCGTAATGCTGCTGCGCGAGCCCCTTGCTCACCTTGAGCAGGCGCGCACCCTTGAGGACGAAACCGCGACGCTCGAAGCGAGCGACGATCTCACCGCTCAGCCCGCGGCGAACCGCATCGGGCTTGCAGAGGACAAGTGTTCGTTCAACAGCCATTGCGGTGGCGGAGCTTACCTGGTCTCGCGACCGTTAGCACGGGTGTCTGTCACTTCATGCCCTTCAAGCTCCAATCCGGGCGCGACCTTCGCGCAGAACGGACAGACATTCCAGTTGTTGTCGAGCGGCTGACCGCAGCCCGTGCACGCATCTTTGAGCCGTGCAGCACAGGCCGGACAGACAAGAAATTCAGCACGGACGGCGGTCTGACATTCGGGGCAGCTCAGTACGAGCGAGCCAAGGTGTACCTCGATCGCACGCGTTTCCAGCTCGCGCTCGTGGAGATCGGCGAGCGTGTGCGGCGGCCGAAAGAGGAGATAGAGCAGCGGGCCGAAGAAAGGCGGTACGGCGCCGAGAAACGTCGCCAGTCTGACCTGCCCACGGTCGATCGAGCGCGCTTTCGCATCGCGCCTGACCCACCGCACTGAGACGAGCCACAGCAATACGAGGAACGCGAGAAACGAAAGCTGGATGGTCGTCCAGATCGCCGAGCTGAAGAACGCGTGCGCACCACTGAAGAAGCTCGCGATCAAAGGAGCACCCGCCCTACGATCCAGCCCGCGAGGAATGCCGACCCCACGAAGAACGCGAGGAGGAACCCGGCAAACAGAAAGACGCTGAGGCGATCACGGCCAGTCGTCATCGTACGGGGTCGAGAGGGGACGCGGAGCCTCACGACGCGTCTCCGAGGAGTTCGGCGAGGAGATAGAGCGAGCCGGTCACGAGCACGGCACCGTCATCTGAGGCGAGCGTTCTTGCAGCGTTGAGGGCGGCGAGCGGGTCGGTGACCACATGCACGTTCGCAACGTAGCGCCGTGCGTGCTCGGCAAGCGCCTCCGCGGTGAGGACGCGCGGGTTGTGCGATTCAGTCGCGACAAGGTGATCGGTGTGCGGAGCGAGCGTCGCGAGCATCTCATCGACACCCTTGTCACCGAGGATCGACGCAACGACCACGAATCGGCGATCGGGCAGCTGTTCGACGAGATACCGCATTCCCGCGGGGTTGTGGGCACCGTCCCAAACTTCGAATGGAGTCTCGCTGCGTACGTCGAAGCGACCAGGGACGGCGAGCAGTTGCGGCGAAACCTCCCGACCAAGCAGCTCAGAAACTGCAGCCGCTGCAACGGCGGCGTTTCCGCCCGTCTCGACGCGTACTGACACAGCCCCTGCGGCGCGCGCCGCAGCCTCCCACTCCGGCTCGCCAAGTACGAGGCGGGCGCCGGGCGTGATCACGGCGAGCTTCTCGGCCGCGATCGCCTCACGTGTGCCGCCGAGGATCTCTGTGTGCTCAAGCGCAACGTTCGTCAACACGACAACCGCCGCATTGAGCACGTTGGTCGCATCAAGACGCCCACCGAGCCCGGCCTCAACGACCGCCACCTCGACACCGCACGCCGCGAACTGCGCGAACGCTGCGGCGGTGAGCACTTCGAACTGCGGCACGCCGTCGGAATACGGCCGCACCCGGCCGACCGCCTCCTCGAAGTCGCAGTCCGCACCGTCGACTTGGATGCGCTCACCCCAGCTCGTCACGTGCGGTGAGACATATGACCCTGTACGAAGTCCCTCGTCACGCAGCAACGCCGCCGCCATGCGTGTCGTCGACGTCTTGCCGTTTGTCCCGACGACGTGGATCGCCCTAAATGACCGCTGTGGATCGCCCAGCTCCGCAAGCAGCCGCTGCATCCGCCCAAGCCCAAACTCTTTCGGCCAGGGCGAAAGCGCTGCCAACCAGTCGGTGTGCGGCGTGGCCGTCACCCGGCCACCCGCTAACCCAGTGCTTCGAGTTCGCGTCGGTAACGCTCGAGCTTCTCGCGTTCAGCGGCGACGACGTCGGCCGGAGCCTTCGCCGCGAACTTCTCGTTGGCGAGCATCCCTTCCGACCGCGAGATCTCCTTGCTGAGCCGTGCACGTTCAGCATCGGCATCGCCCGACGCCTTAACGCGTTCCGGGCGCACCACCGCATCGAAGATCCGCTTCTCGTCACCCTCAAGAGGAACCAGCACTGCGCTCCGACGGAAGGTCGTCGCCGCGTCCTGAACACGGCTGAGCGCGTCAGCGTCGGCGGCAAACCGGATGTCGGGCTCAGGCCACGTCGCCGCGATCAGACGGTCGTCGTGGAACTGACCCCAAATCTCTTCCGTGACGTGCGGCATCACCGGATGGAGCAACACGAGCAGCCGTTCAAGAGCAGCAAGGGCAGTACCGATAAGCGCGACATCACGGTCGTAGAGCCGCGGCTTCGCGGCCTCCGCAAACCAGTCGCAGAAGTCGTCGAATACGAGGTGGTAGAGGCTCGATGCGCCCGCGGCGAACTCGTAGTCGGTCAGCGCAGCCTCAACCTCGACGCGGGTCGCGTCAATTCGGGCGATAATCCACCGCTCCTCAAGCGAGGTCGGATCAAGCTTCGGAGTTGCGCCCTCGGCGTTCTGGAGAATCAACCGCGACACGTTCCAGAGCTTGTTTGCGAGACGGCGTCCCTCCTCGATCGCACCCGGAGAGAATCGGACGTCTTGCGTGGAGGTCATCTTCAGCAGCCCGTACCGTGTTGCGTCGGCTCCGTGGGCGTCAATCAGCTCAAGCGGATCAATCCCTGTCCCGAGGCTCTTCGACATGCGCCGACCATCAGGGGCGAGCACCGTCGAATGGATGATGACGTCGTGGAACGGAATGTCACCCATCAGCTCAATGCCGGCCATCAGCATCCGGTTCACCCACAGGAAGATGATCTCGCGGGCAGTTGAGTTGACATCTCCGGGATAGAACGCGTCGAGATCGGCGGTCTTGTCGGGCCAGCCGAGCGTTGCGAACGGCCATAGCGCCGACGAGAACCACGTGTCGAGCACGTCAGGGTCGCGGGTCAACTCGATCGATCCGCAGTCGCCGCAGGCATCGGGAGTGCTGCGCGCAATCGTGTGATGCCCGTCGGGGCAGTACCAAATGGGCAGCTGATGCCCCCACCAAAGCTGACGCGACACGTTCCACGGACGGATCGCTTCAAGCCAGTCCAGCGCAACACGACCATGAACGGGTGGATGGAACTTCACTCGGCCAGAGCGGATCGCCTCGGCAGCAGGGGCGGCGAGCTCGTCCATCTTGACCCACCACTGGAGCGACACGAGTGGCTGGATCCGGGTGCCGGAGCGTTCGCAATGGCCGACCGCGTGGCGGTAACTCTCGCGCTTCTCAAGCTGGTCATGCTCCTTCAGCCACGCGACGACACGCTCTGATGCCTCCTCCTCGGTCAGGCCGGCGAGGTCACCAGCGTCGGCGTTCATACGACCGTCAAAGCCGATCACCGTCAGCTCGGCGAGGCCGTGGCGACGACCGACTTCGAAGTCGACCGGGTCATGCCCAGGCGTGATCTTCAACGCGCCTGTGCCAAAGTCGGGCTCGACAGCCTCATCGGCGATCACCGGCACACGCCGTCCCACGACAGGGACGATCACGTCTTTGCCGATGAACTGCTTGTAGCGCGGGTCGTCGGGATGCACGGCGACGGCAACGTCGGCCAGGATCGTCGCCGGGCGCACCGTCGCGATCGTGATGTGACCCTCGCCGTCGGCAAGTGGATACCGAACGTAGGTCAGCGCGTCGTCCACGTCGGAGTGGATCACCTCAAGATCAGAGATCGCCGTCTCGCACTCCCAGCACCAGTTGACGATGCGGTTGTCGCGATAGACGAACCCGCGGTCGTTCAGATGGACGAAGAACTCGAGGACGGCCCGCGAGTAGCCCTCGTCCATCGTGAATCGCTCACGCGAGTAGTCGAGCGACGCGCCGAGCCGCCTGAACTGGCCCATGATCGTCATGCCTGTCTTTTCAAGCCACTGCCAGACCTCAGCCATGAATGCCTCGCGCCCGAGCTCATGGCGCGTCTGGCCGCGGGCGCGCAGTTGCTTCTCGACGACGGCCTGCGTCGCGATGCCTGCGTGGTCGTAGCCCGGCTGCCACAGCGCGTTGAAGCCGCGCATCCGGTGCCAGCGAACAAGCGAATCTTGGATCGTCCCGTTCAAGGCATGCCCCATATGCAGGGCGCCGGTCACGTTTGGTGGCGGAACGGCGATCACGTACGACGGACGAGACGGATCAGGGCTCGCGCTGTAGAGACCCTCCCGTTCCCAGGTGTTCTGCCAGCGAGCTTCGACCTCGCGCGGGTCGTAATGCGACTCCATCATCGGAGCGCCATCGTAATCGGCACGACCGGGCGTCCGCGCGCGTTAGCGCGCTGACCAGCCGTTATCGAGAACGAGCGGGCTACCTGTGAGCCCTTTCCCGGCGGGCGAGAGACAGAACGCGACGGCCCCGGCAACCTCACTCGGCTCAAGCATGCGCTTCACGGGCTGCGCGGCCAGGAACACCTCTTCCTCAACGCGCTCCGGCGGGATGCCGTGCACGCGCGCCTGGTCGGCAACCTGCGCTTCGACGAGCGGCGTCCGTACGTACCCCGGGCAGATCGCGCTCGCGCTGATGCCAACGTCGGCCCCTTCCAACGCGATCGTCTTCACCAGTCCGATCACCCCATGCTTCGCCGAGGTGTACCCCGACTTGAACGGCGACGCGACGATGCCGTGCACCGACGAGATCGCGCAGAAGCGCCCGTCGCCTGACGCAGAGAGCGCATCCCACGCGTACTTGGCAAGCAGAAACGGGCTGGTGAGCAGCAAAGCGATGAGCGCATCCCACTTCTCCTCCGGAAAATCGCGAACCGGCGAGACGTGCTGAAAGCCGGCGTTGGCCACGACAGCGTCGAGACGGCCGTAGCGGGCGATCGCGGCGTCGACGACGGCACGGTTCCCCGCTGGCGTCGTCAGGTCAGCGTCAGCGACATCGACACCGTGCACATCCCAACCGTCAGCGACGAGCCGCTCAACGATTGCCGACCCGATGCCACCGGCCGCGCCGGTTACAAGCGCGACACGAGCCACTAGTGGTTACGCAGACTCTTCGGCGAACTCGACGGGCGGCTCAGTGTCCGCACCAGCCGAGGTGACGAGCGTGGGCTTCAAGCCGCGATCGATCGTCTCTTTGGTGATCACGCACTTCGAGACATCCTTGCGCGACGGCAGTTCGAACATCACGTCGAGCAGAGCGTTCTCGATGATCGACCGCAGACCACGAGCACCGGTCTCGCGGCTCAGTGCCTTTTCGGCGATCGCAGAGAGCGCATCGTCGGTGAAGACGAGGTCGATCGAGTCGTAGTTGAAGAACCGCTGGTACTGCTTGACGAGCGCGTTGCGCGGCTCAGTCAGAATCTGGACGAGGTCGTCGCGGCGGAGCTGATGCACAGCGCTCACAACCGGAAGCCGACCGATGAATTCCGGGATCAGACCGAAGTTGATGAGATCCTCGGGCATGACGTCGCCGAGCAGTTCGGCGCTCTCTGAGTCGCGCTTCTGTGAGATCTCGCGGCCAAAACCAACAGCGTTCTTGCCCATCCGCTTCGCAACGATCTTGTCGAGGCCCGCGAACGCGCCACCGCAGATGAAGAGGATGTTCGTCGTGTCGATCGACAGGAACTCCTGGTGCGGATGCTTGCGGCCACCTTGCGGCGGCACCGACGCAACCGTGCCTTCAAGAATCTTCAGCAACGCCTGCTGCACACCCTCACCCGATACGTCGCGCGTGATTGACGGGTTGTCGGCCTTGCGCGCAATCTTGTCGACTTCGTCGATGTAGATGATCCCGGTCTCGGCCTTCTTGATGTCGAAATCGGCAGCCTGGATCAGCTTCAGCAGGATGTTCTCGACGTCCTCACCAACGTAACCCGCCTCGGTGAGCGCCGTCGCGTCAGCGATCGCGAACGGAACGTTCAGAATCCGTGCGAGCGTCTGCGCAAGATGCGTCTTGCCGCAGCCGGTGGGGCCAAGCAACAGGATGTTCGACTTCTGCAGCTCAACCGCGCCATCCTCCGAGCCCATCTGGACACGCTTGTAGTGGTTGTAGACCGCCACTGACAATGTGCGCTTCGCCTCTTCCTGCGACACCACAAAGTCGTTCAGAGACGAGTAGATCTCCATCGGGCGCGGGAGATTTTCAAGGTCGAGCGTCGACGGGGTTGTGAGCTCCTCGTCGATGATCTCGTTGCAGAGATCGATGCACTCGTCGCAGATGTAGACGCCGGGACCGGCGATGAGTTTCTTGACCTGGCGCTGCGACTTTCCGCAGAAGCTGCAGAGAAGCTGTTCGTTACCGTCGCTCGCGCGCGCCATCCGTGTGCTGCTCGCCTGCGGGACTGCCCGCTAGGCGGCACCCTCCGTTTTCACATTGTCGCGATGCGACAGCACCGAGTCGATGATTCCGTACTCGGCCGCGTCTACGGGGCTCATGAAGAAGTCACGTTCCATGTCGCGAGAGATGTCCTCTGGTGGCTTGCCGGTGTGGAGCGAGTAGATCTCTTCCAGACGACGCTTAAGGCCGATGACCTCGCGAGCCTGAATTTCGATGTCGGTGCCCTGGCCCTGGAACCCGCCGGACACCTGATGGATCAGGATTCGCGAATTCGGCAGCGCCATGCGCTTTCCTTTGGCACCACCCGCGAGGAGGAGCGATCCCATGCTCATCGCGATACCGACGCAGATCGTCTGAACGTCAGGCTTGATGAACTGCATGGTGTCGTAGATCGCGAGACCGGCGTACACCGACCCTCCGGGCGAGTTGATGTAGAGAAAGATGTCCTTGTCCGGATCATCGGACTCAAGGTGGAGAAGCTGAGCGATAACCAGGTTTGCGATCTGATCGTCAACCGGGGTGCCCAGGAACACGATGCGCTCGGCGAGGAGACGCGAGTAGATGTCGAAGGCGCGCTCGCCGCGCGAAGTCTGCTCTACAACCATCGGTACCAACGGGCTCATTGCTTCCTCACTCCTCTTCTAACTGCCTGGGGTCCACAACTTCGTCTCGGCGCCCTTCTGCTCCTGCTCTTTCTCGGGCGTCCAGATGCTTTCGCGCGCTTCAGCGAGCTCCGGAGCAATCGGCTTCACCTCGGACGCGATCCGTTCAACGGCGCGCCTGAAGCGAAGGTGCTCGCGGGCCGCGCTTGAGTCGCGGTTGGCGATGAAGTCTTCAATGTCTTCGTCCGACTCACCCTGTTCCTTAAGTTCGGCGCGAAGATCTTCTTCGGAAACTGCGATACCGAGCTTGTCAGCAACCGCCTCAATCAGAAGTTCGCGTCCAACGGAGATCGTCGCTTCGGCACGCAGCCGTCGCTCAAGCTCTTCGGGAGTGACGCCTGAGAGGCTCAGGTACTGGCCGGGATCAATTCCGCGTGACTGGATCGATTGCAAGAAGTTGTTCCAAAGGTCGCGGAACCGGACATCGACAACGAGCGGCGAAGCTTCGACATCGCTCGCGCGCACCAGCGCGTCGATCGATGCAGCGCGGAAGCGGTCTTCGATCTCGCCGTCGAGCTCAGCCTGCAGCTTCTCGACGATGTCACCCTTGAGCGCATCGAAACTGTCGAACTCGGAGACCGTCTTGGCGAAATCATCGTCGAGCGGCGGCAGCACCTTCTCGTAGAGGGCGGTCAACGTGATCGTCGCGAGCCGCTTGCTGCCGTCGGACAGCTCGTAGGTCACATCGTGGCTTTCGCCAACGGTGAGATCACGAATGCCGTTTTCGATCTCTTCGATCAGCCGGTCGGAGCCAAGCTCGACGACCAGGCCGCGCTGTGCCGCACCCTCAGGGGCGA
Source organism: Actinomycetota bacterium (assembly GCA_009702325.1). Lineage (GTDB taxonomy): Bacteria > Actinomycetota > Thermoleophilia > Gaiellales > Gaiellaceae > PALSA-600. Next base: position 75,689 of record WLID01000005.1, read on the forward strand.
CGATGTCGACGACTGCGACATCGCCGAACGCGGCCATCCGCCCCTCGGCCGGTGAGAGCTCGGCGTAGCCGCGCTGCAGCACCTCAAGGTTCGTGGACACGATCGAATCGGGCACCTTCGCATCGAACTTCGGAACCTCAAGCGCCGACCAGTCGGCGGGAGTTGGAAGCTCCTGCACGGCGAACTCGGCTGTGAACGACCAGTCGTCTGTGTCGTTCACCGGAAGATCGAAATCAAAGTTCGGGAAGACTGCGGGGCGAACCCGTGCTCGGTTCGCCGCCGACCAGAACCAGCTGGTCAGATGCGAATCGACGGCTTCGGAGTAGATCCGATCCTTGCCGATCTTTGAAACAAGCACCGGCATCGGAACTTTGCCCTTGCGGAAGCCCGGGATCTTGACCGACTCGGCCAGATCATGGGTCGCGTGAGACACGGCATGCGCCACGTCGTGGGCGGGAACTTCCACTGTGAGGCGGACGCGTCCGCCGTCAAGCTGCTCGACCTTTGTCTCCATCGGAGGGCCATTGAATCAGAGTCGACCAGGCTGGTGCATAGGGGTTGTGCACGTTTCGCGCTACGGTGCCTGACCAATGGACGTTGAGACCGCCATTCGAACGCGCCGAACGCACAAGGCCTATGAGCCTGATCCGGTTCCGCGCGAGGTCGTTGAAGAGCTGTTGGAGCTCGCCCGCTGGGCCCCAAATCACCACCTGACCCAGCCGTGGCGATTCCGTGTCATCGGACCGGAGACGCTCAAGCATCTCGTTGCGGCCGGCAAGGAAGGCGAGGAACAGAAGCTCGGTCGCGCTCCGACACTCATCGTCGCATCTGCCCGCCAGAGCGGCGATGCGCATCAAGACGCCGAGGATGTGCAGGCCACCTGCTGCGCGGTGTACGCCGTTCTGCTCGGCGCCCATGCGCGAGGGCTTGCGTCGTATTGGCGCACACCGAAGGTGCTGCAGACGCTCGCAGGGCGGGCCGCCGTCGGTCTCGAGGACGACGAGCAGTTCGTTGGGCTGATCCACCTTGGACGCCCGGTCGGCGATCCGGCCCCGAAGCCTCGCGAACCCGCAGAGGCATACACCGAGTTCCTCGCCTAGCCAGTTAGGCTTTCACCACGCTGCGGGCGTGGCGGAATTGGCAGACGCGCCGGGTTTAGGTCCCGGTGAGCTTCGGCTCTTGGAGGTTCGACCCCTCTCGCCCGCACTCCGATATCCCGGCGCGGCGTTGCCGCCGCACCGGGATCGGTGAGGTCGGTTACTCGTCTGCGTCTGCTGCGTTCTCAGGGTTGAGGATGACAGCTTCACCCTCACTGAAGAACTTCAAGATGTCATCGGGGAGATCGTCGGGGTTCAGCTCGGTGATCACCGGGGCTTCGCTCCGCGGCGGCGCCTTCGACGTGACGAGGTTGCCACCCATCGGGAACACGTTCATCGCGAACGTGCTCTCGACGACGTTCGTGGGGAAGAACGACATCAGCCGCAGCGGGGTCTTCCCGTACGCGTAGATGTCGTGCTGAACGCCACGCTTGAAGAACGTGAATCGTCCGATCTCAAGCGGCACCTGGATGCCACTGACGAACACCTCGCCCTCACCTTCAAGCACGTACACGAGCTCTTCGGCGTTGTCGGAGTGAAGCCCGGAGTGGCGGCCTGGCTCGAATTCGTAGTAGGCGATGGTGCCAGCCTCGGTTCCCTGCTCTTCTGAGAGCGGGAAGACGACGCTCCACCGCATCGAGGGGTCGTAGTCGTTCCAGACCTCGAGGCCGTACGCCTCAAGCCCTCCGTCCTCGGTCTCGTCGTCTGCAAACTCTTCCATCGGCTCGGTCGTTTCATCGGTCACGGCGTTGGCCTCCTCTCGTGTGCTGGGAACGGCAGTAGGGTAGCCGGGGCAGGTCAGGATGGCCCGAGACGTGCGAGCTGCGCGTCGCGGAAGTCGTCGGCATCTCCGGCGCGCACGCGGTCGAGAACCTCCTGGACGCGCTCCGAAAGGTCCACTGGATCGAACGGCTTGGTGATGTACGCGATCGCGCCGTGCGCGTACGCACGGCGGATGTCTTCCGGTGCTGTTCGCGCTGAGAGGACGATGATCGGGACGTCTGCGGTGTGGCGATCGTCTCGGAGTTCGTCGATCACCGCGTGGCCGTCGAACCCGGGGAGCATCAGGTCGAGCAGGATCACCTCGGGCCGGTTCAATTGCGCGCAGGCGATTCCCTCGGTGCCTGACGCTGCCTCGTCGACATCAAAACCAGCCAATGTCAGGTTGACGCGGCAGAGCAGCCGGAGGGCTGGCTCATCGTCGATCACGAGTACGCGTCCGTGGCTTCTCATCGCGCTTCAGAACGTACGCGCAGACGGTTGAGCCTGCATCCCGAGCCGCATTGAAGGCCCGGCCGGTCGACGGAAAGGGTGTGCTTCTGGGGAGTGGCCACCCGTCACCTGATCGCGATGACCCCGGGAGGAGTCGAACCTCCGACACGCAGATTCGAAGTCTGCTGCTCTATCCACTGAGCTACGGGGCCAAGAAAGACGCAGCCTACCCGTGAGGAGAAGCGGTACGAACGCTTCTCTGTGTCTCACCGAAGGCACTTCTCGTGCCGTTCGGTGAGACGCGTGAAGGGAGGCGAATGGGGCTCGAACCCACGACCACCGGGACCACAACCCGGGGCTCTACCAACTGAGCTACCGCCTCCGCGCCGAGACATCGTAGCCAAGCCGGGGCGATCTGCCTGGCGCGACTCGTGCCTTGCGCTTTTTCGACTGTCCCGCGATCATCGCCCGCATGAGTTCAATGCGCTCTCGCGCCGCAGGCGCGTCGCTGTTTGCTGTCGCTGCGATCGCCGTTGGTGTCTGGGTTTCGACTGCTGCTGCCACGCCGACAACGTTGAGCATCCCCGCTGGCCTGAACCCGGCGGTGCTGAATGCTCTGAACGATGTGCGGGCTGCCCACAACCTCACACCGCTTACGCTCAACGCGGAGCTTTCACGCGCTGCGACGAAGCACTCGCAGGAGATGCTCGTGCGTGGCTATTTCAGCCACAACTCTCCTGATGGCAGCTCGTACTGGAAGCGAATTGCCGCCTGGTACAAGCAGGGCGCCTACTCAAGCTGGTCGGTCGGCGAGAACATCCTGTTCTCCTCACCTGAGGTTGATGCGACCCACGCGGTGCAGTGGTGGATGCAGAGTCCCGGACATCGCGCCAACATTCTTTCGGCTGAGTGGCGCCAGATCGGGATCGCCGCGATCCATGCCGACTCCGCGGGTGGCCCGTTCCATAACGCGCCGGTGACGGTCATCACGACCGACTTCGGCGCGCGAAGTTAAGCGAGACGAGAAGCTCAGCTCGCGTCGGGGCCCTCGACGGCGAGCAGGATGTTCGCTTCGAGGTCGCGGAACCAGAACATTGGGGGCACCGGGTCGCCGAAGTGGCTGACCTCGGCGTCGACGTCAACCCCTCGCTCGGCGAGTTGGGCGTGGAACGCGTCAACGTCGATTGTCACAAGGGTGATCCCTGTCTCACGGCCGCCGGCAGTTGCGCCAGGCGCGGGCGGGGCGAGCGCGATCGTCGTCACGGCACCGGCAGGTGCCACTTCGATCCATCGGTTGCCGTCGCCGAACGGCACATCAACGCGTGTCTCCAACCCAAGCTTCTCGGTGTAGAACCGGAGCGCCGCGTCCTGGTCGTTCACGGGAACGATCACGTTGGCGATCTTGCTCACTCTTGCAGTCACGGCGCACCCGCCAACTCGTTGTGTGCGCCAAACCTATCGACACCCACCCGCGCAGCGAGTGTTTCATCCAGACCCAAGGACTTGCGACTTGCGACTTGCGACTTGCGACGTTGGACTTTGGACTTTGGACTTTGATTTCCCGTGAGGGCTCGGCGTGGAACTGCAGTTGCCCGCGCAACGAACCACCGGTTTCTCGTGCGGGTCTCTCACGCACAGTGAGTCGCCGCGAGTGACAGTTTATCCGGCACTCGCCCGCAATGAGGTGCCACGTGCCGGAGAGGGGGCACGTGGGGGAGAACCGGAGGTGCTCCCCCACGGTCTTATGCGCCCGGGAGGATTCGAACCTCCGACCAACGGCTTAGAAGGCCGCCGCTCTTCCACTGAGCTACGGGCGCCTGGTGCGGAGGGTACCTCCGGGCGGTTACCCGCCTTGGCTGGGGGTGGGTTGGGTCTGTCTGTTTGCGAGCCAGTCGCGGAGGATCACTTGGATGGTTCCGGCGACGGGGATGGCGGCTAGGGCGCCGAGCACGCCTGCGAGTGATGCACCTACGAGCACCGCGATGAGTACGGCGAGTGGTGAGAGCTGCACGGTGCGGCTGTAGATCATGGGTTGGAGAATGTGGTTTTCGACTTGCTGGTAGACGAGGCAGACGATCGCGACGACGATGCCGGCGACGGGTGAGTGGAGTGCGGCGACGGTGACGACGACGATGCCGGCGATGGTGGCGCCCGCGAGTGGGATGAGGTCGAGGATGCCGACGAGGAGCCCGAGCGCTACGGCAAACGGGACGCCCAGGATGAGCAGGACGATCGTCATCAGGCTGCCGGCGATGAGGCTGATTAGGAGGTTGCCGCTGACGTAGCCGCCTACGGTGCGGTAGACGTCGTCGCCGATTGCGCGCCAGCGGGGGCGGGAGTGTTCGGGGAGGAGCGAGAAGAAGCGGTCGATCCAGCTTCGCCCTTCGAGGAGCATGAAGAAGGTGAGGAAGATGATGGTGACCGTGGCGACGACTGCGGTGATCACACTTTGGGTGATCGAGAGTGCGGTGCCGGAGATGCCGAGCAGTTTGTTGGCGCCGCCCGTTTCAACTTGCGCTTTGACCTTTTCGACGATGTGGTATTTGGTCTCGAGGAAGCCGAGGCGGCCGCGGCCGTGGGTGAGGTCTTGGATGTAGCTCGGGAGTGCGTCGACGAGGCCGTTGACTTCGCGGATGAGGGCGGGTAGGAACGTTGCCCCGATTGCTGTGATGACGAGTGCGAGGAAGATGTAGATCGCCCCGATTGCCCAGACCCGACCGACTTTCGTTCGGCGCTCGAAGAGTGAGACGAGCGGGTCGAGCGCCAGCGCAAGGAAGAGGGCGATGACGACCCAGGTGATGACTTCACGTGCGATCCAGATCACTTCTAGGATCAGCGCGGCGGCGATGATGAGCGCGAGCGTGCGAATGACGGTGGTCGCGCGCAGGTCAACGAGGCGCTCTTGCTTCATAGGCGGAGGATGGCACCGCTTTCGGACGTCGGCTCCGGTGCGTCGCGGGAAGCTAGGTGGTGAAGCCGTTTCGTACAGCCCAGAGGGCCGCTTGTGTTCGGTCGGTGACGCCGATCTGGCTGAAGATGTTTGTGAGGTGCGTTTTGACGGTCTTTTCGGAGATGCCGAGGCGCCGCGCGATCTGTTTGTTTTGGAGGCCGTCGACGAGGCAGGCGAGCACTTCTTTTTCGCGGGCGCTGAGGGCCGTCGCGTGTTCTTCGCCGCGTGCTCGCAGGATGGTGTGGGCGGCTTTTGGTGCGAGCCGATCGATGTCGGCCGTGTTGCCGTGAAGCACACCGTCGCTGAGGACAGGGGCGACGATGCCTTCGCCTGCGAATTGGCTGAGTTCCTTGGCGTCACGGATCGCCTCGCTGTGCCCGGTGCGCTGTATGAGGACGACACCGCCGAGGGCGAGTGCCGCCGTGGCGACGACGCCGCTGACGACGAACGTCGCGACCGCGGAGGTGAATACGCCAGTCGCCCCGGCTTTTTCTCGGAGATTGCCCATCTGCAAACCGTCGATCATAGGTCGTGCTCCCACTTGGTTCGTGTCGGCGGGGGATGTGAACGTGTCGCCACCACCGACGTGGCGCATCAAGCCTTTCTGTTGTGGGGGACCAAGGGCAATCGGCCAAAGGTCCTAGGACCTTTGGCCGATTGCCGTCGGGACCACCTGTGCTCCACCCTCGCAGCAACGTCTGTTTGCATTTTCCGCAGGCGGTTCGCGCCGACTGTTTCAGGGAGGTACGACCATGTATCCAATGGTCCGCAAGGTTGGGATGACCACGCTCGTGCTGATCGCGCTCGCGATTGCTCCGACCACATTGTTTGTCGCTGCGTTGCAGTCAGGCGGCGCAAAGGTCGGCAGTGTCGCTACCGCACACCGGTAGGGAGCGACGCGGCGAACGTCGTACGACCAATGTCCGATGGCGGTCGGGACCCGCGCGCTGACACGCTCATTGGGCCGCTGCAAAGAGCGCGGCAGACCCTCTCTCCCAGATCGGAAGGAACATCTTGAGCACATTCCGTAACGTCTGTTCCGTTTCCCGGCGCGCAACTGTGGGGCTTCTCGCAGTTGCCGCGCTCACCCTTGCTCTCAGCGGCATCGCGACCGCCGGCGAGATCGGCAGCGGTGGCGGCGGCGGCGGCGTTGTCAAGCCCACGGTCTGTAACCCGGTGACCGGCTTGACCGTCAAGACCGACGCCACCACCTCGGACACGGGCATCGGATCGCTTCAGGCGGTCTACTCCGTCAAGCCGTGTGTCAATGGCCAGGCGCTTACCGTGACGACCAAGGTGAGCGAGTACTACTCGCCGAGCGTCGTCGTCTACGAGGATGCGGGCGCGACAGTGGGCGGCAAGTTCACGGTGTTCGGGATCCGGACGCGTGTCCTTTACACCGTCACCGTGACTGCGTACGACGCCGCGACCGGCGCTCAGGCGGGCACGCTTTCAACCACTGCTGTCGCGGTGCCAAAGCGCATCTAGCACCCGCTGGGGCAGATGCCCGAAGGTGTGACACAACTGTGGGGTCGGGTTTGCGTGGAGATGCGAACCTGGCCCCACACGCTTTTGTGGGGCCCGGGGACTGAAGCGGGTGGCGGGAATCGAACCCGCGTCTCGAGCTTGGAAGGCTAGAGCTCTACCATTGAGCTACACCCGCACTGTGTGGGAAAGGGTACCGCGCCGCGGCCGCCCTCTACCCTCTGATGGTGCTCGCCGCATCTCCGTATGTCTGGCAGGCCGATTTCGACACGACGGTCGTGGTGCCGACTCTCGGGCTCGCGTTTCTTTTCCTTACGGGCCGCTTTCGTGCGACGGGCCGTGACGCGATCCTGTTTGGCGCGGGTCTTGCCCTTGTTGCCGTGGCGTTCTGGAGTCCTCTCCATCACCTCGGGCTTCACTTTCTGCTGACGGCGCATCTGTTGCAGAACGTTGTGCTGGCCGAATGGGCGCCGCTCCTGCTCGCCGCGGCGATCCCGCACGCAGCCGCGAGAGCTGCGTCGCGGCTTGCGATGTTTCGGTTGATGACGGCGCCGTTCGTCGCGTTACCTGTGTGGCTTGTGGGGTATTACGCCTGGCACATTCCGGTGGTCTATGACGCCGCGTTGCACCATCCGCCGCTGATCCATGCGGAGCACGCGTGGTATCTCGTGTCGGGCCTCCTGATGTGGTGGCCAGTGGTGCAGAGCGCGCCGCGCGACCTTGCCAGCGGCCAACGAGCGGGTTACGCCTTCGCCACGTTCGTGCTTGGCGCGCCCCTCGGGCTGATGCTCGCCCTGCTCCCCCACCCGATCTACGCGTTCTACGTTGATGTCCCGACACGCGTGTGGGGCTTGTCACCTCTCACCGATCAGCAGATCGCGGGCGTGACGATGGCGTCAGAGCAGGCGATCGTTCTCGCGTGCGTGTGCAGCTTCTGGTTTCGCCGCTTCCTTCATGAGGAGGGCGCTACGTAAGACAGCTGGTGAAGATGTTCAGATCGGTGTCGCTCGGATGGGTCTTCCACAGCGACGCAACGTTCCGATTCAGCTTCAACACATCTGGCAGACCGGCACGGACGTTCTCGAACGCGAACCGCTCATAGGCGTCAACCATCTGCCGTCCATCCTTCGCGGCGGTGCCGAACGAGAACGTCGCGGAGTTTCCGTCAGGGAAGGTGCCCACAAACGCCCCGGCAGTCGCCGTGCTTGCCACAAAGTCGAGGTCGCCACCAACTGTCACGCCCTTGGCTGTCATGCAGGTCTTTGTCGCCTCAAGGCCGAACGCCTTGGGCTCCTTGCTGCCACAGCCGACCAGCAGAAGGCCGCCAACAATCGCACCGATGACGACCGGCAGGTACGGAAGCGGGAGAGACGGGCGCGATCGCATCGCGGAGAAGTGTAGTGGCGAACGCAGCCATTCTCGCAACCACTCTCGTCGCATAGAGTGTCGCGCATGTCGGCGAACGACAGCCTGCTCCAGCGCTACGCGGAACTGACCGTCCGTGTCGGGCTGAACGTGCAGCCGGGGCAGCGCCTGTGTGTGAACGGCCAACTCGAACACGCTGAGCTGGCCCGGGCGGTCGCGCGGGAGGCGTACAAGGCAGGCGCCGCGTGGGTCGATGTGTATCTCACCGACCAGCACGTGAAGCGGGCGCACATCGAGTACGCGAGCGACGAGAGTCTTGAGTACTCCCCACCCTGGCTTGTGAAGCGGCTCGACGACCTCGGAGCTGATGGAGGTGCGTTGCTCGGGATCACCGGCAACCCGGAGCCAGAGATCTTTGCCGACCTTGACGGGTCGCGTGTGGCGAAGGCCCGGATGCGGAAGGTGTCTGAGGCGAGCCTGCGGCTCACCGACGGGGCGTGCAACTGGTGCATCGTCGCCTTCCCAAATGTTGGCTGGGCAACAACGGTGTTTGGCGAGCCTGACGTCGACCGGCTCTGGCAGGCAGTTGCCACCGCCGTGCGCCTCGATGAGGACGATCCCGTCGCAGCCTGGCAGGAGCACATTGCGAAGCTCTCACGTCGTGCCGACACGCTGAATGCGTGTCGTTTTGACGCACTGCACTTTGTTGGGCCTGGCACCGACGTGAAGGTCGGGCTGCTCCCGGGGTCGAAGTGGCTTGCGGCGCTCGAACGGTCGAATGGCATCGATCACGTCGCGAACATGCCGACCGAGGAGGTCTTCACCTCCCCTGACGCGCGCCGGGTTGACGGCTACGTCAGCGCCACCTACCCGCTGCAGCTGCACGGCACGATCGTGCGCGGCCTGAAGGTGCGGTTTGAAGGCGGCCGAGCGGTCGAGATCACCGCAGACACCGGCGAAGACCTCATGCGTCAACACGCGGCGAGCGATGACGGGGCAGCACGGCTTGGCGAGGTCGCGTTGGTCGATAACGACTCGCGTGTCGGCAAGACAGGGCTCGTGTTCTACGACACGCTGTTCGACGAGAACGCCGCAAGCCACATTGCGCTCGGGATGGCGTTCCCGGGCACTGCCGAAGGTGCGAGCGCGCTCACACCCGAGGAGCGCCATGAGCGTGGCGTGAACCACTCGTCGATCCACACCGACTTCATGATCGGGTCGCCCGAACTTGACGTGTTCGGCGTTGACGCGGACGGATCCGAAACACCGATCCTCCGCCAGGGCGACTGGGTTCTCTAACCGCCGCAGCGCGCAGCTGCGACGGGAGAACAATCGGGACGGCGAGATTCGAACTCGCGGCTTCCTGCTCCCAAAGCAGGCACTCTAACCAGGCTGAGCTACGTCCCGCGACGGGGGAAGTCTAGAGGGTTTTCCCTCCCTCCCAGCTCATCGAGTGCACCGCGGCCCGTAGGCTCCACTCTCGTGTCCGAGGCGCCGTTCCCTGTCGTCCCCGCCCATGTGCGTCATCCACGCCGCGGCTATCTCCTCGCAGCAAGCGCCGCGTCGCTCTGGGCGATCAACGGGACGGTGGCGAAGTTGCTGCTCGGTAACGGGTTTTCTTCGGTCGAGGTCGCCGAGGTTCGCAACGGGGGCGCCCTGCTCGGGCTGTTCGCGTTGCTTGCTCTCACGGCGCGCCACCGACTGCGCGTATCGCGCGCCGAGCTCCCGTATCTCGCCATCTTTGGCATCTGTGGCCTCGCGGGAGTGCAGTGGCTCTACTTCCTCTCGATCCACCGTCTCTCTGTCGGAATCGCGCTCCTCATCGAGTACCTCGGGCCCCTGCTTGTGGCTCTCTGGGTGCGCTTCGTGCTCAAGCAAGAGGTGCGGCGTCGCGTCTGGGTCGCGCTCGCGCTCTCGGTCACGGGTCTCACGCTGATCGTTGGGAACGGCGATGGACATGGCGTGACGAAGACAGGGCTGCTGTTTGCGAGCATCTCAGCGTTCACGTACGCGATCTACCTCCTGCTCGCCGAGCACGGCGCGGGAAAGCGCGACCCGATCTCGCTTCTCGCCTACGGCTTCTCGTTCGCGACGGTGTTTTGGTTCGTCCTCGCACCGCCCTGGAACTTCCCGTTCGCACATGCCACCGGGCACGTGGAGCTGCTCGGTCGCCTTGCTGGGCACACGGCACCGATCTGGGTGCTGATGCTGTGGCTCGTCGTGCTCGGCACGATCGTCCCGTTCTTTCTCCTCGTCACCGCGCTCCGACATCTGCCGGCGACACGCGTTGGCATCACATCGATGTTGGAGCCGGTCGGAGCGAGCATCGTCGCGTGGCTGCTCCTCAACGAAACGTTCGGCGCATTGCAGATTGTCGGCGGTGTGATCGTGCTCGCCGCGATCGTACTGTCGCAGACCTCTCGCTAGCCCACGGCCCGTAGACAACGCGCGGCGGCCAAAGATAGGCCGAGTGGCCTATTGGCACGGCGCCTGCTCGCCGTTACGGTCTGACGACCTACCAGCGCTGGCGCTCGGCGATTGCGTCGAGGGCCGAGAGGCGCGTTAGGGAAGGCCTGTCGCGACGACCCCCCGAGCGACAGGTCTTCCCTAACGCGCCCACCTGCAGGTTCGATACCCGGCAGGTGCTGCACGCGCACCTACACTGACCGAATGGTCGAGAAGGTTCTCCTTGCGTCGCCGCGTGGCTACTGCGCCGGTGTTGAGCGCGCGGTCGAAACGGTCGAAAAGGCGCTCGACCTCTATGGCAGCCCGATCTACGTTCGCAAGCAGATCGTCCACAACCTGCACGTCGTGCGCGACCTCGAGGCGCGCGGGGCGATCTTCGTTGACGAGGAGACCGACGTGCCGGAAGGCGAAACGGTTGTGTTCTCCGCCCACGGCGTCGCACCCGACGTGCACTCGAACGCCGCGACCCGGTCGCTCCGCACGATCGACGCCACCTGCCCGCTCGTAACGAAGGTGCACGTGCAGGCCCGTCGCTACGCCGACCAGGGGTACACGATCATCCTGATCGGACACGAAGGTCACGAAGAGGTCGTTGGAACGATGGGTGAGGCACCCGACTCGATCATCCTTGTCGAGTCTGTCGACGACGTCGCGGCTCTTGACCTCGCCGCCGACACGAAGCTCGCCTACGTCACCCAGACGACGTTGTCGGTCGACGAAACCTCAAGCGTGATCGCTGCGTTGCGCGAGCGGTTCCCCCACATTTACGCGCCGAAGCGCGAGGACATCTGTTACGCGACCTCCAATCGCCAATGGGCGGTGAAGGAGATGCTCGGCGAAATCGACCTGCTGCTTGTGATTGGTTCGCGTAACTCCTCAAACTCAAACCGGCTCGTCGAGACTGCGCGTGCCGGCGGCATTGCGTCGTACTTGATCGACGACGACGGCGAGATCGACGAGAGCTGGATCGACGGCGTTCGCGTCGTCGGCGTCACATCGGGCGCGTCGGCTCCCGAGAAGCTCGTCGAGGGTGTCTGCAACTGGTTTCGGGCCCGCGGTGTCTCGGACATCGAGCCGTACCGGCTCGTCGACGAGGCCGTCGAGTTTCGTCTGCCAACCGAGCTGCGTCGCGAGCTCGCGCTCGCCGACAAGCAGCACCCAGCGAGCTAGGCCTTTTCGAGCTTCAGCTCGGCGCCGACCTCGATCGCGACAGCGAGCGTCGCCTCAGCGATGCGGTCGGCAAACGGCAGCAGTTCGGCTTCCGGGATCCACAGGCGGATTCGGTCGACGATCTCGAGGCCGGATTCCTTGCGGAGGTTCTGGATCTCACGGATCAGGTCGTTGACACGCGCTTCGAGGACAAGTTCGTCGTCGAGCGTCGTGTCGACTGCGACAGTCAGCCCCTCTTCAGACGCGACAGCCCAGCCGTCGAGGCCGACCCGCTCGACAAGCACCTCGTTCGGTTCAAGTTCGAGGTCGCCAACGCGGAACCGTCCGCCCGCGAGCTCCTTGAACTCACCGGCCGAGAGCGCAGCGCTGATGTCGCGTAGCTGCTTGCCGAGTCGAGGGCCAAGCACCGGCAGGTTCGGTTTCACCTTGAGCTGCGATGCGGCGACCGCGCCAAGCTCAACCGACTTGACGCGAAGCTCATCGGCAATCTCATCCTCGTGGCCGCGGATGCCGTCGGCGCCTTCAACGATCAGGCGTCGCAACGGCTGGCGGAGTTTCAAGCCCGAGCTTGACCGAGCCTGACGACCGAGCTCCACGACTCGGCGCACCAGGGCGATCTCGTCGAGGAGCTTCGTGTCGGGCGCGGGAGCGGTCGGCCAGCCAGCGAGATGGACAGACTCCTCTCCACCGGGCACAAGGTCGCGCCACAGATGGTCGGTGAGGAACGGCATCACCGGCGACACGGCCCGCAGCGACTGCACGAGCGCGTACCAGAGCGTGCGGAACGCGAGATCGTCGGTGCCGTAGAACCGTGAGCGAGAACGGCGGATGTACCAGTTCGAAAGATCGTCGACGAACGCCTCGAATGACCGGATGACGTTGACCGTCATCGTGTCCTCGTAGCCCTGTTCCGCCTCGGCGAGGAACGCGTGCGTCCGTTCGACGAGCCAACGGTCGAGCGCACGCTCAACCGGCGGGCCGCCATCGAGATCGGCAAGCGTCGGCTGGAAGCCCTCGATGTTCGCGTAGTCAACAAAGAACTTGACCGAGTTCCACAGCGTCAGCAGCTTGCGCTTGATCTCGTGCGCCGGCCCGTAGCCAAACAGAAGGTTCTGGTTCGGTGGTTGCGCGCAGTACTGCCAGCGCATCACATCGGCCCCCATCTGCGCAAACGCATCCTCAGCCTGGATCATGTTCCCCCAGCTGCCGTGCATCTCGCGTCCGGTCTCGTCGAGCATCTTCTCGTACCCGAGCACCCGCTTGAACGGGGCCTTGCCCACCAGCGCAACGCTCATGAAGAGCTGCGAGTAGAACCACAGACGGATCTGCTCGCGCATCTCCGATACCCAGTCGGCCGGGAACCACTCCTCCCAGTAGCTGTTGTCGGGAAGGTCTGCCCCAGAGAGGTCGCGTGACGCACCGGTCGCGTACCCACCCTCCTGCCAGGTCGGGTTCTGCCAGCCGAGGGTCGAGAACGGGACGATGCCCGCGTCGAGCCAGACGTCGCCAACCTCAGGAATACGGGTAACGGCCTCGCCGCACTTCTCGCACGAGATCTGCACGCGATCGATCCACGGTCGGCGCAACTCTTCCAGCTGATCCATGCCGCCGAGCGCACGCTCGGCAAGCTCGGCCTTTGACCCAATTACCGTCGTGTGCCCACATGAGCAGGGGTAGATCGGGAGCGGCAGACCGTAGTAGCGGCGCCGGGAGATGTTCCAGTCGCCCATGTTGCGCAGCCAGTCATCCATGCGCTTGCCCATGTAGGCAGGCACCCACTCGACACCGGCGTTCGCGGCGAGGAGATCATCCCGCACCTTGTCGACACCGATGAACCAGTCATCGGAAAGCCGGAAGATCAGGGGGGTGTCGCAGCGCCAACAGTGCGGATACCGGTGCTCGTGGAGCGCCGACTCAACGAGGAAGCCCCGCTCGGCGAGGTTGCCGATGATCTGATCGGCAACCTCGGCGGTCGACATCCCGTGCAGCCAACCGAACGTGTCGTAGAAGTGACCGGCTTCGTCGACCGGTGCGATGATCGGCAGCCCAAGCGACTTGCCGAGCTCGAAGTCCTCGCCACCGCACCCAGGGGCGATATGAACGATGCCGGTGCCGTCGTCAAGCGAGACCTCATCCCACGGCACAACACGATGCTCGACTGCCTTGCCGGGCTCAAGCGTGTCGAACGGCCCTTCATAGCGACGACCAACAAGCTCTGATCCCTTGACGGTCTGGGTGAACGTGTCCTCGGGGTAGCGTGCGACAGCAACCCACTCGCCGTTCACGCGCAGGCCGTAGTCGGCCTCGGGGTTCACCGCGGCCGCGACATTTGCCGGCAGCGTCCATGGTGTCGTCGTCCAGATGACGACCGACTCGCCCGGATGGTCAAGCAGCGGGAAGCGCACATAGAGCGACGGGTCGGTGCGGTCTTGGTAGACACCGGACTGCGTCAGCTCGTGCTGCGACAGAGACGTTCCGCACCGTGGGCACCACTCGGTGGCCCGGTGGCCCATGTAGAGCCAGCCGCGCTCGTTGATGATCTTTAGGAAGCGCCAGATGTACTCGATGTTCGTGTCGCTGAAGGTGAAGTAGTCGTTCCCCCAGTCCATCCATTGGCCCAGGCGCTTCGACCCGCGTGTGAGATCTTCAGAGGAGCGAACAACGACCTCGCGGCAACGGCGCGCGAACTCCTCGAGCCCGAACTCCTCGATCTCCTGCTTGGAGTTCAAGCCGAGCGAACGCTCGACGCCGACCTCGATCCAGAGCCCCTGACAGTCGAAGCCGTTCTGGTACCGCTGGTCGAAACCCTTGAGCCCCTTGTAGCGCTGGAAGACGTCTTTCAGAGTCCGGCCCCAGGCCGTGTGAACGGCCAAACTCTTGTTCGCGGTGACCGGACCATCGACGAACGACCACTTGGGGCCGCCTCGGTTACGCTCTCTGAGACGCTCGAACGTGCCTTCGCGTTCCCAGGTTTCTAGGAGCTCGAGTTCCAGTGCGTTGTTGTCGGGTTTGTCGGGAAGAGGTTTAAACATCCTGGCGATTGTAGAGCGGGAACAATGTGGGGCCTCCGGTCGTTGGTATCGGTGCAACCCTCGGAAAGGACAGCATGGCAACTGAGGTAACGGAATCGACGTTCGATAGTGAAGTGATCGGGAGCGGCGGGAAGGTCATCGTCGACTTCTGGGCGGAGTGGTGCGGCCCGTGTCACGCAGTGGCACCGGTGCTCGATCGCATCTCCGAAGAGCGCAACATCAAGCTCGTCAAGGTCAACATCGACAACGAGCAGGGACTCGCGTCGCGCTACAGCGTGTCGTCGATCCCGATGATGGTGCTGTTCGAAAACGGCGAGCCGCAGGCTCAGGCCGTTGGTGCTCTGCCGAAGGGCGCCCTTGAGCGCGCACTCGGCCTGAGCGAGGAATAGCGAAGGCTTCCGGCGTCTCGCGGTCCGGCCGGTTGGTCGCCGCGAGGCGCCGCTTCAGCCTGCGCTGACCCGGCGCGCCCAGTGTGCGAGCACGGTGTTCTGGCTTGGGAAGGCCATCTCGGCGGGGATCTCCTCGGGCATGAACCAGCGGAGCTCCTCGACATCGTCGTGCGGCATCGGTTCCCCGGCCCCTTCCACGACGTAGGTCAGGCCGAGCACGAAGTAGTGGTCGTATGGGTCGACGACCCCGCCGAGGAATTCCACAGGGGTGATGGTGAGGCCCGTCTCTTCGATGAACTCTCGTCGGAGCCCATCCTCGGGCAGCTCGCCTTCTTCAAGGAAGCCCCCTGGAAGATCCCAGTAGCCCTGCCGCGGAGGAAACCGCCGCTTCCCAAGCAGCACGCGGCCATTTCGGACAAGCAAGCCCTGCACTGCGGGTGCCGAGTTGCCCCAGTAGTTAGAGCCGCACCCAGGGCATGTGCGTGCGTTCTCATTCCCGTCGATGAGCTCGGTGGCGCACCGAGGACAGACTGTCCAACCGTCGAGGAGTCCCACGGCTGCAGCTTATGCGGCGCGTGCTGCGTCGAGGACGGCGTCGGAGAACACCGGCCACACCTCCGTTGCCCACGCGTCGAACGGCCGATCGGTGAGGCAGGCGACCGCAAGGCCTGCGACGGGGTCGACCCACAGGAACGTGCCCGACGCACCGAAGTGCCCGAACGTCGCGGCGCTGTTCCTGGCGCCCGTCCAGTGCGGCGCTTTGCTGCTGCGCAGCTCGAGCCCGAGCCCCCAGTCGTTTGGCGTCTGTCGCCCGAACCCTGGCAGCACGCCGTCAAGCCCCGGAAACTGCACCGTCCGGGCTTCGAGGAGCATCTCGGGTGCGATGCGGGTCGGCTGCAGGAGCTCATGCGCAACCGTAATGAGATCGACGAGAGACGCCACAACGCCAGCACCCGGCGAGCCGGTGAGCTCAAAGCCCCAGACCTCGCGAAAGTACGTGGGGAAGGGAACGCCTGACCGCTCCGCAACATGAGTGCCGAGCGCGTCGAACCCTGCGTTCGAGTAGATCCGGCGTCGGCCCGGCTCCGCGATTGGCGGACCGCCGTCAAACGGAAGCCCCGAAGCATGCGCAAGGAGGTGGCGAACGGTCGCTCCTGGCGGCCCCGCCGGCTCATCGAGATCGATCACGCCCTCCTCGACGGCAACCAGCGCGGCGATCGCCGTCGCGAGCTTGGTTACCGACGCCCAACCAAACGGGCGCGTCGCGTCGCCGTACGTCGCGTCGATCGCGCCTGCCGTCGCAACTGCCACATTGGGGCAGCCCCAGGTTTCGACTTGCCGCAGCACGTCCATGGCCCGACACTACCGGCATGACACGGCAACGCATCTCGTCGGGGGCAGCATTCGAAGATCGGGTTGGCTACTCGCGCGCCGTTCGCGTTGGCTCCCACGTATTCGTTTCGGGCACCGCACCGATCATGCCGGACGACGCCGACCCACCCTCAGGCGCATACGAGCAGGCTGTCCGTGTGATCGAGATCGCGGCGGCGGCCCTCGCAGAGGCCGGATCATCGCTCGCCGACGTCGTGCGAACGCGGATCTATCTCACCGATGCGGCCGACATCGACGAAGTAGGCCGCGCACATGGCGAAGCGTTCGCAACCGCCCGACCCGCGACGACCGGCATCGTCACTGCGCTGCTCGACCCACGCTGGAAGGTCGAGATCGAATTCGACGCAGTGATCGGCGACCACCCCTAGGAGGGGTTGCGTGGGCGACCTGGACGTCGTCGGCACGAGGTCGTAGAGTCGCCGCTATGGACAATGCGCCCGCGTCCGGCTCAGTGCCGGCATACCTCAATCCGGCCATCCTGGCCGTCTTTCTCGTCGTCACCGCGATCTTCACGGCGACAGGCGACTGGTACCACGCGTTCAAGATGATTCACGTCATCTTCGCGCTGATTTGGATCGGTGGCGGCTTTCTGCTCACGATCCTGGGTCTGACCGCCGAACGCACCAACGATCCCGCCGAGCTTGCAACGGTTGCCAAGCAAGCGGCGACCGTCGGCGAAAAGCTCTTCACCCCTGCGGCGCTTTTCACGCTGCTCTCTGGCATCGCAATGATGCTGAACATCGACTGGGGTTGGAGCACGTTCTGGGTGCTGTTTGGCCTGCTCGGCTTCGCTGCCTCGTTCGCAGTCGGGGTTGGCGTGCTCACGCCGCTCTCGAAGCAGGCACGCCAGATCGCCATGACGAGTGGCCCCACGTCACCTGAAGCCGTCGCCGTCACGAAGAAGATCCTCCTCGTCGCACGCTTCGACATGGCAGTGCTGCTGCTTGTCGTCGTCGACATGGCCGTCAAGCCCTGGGCTTGATCACATGATTCGTTGCCGTGCCTGTCCGGGAGCTCCCGGACGGGGCGGCAGCGAACTACATGCCCATGGCGTGGTACCCGCTGTCGACGTAGAGCGTCGTACCGGTGACGTTCTTGGCGTCATCGGAGAGCAGGTACGCGGAGGCGCCGGCGACATCGTCGGCGTCAATGTGGCGGTGGAGCGGTGAACGCTCCTCAACGATCGCTTCCATCGTCGGGAACCCGGCGATCGAGCGAGCGGCGAGCGTACGTACGGGGCCAGCGGAAACAGCGTTGATGCGGATGTTCTTCTGTCCGAGATCCCACGAGAGGTATCGCATGCTCGCGTCGAGCGTCGCCTTTGCAACGCCCATCACGTTGTAGTGCGGGACTGCTCGCTCACCACCGAGGTAGGTCATCGTGACGATCGAGCCGCCACCGGCCGCTTCCATCAACGGCTCAGCTGCGCGGGCACAGGCAACGAGCGAGTAGGCACTGACATCGAGCGCCATCCAGAAGCGATCGCGCGGCGTGTCGGTGAAGCGGCCCTCAAGATCTTCAGCGGCCGCGTACGCGACGGAGTGCACGAGGATGTCGAGCTTTCCGCCGAACGTCGTCGACACTTCGTCGAAGACGCGGGCGATGTCTTCGTCGGAACGAACGTCACATGACGTGACAAGCGGGCTGTTGACGGATGCTGCAAGGTCGCGGACAGCCGATTCGATGCGCTCGCCCTGGTAGGTGAACGCAACCTCTGCACCACCTTCGTGGAGGCGGCGCGCGATCGCCCAAGCGATCGAACGCTTGTTGGCGACACCGAGGACGAGAGCTTTCTTCCCTTCAAACACGTCCGCGAGTCTAATCGACGTGCGGTACCGTCGCGCACATGGGTGTCGCAGTTGTCACAGGCGCGTCTTCGGGGATCGGCGCAGCGCTCTGCCAAGAGCTCCACAAACAGGGCCATCTCGTCGTCGGTCTTTCGCGGCGGGAAGCTCCAGACGCCGACGAGCATGAGGTCTGTGATGTCTCCGATCGGGCGTCGGTCGCGGCCGCAGCGAACCGGGTTCTCACCCGCCACCCGCAGATCGCAATCCTCATCAACAACGCGGGGATTCCGGCCCGCGGAGGGTTCAGCGACATCGACGAGGATCGCATCGAAGCCGTCACGGCAACGAACTACCTCGGATCGGTGTGGGTCTTTCGGGCATTTGAGTCGGGGCTCGTGCGCGGCTCCTACGTGGTGAACATCGTGTCGGTCGCCGGCACGGTGGCCGCGGGGCCTTACTCCGCGGCGAAGCACGCGCAGCTTGCGTTCTCGCGCTCGCTCGCCGTTGAGCTCGCCCCACGTGGGGTCGGAGTCCTGACCGTCAATCCCGGGTACGTCGAGACGGACGGCTTCCCTCAGCGAGGCCGCCACGGCATCTTCGATCGGATCGTGGTCGACCCGCCGCTCGTCGCGACACAGATCATCGAAGGGATGGCGAAGGACAAGCGGGAAATGTTCATTCCCGGCTGGTACCGGCCGGCCGCGTGGTTCCAGGCGCTCGCGCCCGCGACGGTTGCGCGACTCCGCGGACGTCGCGCCCGACCCTAACGACGATCTACGAGTAGAACAGCGTGCGTCGGGCGCGCCCGGAGCCCGTCTCAATGCCTGTGGCGAGCTCGTAGTTGATCGTGCCTGCGTGGCGTGCGTGCACCTCCAGCGGCACCCCAGGGCCAACGAGCGTGACGTGCGTTCCCTGCGGCAGGCGCCCCGGCAGCTGCACCGCAAACGCATCCATCGAAACTGTTCCGATGACGTGGCACGGCTCGTCGGCGACAAGGACCGTCGTGCCCGTCAGATCCCGCCGAAAGCCGTCGGCGTACCCAACAGGAACGATCCCGATCCACGTCGGCTCGGTCGCGACGAAGCGGCGACCGTACCCAGCCGACTCGCCAGGTTGCACCTGCTTCACGAGCGCGAGCTCGCTCTGCCATGAGAGCACGGGCTCCAAACCGTCGTCAGCGGGATCACGCTGGAATGGTGAGAGGCCATAGATCGCGATGCCGCACCTAACCGCATCGAGGCGCGCCTCCGGGAGCCTGAGGAGAGCGGCGCTGTTTGCAACGTGCCGCGTGAGATGTCGGTGCGGCTCAGTCGCCGCGAGGAAGCGCTCGAGCTGCGTGCGCACGAAGTCGAGGTCGTCGTCGGCTGTCGCGAAATGGGTCATCAAGCCAACAACGTTGTGATCCGGAGTGATGAGCTCGGACATTCCCCAACGCCCCATGCCGGTGTCGAGCTTCAGATGAACGGGGATCTCGGCCGGAATGTCGTCGCTGACCACGAGCTCGAGACGCGCGTCGCGCGCCTGTGCAACCTCGCGATTCGACGACCGACCGAGGACGATGATCCGTGGGTCGGGAAGCTCCCGCCGCAGCGCGAGCCCCTCGGCGACGGTCGCCACACACAGCGCTTTCGCCCCCGCGCCGAGCGCCGTGTCACCGCAATCAGCCGCTCCGTGACCATACGCATTTGCCTTCACGACTGCCCAGACTTCACTCGAGCCTGCCACCTCGACGAGGTGCTTGACGTTGCGCCGCAGCGCACCAAGGTCGATCGTGATCTCGCTTCGCGCCATCACTGCGCATCGTAGAGCCGGGCGGCGTCGTATTAAGGCTCCAAGCGCGTTCCCACACAGTCGCCGAGCTTTGAGTACGATCGCCGCCGATGGCTGACCGCGTCCTCCCCCGCGCGTGCGACCCACGACCACTGCCGCTCCCACAAAGGGGCTGCTCCTCGTGAATCGTCGTATCGCGATTGGCGCTGCCCTCGTTGCGGTGTGCGCACTGGGGATCCTTGCCGCTGCGGGCGCGACGCCCGAAGCGAAGGTCAAGCCAAAGAAGGCAACCACTGCCAAGGCGACGACGGCAAAGGCGACAACGGCAAAGGCGACAACAGCGAAGACAACAACCGCTGCTGCGACCACGACCGCAAAGTCACCGACGGCCACGCCGCTGCCGGCGCCAAACGACACCGCGTGGCTCTCGTTCGGGAACGACGACCAGTCAACGAAGGGTGTGGTGTCGGCCGCGATCACAGCAGCGACGGTCGGCAACCTCCATCCCCGCTGGACGGTGAAGCTGGCCGGACAGGTTGTGGCGCAGCCGCTCTACTACCAAGGCTTGGTCTACGTCGCGAGCGAGGGTGGCGACCTCCTGGCCGTCAACGCCTCAACAGGCGCGGTCGTGTGGAAGAAGACCTCATCGGTTGTCAAGACGCCGTCGTGCGGCACATGGGGTATCTCGGCGACACCCGTGATCGACATCGGTCGCCACCGCATCTACGTTGCGCAGGCGAACGGCCAGATCAACGGGTACGACCTCACGTCAGGCGGCCAGATCGCCGGGTTCCCGGTCTCGGTCGTGAGCTCCTCGGTGATGGAGTACGTCTGGGGTGGGCTCCGCATCTACGGCAACCGCGTACTTGCTGGCATCTCCTCGCACTGCGACGAGCCCAACACGAACGGGGCGTATGCGACGGGCAAGCTCGTTGGGGTCAACCTCGACAACACGACCGACAAGATCTTCTTCCAGCCCGTGACAGGCTCAGGACACCTCGGTGGCATCTGGGGCTACTCAGGCGCGACGGTACAGCCGGGTGGTGGCTCTGTCTTCACCGCGACAGGGAATGCGATCGGCACCGACCCCGCCTGCAAGTGCCAACACGACGACTGGGGCTACGGCGACGCGATCGTGCAGCTCGACGCGAACCTCAAGGTGCTCGCAGCGAACAATCCGGGGATCCCTAAGGCTGGCGATGACGACTGGGGTGCCGCTCCAGCGCTCTTCCAACCGCAGGGCTGCCAGCCGTTGGCGGTCGCCGAAAACAAGAACGGGTTGATCTACGTCTACAACCAAAACAGCCTCACTTCGGGGCCGATCTGGTCGCTTGGCATCGGTGACGGGGCCTCCCCGTTGCTCGACAGCCCAGCGTGGTCGTCGTACGAGCAGATGTTCTACGTCGCCGGTGCACGCATGCCGTACGACCGCAGCCAGCCCCGCACCGGCGAAGGCATCATCGCGATCAAAGTCGGCCCCGGCTGCACGTTCTCTGTCGCCTGGACGGCGCCGACCGGCGACGGCCCGCAAGCCCCGCCGATCGTCGTCGGCAACGTGGTGTTCGCCTCGGGCAGCAACCACAACGTCGTCGCGCTCGATGCGGCCACGGGCAAGCAGCTCTGGATCGATACGACGCAGGGAACAACACTTGGCGCACCGAGCGAAGCGGCGGGAACGCTCTTTGCGCCAGACGGATCGACCGTCACCGCGTTCGGCCCCTAGGCCAGCCGCGGGATCAGACCGGCGAGATGCCGGCGCCAGCGCCAGCAAGCGCCAGGCGAATGCCGTGCAGCAGATCTGAGGCGACGACGCCACGCTGCGGTTCGACGAGCTGGGAGGCGAGCCCGTGAGCTGTCGCGGCAGCGGCAGCAGCCAGGCTGGGCTCAAGGCCCTTCGCGGCAAACGACGCGACGATTCCCGTCAACACATCACCCGATCCTGCCGTCGCGAGCGACGCTCGCCCGAAGCCGCACACGAGCACCCCTTCTCGTGGCGTCGCAACGAGTGTGTCGGGGCCCTTCAACAGCACGGTTGAGCCAAAACGAACAGCAGCGCGTCGTACCGCTTCAAGGCGATGCGCCTCGATGTCATCGGTATCGGTCCCGAGCAGTCGCGCGAGCTCTCCTGCGTGCGGCGTCAAGATCGTGGGTGCGCGACGTTCGAAGGGGTCGAGATCGAACAGCGCGTCGGCGTCGAGCACGACGGGCACGGTGAGGTTTTCGAGCAGCACGCGAACGAGCTCGCGGGTGCCTTCGCTGCGTCCGAGACCCGGGCCGATCGCTACGGCGTCGGCGCGCGTTGCCGCCTCAAGGATGCTGTCGGCTGCGCGAGGCACAAGACGACCAAGCGAATCCTCAGGGAGCGGAACCTTGACGGCCTCGAGGATGAGTGACTCAAGCGTCGGCAGCGCCGACTCGGGTGCTGCGAGCAGCACGTAACCGGCGTCGGCACGGAATGCCGCCTTCGCGGTAAGCACGGGTGCGCCGATCATCCCGCGCGACCCGCCGACGACCAGCACAGCTCCTGCCCGGTACTTGGTGGACGAGGGCGCCTTCGCGGGCACTGTGTCGAGGATCCGTGCCTGCACGAGACGATGTTCTGTCCCCGGCACGTCGAGGCCGATGTCTGCGACGTGGATCTGCCCACATGCGCCACGCCCGGGCGAGACGAGGTGCCCGACCTTGGCGCTCCCGAAGGTGACTGTGACCTCGGCACGAACGACCGCGCCTGGGATCTCACCCGACGACGCGTCGACACCCGAGGCGATATCGATTGCGACAACCGGCTTGCCTGACGCGTTGACGCGCTCAATCATCCGCGCCGCGTCTTCCCGAGGCGCGTCCTTCAGCCCAATGCCGAACAGCGCATCAACGATCACATCGGGATCGCCGAGCTCACCGAAGCCCTCAACGACCGTTACGTCGCGACCTGCAGCCCCCAAAACGCGGGCGCAGACCTTGCCATCGCCCCCGTTGTTGCCGTGCCCGCACACAACCGCGACTGAGCCAGGGAACCGTCCGAGCACAACCTGAGCGACGGCCGCACCCGCGCGCTCCATCAGCTCGTCGAGCGACCCGTCGTAGGCCTCTTCAGCGGCCCGCACCTCACCGGCAGTTGCGAGCGGGGCGAACATCACCCTTGCTTCGCCTCGCGCCAGGCGGTGCGACCGTCGGTCGCAGTGGCGGGATCGAAGTCCTCCGCTTGGAGGATCACGGCAATCGCTGCAGCAAGCTCACGGGAATGCGTCATCGAGAGTTCGATCGGGCCGGCGCCCATGCGCTCGGCGAACCTCCCGGTACGACCCGACAGGTGCACCCCTGGCTTCGGGCGGCCGCGAATCTCGATCTCCTTCCAGGTGAAGTACACGCCCGAGCCGAGCGCCTTGCCGATTGCCTCTTTCGCGGCGAACCGGCCGGCGTAATGCTGGGCGGGGTTGGGCTTTGAGTCGCAGTAGGCACGCTCAGCCTCAGTGAAGCACCGGTCACGAAAGCCGCTCGGATGTCGCTCCAGCGCGCGCCGCACCCGCTCGATCTCGATCAGGTCGACGCCGATGCGGAGCGGCGGTTGAGTCACAGGTTTGCTTCCAGCCAGTCGGGAACTTGAGCGATCGACGAGACGATGCCGTCGGGAACGATCGTCGACGACTCGAAGTCGTCGGGCCGAAACTTTCCTGTCCGGACGAGGATCGTCTTGACGCCGTGGCGCTGGGCGCCGGCGATGTCGCCTTCGAGGTCGTCACCGATCATCCACGCGAACTCAGCGTCGGCGTCAATCGCCTCAAGCGCAGCACCGAAGTAGGCGGGCGAAGGCTTACCAAGCACGGTCGCTTCGACACCTGTCGCGTACTCAAGCCCCGCCACAAACGCACCTGCGTCGAGACGGGGGCCTTCGGCCGTCTGCCACCAGCGAGTCTTGTGGAGGCAATAGAGCTCGGCACCACCGTCGAGTTCGAGGAACGCGCGGTTCAAGTTCAAGTAGTTGAAGATGCGGCCCGTCTCCTCGCCATCCTCGTCCGCGCCGCCGATCAGCACCGCATCGACGTTCATGCCGGCAAGCTCGACCCCTTCGAGGTCGTCGATCAGCCCGGGCATCGTCAGTGCGAGCACCCGCTTGCCCTTGAGGGCGCGTGCCGCGACCGAGCCGGTCGTCTGGAGTTCATCGTCTCCGACCGCAAACCCGAGGCTGCGGAGCCGCTCACCGAGCTGCGCGCGGGACATGGTGGTTGAGTTCGTGACGAACCGGAGCCGATGCCCGGCGTCGCGAAGGTCGGCAACCGCATCGACCGCGCCCGGGATGAGATGCCCGGAAACATGCAGCACCCCATCGACGTCAAGCAAAATCGCAGCCATGGGAACCGAGTCTAGATCCTGCTCCTGCCGTCGAGGTCGTGCGACATGAATGACGAGCTCGTTGCAGCAGAAGTTGCGTTTCGCTTTTCCCGCTCAAGTGGGCCCGGTGGACAGCACGCGCAGAAGAGTTCGACGCGCGTCGAAGCATTGTTCGACGTTGCAGAATCGGCCGCCCTCTCGGCCAGCGAGCGCGAGCGCGTGCTGGCGAAGATCGGCCCGGTCGTGCGTGCGATCGCCCAGGACGAGCGGTCTCAGCTTCGCAACCGCGAGCTTGCAACAGGGCGGATCGTCGCTCAGCTCAAAGAGGCGTTGAAGCGCCGCCGACCGCGAACTGCGACGAAGCCGACGTTGGCTTCACGCGAACGCCGCCTCGACACCAAGCGCAAGGCCGGCGAGACAAAACGTCTCCGCCGCTCGCCGCCCGACTCATAGCGCGCTGAGCCAATCGCGTCTAGAGCCGAGCCGTCACGATTTTGACGCTAACGGAGGGCTTGGCGACACATGCTTCGTCGCCAATCCCACGAACGAAGCTAGCGCCAGTTCGGGCGGCAGCGACCGTCGTGCCGTGAGTCAACGCCGAAGCGAACCGCGAGGACGCCGAACGCGACGCCGATACCGATGATGATCAGGAATGTTGTCATGTCTGCATTGTCGGCGGGAATGATCATTAGTACAAATCGAGCTACACTTCTTATTGATTATGAAACGTGATCGTTCTCTTCTGTTTGATCCGTGGCTTGGCGTTGAGGTTCGACACCTCGCTGCCCTCGAGGCGATCGCGAACGAAGGCACCTTTGGCAAGGCCGCGATCAGGCTCGGCTACACCCAGTCGGCGATCAGCCAACAGATTGCGACGCTCGAACGCGTTGTTGGCGCACAGCTGATCGAACGCCCCGGCGGCCCTCGGCCGGTCTCTCTCACCGAAGCGGGCAAGGTTCTCCTCGGGCATGCCGAGTCGATCGTCGGCCGCCTGAAGGCAGCCCAGGCCGACCTGGCGGCACTCTCTGCCGGTGAGTCGGGCTCGTTGCGCGTCGGGACATTCCAGAGCGTCGGGGCCCGCGTCCTGCCAGAAGTGATGCGCCGGTTCGCGAAAACGTGGCCGCACGTCGATGTCGTGCTGCACGAGTCGAACTCCGACCGTGAGCTCGCAACGCTTGTCGAGCGCGGCGAGCTCGACGTGGCGTTTGCGCAACTTCCGATTGAGGCACCCTCGCTCGAATGGTTCGAGTTGCTTCGCGACGACTACGTCGTTGTCGCCAGCCGCGACTCGCCCATCGCGTCGCGCACACGGCCGCTCTCGCTCGCTGAGATCGCGAACCAGCCGTTGATCGGGTTCCGCCAATGCCGTGCAACCGAGATCGTCGTCGACCAGCTCCGTGCGAGCGGCCACGAGCCGCGCTTTGTCTCTCGCTCCGACGACAACGGTGTCGTGCAGGGACTCGCGGGCGCCGGCATCGGCATCGCGGTGATGCCACGTCTCACCGTTGATGCGAACGACGACTCGATCGTGATCGTCGATCTCGGCCACCGGCTCGCGCCGCGCATCGTCGGGATGGTGTGGCATGCCGACCGCTACCACTCGGCTGCAGCGCGGTCATTCGTTGAGACGGCACGCGAAGTCGCGGCCGAAACCGGCGCGGCACTCGCAGCCTAAATCACCAGCCGCAGAAATTTGCCCTAGACAGAGACGTTGTCTTATGTGAGCATGCGGTAGACCCAGACGGTTGGTCCGCGGTCGCACACGCGGGGAGAGAAGCCATCTGAGGTAGCGCGCGGTCGGGTTGAGCGCGTGAGTCGCCGCAGCTCACGCGCCCCCGACCGCCGTGTTAACGCGATGGCGCTATTCGACGGTGACGGTCTTCGCGAGGTTTCGCGGACGATCGACGTTCAGGCCGCGCAGCCGGGCGATCTTGTAGGCGAGCAGCTGCAACGGGAGCGTCGCGAGCACCGCTTGCAGGAACGCTGGGGACTTCGGAACGTAGATCACGTCGTTCGCGTGATGCTGAATGTCCTCGTTCCCCTCGGTGGCGATTGCGATCACGTGCGCACCGCGGGCCCGACACTCTTGGATGTTCGACACGACCTTGTCGTAGACGATGTTCTGACGGGTGGCGACGACCACGACCGGCGTGCCCTTTTCGAGCAGTGCGATCGGCCCGTGCTTCATCTCGCCTGCCGAGTAGGCCTCAGTGGGGATGTAGGAGATCTCCTTCAACTTCAGGGCGCCTTCAAGTGCCACTGGCAGGCCAATATGCCGGCCGAGGTAGAGGAAAAACGGCGACTGGTAGAAGCGCTCAGCGATGTCGTCGATCGGATGGTTCCCCTCAAGGAACGCCTCCATCTTCGATGGCAGCGCCCACACCTGGTCGAGGATGAAGTCAATCTCCTGGGCCGGGAGTGTCCCACGCTGTCGCGCAAGCTCAAGGCCGATCAAGTACATCAGCGACACCTGCGCCGAGAACGTCTTCGAGGCAGCAACCCCCACCTCAAGCCCCGTGCGGGTGTAGAGCACTGAGTCGACCTCGCGCGTGATCTGCGAGCCCATCTGGTTGGTGATCGCAACAGTGCGGGCACCTCGCTCCCGGGCAAGTTGCATCGCCTGGATCGTGTCGCGCGTCTCACCCGACTGCGAGATACCAATGACAAGCGTGTCTTCGTCAAGCACCGGGTTGCGGTAGATCCACTCGCTTGCGACATCGGGCTCGACCGGAACGCGTGCCCACTCCTCGATGACGTATCGACCAACGACACCTGCGTGGTAGGCGGTGCCGCACGCGACGATGACGATGCGACGAAGCTCGCGCATGTCTTGCTCGCTCAGACCCAGGCCGTCTTGAACGAGCACACCGTGCCGAACACGGTCGCCGATCGTCTCGCGGATACCGTCGGGCTGCTCGTAGATCTCCTTCTCCATGAAGGTCTCGTGCCCCTCACGTTGCGCAACCTCGTCGTCCCAGTCGATTTCAGAGATCTCGAGTTCGACTGGCTCGCCGTCGTCGGCCCGAACGGCCCGATACGCGCCCGGGGTGATCTCGACGATGACACCGTGATCGGGGTACGCGACGCGGCGTGTCTCAGCAAGGAACGCAGCGACGGCAGAAGCGAAGAAGCTTTCGTTTTCACCGATGCCGACCACGAGTGGTGTCTGGTACCGGACAGCCACGAGCGTCTCAGGATCGTCGGCGTGCACGACCACGAAGGTGAAGTGGCCCTCAAGCCGCGCGTAGACCTTGCGTACCGCCTGAAGCAGGTCGCCGTCGTAGAGCGATTCAAGCAAGTGGGCAACGACCTCCGCATCGGTCTCGGAGGTGAACGCGTGCCCCGCGCCTTCCAGTTCGGCCTTGAGGTCACGGTAATTCTCGACGATGCCGTTGAGGACGATCGCAAGCTTGGAGTCGTCGCACCCGGTGAGCGGGTGGGCGTTGTCCTCGGTCACGCCGCCGTGCGTTGCCCAGCGCGTGTGCCCAACGCCGGTTGTGGCGGGTGAGGATGCCGCGACGGCGGCCTTGAGGTTCTTCAGTTCGCCGACGGCGCGGACGTACTCCAGCGCGTCGCCTTCAAGGAGCGCGATGCCAGCCGAGTCGTAGCCACGGAATTCGAGACGCTCAAGTCCGGCGATCAGGAGATCCTGCGCCGGCCGGTTGCCGACATACCCGATGATTCCGCACATCTCTATACGTCCTTTGCTGTCAGCGCACGCCTCGTGCGAGCGCGAATTCGTTCGTCTGGGTCGTGGAGGCCAAGTGCGTTGCGGCGTTGGTGTTGAAGTAGCCAGTCAACATGAGGGCCAAAAATGCGAAAAGCCCGACTGATGCTTCCGTTCCAGCGGCGGAACGGTCAGCCGAGCGCAGACCGAACAAGCGCCGCGATCGTAGCACAGGCCTCTGCTGCGACAGCCTCGTTTTCGGCCTCTGCGAGCACCCGAATCAACGGTTCGGTGCCCGACGGGCGCACGAGAATACGACCCGCACCGGCGAGCTCGGCATTGCGCCGTTCAACCTCAGCGCCGATGGCTGGCGGCAGCTCTTTGGTGGAGACACGAACGTTCTCTTTCGCTTGTGACCATCGCGGCATCACGCCAGCCGCGGCACTGAGCGTCCGGCCGTTGAGTGCAGCGCAGAGCAGCAGCCCGGCCGCCAAGCCGTCGCCGGTGACATGGTCGCGGAGATAGATGATGTGGCCAGACTGCTCGCCCCCGAGGATTCCGCCTTCACGCCAGAGCGCCTCGAGGACGTAGCGATCGCCAACGTCGGTTGTCAGCACGCGGATGTTGTTCTCGGCCATCAGAGCGTGGAAGCCGTAGTTCGTCATCTGCGTCACCGCAACGAGATCGACGCCAAGGTGGAGTGCGAGCACCGCCACGATCTCGTCACCATCGACGACCTTGCCGTTCTCATCGACCGCCATTGTCCGGTCGCCGTCACCGTCGAACGCGATACCGAGGTCAAAGCCACGCTCGACGACAGCAGCCTGCAGGGCACCAAGATCGGTGGCGCCACAACCGGAGTTGATGTTCGTTCCGTCGGGATCGTCGCCGATCGTCTCAACGGTGGCCCCGAGCCGCTCGAATGCCGCGGGTGCCATACCGGCGTAGGCGCCGTGGGCACAGTCGACGACGACACGAAGGCCGGTGAGGTCGGAGCCGAACTTCTCGAGGACGTAGTCGATGTACGACGCCGACGACTCGCCGTCACGGTGGATGATCGCGCCCGCGACGCCTGCGGGCGCCGGGGCGTCGAGCAGAGCCTCGATCTGCTCCTCCGCCGCATCGGGCAGCTTGTGACCGTCACGGTCGAAAAACTTGACCCCGTTGTACTCGGGTGGGTTGTGCGACGCCGAGATGACGATTCCAAGATCGGCACCTGCAAGCGCCACCGCCGGGGTTGGCAGCACGCCACCAAGCACAACATCGGCACCAGCCGACGACGCGCCTCGCGCGAGCGCAGCTTCCAGCTCCGGGCCTGAACCGCGCGTATCGCGACCCACGAACACCGAGGTGGCACCGCTCCATAGGACGGCGGCGCGACCGAGTCGCTCAACGAGCTCAACCGTCAGGAATTCGCCGACGACTCCTCGAACGCCGTCCGTGCCAAAGTAGCGACGCGTCATGCGAGCCGAAGCCTACTCCTGAAGCGCCGGCGCGTTGCCGACAGGTGCACGGGCAGCAGTTAGCGCTTGGAGAACTGCGGGGCCTTGCGCGCCTTGTGCAGGCCGGCCTTCTTGCGCTCAACCTCACGGGCGTCGCGCGTCAGGAAGCCCTGCCGCTTGAGCAACACACGGAATTCCGGGTTGATCTCAACGAGCGCACGAGCGATGCCGTGGCGAACCGCACCGGCCTGACCCGACGGGCCACCACCGTGAACGCGAACGCGAAGGTCGTACTGGCCTGTCAGCTCGGTCGTCTTGAGCGGCGACAGAACCGACACGCGATGAAGCAGTCGCGGAAAGTACTCGTCGAGTGACTTGCCGTTGACCCAGGTCTTTCCATCGCCGGGGCGAAGGATCACGCGGGCAACGGAGGTCTTCCGCTTCCCTGTTCCGAGGTACTGGGCGGGATTCGACACTACGAGACCTCCAACTGCTTCGGTGCCTGGGCCTCGTGCGGATGCACCGGGCCGGCATAGATCTTCAGCTTCGTGAGCTGCTGGCGGGAAAGGCGGTTCCGCGGGAGCATGCCCTTGACGGCCTTCCGCAGCACTTCGGTCGGGCGGCGCTCAAGCTGCTCGCGCAGCGGACGCGTGGTCAACCCACCGGGATAACCCGAGTGACGATAGTACATCTTCTGCTCGAGCTTCTTGCCTGTGACTGCGATCTTCTCGGCGTTGACGACAACGACGAAGTCACCTGTGTCGACGTGCGGCGTGAAGGACGGCTTGCCCTTCCCGCGGAGGCGATCGGCGATCTGCGTGGCGAGTCGACCCAGGGTCTGGCCCTCGGCGTCGACGATGTACCACTCGCGAGTGATCTCTCCGGTTTTTGCGCTGTAGGTCTTCATGGTTTCGATGCCTTCACAGAAAAACGACGGACCAGATGTCCGCCGACGCCGGATGGTAGCAAGATGATGCACACGGCGGGGAGAGCCGCTGTCAACGCTGCCAGGATAGCGAGCGGCGTCGCGCCACCCATGCTGTAGACGACTCCGCCCGAGAGGGCGAGCGAGGCGCCGGAGAAGCTTGAGAGGCGATCGGAGAGTCCAACCAGTCGACCGCGCTCCGATGGAGCGGCAAGCGAGACGAGCTCGGTTGTGGCAGCCACGTACGAGATGTTCCAACCGAGCCCAAGGCCGAACATCGAGAGCGACATGCCGGCGATGCCACCGAGCCACACGAGCGAGAGGTTCGAGACGGCCATGATCAGGAGCCCGGCGGTCATCGCGCGACGACGTCCCATCCGCTCGACAAGATCGCCAACGATCAACACAAGCCCGTACATGCCAACGATATGCGCGCTGATGACCGTGAAAATGTCGCCGTGTGAATGGTGGTGACCAACCGCGACGTAGCCCGCCAGATTCATCACGCCCGCCATGACCGCGAAACTCGTGACAGCAGCGAGCATCGCGTACCCCACCCCCGGCCGCCGCAGCAACTCGCGCACGCTCACCGGGGCGGTCGGTTCGGGTGGCGCGCCCGCCTCGTTGGCGAACGCGCGTGAGAGCTCCTGCGGGTCGGGACGCACACCAAACGAGATCAGGAGGCCACCGATAGCAAAGAGCGACGTCAGTAGCCACGGCAACGCGAGGTCAGCCGGCGCCAACGCACGGTCGGCGAAGAGGGGGCCGAAGACGAGCGGCCCCCACACGGCACCCGAGACGGCACCAAACAGCACAAACGACATTCCCCGTGCCCGGTGCGCAGGGGCGAACATCTCGGCAGCGGCAGCGCGCGAGAGCAGCACGATCGTTTGCGCCGCCCCACAGATCCCGAGCCCGAGCACGACAAGTTCGCCGGATGTGGACCAACAGCCAAGCGCGGTAACGGCTGGACCGACGATGCCGAGCGCGAAGCCGGTGCGGATCACGGGCATTCGTCCGACGCGGTCGGAGATCCGCCCCGCCGGGCTCACCGCCGCAGCGCCCGCCAAGAGGAAGATCGCGGGGCCGAGCCCAAGAATCCCTTCGATCCCCGTCACGGCCACGAGCGTCACCGTTCCGAGCGCGACAGCGAGCTGGATCATTCCGGAGAGGCAGACAAGCCCGGCCGCAAGGAGCACAGCGTTCTTTGATGCGGGACTCAGCCGCACAGCAGCTTCTCGATTCCTGCGCGGAATGTCGCGGCGCCGCCGCGTGAGGGATGCCGTACGTAGTGCCCACCGAAGGCTGCGTGCGCGACCCGACCCACAGGAATGACGATACGTCCGCGGGCGAGCTGGCGTGCGAACTGCACGCCCTCTGCGATCTCGCTACCGGTTGGTCGCCGGTTGGACGTGGCGCTCCCCGGATGGGTGGGGACGACGTTCCAGAGCAACACGTCGTCGCCAACACCAAGCTCCGCAAGCACGCGGTGAACAATGGTCGCGGTCGCTTCGGCAGGGCCATCACCGCTCACTTGCCGTTCAGAGGTGAGAGGAAGCCCCGAGATGCGAGCGCCGCGATAGCCGGGCGCCTCTGCCACAAGGAGCACCGACGCGCCCTGCCGCTCATCGAGATATCGCGTGAGCCGGTCACGAAGCAGCGGTGCCCTGTCCCCGTGCCGGTAGAAGTTGAACGTGTCACCGATCTCGGCCGCCGCAAGTTCACGCATGAATCCCTTCATCTCGGTGCGTACTTTGACCGACGGTGGGCAAACGCCGCTTGAGGTCGCACACCTGATCGCGACGTTCATCGACGGTTCCGCGCGCACGCTTGATCTGGCGCAATACGACTTCGAGCTTGGCCCAGAGTCTGCTCGGGTCGTCGGCGGCGCGATACGCAGAGCGCATGACCGTGGTGTGCGAGTTCGCCTCGCGATCAATGTCGACCATCGCAACCCGATTCCCGTTCCACCACCCTCGTCACCCGACCTCGATCTGATCCGATCGCTCCCGGTCGAGGCGTTTCCGGTTGCGGGAGTCCCCGACCTCATGCACCACAAGTACGTGGTGCGCGACGAGCAGGCGGTGTGGACAGGATCGACGAACTGGACGGACGACTCGTGGAGCCGCCAAGAGAACGTGATCGTGATCGTCGACTCAGCAGGAGTCGCCGGTCAATACGCAGCGAACTTTGCCGAGTTCGCAGAAGGCACCCCGGTCGCTGCCTCAGGGGCGACCGCAGGACCGCCGATCGACGGGATCCGCACGTGGTTCACGCCGCGTGGTGGCCCCGACCTCTCACATCGCATCGCCCAGGCGATCGGCCTGGCCCAACGTCGCGTCCGTGTGTGCTCACCGGTGATCAGCACCGGCCCCATCTTGGGTGCCCTTGCGGGTGTGGTGGCCTCGGGTCGGGTGGACGTCGCGGGATGCATCGACGCGGTGCAACTCCAAGGCGTTGCCGTCCAGTGGCGCGGTGGCGCGTCGGCGTGGAAGCTGCCGCTGCTCGCCCGACTCACAGGTGGGCAGTTCACAGCGAAGCAGTCGAACCCCTACGCGCGCAGCCGACTCCACGACTCGATGCACGCAAAGGTCGTGGTCGCCGATGACACCGTCTTCGTTGGATCGTTCAACCTGTCGCGGTCGGGCGAGTCGAACGCCGAGAACGTCCTCGAGTTTGAGGATGCCGAGATCGCCGAGCAGCTTGCGCGCTTCGTCGACACCGTTCGCGCCCGGTACGACGTGCTCACGCTGCCTGCCGCGGACGCGGGCTAGGCGAGCGTTTCGGCGTCAGTCGGGAACGCCCGAGCCCACGACCGAAGGAACGTCGATGCGTAGCGCGAGTCGGGCGGAATCAGATCCGACGCCCGGGTGAACGCCGAACGCGCGGCCTTTGTTGTTCCCGCGGCGGAGAGAGCTTCGCCGAGCGCCCACTGTGCGTAGCCGCGGAGCTCAGCGTCGTCATGGCGGGCCAGCATGTCGATCGCCTCGGTTGCCTCATCGATCGCAGTGCCGGGACCACCGGTGCGCGCGAACGCGATGGCGCGTTCGATCTTGAGCCACGCCCTGTCGGGAAGGTCGCCGATCTCTCCCACAAGAATCTCTGCTGCACGAAGGTGCTCGGTGGCGACATACGGATCGTCATCGAAGATCGCGATCTCGGCTGCGAGCAGGTGCGCGCGCCCCAGGTGCATCGTGTCTTCGGTCGTCTCAAGCAGGCCGATCGCGCGCGTGATGCTCGAACGTGCAGCGTCGTGATCGCCAGCCGCCGAGGAGAGTCGTGCGTGTGACCAGTACAGACGCATGCGCGAGTACGGATCGTCAGCGTGCGCGGCATAGCCGAGTGCGTCGTCGATCGCCTTCCGTGCCTCATCGAGCTCGCCGAGGTCAGCGAGCGCATAGGACAGATAGATGGAGAAGCGCACCAGGGCAGGCCAGTTCACCGGCGTGTGTGCAACGAGCGACGCGGCCGCGTCGCGGAAAAGTTCTGATGCTCCAGGGCCGTCGCCGGTGCTCGAGAGCGCGAGGCCGAGCGTCGCCCATGCATCCGGGAAGGCTGTTGGGGTGACCCATGGCTCACGGACCGCGTCGCGAAGCACCTCGATCGCCCCGAGATGATCACCGCGCTGGGCGGCAACCGCGCCGAGCCCGATACGAGCAAGTGTCATGTCGCGAACGTCACCTGCGCGCTCGGCGTCGGTGAGAACCTCGCGGTACATCACTTCGGCCCCAACGTCGTCGAGGTCGAGGCGAAGCGTTAGCTCGGCCTCACCGAGGCGGAGTTCACGTGCCTCCGTGTCGGGCTGCTCGATGCCCGTTTCGAGGTAGTGCGGCGTGACGCCAAGGTTGCGCGAGAGAACGCGAAGCGCCTTCATCGACGGAACCCGTTCGCCGAGCTCAATCCGTGAGATGTAGGCGTAGCTGACACCTCGTGCGGCGATCGCTCGCTGGGAAAGCCCGCGCTCGCTACGGAGCCGTTTGAGGCGCTCGCCGATGGTCTCGGATACCGGAGTCACTCGCGCATCTTGGCGGGTTGGTTGCCAATCGTCAAGAAAGGCCAATTGCGGTGCCATCCGGAAATGTGTCTACTTTTGTGGACACCCCTTTTGGGGGAGGCCAACTCCCCGATAAGGGGAACAAGCCAGCGGAGAACGTCCTGCAATTTGCGGAAATCGAAGGTCAGGCACCGCGCCCCCCCATCACCACGGGTGCCTGGAAAGAGCCGAACTGGACCGCACCAGCGCCATGCCGGGAGCGAAACCACCGGCAAAAACGCACCGGCCGCTTCCGCGGAACGGGACCATTGACCACTCAACGCACCGAAAGGAACACATGAAGACCAAGGCATTCACCTTCATCACCGCCCTCGTCACCCTCGCCGGCATCGCCGCCGGTGTTGGCTGGGGGCCGTAAGGCCACCTCAAAGGACTGCAGGCTGGGCGCGGCCGGCCGTGGAAACACGGCGGCTGCGTCCTGTCGCAGCTCCGAGCGTTAGGCGGCGATCGGGAAGATCAAGCGGTACGTATTGAGCGGCGTCATGCCGTCACCAACGATCAGCGAGCCGCGGACGCCTTGATAAGCGCCCGTGCCACCCGTCACATCCAACCTCGATTGTGCATTGCCGAGCACACCCGAGATGGAGACCGTTCCGCCCGGGAGAACCGCGGTGCCGGTGTACCGCATCGTTCCATCGGCAAGTTGCCGGGCAGATCCACGATCGGATCCCACAGCGGCTCCGGCGGGGCGTCCGAACTGACGCGAGACGTTCTCCAACACGTCGGTCACGCCAAGCACGTCGCCCGTGTTGAACACCTGAAGCGGCGGCGTGTCTTTCGCGACGGTCACCTTCGTCGAGACCGAACGAACGACGATCGTGCGAACCTCAGCGTGCGTCGACTGGGAAGCGTTGGCCGCTGCCGAAGCAGCGATGCTCGACGTAACAAGGGCGAGTGAGATCGCCAATCTGCGAGAGAAGGCCACGCTTCAGTGGTACCAGGTCTCGGAACGGCCGCCAATGGACGGCGGTGGCGTTACTCCCACTCGATGGTCGCCGGCGGCTTCGACGTCACGTCGAGCACAACCCGGTTGACCGCAGGGATCTCGTTGACGATGCGATTTGAGACCAGCTCGATGAGGTCGTACGGTAGGCGGGCCCAGTCGGCTGTCATGGCGTCGTCGGAGGTGACGGCGCGGATGACGATCGGGTAGCCGTACGTGCGAGAGTCGCCCTGCACACCAACCGAGCGGATCGCAGGCAAAACGGCGAACGACTGCCAGAGCTCGCGATAGAGCCCGGCCCGCCGAACCTCTTCTTGGAGGATCGCGTCGGCCTCCCGGAGCGCCTCAAGGCGGTCGGCGGTTACGTCGCCAATGATGCGGATTGCGAGACCTGGGCCAGGGAACGGCTGACGCCACACCATCCGCTCAGCCATCCCGAGCTCTTCCCCAACCCGGCGAACCTCATCCTTGAACAGCATGCGCAGCGGCTCGACGAGACCCATCTCCATGTCGTCGGGAAGACCACCAACGTTGTGGTGACTCTTGATCGTTTCGGCAACGCCGTCTTCGCCACCCGACTCAATCACATCGGAGTAGAGCGTTCCCTGAACGAGCCACTTCGCATCGCCAACCTTTTCGGCCTCCACCTCAAACACACGAATGAACTCCTCGCCGATGATCTTGCGCTTCGTCTCGGGATCGGTGACGCCCGCCAACTTCTCGAGGAACCGATCTTTCGCGTCCACGTGCACGAGAGGCACATGGAAATGCTCTCCGAAGGTCTGCACGACCTGCTCGGCTTCGTCCTTTCGCATCATCCCGTGGTCGACGAAAACGCACGTGAGCTGCTCGCCGATCGCCTTGTAGACAAGGAGTGCGGCGACGGAGCTGTCGACACCGCCCGAGAGTCCGCAGATCACCTTGTCGGTGCCAACCTGCGCTCGAATCCGTTCGATCTGCTCTTCGATCACCGCCGCTGGCGTCCAGGCGGGCGACGCGCCGGCGATCTCGTAGAGGAAGTTCTTGAGCAGCTCCTGCCCATGCTCTGTGTGCACAACTTCGGGATGGAATTGAACGCCATAGAGCGACCGTGCGTGATCTTCGAACGCAGCGATCGGGGTGGAGGGCGAGCCTGCAACGACTGTTGCACCGGTTGGCGCTGCGACGACAGAGTCACGATGCGACATCCACACCGTGAGCGCGTCGGGAATTCCGTCGAAGAGACGGCCGCGTGCCCCAGCGAGCTCTGCCTTGCCGAACTCTGCGAGCCCCGTGCGGTCGACGCGGCCGCCAAGCTCCTGCGCCATCAACTGCATGCCGTAACAGATGCCGAGCGTCGGCACGCCGAGCTCAAAAATCGCAGGATCGACACGGGGTGCACCATCGGCATAGACCGACGCTGGGCCGCCCGACAAGATCACGGCGGAGGGGTTGCGACGACGGATGTCGTCGGCGGTCACCCGGTGCGACACGAGCTCGGAATACACCCGAGCCTCACGAACGCGGCGCGCAATTAGCTGGGAGTACTGGCCGCCGAGATCGACGACGATAACGGGGCGCTCTTCTGGCGCCGGCAGGGCGCCCTCAGCGTGACCGTCCGCCTCAGTTGCGGCGGTAATTTGGCGCGTCCTTCGTGATCGTGATGTCGTGCGGATGCGACTCGCGCAGTCCGGCGCCGGTGATGCGAACGAACCGTGCCCCCTGGAGCGCCTCGATGGTTGGCGATCCGCAGTAGCCCATCGACTGCCGCAGGCCACCGACGATCTGGTGCAGCACCGTGGAGATCGGGCCCTTGTACGGAACGCGACCTTCGATGCCCTCGGGCACGAGCTTCTCGACGTCTTCGACGTCGCCTTGGAAGTAGCGGTCTTTCGAGAAGCTCCGGGCGCGCATCGCGCCGAGCGACCCCATGCCGCGGTATTCCTTGAACCGCTCACCGTTCGCGAAGACGACATCACCAGGCGCCTCGTCGGTGCCGGCAAGCATCGAGCCGAGCATCACCGTGTCGGCGCCCGCAGCAATTGCCTTCGCGACATCACCGGAGCTCGTGATGCCACCGTCGGCCACCACAGGCACACCGTGGCGCGATGCGAGCTCTGCAACGTCGTACACCGCGGTGATCTGCGGCACGCCCACGCCGGCGACAACGCGTGTCGTGCAAATCGCGCCCGGCCCAATGCCAACTTTCAGACCATCGGCGCCCGCGTCGATCAACGCCTCGGCTGCCTCGGCTGTTGCGATGTTCCCCGCAATGATTTCGAAATCTCCCGACAGGCCCTTAATCGTTGCGACCATCTCGACGACGCCGCGCGAATGGCCGTGGGCCGTATCGACAACGAGAACGTCGGCACCAGCTGCGATCAAGGCCTCAGCGCGCTCACGTGCGTCGGGCCCGACCCCGACGGCTGCGCCAACGCGAAGCCGACCGTGGAGATCCTTTGTTGCCATTGGAAACTCGATGCGCTTCTGAATGTCTTTGACGGTGATCAGACCCTTGAGCACACCGTCGCCGTCGACGACCGGGAGCTTCTCGATGCGGTGGCGATGCAGCAGGCTCTCGGCTTCAACGAGCGTTGTTCCGACCGGGGCCGTCACGAGATCCTTCGACGTCATCAGGTCGGCAACCGACTGGTTCGTGTCCTTCTCGAATCGGAGGTCGCGGTTGGTGAGGATCCCAACGAGCTTGCCGTCGTCGTCAGTGATCGGCACGCCGGAAACGCGGTAGGCCTCCATCAGCGCCAGGGCGTCGGACACCCGCGCGTCGGGCCGAAGGGTGAGCGGCTCGACGATCATTCCCGACTCGGAGCGCTTCACCTTGTCGACCTCGGCAATTTGATCGGCGATCGAAAGGTTGCGGTGGACGATGCCGATGCCGCCATGGCGGGCGAGAGCGATTGCCATGCGCGCTTCGGTGACTGTGTCCATTGCCGCGGACACGACCGGAAGGTTCAAGACGACCGTGCGTGTGAGACGTGTGGCGGTCGAAACGTCGTTCGGTAGGACTGACGACTCGGCCGGAACAAGGAGGACGTCGTCGAAGGTCAGGCCCGCCTTGCCGAACTTCTCTCCACGCGAGAGATCTGAGTCGACGCGGAAGCCCTCGAATTCCATTGGGCCAATCGTAACGTCGCGACCGGGGGACGGCGACGGTTGGCGTTTCGGCGGGTCTAGACGGCGGCTTCGGTGGCCGGTTCGAGCTCAACCACTTCGGTCGCGGGCTGCAACCTACCGGCCTCGCGCGGGTCGAGAACCCCGGCCCCGAGCTCGAGCGTTGAGGCCGCTGATGCAGCAGCGGCGAAACGCAACGTTTCCTCTGCGGTCTTGCCTGCGGCGCGTGCCGCCAAGAACCCAGCAAGGAGCACGTCGCCAGCACCCACCGTCGAAACGGGGTCGACACGCGGCGCGACGACCCGGAAGCGATGCGCCACCCGATCTTCGCGCAGGATCGCAATGCAGCCGTCCTCGGTCGAGACGAGCGCGCTGCGGGCACCGAGAGCAGCGATCTGGCCGAGCGCGAGCTCGTAGTCCTCGTCGTCGTGGAACTCCTGCCCAACGAGCGACTCGGCGTCCTGCTGCCCGATCGAGGCGAGCGTCGGCTCGGCCTCGACACCGAGGCGGAGGGCCTCCCCTTCGCAGTCGAGATACGTCGTGACGTTGCGACGGTTGAGGTCGTGGATCAGCTCGGCATAGAACGAGTCGGCGACATCTCGGGGAAGCGATCCAGCAATCACGACCAGGTCGGCGCTGCGCGACAGGTATTCGACCTTGTCGCGCAAAAACTCGAGCTCGTCGGGACGCACAGCTGGCCCCCACTCCTTGATTTCGGTGTAGCTGCCGTTGGTGGGATCAACGACGGCTGTCGTTGTTCTCGACTCGTCGGCAATCCGCACGAAGTCGTTCAGGATCCCCTCAGCTGTCATCCGCTCGACGATGCGCATGCCGGTCTGCCCACCCGCGAGCCCCGTCGCAATCGAAGGCACCCCAAGGGCCTTGAGAGCGCGTGAGATGTTGATTCCCTTGCCACCCGCGAGCGCGAGGCCCGACGTGGCGCGATGCCGCTGCCCACGCTGAAAATTCGGCACGGTCAGCGTGCGGTCGATCGCGGGGTTAAGGGTGACCGTCAGGATCACGTGATCTCTCCGCCGAGGCGCAATCGCAACGCGCTCGGTAGGCGCGAGTCTACGCGCAGCAAGGATGTAGGGCGACGGGATTTAGCCGAAGATTCCGGTGAGACGATCGGCTGTGCGCCCGGTGTACCACGACACCTTCCGCGCCAACGTCGGCCGGCCGACGGCACGGTCGGCAACAAGCTGCCGCGTTCCGACGAGGGTTCCTGACGCGTAGATCTCGACGGTGCCGAGCGGCTGACCCTTCGCGATCGGGGGCAGCACAGAGGCGGGAGCGACGACCTTTTCGACGAGCGAGGCCCCGAGCCGTGTGACAACGGTGAACGGCCTGGATGCCACGAGATGGAGTGGCGTGATTCCGTAGGGCAGCGCAACGGAGGCGTATGAGCGGTCGGTTGCAACAGCGTTGACCGTCCGGAACTGGGCGACGCCGTATTCGGCCAACGTCTGCAAGTCACGGTTGCGATCGGAGCGCGATGGTGCGCCGAGGATCGTCACGTACAAGGTGATGCCATCGCGCTGCACAGCGACGACCTGGCACCAGCCAGCACCGTCTGTGTGGCCCGTCTTCACCCCGACGACACCGGGCACGACGCCGAGGAGGTCGTTCCAGGTGTGCAGCAATCGCTGGCCTGCGATCGTGGCAGTCTCGCTCGCGACCGCCTCCCGAACGGGGGCGAGCTTCATTGCTGCTTGGGCGAGGAGCGTGACGTCGTGCGCGCTCGACCACTGACCGTCGGCGTCGAGACCATCGGGACGGACGAAGTGCGAATCGGCCAGCCCGAGCGTCCGCGCCTTGGCGTTCATCAAGTCGGCGAACGCCCCGAAGCTGGAACCGACCGAGAGCGCGAGCGCGTCGGCGGCGTCGTTCGCCGACTGGATGAGCGCACCCTTCACGAGGTCGGCAACGGTGAGCCGTTCACCTGGCCGCAGGTTGATCGTCTCTTCACCGATCCGTGCCGCGCGTGGATCGACCGTCACGACGTCGGTGAGTTTGTGGTGATCGAGGGCCACGAGAACGGTCATCAGCTTCGTGATCGAAGCGATCGGGCGTCGCTCGCGCGCCGCGTGCGAGACGACGACCTCGCCCGTGGTGTCGTTCATGACGAACCACGCCCCCGCCTCGGGGATTGGCGCATCTCCTGACGGCCGAACAGCAGCTGCGGCGCTTGCCACTCCGATGATCGCGACCGCAAAGATCACGGCTGTCAGACGCCTCATCGCAGCCGCACCTTCTGCTCAAGGAAGAGCGAGGTAGGCGAAAGCCCCGGGTTCAGCTTCTGCAGGGTCACGGTCGAAACGCCCGTCTTCGCGGCGATGTCCTCGAGTGTGTCGCCTGCGTGCACGGTGTAGGTCTTTGGCGCTTGAGCAACCTGCTTGGTGTGAGTCGGCGCCGGTGTTGTCGTCACGCCGGTGCCGTGCTTCGGCTGCACCATCGGCCGCAGGAGCAGCACCGCTGCGGTCGCGACAGCGAGGAACGCGAATGGTGCAAGCAACGGTCGCACGGGACGGTCGGTTGAGTTCACCAACCTGAGACGGCCCACAGCTCGCTGCGGAGCCGTGCGGCCTCGGCGCCAGCGGCGGCGCGATAATCGTCGCCAGTTTCCCGGTAGGCGAAGATCACAGAGCGGGAGGCGTTGACGAGCGCACTCGCCGGGCCAGCCCGAAACGCGCGGGCGAGATCGGCCGGGTCGGCGCCTTGGGCACCAACACCGGGGAGCAACAGGATCGTGTTCGGCATCATCTTCCGCGCCTCAGCGACGGCACGCGGGTGCGTTGCGCCAACGACCGCACCAACAGCGGAGAGGCCCGACTCGCCGATCAGCTCAGAACCCCAATCGGCGACATGCTCGGCAACGTGATGCCACAGCGGGCGACCGTCGGAGAGCGTCACATCCTGGATGTCGCCACCAGCGTTGGATGTCTTCACGAGGCAGAAGATCGCGGCGCCGTACCGGCGCGCCGCCGCAAGGTAGGGCTCGATCGATTCGCGGCCGAGGTAGGGATTGACGGTGAGCGCATCAGCGATCGGCGGCTCGCCCTCCAGGTACGCATCGGCGTACGCCCGCGCTGTCGCTCCAATGTCACCCCGCTTGCCATCGGCGATCACCAGGAGACCTGCGCGGCGGGAGTACTCGCACACCTCCTCGAACGCGGCGATACCGCGGGAACCGAGGGCTTCGAAGAACGCGAGCTGCGGCTTGACGCCGACCGCATGCGGCGCAACCGCGTCGATGATGCCGCAGCAGAACCTTGCGACATCGCCACGCAACTCGACGGGGAGCAGGTCGGGGCGCGGATCAAGCCCCACCACCAGTTGGCTCTGCTTGCGCTTGACCTCAGCGGCGAGCCGGTCGGCGAAGGCGATGACGTCGTCGCTCATTCCCTTCAGCTTAGGCGCTACGCCCACCCCTTGCCGCCGCATCGTTTCGGGGCGGAAACAGCGAAGGGGCCGCATTCGCGGCCCCTTCGACAGAACTACCGATCAGTAAGGCTCTACTTGAGAGCAGCCTTGAGCTGCGAGCCGGCGCTGAACTTCGGCACGGTCGTTGCAGCGATCTGGACCTTCTCGCCGGTGCGCGGGTTGACACCCGTGCGTGCGGCGCGAGCGGCCGGCGAGAACTTGCCGAAGCCCGTGAAGTTGATCGAGTCGCCCGACTTCAGCGTCTCGGTGACCGACTCCAGGAAGGCATCGACGGCCTTGCCGGCGTCACGGTTCGAAAGGCCACTCTTTGCGGCGACCTTGGAAATGAAGTCCTGCTTCGTCAAAACCTTCCTCCTCGATGAGATTTCCAGAAAACGGACGTACGTCAAGCCTTGGCGAGCAACCGTAACAACCCCATCGGATGGCTCAACGATGCGGACTAGATCGAACGGGCGAACACCCGTTCTGTTGCCACAAGGTTAGGGTCGGAGTTCGGACGCGAGCAGGAGCGGCCGGAGCCGGATGCCGATGCGCGCGAGTTCGTCGGCGCCGCCCTCTTCGCGATCGACGACACAGATCGCGGTCGACACCTTCAGGCCCGCCTCACGCAGCGCCTCGATCGCCGAGATCGCTGCTCCACCGGAGGTGACGACGTCCTCGACGAGCACAATTTCCTCGCCCGAAACGAACGGCCCTTCGATCCGATTGGCGGTGCCGTACTCCTTCGGCTCTTTGCGAACGATCACAAACGGGATGCCCACCTCAAGCGATGCGGCCGCGGCAAGCGACACCGCACCCAGCTCTGGTGCGCCGATTCGTTGCGCGGTTGGGGCGTGCTCACGGATCGTCTCGGCGATCGCAACGCCCAGGCGCCGCAGCAGTTCTGGCTCCGTGCCGAAC
Source organism: Actinomycetota bacterium (assembly GCA_009702325.1). Taxonomy (GTDB): domain Bacteria; phylum Actinomycetota; class Thermoleophilia; order Gaiellales; family Gaiellaceae; genus PALSA-600. Next base: position 118,616 of record WLID01000005.1, read on the forward strand.
CGGTACTTGTCAAGGTAGTAGGTGCTCCGCTTGCCCGAGCGGAGAAGGAAATCTCCCTCGAGGTACGCGGCGTCTCGAACGGCAGCGGCGAGCGTCGTCATCGCGTCATCGCGAGGAGTTCGCGGGCAATGCCGAGGAGCCGATCGGCTTCGGGCATCTCTTCACCGATCGAAACCATCGAGCCATCCTCGGCATAGAGGTCGACGCGCTCACGCAGGCGGGCGGCGCGACGGCGGTAAAGCACCGAGCCGGCAAGCGAGCCGGCGGTGAGCAGCATGCCGGTGAAAATCCTACGCGGTGGCATCGGCAGCCTTCCGACGACGCGACGCTGCCGGTGCGGCATCTGGTTCGACGATGGCGCGAATGCAGTGCTTAAGGTCGTAGAACACGAGTCCAACGGTTGGGTCGGGGCGGGTGGTCGCGCCCACGAGCACGTCATCGCGGCGCACCACAAAGATGCTGCCGTCGAGCGTCGCGGCCTCGAGCTGGGTCATCGTTTCGAGCCCGCGCTCCTTGCGTGCAGCATCGGATTCGTTGACGAGTTCAAGGAGTAGGTTGGTGAAGCGTCCGGCCCGCCCTTCGTCGTCGATCGTCGTAGCGAGCACCTCGCCGGTCGCCGAAGCGATCACGACGTTGACTACCTGCGACGAGATTTCGGTGAGATCGGCGAGCGCCTGCGCAGCATCCATAGGCCGTGAGCATACTGCGGCCACATGCGTGCAGTCGTCTTGAAGTTCTTTGCCGACAGGGGAACCCACCTCGCGGCGATGATCGCCTACTTCGCACTCCTGTCATTCGTGCCGCTGCTGTTCCTGTCGTTGGCGCTACTCGGGATCGCGCATCAGGCGTCGCAAGGGTCGTTCTTCATCCACCAGCTGCAGCACGCGTTCCCCACAACGTCGGTCGACTCGTTGATCAGCGCGGTACGCGCGATTCAGAAGAACGCAGCGACTCTCGGGATCGCCGGCGGCGCGTTCCTGCTGTGGTCGTCGCTCTCGTTCTTCAGCGTGCTTGAGAGCGCGTTCAACATCGTCTACGACCGGCCGAACCGTCCGTTCCTGCGTGGGAAGGCGCTCGCGACGATGATGATGGTCGGGTCGCTCGTCTCGCTCTTCGCGTCGCTCGTCATCGGGTACACCGGCGCCGAACTTCTCAAGCGGTACGGCGGCTTTGGAGGCAACGGCTTCATCGCGACCGTCCTCTCACTCCTCGTGTCGCTGCTCGGAATCTTCGGGTTCCTCGCAACGGCCTACTACGTCCTCACCAACACGAAGCTGACGTGGCGCGAGGTCGTTCCCGGCGCGTGGACGGCCGCGATCTTGATGGAGTCGACGTTCCAGTTTCTCCCCGCGTTCGTGGCTGTGTCGAAACACAACCCCGTGCTGCAAACGCTGTCAGGCCCCGCGGTGCTGCTCGTGTGGCTCTATGTGATGGCGAACGTGATGGTGCTCGGCGCTGAGATCAACTGGCACCGTCATCACGAGACACAGCTCGCGAACGCTCCTAGCTCGAACTGAGCGCGTCGCGCAGCGCGTGGGCAGCGCGGGCCCGGTGCGAATTCTCGTTCTTCCACGCTTCGCCGATCTCGGCCACCGTGCGCGTTTCGCCCAGCGGGACGAAGATCGGGTCGTAGCCGAACCCCTCCGTGCCACGACGATCGCGGGCGAGCGTCCCTTCGAGCACACCTTCGACGACGATCTCGCGCCCGTCGGGTGTGTGGGCGACGATCACTGTCACCATGCGCGCCCGGCGATCATCTTCGGTTGCCAGACGCGCGAGCAAAGCGTCGGCCTGATCGAGGCCTGGCGCCCACCTGGCGGAGTGAAGGCCAGGCGCGCCGTCAAGCGCTGCGCACTCGATGCCCGAGTCTTCGCCGATCACGAGAACATCGGGTGCCTGGGCGCGACCCCACACCGCCTTGATGCGAGCGTTCGCTTCGTAGGTGTCGCCGGTCTCGTCGGGTGCCTCACCAACGATTGGGTCGATGGTCCATCCGGGCAAGGCAAGCCGAAGCTCCCCGAGCTTGTGGGCGTTCTGGCTGGCAAGTCGCGCGAGCACTAAACGAACGGAACATCGATCGCCTGCTGCTGCAGCTGCGCGAGCTCACCGATGCCCGATTCGGCGAGGTCAAGCAGCTCGTTCAGGCGCGCTCGATCGAACGGCACCTTCTCGGCTGTTGCCTGCACCTCAACGAGACGCCCATCGCCCGTCATCACGACGTTGAAGTCGACGTCAGCGTTCGAATCCTCGGAGTAGTCGAGGTCGAGCAGCGACACGCCTTCTACGACCCCAACCGACACCGCGGCAACCGACCCTGTGAGCGCCTTCGAGAGGCCGAACCGCTCGAGCGCACGGCTCGCAGCGACGTACGCGCCCGTGATCGCGGCACATCGGGTGCCGCCGTCAGCCTGGAGCACGTCACAGTCGAGATACACGGTGCGCTCACCGAGCGCCTCGAAGTCGACGATGCCACGCACAGCTCGGCCGATCAGCCGCTGAATCTCGACGGTGCGGCCACCCTGCTTGCCGCGGGCCGCCTCACGGTCTGTGCGCTCGCCGGTTGAGCCTGGCAGCAGCGAGTACTCGGCGGTCAGCCAGCCACGACCCGACTTGTAGAGCCACCGGGGCACACCTTCAGAGACCATCGCGGTGCACAGCACACGGGTCTTGCCCTGGCTCCACAGCACCATCCCATGCGGCTGTTCGAGGAAGGTCGGATCGGCGACGATGTCGCGGAGCTGGTCTGGACGACGTCCACTTTCACGGTTCATGCTGCGGCCCTTTCGAGTTCTGTGACCGCGACCTGTGCCACGTCACTGAGTGGTAGCTGGAGGAAGCGCTCACCGAGCGCCCGGAAGACGTCAGGGTCGCCGGTGGTGAGGAAGCGATAGGTGCCTTCGCGATTGCGGTCGTTCTCCCATCCCTTTCGCGCAAGCGTGTCGGCCACCTCACGGGCGGTCTCCTCGGCGGAGAACACGAGCGTGATGTCGCGGCCGAACACGCGCTGGAGCACAGGGCGGATCATCGGATAGTGGGTGCAGCCGAGAATGACGGTGTCGCAGCCGGCGGCCTTGAGCGGCGCCGCGTATTCCTGGACGGCCTCGACGGTCTGCTCGCCCGCCTCGATCAGCGGCACGAGTTTGGGGCACGGCACGGCGGTGAAACGGACGCCGGCGTCGAGGGTGCGGACGAGCGTCTCGTAGCGTCCCGCGGTGACGGTCGCTTGGGTGGCGAGCAGGCCGATCCGTCGGTTGCGCGTGGCGCGAACGGCGGCCGACGCTTCCGGCGTGATCACGCCGACGACAGGAACCGGGAGCGTTGCCTGCAGCTCGGGCAGCGCCGCCGACGTTGCCGCGTTGCAGGCGACGACGATCAGCTTCACACCGCTTGTCGCGAGGTAGCCACCGATCTCGTGCGCGAAGCGACGGATCTCTTCCAGCGGTCGTGGCCCGTACGGCAGCCGGGCGTGGTCACCGAGGTAGACGAAATCTTCGTTCGGCATCGTCACGAGGCACTCGTGCAACACGGTGAGGCCACCGACGCCTGAGTCGAACACTCCGATTGGCCGCGGATCCATGGGCGCATCGTAGAGGGGCTATCGGCCTATCCTCCCGTCATGGCGTCCGCGGTTCGGATCGGAACGTGTTCTTGGGCCGACGAGACCCTCAGCAAAATCTGGTACCCGAAAGGGCTTCCTGCGGGCGAACGCCTTGCCTGGTACGCGGAGCACTACTCCACGGTTGAGGTCGACTCAACGTTCTATCGCGTGCCCGACCGGACGATGGTGCAGCGGTGGGCCGACCGTACGCCCGACGACTTCGTGATGCACATCAAGGCGTTCGGTGTGATGACCCGTCATCCCGTGCGGATCGAGCAGGTGCCGCCGCATCTGCGCGACGGGATGCCAGTCGATGAGCGGGGTCGCGTTGATCGTCCGCCGCCCGAGCTGCGGGCCGCGATCTTCGGCGAGTTCTGGCGTGCGCTTGAGCCGCTGCGCGAGACGGGCAAGCTCGGCGGGATCCTGTTTCAGCTCCCGCCGTACCTCGAGTGGAAGCCGGCGGTGCTCGACTATCTGGAGTGGGCGCAGTCGATGATGCGAGGCGACCGCATGCTTGTCGAGTTCCGCAACCGCTCCTTCTTCGAGGAGGGGGTACGCGACGAGATGCTGCGGTTCCTAGAGGGGCGTGGCATGAGCTACGTGACGGTCGACGCACCGCGTCTCGCCGCAAAGAACGTTCCCCTCACCGTCGTCGCGGCGACCTCTCCCCTCGCCTATGTGCGCTTCCACGGTCGCAATGCCGCAACCTGGAATGCGCGCGGAGGCAGCGCGGCGAAGCGGTTCGACTACACGTACTCCGAGGATGAGCTGCGCGAGTGGGTTGAGCCGTTGCGCGAACTGTCGTCGCAGGCGAACGAGACATATGCCTTTTTCAACAACAACAACCAAACCGACGGTGTCGCGCAGGCACCGGCCGGGGCGAACCTGTTGATGAAGCTGCTCGAAGACGACGGCGTCGCGGTCGGCTGAAACGATTAATCTGGCGTCATGCACGTCCTCGCCATCGTTCACGGGCCTCAGGTGCGCCCCGAGCTCTTCGAAGACGTCGTGCTCGAGCACGGCCACGAACTGACGGAGTGGGACATTCGGGTGCAGGGTCGACCTGAGCGCGGCCACGACGCAGTGATGGTGTTTGGTGGCCTCCAGAACGTGGGTGAGGAAGACGAGCACCCGTGGCTGCACGACGAGTACGACCTGCTGCGCGAGTGGATTGACGAGGGAACGCCGCTCTTTGGCGTGTGCCTTGGCGCCCAGACCTTGGCGCACGCCCTTGGCGCGAAGGTTGCTCCGCTCGCCGAGGTGCAGGCCGGGTTTGTCGAGGTATCGCTGACGGCTGAGGGTCGTCGCGACCCGGTGCTCGGCGCACTCCCGCCGAGCTTCAACGCGCTCGTTGGCAACGGCTACGGCTTCCAGATTCCCGAGGCCGCCGTTGAGCTCGCAACCTCGATCGCGACGCCGCAGGCCTACAGGGTGGGTGAACGGGCCTGGGCGGTCCAGTTCCATCCTGAGGTGCGCGCCGATCAGGCGAAGCAGTGGTTTGCCGACGACGCATCGTGCGCGCGACTGCCCCGTCCGCTCGACGAGGTGCATGCCGAGGTCGACGCCGGCATCGAGGTGTGGCAGGAACACGGGCGCGAGCTCTGCTCGGCGTTCCTTGCCGCGGCAGCTCGCTAAATCTCGAGCGGCAGATCAGACGCGGCGTACTCGTGCCACGACCCGCGGTAGTTGCGGGCGTTGAACCCGAGCGCCCGTAGCGCCTGGGTCGCCATCTGCGACCGTGAGCCGCTGTGGCAGTAGGCGACGACTTCGGTGCCTTCGGGCAGCCCGAGTCGTTCGCGCACCTCGACCTCGCCCATCGTCAGCAGCTCCTGCACGTCGAAGTGGATCGCACCCGGGATGTGCCCCTGCCGGCGGCAGCAGTCGTTCCCGTAGGAGCCGTCGAACTCCCAGAGGGCACGAACGTCGAGCACGACAAGCTCGTCGCGACGTTCGGTGAGTTCTGTGAGATCGATGTCAGTCATGAGCTGCGCACGAGTGCGATTTCTGTCGCGAACGCCGGATGACGCGCACGGTCGCTCAACCATTCTTCCAGGCGATCCGGGAGGCGGAACCCGTGAAGGTCACGCGCACGGATAACCCACGGCGCGAACGCAGCATCGACGAAGAGGCTCTGGCCGATCGGCAGCTCCTCAAGCCGCTGCTCAACGGAATGCGACTCACCCTGACGGAACGCGTACCAATCGCGCGCGAGCAGTTCGTCGAAGCGATGGACGAGCAGGCGTGCGGTCGCACGGTCGCGAGCGTCGGCGGGAAGCAGTGGACGGTCGGGATACCGCTCGTCGAGGTACTCCATGATCACTGCCGATTCCGGCAGGACGTAGCCGCCGTCGTCGAGCACTGGCACGCGGCCCGACACGTTGAGGTCGTAGATCCACGACGGGCGCTCGTGAAGATCGACCTCGACCGTCTCGTAGGCGATCTCTTTGAGCTGGAGCGCAATGCGGACGCGCGCGCAGAACGGACAGGCAGCTGCGTCGTAGAGCTTCACTGTGTGGTTGTAGCTGTTTCTCTGGTGCCGAGTCAGGGTTTTCGCAGCGCGGCGAGGAGGTAGTGCGCCGAGAGGTTCTGGAACGGCGCGAGCTTCGGCCCGAGATCTTCAACGGTCGACCCGTAGAACGTCTCTGCTGCTTTGGCGAGCACGAGGTCACCGATCGGCCAAGCGGTCGGCCGGGCGAGATGTCGCGCGAGGAACCATTCGGCGCTCCACGCCCCGAGACCCTTCTGGGCCGTGATCGCTGCTCGGACTTCGTCGTCGGGCAGGAGCCGGAGCGCATCAAGGTCGAGTTCGGATTGTGCGAGAGCGACCGTCGCCGCAGCCTTTGCGCGCGAAAAGCCAACTGCCACGAGCTCGTCGGGTTCAGCCGAAGCAACCCGCGCCCGCGTTGGGAACGCCGAGACGCGGCCAACCGTCACACCGAAGCGTTCGATGAAGCGGTTGCGGATCGCCCCGGCAGCAAGCAACGAGACCTGTTGCGCGGTGATCACCCCAACAAGCTGCTCCCACGGGTCGGGAATGATCGGCGGTCGAAACCCCGGTAGCCGGGCGACGATCGCGTCCATCACAGGGTCGCTCTGCGCCCAGGCGTAGAACCCGTCGAGATCGTGTTCGATCCCGAGCAACTGCTCGACGGTGCGATGGATCGACTCGTCATACGGGTCGACGTCCACCCCGCCCGTGGCGGGCGTTAGCCGAACTTCACGTCCGTTGATCGCTCGATACAGCGCCTCGTCGTGCCACAGCACGGCGAGGTCGGGGCCGAAGACCCGAAATCGTTCAGTCGAAAGCTCGAAGTCGTACGGCGCTGGGAGCGCGACGAACGTCATGCCGCAAGTGCGGCGACAACCTCGGTGAGCGTCTCGAACCGTTCGAACGGCACGCCCTCGGTTTCGAGGTGTCGGGCGAGCGCGTCGCGGGCGAAGATCCGGTCGGCGGCAAGGGCGGCGCAGCGGTCTGAATACCCGTCGCCGACGTAGGCCATCGGCCGTTCGGTGGGCAGGTTGCGTCGCTTGCAGAGCTCACCACACACCTCGCACGGCTCCGGGTCGCGCCACTCGATCAGCCAGCCGTCGGTGCGTGGGTTGATGCGGTTTGCACGCACCTCAAGTGAGACGCCTTCTCGCGCGAGCAGCGGCTCGATCGTCTGGTGGAAGCCACCCGAGAGGATCAGCGGGTTGTGTTTGGCGGCAAGCTCATGGAACCCCTCGCGCACCACGACCGAATCGAGCAGGAACGTAAGCGCCTCCTCGAACGGCACCTGGATCGTCGCGAGCTCCATCTCCATCACCTCGCGGTAGGAGAGCGTCTTGCCGAGATCCTTCTCGGCCTGCGCGAAGATCTCGCGGTCGCCGAACTCGTCGAGCAGCATCCACAGGGAGTCGCGCATCGTCACGGTGCCGTCCCAGTCGAGCACGACCCGCATCACAACCGCCCGTGGTAGAACGCCATGCGTGGAGGCTAGCCGCGACCGCGTGATCGCCGAAGTCGGTAGCTGGGAAGGTGTCGCTGTCGCGCCGCATCGCTTTGGCGGAACCGAGTTTCGCCTTGGCGGCCGGGAGATCGGCCACATCCATACCGAGGGGATCGCCGACCTGCCATTCACGCGGCGGGTGCGCGACATGCTGATCGAGACGGGCCGCGCCCACGTGCATCGCATCCTCCCCGACTCCGGCTGGGTTGAACGTCGGCTCGCGACCGACGACGACGCAACCGAGGTGATTGAGCTCTTTCGACTCTCGTACGAGCGCGCACAGGTCGCAAACGCCGTCCGCGCCAAGCGCGAAGCGGAGCGGCCCGGCTAGACCGAGACCGCGAGCGTTCCGAGGGTCGGAATCTCGACCTCGATCTGGTCGCCTGGTGCAAGTCGCACCGGCTCGGCCGGAATGCCGCCCGAAAACAGCACGTCGCCGGGTCGGAGAACCGCGGATCGGGCCGCGTAGGCGACAACGTCGTCCCATGCGACCGTCAAGTCGGTGAGGGAGGCTGTCGCAATCTCGGCGTCGTTGATGCGGAGGGTGACGGTGCCCGTCATCCCCTCCCACTCGTCGGGCGTGCGCAAGACAGGGCCCAGAGCGATGCCGGCGTCGAGGCTCTTGCCGGGCCCGCGACCTGCGGCCCGCTCGGCGCTTTCAACATCGCGTGCGACGAACGCTGCGACCGCAGTGAAGCCTCCGATCGCTCCCTCCGCGCCGATCACGGCGGCGATCCCGGCTGCAACATCAACCTCGCCGTCAGGGATGCTCGCCTGCTGCCCGTGACCATAAATGGGGGCTGTGGGGCCGAACACAAAGAACGGCTCGTTGGTGGGCGAGAACAGGTCGAAGATGCGGACGCTCGGCGGCGCGATCACCGGGGGTCGAAAGTCGCAGTCGGCGAGCGCGTAGCGCGCATGTTCCCGCGCGGCGCCACCGCCGGTGAAAAACGCCTGCAACGTCTGGGCGGCGAGCTGAACAACCTCGTCGCCGTCGATTCGACCCGGCCAGCCCCGTTCGAGCGCCATCTCGCGCGGCGTGAACATGCAGAGCTTCATGGCAGTTCCATCCTGTCGGGTTCGGTGTGGACGACAACGTCACCAATGTCGGGACGCTCGCGCCGGATCCGTTCTTCGATCTCCGATGCTTCGCGGTGCGCCTGACGCAACGCCATGTCGCCATCGAGACCCAGGGTCAGCCACGCAACGATCTCGCCGTCGTCGGAGCGGATGAACCGCAACTCACGCGGCGGCTGACCCGTGACCTCCTCGACGATGCGCGCAACCTCAGGGGCGGCAAAGTCGATCTCGTGCGCTTCGAGCGGCGGAGCAATCGGCTCGATGTGCGAATGGACGATGTCGACCTCCGGAACGGCAACGCGGATCGTGCGCTCAAGAGAATCGGCGACCTCGTGGGCGTGATCGAGCGTGAGGTCGGCCGGGAGCTTCACATGCAGGGAGAGCTCGCTGCGGCCGTCGATCTCATAGAGCGCGACGTTGTGCACTTCCCGCACGCGCGGCACGGCGAGTGCGGCCGCGTGCGCGCGCTCCCACACGCTCGTCTCAGGCAGCGGCTCGACGTGCACCACCACATCGCTGCCCGGCAGCACGTCTTCGAGCGTGCGCTCGACGAGATCGGCGGCAGCATGCCCCTGCCCAACAGCAGCGAGCGACGAGACGCCGATCACGACATCGGCGAACTGGCGTGTTCCTGACCGACGCATGCGCAGCCGCTTGAGCTGAAGGCCCGGCCCGAGCGCGGAAATCGCGTTCCGTGCGGCAGCTTCCGCGTCGGCAGGCGAGCGATCCATCAACACGTCAACGTTGTGGCGGATCAGCTGGGCCGCGGCGCCGAGAACGAGCACCGCGACAAAGAGAGCGGCGTACGAGTCACCCGACGGGTGCCCCTGCGAGGACAGGATCAGGCCAGCAAGAACCGCCAGGGTGCCTGCGAAGTCGCTTGCGAAGTGCAACGCGTTGGAGGCGAGCGCGTCGCTCTTGTACTTCTGTGCGGTGCGCCACGACACGATCGCCCGGCTGCTGTCGACGATGAGCACAACACCGACGACGCTGAACACCGCCCAGCCGGTGTGCACCGGATGATGGACGCCCGAGAGACGGTCAATCGCCTGCACGGCGATGTAGATGCTGGCGATAGCGAGAAACGCCGCCTCGGCGAGCGCGGCGAGGTTTTCGGCCCGGCCATGCCCGTATTGGTGTTGCACGTCAGCTGGCCGGTCGGCGACGCCAAGCGCAAGAAATGTGAGGAGCGCGGCGACAAGGTCGGTGCCCGAATGGATCGCTTCGGAGATCAGGCCAAGGCTGTGCGCCGTGATGCCAACGACGAGCTTCATCACGACGAGCGCGACCGCGGCGAGGACCGAAAGGAGGGCCGCCCTTCGCTGTGGACTCATCGGCTTCCCGCGCATGCCCGCATCTTCGCAGTGTCGGTCGGTCGCCGCCGACCGCAGAGCGCTATTCGACCGACTCGACGGGTGCGAGCTTGCTTCCCCGAGGCCGGGAAAGAAGGATCGCAACCCCGATCGTGACACCCCCTAGCACCTGGAGCACCGTGATCTTTTCCGACAAGAGCAGGACACCGAAGAGGGCCGCAAGGAAGAACTGGAGGTTGGAAAAGAGCGATGCCCGTGAGGGCCCGATGATCTTGATCGAGCGGAACCACAGGACGTTTGCGAAGACGAGCGAAAGGACCACCGCAAAGCTGTAGGTCGCCCAGACGGTGTGCGACAGATGCAACGTCTGCGTCTTGAGCTGCGGTGTCGCGATCGCGAGCATCACGAGCGAGGTGCAGCCGAAGGCGTATGCACTCAGCCGAATCGGCGAGTAGCGCGTCATCATCGGCGTCGCCATCACCGAGTAGAACGCCCACGTGATGACGGCAACCATCGTGAGTGCGTCCCCCTTGAGGTTCGACGAGAGCGAGCCGTTCGTACCCACCGCGACGAATACGACACCGACGAGCGAGACGACAGCCGCGATAGCGAACCGTCGCGTGGGCCGCTCGATACCGGCAAAGAACGAGATCAGCGCGGCGAAGATCGGCATCGTCCCGAACAGCAGCGCCGCGCTTGCCGTTGAGGTGTAGCGCAGCGCGTAGATGAAACACACCTGGTTCGCGACGAGCCCGACTGCGCACAGCGCGAGGACTCCAAAGTCGTTGCGGGCGATCCTGACCGACCCTTCAAACACCCGCGACAGGCCGAAGAAGATGATCGCGGCGATCGTGTAGCGGCTTGAGGAGTACGCGAGCGGATGCACGCCGTGCGTGATTGCGTACTTCGTGGCGGTGAAATTGCCGCCCCAGAAGGTCATCGTGATCACCAACATGAGGTCTGCGGACCGTCCCGCTACCCCCGACCGTAGCCGCCCCATGAGGGCCGACACTATCGGCACAGTAGGACCTCACGTCCGCCGCGCCGTTAGGATTGACGGCGAGATGAGTTCGGAGCCGACACGCCACGACATCGACGCGCTTGTGGGGCCTGCAACGCCGCACTTCGCGTATCAGCTGCGCGCCCGCGTGCATGAGCTCGTTCGTGGGCTGCCCGCCGACCATGAGGTGCGTGTGTACGGCGAACAGAAGATGGCAGCGCTCGACGCGCTTGGGCATGCGTCGTCGCGTGCGCTCGAAGGTCACCGCGAATCTCCGGCGCGCCCCGGCTGGGAGAACATCCCGAGCAGCGCGACGGCCGGTTCGCAGCACCCGCACGCCTCGTGACGGTCTTCGTCACTGGCGGCACGCGCGGCATCGGCAAGGAGATCGCTCTCCGGTTCGCCCGTGACGGTGCAAAACGGATCGCGCTTGGCTACCTGCGCAACGATTCGGCAGCCGAGGCGGCGGCCGAGGAGGTTCGTGCAGCTGGCGCCGAGGTGGTGCTGGTGCGCGGCAACGTGTCGTCGGAAAAGACGCTTGAGGATGTTGTTGCCCTTGGCCCACTCGATGCGCTGATCCACAACGCCGCCACGGGTGTTGTGCGGCCGGCGATGGAGACCGAGGACAAGCACTGGGATTGGACGATGAACGCGAATGCGCGGGCGCTGCTGTCGCTTGCCCGCGCGGTCGTTCCGCAGATGAAGCCTGGATCGTCGATCGTCGGCATCTCGTCGCTCGGTTCGATCCGTGTGCTCGAGAACTACGTGCTGATTGGCACCTCGAAGGCGGCGCTTGAGGCGCTCATCCGGTATCTCGCCGTCGAGCTGGCGCCGCAGGGTATTCGCGTGAACGCGGTTTCGGCCGGTGTCGTTCAGACGGGTGCGCTTGAGCATTTCCCGAACCGCGACGAGATGCTTGCGGCCGGTGCTGCGAACCCGGTGGGCCGCCTGGTGCAGCCCGCCGATGTGGCAGGTGCCGTGAAGTTCCTCTGCTCTCCCGACGCCGCAATGGTGTGCGGGCACGTGCTGATCGTCGACGGTGGCTTCCTGCTTCCGACCGGCATCGGCGGCGGACTCGGCGAGTAGCGCCCGTTAGGCGGGTGGGCGCCGTGTGACGCGGCGCGCGAGATCGAGTGCGACGTAGCGCGCGATCTTGGGGTTCTCTTGCAGTCGGCGCACCGAGTACTCGTACCAGTGGGTGCCGAACGGGACGTAGACGCGCACGCGATGGCCGGCGCGAACGAGCTCATCGCCCCGTTCGGAGCGAACGCCGAGGAGCATCTGGAACTCGTACTCGTCGGTGGTGAGTCCCGCTGCCCGCACGCGTCGCTCGGCCTCGGCGATGAGGTACTCGTCGTGGGTGGCGATCGCGACGTAGCTTCCCGCTTCGATTAGGGCGTCGAGGCAGCGGAGGTAGCTCGCGCGGATCTCGTCGGGATCGTGGAATGCGATCGCGGCCGGTTCGACGTAGATCCCTTTGCAGAGCCGAACGTTGGCGAGGCCGGGCAGGTCGCTCTCGGTGCGGTGGAGGTAGGCCTGGACGACGATGCCGACGTTTTGGTGGCCGATCGCCGCGAATTCGCGGAAGAGCTCGAGCGTCAGCTCGGTTGTCGACGAGTCTTCCATGTCGATGCGCACGAAGCGTCCGCGTGCGGCGGCGTCGTCAAGGATCGCGGCGACGTTTTCACGGCAGAGCGTGTCGTCGATTGCGAGGCCGAGGCCGGTGAGCTTCACCGACACCCCGGCGTCGAGGCTCAGCTTGTCGAGCCGTGCAAGCACGCGGTGGTACTCGCCTGCGATTGCGCGGGCTTCGTCGGTGCTCGTCACGGTCTCGCCCAGGACGTCGATCGTGGCGTGTTTCCCGTTCGCGTTCAGGTGCGCGACGACGCGCATTGCGTCTTCGAGCGTTGGCCCCGCAATGTAGGGAGCCGAGAGGCGGCGGACGATCCCGCGCGGCACGAGCGGCAGAGATTTCGCGATCGCGCGGTCGAACACGGCCATTCCGCGGAGGTTAGAGCTTGAACCGGCTCATCCGCCCCACCGCGTGCCCCTTTCGGCCATGCCCTGGGGACAGTCCCCCGGCCGTGGCCGAAGTGGACGTGGCCGCTCGGCGAGCGGCGATGGGGCAACGCATTGCGGCGCACGAGGCGTCCGACGGCGCCATGTCTTTTCCACGGCGCTGAAAATCCAAAAAGGACGGTGGTGGCCCGTCCGTATTGGTCAGGAGAGCCTGGGCCCGCGCTACGAACGCATGAAGCCCTGGCGGGCGGCGCTGACGAGCGCCACTGCCTCAGGGAAGAGAACGCGCATGGCGTCGCGAAGCGCGACAGCCTGCTCGTCGGGCGTTCCGGTGACAACCACCTGCGCGAGCGCTGCGGAGCTGAGCTCGACCGCGGTGTTGAGGGTCAGCGTCGCGAACTGCTCGCGCTGGGCCTCCTGCACCGACTCGGCCTGCTGCTCGGCAAATTCGCGCAACCCACGGAGCAGATCCTCGGGATCGCCGCCGAACGGGAGTCCAAAGCCGCCTTCCATAGGTTGGAGGCTAGCGGAGCGGGATGGCGTACCGCGTCACCACGTCGTTGACGAACGCGTCGACTGCACCGGCGAGCGATGCGAGCGCGGTTGCGAACGGCGAGTCGACCTGACCCAGCGCCTGTTCAAGCCGTCGGACACCGATGCCGACTTCGTCCAGGAACGTTGGGGTGGCGATACGTGGTGGAGCGCCGATCACTTTCTCAAGTTCAAGTGCTGCGTCTTCGGCGGCTTCGATGCCGTCGGGTGCTTCGGTGAGTCGCACTTGCGCGAGCCGCTGACGTAGCTCTTCGAGCTCACCCCCACCTGCTGTCTCCTCGGCGAGCTCGCAGAGGACGATCACCGAGGCGACCTCTCTGATCGTCTCGAGCTCAGTAACGGGGTTTGCCGCGTCGTCGACGACAAGCCAGCCCGGCTCTTCGTCTTCGCCGAGCGCGACGAGATAGTGACGGGCGCCGCCGGTCGGTTCGGCTGCGATAACTGCCTTCACGACCCCACCGGCTGAGATGGCGGTCGCGATCCGTTCGAGGTCTTCACGAAGTCCCACGCCAAGACGTTAGACCGTCACCTACCATTTGTCGCGATGACTGCCGCCGCCATCGTTGCGATCGTCGCCGCCGTTGTGGCTGCGGGAGCTGCTGCAGCCGCGTTTGCGGCGCTGCGCAAGACGCGTGCGCATGAGCGGGCGCTGGAGCGCGAGATCGAACGCGGGAAGGCGATGTTCGATGAGGTTGTCACTCGCGAGGCCCGGCTTCGTGCAGAAGAGCTGGAGCAGACATTGGCGATGATCCGTTCGGAGGCGATCTCGAAGTACGCGGCTGAGGAGCGGCGGATCGCTGAAGAGCGTCGCCAGGTTGCGGCGGAGATCGAGCGTACTGCGACCACGGCGATGACTGAGGCGCTTACGGCAGTGCAGCGCAAGGTTGAGCAGCGCATCACCGATTGGTCGGCCGATGTCGACAAGTTGCAGGAGGGACTTTCGAACGAGCTTGTGAAGATCGGGGCGCAGCAGAGGCAGGCGATCAAGGATCTTGAGGCGAAGATCGCGGAGGAAGACACCCGGCTGCAGGGCACGATCGATCGGAGCCGTGAGCAGATCGCGAAGCTGCGGGGCGAGCTTGAGCGTCAGGCTGACGCGCTGGCGAAGGCGGGCGCGGCCGACCTTGAGAATCATGCGGCCGAACGTCGCGCGGCACTTACCGACGTTGGCGAGCGGCTCCGTCGGCGTGAGGAGGAGATCACTGCGCAGATCGAGCGGGAGCAGGCGGAGGCGACGCAGCGTGTGACGGCCACCTTGAGCGATGTTGAGCACCGTCAGGTTGAGCAGTTGCGTCGCGTTGTGCAGCGCGAGGCGGCGCGTTTCTCGGAGGCGGCTGCGCAGCAGTTTGAGCTGGTGATCAGGGCTGAACGTGAGGAGGCGGCGCGACGGCTGAGCCGTGAGCTCGACCTTGCCGTTGAGCGGTTCGCGCGTGAGGCCGAGGGTGACCTTGCCGAGCGCGTTGAGCAGCTTGCGCAGTCGGCCGTTTCGCGCGTTGAAACGAAGCTCTCGACGATCGATGCGGGCTTCGAGCGGGCCCGTAACGATGCGACCGCTGCAATGGCCCGGCGAACAGCTGAGGCTGAGGCCGATCTCCGCGGGCGGCTCGAAGCTGTTGCGCGGGAGGCAGAGGCTGCACGGTCGGCGATCGAGAATCGTTTGCACGATCTCGCCCGCCGTTTTGATGATCTTGCGGCGCGGACATAGTCGCAATCCGCCAGTTCGCGTAGGCTTCCCGAACTTCACGCCAACTTCTGCTCGCAGCGTTCGTTTGAACACACAGCTTGCGAGGAGTTGAGGGTCGTAGGGTGAACCGATTTCCCATCAGCAGACGAACATCGAGTAGACGCCAATGAGCCAGATCACAGAATTCCCGCAGTCGGAACAGGAGAAGGTTGATTCCTGGCGTCTGCATGTGCTGATCGAGGCTGGCTATCCGGCTGAGTTGGCCGAGAAGCTGGCGCACTCCGACACTGATCTTCACCAGGCTGTCGAGCTTGTTGACGCTGGCTGCAGTCACGAGACTGCCGCCGCCATCCTTCTTTAGGAGGGCTTGGCGAAGCGTGCTTCACCGAGCCCTTCGATTGAAGTCAAGAACCGTGAGATTCACGCGCTGCGCCGACCTGTGACGGCGGCAGACTAGAGCCGTGGCGAAGGTTGAATCGACGGAGGTTGACGGGCGCAAGGTCTTTAGCGTTCGGTCGTTCAACGACGGCATCGCGCAGTGGCTAGGGAAGCTGCCGAGCGTGTGGGTCGAGGGTGAGCTGACCGAGCTAAAGCGGCAGCAGCGGTGGACGTCGGTGTTTTTCACGCTGAAGGATCCCGACACGGGCGCGACGGTTGGAGCGCAAATGGGGCGTTCGCAGTACGACGCGTTGGAGCTTGATCTCGTCGACGGCGACCGCGTGTACGTGCAGGGGCGACCAAGCTTCTTCAAGGAGCGGGGGACGTTCAGCCTGCGGGCATTGAAGATCGAGCGTGCCGGGTTGGGAGCGCATCTTGCGGCGCTTGAGCGTCTTCGGGTGAAGCTTGCGGCCGAGGGTTTGTTTGCAGAGGAGCGCAAGCGGCCGCTGCCTCGGATCCCGAAGCTGATCGGCCTCGTGACCGGCAACGATGCGGCGGCGAAACGTGATGTGCTGACGGCGATCCAGGCGCGCTTTCCGCCCGCTCAGGTGTTGGTCGCCGAGGCGTATGTCCAAGGCCCGCGTGCGGTGCCCGACGTGATCGCTGCGATGGCTGCGCTTGTCGAGCGCGGCGTCGACGTGATGATTGTTGCGCGTGGCGGCGGCAGCTTCGAGGATCTGCTCGCGTTCTCGGACGAGAAGATCGTGCGCGCGGTCGCCGAGTGCCCGGTGCCGATCATCACGGCGATCGGCCACGAGCAGGACACGCCGTTGTGCGATCTTGCGGCTGACGTGCGTGCCTCCACCCCATCCGTTGCTGGTCGGCTGGTCGTTCCCGACCTGATCGAGCTGCGTGCGTGGCTTGACCGCGCACATTCCGGCCTTGAGCGTGGCGCCCGCCGCATGGTTGAGCGTCAGGTGTTGCGCAGCGACGAGTTGCGTCGGCGGCTGGCAGCCGCACCTGCACTTGCCGTCGAGCGTCGGCGTGCACGGCTGAACGCGACGCATGGTCGGCTCGCTGCGCTCTCACCGCGGGCAACGTTGGAGCGCGGGTACGCGATCGTTCGTGCGGGCGACTCGCTCGTTCGCGACCTGCCGGGCGGCGGTACCGAGGTGGGCGTCGAGATAGCGGCTGGGTCGTTCTCGGCGGTGGTCGCGTGAGCGAGCCAACGTTCGAGGAGGCGCAGACGGAGCTTGAGCAGATCGTGCTGCGCCTTGAGCGTGGCGATGTCGATCTCGACGAGCTGACGAAGCTTTGGGAGCGGGGCGAGGAGATCTACCGCCGCCTAGCCCGCGACCTCACCGAGGTCGAGGGGAAGATCGAAGAGCTCGCCCGCAAGGTCGCCGCCGCGAGCGGCGACACCCCGCCTGCCGCTTAGGCAGCCGCGAGCGCTTCGCCGAGCGCGA
>WLID01000006.1 GCA_009702325.1 Actinomycetota bacterium
CCGTCACGAATGAGTTGACGCCAAGGGAGTCGCGACGCAATCACCGCGGCAAGCCCGGCCGAGAGCGCGTAGAGCGGTGCGGTCGGGTGGACGAAGATCGCTGACCCGAGCGCCGCCCCGGCAATCGCGAAACGGAGTCGACCGCCAAGCCGAGTGGCGCGGAGTGCCAACACCGTCGACCAGAGCAGCCACGCGAGCAGCATCGTGTGC
The DNA here is from genome assembly GCA_009702325.1 of Actinomycetota bacterium. Classification (GTDB taxonomy): domain Bacteria; phylum Actinomycetota; class Thermoleophilia; order Gaiellales; family Gaiellaceae; genus PALSA-600. The sequence goes on from WLID01000006.1 coordinate 211, forward strand.
GGACGGCCGAACGAGGCGTACGACATTCCGAGGGGTGATGTTGCGAGCAGCAACACCGCACCGAAGGCGGCCCACGGGCCAGCGAGCTCCCGTGCGATCAGCGCCGTTGCGGGCAGTGCCGCGAGGAAGAAGAAGATGGAGAGCCCGCGGAGCCCAAGCAGCCCGTGGACGTGCTGCAGGGTGACATGCACGAGCCAGAAGTGGAACGGGCCGCCGCCGCGCTTGTTCGAGACGATGTCGAAGATCGAAGCGAACGAGTGTCCTGCCACAAAGCGCGTCATCTCCTCGTCGACGTTCAGCGGGGCGAGCGTGACGGCGCGATGGGCAAGCGTCGCCGCGATCGCGGCCGCCACGACGATCACGCCCGCCAAGGCGAGGCGGTGCGACGGTCGAGTGGGCGTCACGGGATGAGAGGTGGGCAGAGGGACGGCACGAGCCCCCATGCAAGCAGAGAGCACGGCTCCGGGCGCGAGGTGCGGCGTTCAAGCAGCGAGGCGCGCAATTTTAGGAATCGTTAACCGTGCTCTAAGGTGCCGTGCTTACCGTCGCATGTGCTCGGGATACGCAGACGAAAGGATTTCGCATGGGACGAAACTTCACCTCGCGCATCACGCTTAGCGCCGCTGCGCTAGCGATCGGTGCAGTCGGGCTCGCGGGCGCAGCTGATGCCGCGTCGAAGGCGCGTGGCCACCAGTTTGGACATTCGGCATTCTCTGCCCGTGGTGGGTTCGGCTTCGCTGGCATGAATGGCGGCTTTGGCGGCCCGGGTGGCGCTCTTGGCTTCCGTGGCGGCATGGGTGGTCATGGCGACCACGGCCCCGGCGGCCCTGGTGGCGCAGGCCCCGTTGGTGGCATTGCGCTGCAGAGTGCAGCGACGTATCTCGGGATCTCCCTCTCGACGCTGACGGCCGATCTCAACTCCGGGAAGTCGCTCGCCGAAGAGGCGGTAGCAAAGGGCAAGACGGCGGCGGGGCTGATTTCGGCCATCTTTGCTGACGCAAAGTCGAATCTCGATGCCCAGGTTGCAGCGGGCTGGCTCACCTCGGCACAGGAGACGAAGCTTGTCGACGCCCTGACGACCCAGGTCACGAACCTCGTGAACAACGGGCCCGAGGGGCACGGCCCAGGGTCTGGAGCGCTCAGCCAGGCCTCTCTCCTTGGCTCAGCGGCGACCTACCTTGGCGTCACGGTCAGCGACCTGCGAACCGCGCTCGAGAGCGGCAAGTCGCTTGCGACGGTCGCAACCGACAAGGGTAAGACACCATCGGGGCTGATCACCGCCTTGACGACTGCGGCAAAGGCCAAGTTGGATGCTGCAGTCACGGCGGGCACGCTGACGCAGGCCCAGGAGGATTCGATCGTCGCGAGCTTGAACGACCGGATCACGTCGTTCGTGAACGCCACGCCGAAGGCTGGCGGACTTCACGGGCCGGCATTCCTCGATACGGCCGCGACCTATCTCGGACTCACCCAGTCGGAGTTGAAGACGGCGCTGGACGGCGGCAAGACGCTCGCTCAGGTTGCAACAGACAAGGGGAAGACGAGCGCTGGGCTGATCTCAGCGATTGCCGCTGCTGCGAAGGCGAACCTCGATACGGCCGTTGCCGCGGGTCGGTTGACGCAGACGGAGGAAGACACGCTCATCACGAATTTGACGAGCCGGGTCACCGCCTTCGTGAACGGCACAGCACCGTCGCACGGCACGAGCATTGCCAAGCTCTTCCGGCGCTAAGCGCAGGGAGGAGCTAGGAGAACGACGTGTGGGGCCGCGGCGACGCGGCCCCACACGTCTCTCGAGGTGCTACCGCGCGACGCCGGTGGCGCGGGCCGCGTTCGCGACGGCGGCGGCAACGGCCGGCGCCACGCGTGCATCGAACGGGCTCGGAATCACGTAGTCGGGCCGCAGTTCGCTTTCGGTAATCACCGAGGCGATCGCGTTTGCCGCGGCGAGCTTCATCTCTTCGTTGATCGCTCGTGCCCGAACGTCGAGCGCGCCGCGGAACACACCGGGGAAGGCGAGCACGTTGTTGATCTGGTTCGGATAGTCCGAGCGTCCTGTCGCGATCACCGATGCGAGGCCGGCGATCTCTTCCGGCATCACTTCGGGATTCGGGTTCGCCATCGCGCAGACGATCGCGCCGTCGTTCATCGTTGCGACGGCGTCGCGTGAGATCGCGCCTGGGACGCTCACACCGATGAAGATGTCGGCGCCTGCAAGCGCCTCGTTGGCGCTACCGATGAAACCGTGTGGGTTCGTGCGTTCGGCGTACCGGGCCCGCCATGGGTCGAGATCGGTGCGGCCCGTGTGAAGCGATCCGTGCTCGTCGCATCCGATCACGTTGGTGATTCCGGCATTGAGAAGTATGTACGTGACGGCGACGCCTGCTGAACCTGTTCCAGTCAACACGACCTTCACACCCTCTGGTCGCTTCCCGACAACCTTGAGCGCGTTCAGGAGCGCTGCGAGCACCACGATCGCGGTGCCGTGTTGGTCGTCGTGGAACACCGGAATGTCGAGCATGGCCTTGAGTCGCTCTTCCACTTCGAAGCAGCGGGGCGCAGAGATGTCTTCAAGGTTGATTCCGCCAAAGCCTGGGGCGATCGCGGCGACGGTTGCGACGATCTCGTCAGGCACTTTCGTTGAGAGCACGATTGGCCATGAGTCGACGTTTCCGAACTCTTTGAAGAGCAGCGCCTTCCCCTCCATGACGGGCATTGCGCCTTCCGGCCCGATATCGCCGAGCCCAAGCACAGCGGTTCCGTCGCTGACGACAGCAACGGTGTTGCGCTTGATCGTGAGCTCCCATGCGCGCGAGACATCGTCTGCGACGGCGCGCGAGACACGGGCGACACCGGGGGTGTAGAGCATCGAGAGCTCGTCGCGGGAGCGGAGCGGACTCTTTCCACCCATGACGATCTTGCCCCCGTCGTGGAGCAGGAACGTGCGGTCGGTGACGTTTTCGAGCGTGACGTCGGCAACGCCACGCGCGACATCCGCGAGAGCCGCAGCGTGGTCGGCGGTCGCTGCGTCGACGACGACGTCTCGGGTGCGTGGTCCGTCGCCAGGAATCAGGGTGATGTCACCGACGACGCCGCCCGCCGCTTCGAGGGCGTCAATGAGGGCTGCGAACGGCCCGGGAGACGCCGGGCTTGTGACACGAAGGATGACGCTGAATTGGGCGGAAGCGCGCGGGGTGGTGGGCATGACCGAATCCTACGCCGAGCGGTCGGGCCGACTTCGGTTCATGGTGTGCGAACGGTGATTGCGACCGCTGGCCGCGCTGCTGGATGCAGTGCGCGCAGCACCGTCAGCACGTCGACGCGTTGCGGATCGATCAGGCGCTCTCGAACCTCCTGGAAAACGCGTTCACGCACGGGTCGGGTGACGTTGTGATGAGCGTTACGCCAGACGACGAGGATGTCGTCTTCTCTGTCCGTGACCACGGAGCTGGGTTCCCTGACGGGTTCGGCGAGCGCGCCTTCGACCGCTTCACGCGTGCTGATGAGGCGCGGAGCTCGACAGGCACAGGGCTTGGCCTTGCGATCGTTGCGGCGATCGCTCGCGCCCACGGCGGGGAGGCGACGATCGTGCCTGGCGCGGGCGGCGCGGAAATCACACTTCGCATACCTCGTTCGTAGATCCTTGATCACCCCTACCTGCTCCGGCTATCGTCCCGAGGGGTGGCCCTCGACCAAGCATTTCGGAACGCTATGCGCGCCGCGCTGCCGCAGGATGCGCTCCTCGAAGACGAGGCGTCTCGCCGAACGTATGAGTGCGACGGGCTGACGGGGCGGCGATCGGTTCCCGACCTCGTGATCCTGCCGGGCACGGTCGACGAGGTTCGGGCAGCAGTTCGTCTCTGTCATGCGCACGGCGTGCCGTTTGTCGCCCGAGGTGCCGGAACGGGATTGTCTGGGGGATCGCTGCCGGTCGCAGAAGGCGTGGTGATCGGCCTCTCTCGCCTCGATGCGATTCTCGACATCGATCTTGCGCGCGGGCGGGTTGTTGTCCAGCCTGGTGTCACGAACCTGGCAGTGACGAAGGCCGTGTCGTCTGCCGGGTGGTACTACGCGCCTGATCCATCGAGCCAGCAGGTCTGCACGATCGGCGGCAACGTCGCCGAGAACTCGGGTGGCGCTCACTGTTTGAAGCACGGCTTCACGGTCAATCACGTGATGGCAGCCGACGTCGTGCTTCCCGATGGAGAGCTTGTCACCCTGTCGCGCGACGACTCCGGCCCCGATCTCCTGGGGCTCTTTGTCGGCTCGGAGGGGACACTTGGGATCGTCGTGTCAGCGACGCTTCGCTTGTTGCGCACGCCTCAGGCTGTGCGCACGTGGCTCGCAGGCTTTGAGTCGACCGACAAGGCCGGCGATGCGGTGTCGCAGATCATCAGCAGCGGGATCTTGCCGTCGGCCATCGAGATGATGGATTCGCTCACGATCGCCGCTGCAGAAGCGGCGGTGTCGGCTGGCTATCCCAAAGGTGCGGGAGCGGTGCTCCTCGTTGAGGTCGATGGGCCTCTGGCTCAGGTCGACGACGACAGCGCCGCCATTGAGGCGATCTGTCGGGCATGCGGCGCGTTCGAGATGCGTGCTGCCGACACCGTGGAGGAGCGCGCTCGTCTGTGGAAGGGACGAAAGTCGGCGTTCGCTGCCGTTGGTCGCATCTCGCCTAACTACTACGTGCAAGACGGTGTTGTCCCTCGGACGAAGCTGCCTGAGGTGCTCCGGAGCATCGCAGCACTCGAAGCGGAGCATGGGCTGCGGATCGGCAACGTGTTTCACGCGGGCGACGGCAATCTGCACCCGCTTGTGCTGTACGACGCTGCGATTGAGGGCCAGTCGGAGCTTGCCGAGAAGGTCGCGGTGAAGATCCTCGACCTGTGCATCGAAGCGGGCGGCTCGCTGACGGGGGAGCATGGGGTTGGCGTCGATAAGGCCTGCTCGATGCCGAAGCTTTTTGGGGCTGACGATCTCGGTGTGATGCTCCGGGTGCGCGACGCGATCGATCCGGCCGGCATTTCGAACCCCGGCAAGGTCTTCCCGACGCCGCGACTCTGTGGCGAAGTCCCCGGGCCCTATCGCGTTCATCCGTTGGAGAGGGCAGGCCTTGCCGACCGTTTCTGAGCCGGGCACCCTTGCCGAGGCAGCCGAGCTCCTCCGTTCCGGAGCCCGCATTTCGATCGAGCGTGACGGCGGCGACGTCGTGCTTTCTACACGCGGTCTCAACCGGGTGCTCGAGCACGAGCCGGGTGACCTGACGGCGATCGTCGAAGCCGGAATGCGCCTGTCCGAGCTTCGCGAACGGCTGGCCGTTCACGGGCAGATGCTGGCGATTGACCCTCCAGGCGACCCGACGGTCGGCGCATGCTTGGCCGGCGACCTTTCGGGGCCGCGTCGCCATCGCTACGGGGCGATGCGGGATCTCGTGATTGGCGTTACCGTCGTGCTTGCCGACGGGACGATTGCAAGCTCCGGGGGGAAGGTCGTGAAGAACGTTGCGGGCTACGACCTCGCCAAGCTTTTCTCGGGCTCGGCGGGACGGCTTGGGCTGATTGCTCGCGTCGCGTTGCGCCTGCATCCGCTTCCGGCCGCCAGCAGAACGGTTGTTGCTGACATCGACAGTGCCGCAGAGTTCTGGGCGGGCCTGGTCGCGACGCCACTCGAGCCGAGCGCCGTCGACATCCTTGCTCCGGGTCGTGCGGCGCTCCTCTTTGAGGGAAGCGAGCGGGCGGTTGCCGAACAGGTCGGTGCCGCCCCCGGCAGCGAGGCCGATCCGGCGATTTGGGCAGCGTGTTTGGATGCGCAGTCCACCGGCATGCCGATCCCATTTACGTTTGATGCTCCGCTCGTCCGTCCCGGCCCAGGCCTTGCATTCGGTGTTGGCACGGCACGACCGTGGTCACCGCTTGCTGAGCGAGTCCGCGCCGCCCTCGATCCCGAAGGAGTGCTCGCCTAATGGATCCGAAGCTTCTGGACGACTGCGTCCACTGTGGGTTCTGCCTGCCGACATGCCCGACCTACCAGCTGTGGGGCGAAGAGATGGATTCGCCACGCGGCCGCATCTGGCTGATGAAGGCGACGGTCGATGGGACGCTTGAGCTTGATCGCACGGTGTCGGAGCGGTTCGATCGCTGCCTTGGCTGCATGGCGTGCTTGACGTCGTGCCCGTCAGGGGTGCAGTACGACCGGCTGATCGAGCTTGCACGGGAGCGTGTCGAGGAGGAGGTGCCGCGGCCGTGGCGCGAGCGTCTGCTCCGCAAAGTCGTGTTTGCGCTGTTCCCGTATCCGAAGCGGATCTCGTTTGCGCTGCGGTTTGCCTCACTCCCGGCTCCGGGCCCATTCCGGCCACTTGCCGAGTTGGCCCCACCGTGGCGTGAGCGAGTCGCCCCGCCGATGGTGACGCCCGCCCGCGGCGAGAAGATCGCGCGTGTCGGGTTGCTGACCGGCTGCGTGCAGAGCGTCCTTTTCGGCGAGGTGAACAAAGCGACGGCGCGCGCCCTTGCTGCCTACGGGTACGAGGTCGTGACCCCCTACAACGAGTGCTGCGGTGCGTTGGCGCTTCATGCAGGCCATCGCGAAGATGGGCATGACGCCGCCAACCGGGCCTATGACGCTTTCAAGGCCGCGGGTGTTGACGTGATCGTCACGAACGCTGCGGGCTGCGGCTCGCACATGAAGGACGCCCACCTCGACATTCCGGTGCGAGACGTGTCGGAGCTTCTTGCCGCGGGGAACGCGCCGGAGCTTCATCCGTTGCCCTACCGCGTCGCGTTCCAGGAGTCGTGCCATCTCGGCCACGCCCAGCGGGTGCGGGAGGAGCCGCGTGCCGCACTCCGTTCGATCCCGGGTCTCGAACTGCTCGAGCCGGCAGACCAGGAGATCTGCTGCGGCAGCGCCGGTATCTACAACCTGGTGCAGCCCGATGCGGCCCGCGAGCTCGGCAACCGCAAGGCGGGAGCGGTGCTCGCAACGACACCGGAGATCGTCGCCACGGCCAATCCTGGCTGTGCGATCCAGCTGGCCGCTTCGCTGCGTCGTGCGGGAACGCCGCTACCCGTCGTGCATCCGGTCGAGTTGATCGACGCTGCGATCACCGGCTCGTGGGAGCCGAAGTCGCGCCGCCACGCGCCGTAAAGCCCGTACTCGTTTCGATGTCCCAGTAGGGCGAGCGACTCATGCTTCGTCGATGACACCCTGACGACACAAGGTCATGTGTCGGGACCGTTACGCGATCAGGGATTCGCGCAGCGCCGTCGCGACAGCCTGCGTGCGCGTGTCGGCGTCGAGCTTCGCCATTGCCTTGCGGATGTGCGTGCGCGCGGTTTCGGGCGAGATAAAGAGCTGCTTCCGATCTCTTCGTTCGAGAGCCCGTCGGCGATCAAGCGAAGTGTTTCGCGCTCGCGCTGGGTGAGGTTGAGTGTGCGCTCTGAGGCGACGGCGCTCGAGAGGACGCCCGCGAGGCCTGGGTCGACGTAGGTGCGGCCGGTCGAGACGAATTCGATCGCGCGGTGCACTTCGGCGAGTGGCGCCTCGTTGAGGATGAAGCCGCTTGCGCCGGCGTCGAGCGCTTCGGTGAGGAAGGATCGTTCACCGTAGGCCGTGTAGAGAATGACGGCGGTGTTGGGTGAGAGGCGTGCGGTCTGTCGCGCCACCTCGGTGCCGCTGATGCGCGGCATGCGCAGGTCGACGACGGCAACCTGCGGTTTCGTGGCGGCAATGACATCGAGCGCCTCTTGGCCGTCGCGTGCCGTACCCACGATTTGGACGTCACGGGCGGTCAGATAATCCGACAGCGCCTGAACTCCACGGTGTTGTTCCGCGCATCCTGGCTCGCTAGACGGGAGTACATTGGCCGTATGAGTGATTCCACCGAAGCGCATTACGTTGTCGCAGGCATGACCTGTCAGCACTGCGTTCATGCGGTGCAATCAGAGCTCGCGGCTGTGCCGGGCGTCGCCGACGTCCAGGTCGATCTCAGCACCAAGCAGGTGATCGTTCAGGGTGACGCCCTGGACGATGCTGTGCTTCGTGCCGCGATCACCGAAGCCGGCTACACGGCAGCCTGAGGCACGAGTGAGCGCGGTTGCGCCCGACACGCGAGACCTGACGCTCGATCTTGAGGGGATGACCTGCGCGGCGTGCGCCGCACGGATCGAGAAGAAGCTCAACAGGCTTGACGGCGTCACTGCCACCGTCAACTACGCACTTGAACAGGCGACTGTTCATGCGGCACCGGCCGTGACGGTCGCGGAGCTCGTGACAGCCGTCGAAAGCGCTGGCTATTGCGCCCGCCTTTCGCGCGGTGGGCTCGCTGCGGCCGCCGAACCAGGGCGCCCGTGGCGGTTGATCGTCGCCGCCGTGCTCGCCGTCCCCGTCGTTGTTCTCGGCATGGTGTCGGGTGCGCATTTCGACGGCTGGGAATGGGTTGCGTTTGGTTTCGCGACCCCCATCGTTTTCTGGGCAGGGTTGCCGTTCCATCGAGCTGCGTTCCGTGCCGCACGTCACGGCTCCGCTGCGATGGACACCCTGATCTCCATCGGAACGCTGTCTGCGTGGACGTGGTCGACCGTTGTCCTAATCGGCGGGCTTGCTGGTGACACCTACTTCGAGGTGGCCGCCGCGGTCACGGTGTTGATCCTTCTCGGTCGAACACTTGAGGGGCGAGCGAAGCGTCGGTCGAGCGAGGCGGTTCGCCTCCTGCTTGAGCTTGGTCCGCGCGAGGTAACCGTCGTACGGGACGGGGTCGAACGCGTTGTTCCTGCCACGAGTCTCAACGTCGGCGATCTGTTCGTCGCTCGCCCCGGTGAGCGCGTTGCCGCCGACGGCACGATCACGCACGGCGAGTCGGCGCTTGATCGCGCCGTCGTCACAGGGGAGTCCGTGCCCGAGGATGTCGCCGTTGGTGATGCTGTTCTCGGCGGAACACTCAACACGTATGGACGCTTGATCGTTCGTGCCTCGGGCGTTGGTGCCGACACGACGATCGCGCAGATCGCCAGGCTTGTCGCTGCGGCCCAGACGGGCAAGGCGCCCGTTCAGCGTCTCGCTGATCGTGTGGCGTCCGTCTTTGTGCCTGCGGTGATCGTGCTCGCGATCGGCACGCTTGGCGCATGGCTCGCTTCGGGGGCATCCGCGGGCCGGAGTTTCACCGCTGCTGTCGCGGTGCTGATCATCGCCTGCCCGTGTGCTCTCGGGCTCGCGACGCCGACCGCCCTTCTTGTCGGCACCGGACGTGGCGCGCAGCTCGGCCTGCTTGTGAAGGGCCCGGAGATGCTTGAACGAACCCGCCGGATCACGACGGTTGTGCTCGACAAGACCGGCACGGTCACCACGGGCCAGCTCACGCTCGCTCACATCGAAGTCACGGGGGAGCTTGAGCAGGAGCAGGTGATGCGCTTGGTCGGGGCAGTCGAGGCGGCCTCGGAGCATCCCGTCGGGCGGGCGATCGCTGCGGCGGCGCGAGAGCAGCTTGGGTCGCTGCCGGAAGTCGTCGGCTTTCGGAATCTCCCGGGAATCGGCGTTGAAGGCGTTGTCGAGGGCTGTGCGGTGTCGATCCACCGCACGTCACGAGGAATCACGGCTGCGATTGACGGGCGAGATCAGGCGATCTTCGCAGTTGCCGACACGATCAAGCCCGAGGCCGCGGCCGCGATCAAGGAGCTCCGTGCACTCGGGCTAACGCCGGTGTTGCTCACCGGTGACACCGAGCAGGCCGCCGCCGCGGTTGCGTCGGCGCTCGGCATCGAGCATGTCCTCGCCGAAGTGCTCCCCGACCGTAAGGCCGCCGAAATCGTGCGTCTGCAGGAGGCGGGAGAGGTCGTCGCGATGGTCGGTGACGGCGTCAACGACGCTCCAGCGCTTGCGTCGGCCGACCTTGGTATCGCGATCGGTACAGGGGCTGACATCGCCCTTGAAGCATCTGATCTCACGGTTGTGTCTGGCGACCTGCTCGGCGTGGCCGATGCGATTCGCCTTGCGCGGCGAACGCTCGCGACGATTCGCGGGAACCTGTTCTGGGCCTTTGCCTACAACGTCGCGGCGCTTCCGCTTGCGGCGGCCGGGTTGCTGTCACCCGTGATCGCGGCTGGAGCAATGGCGGGATCAAGCCTGTTCGTTGTTGGCAACAGCTTGCGACTGCGTGGGTTCCAGAAGAAGCCCCTTTCGGAGTTGCGGCCGGGGACGTAGGCTTCGGCCCCATGGCAGGAGCACCGTTTCTGGCGCAGGATCGCTCACTCCTGATTGATGGGAAGTGGGTCGCGAGCGACAGCTGGATCGACGTCACATCGCCGTATTCAGGTGACGTGGTTGGGCGCGTGCCGCGCGTAGGCGCCGGTGAGACACGTCGCGCACTCGACGCTGCTGCCCGCGTCCTCGCAACGCCGATCCCCGCCCACGAGCGCGCCGCGATCCTTGAACGGGCCTCGGCGCTGCTGACAGCGAACGCGACGGAGGCAGCACAGACGATTGCCGCCGAGGCGGGCAAGCCGCTGAAGGCCGCAACGGTCGAGGTAGCACGAGCGGCATCGACGCTGACGTTTTCGGCGCTTGAGGCACGTCGACTCGCGGGCCGCATGGTGCCAATGGAGAGCCACCCAGCAGGCGAAGGAAAGCTCGCTTTCACGATGCGGGTGCCGATTGGGATCATCGGGGCAATCTCCCCGTTCAACTTCCCGCTCAACCTCGTTGCGCACAAGCTTGGGCCGGCGTTTGCTGCCGGCTGCCCCGTCGTCCTCAAGCCGGCTACGGCGACCCCGCTCTCTGCACTGTTGCTCGCTCGCATGCTGCATGAGGCAGGCCTGCCCGCGGGGTGGCTTTCCGTTGTGACGGGCCCGTCAGCGGAGATCGGCGACGTGCTTGTCGAAGACGACCGCGTGAAGCTGATCACGTTCACCGGCTCGGGCCCTGTTGGGTGGGGCATCGCCGCGCGGGCGCCGAAGAAGCGTGTCGCGCTTGAGCTTGGGAACTCGACGCCCGTGATCGTCGAGGCCGGAGCCGATCTCGAAGCTGCCGCAACCAAGCTTGCGGCGAGCGCGTTCGGCTTTGCTGGCCAGAGCTGCATCTCCGTGCAGCGAATCTACGTTGAGCGCCCGGCGCTTGAGACGTTCCTCTCGGCGTTCCTTCCGAAGGTCGAAGCGCTCGTCGTCGGCGATCCGCTCGACCCGGGAACCGATGTTGGCCCGGTGATCGATGCTGGCAATCGCGATCGGCTGCTCGAGTGGATCGATGAGGCGCGTACGGGTGGGGCGACGGTCGCGGCCGGCGGCTCAGTCGTGGCTGGCTGCATTCGCCCGACCGTGATCGTCGGTGGGCCTGACACCCTGCGGGTGAGCTGCGAGGAGGCGTTCGGGCCGCTCGCCGTTGTTCATCCCTACGACACCTTCGACGAGGCCATCGATCGCGCCAACGGCACCGGCTTCGGGCTTCAGGCCGGCATCTTCACGCCATCGATCGATCGCGCGTTCCAGGCTGCGCGGCGACTTGAGTTTGGTGGCGTGACCGTGAACGAGACGCCGACGTTCCGTGCCGACCAGATGCCGTATGGGGGCATCAAGGATTCCGGCAACACGAAAGAAGGGCCTGCCTGGACGGTCGAGGCGATGACCGAGGAGCGGCTCGTCGTGGTGAACGCTTGAGCGCAGACGTCGAGGTACGCGAGGTCAAGAAGGCCTACGGCGACGTCGCCGCGGTCGACGGGGTTGACCTCACCGTTCCCGATGGGAGCTTCTTCACGCTGCTTGGCCCGTCGGGATCGGGCAAGACGACCACGCTGCGGCTGATTGCCGGTTTTGAACGACCAGACAGCGGCACGATTCGCCTCGCGGGCGAGGACATCACGCTCATGCCGCCGTATTCCCGGCCCGTCAACACGGTGTTCCAGGACTACGCGCTGTTTCCGCACATGACCGTTGCTGACAACGTTGGCTACGGCCTGCGCGTGAAGGGTGTGGGGAAGGCCGAGCGTGAAGCGGCGGTGAAGGATGTCTTGGAGACCGTCGGTCTGGCCGAATACAGCTCCCGCAAACCCGTCCAGCTCTCGGGTGGGCAGCGACAACGTGTCGCGCTTGCTCGTTCGATCGTGAACCGTCCGAAGGTGTTGCTGCTCGATGAGCCGCTTGGCGCACTCGACCTCAAGCTGCGCCAGCAGATGCAGACGTTCCTGAAGTCGCTGCAGCGCGATCTCGGCATGACGTTTGTGTACGTGACTCACGATCAGGAAGAGGCGTTGACGATGAGCGACCAGGTCGCCGTCTTCAACCAGGGGAAGATCGAGCAGATCGGCCCGCCTAAGGAGATCTACGAACGGCCACGCACCGAGTTCGTTGCCGACTTTGTCGGCCACACGAACCTTGTAGAGCGTGACGGCCGTCGTTTCAGCGTGCGACCCGAACGAATTGGGTTCGCGGAGGAGGGGGAGCCCGGCACGGTCGACGAGATCGTGTTCGTCGGGGCTTTCACCCGGTATGTCGTCGCCACCGATCGGGGTGAGCGGCTCACCGTTGTTCAACAGAACGACGGCTCCCGGCTTGAGCCGGGAACCCGTGTCTACCTCGCGTGGGGTGAGGACGATGCGGTTCCGATGATCGGATCACGACAGGAACCACAGGAGGGATGATGAGCAAGCGCAGTTGGGCGGTGCTCGCCGCAGTCGCGGCCGGGCTCATGCTGCCAGCCGCAGGTGTCTCGAAGAACACCGGCGGCACGCTGAACATGATTGCCTGGGAGGGGTACACCCAGCCGCAGTGGGTCACCCCTTTCCAGAAGCAGAGTGGATGCACGGTGCACGCGAAGTACGCCGGCTCCTCGGACGAGATGGTCACGCTCATGCGGTCTGGTGGCGGTGGCCAGTACGACCTGGTGTCGGCATCGGGTGATGCCAGCCTTCGGTTGATCTACGGCGGCGACGTGCAGGCGATCGATCCGACGAAGATCCCCGACTACAAGAACTTCTTGAAGACGTTCCAGTCTCCCCCAAACAACACCGTTGGTGGGAAGCACTACGGCGTCTCGCTGCAGTGGGGGCCGAACACGCTTCTCTACAACACGAAGAAGGTGTCACCCGCACCGACATCGTGGGGCGCGCTCTACGACTCGAAGTACAAGGGCGAGGTCACCGTTCCTGACAATCCGATCCAGATCGCCGACGCGGCGCTGTATCTGATGAAGACGAAGCCGTCGCTCGGTATCAAGGATCCGTACGAGCTCAACCAGACGCAGTTCGACGCAGCGATCTCGCTCTTGAGAGGGCAGAAGTCGCTGATCAAGAAGTACTGGGCTCTCGCATCCGACGAGATCGACCTCTTCAAGAACGGCGACGCCGTGATCGGGGCGTCGTGGCCGTACCAGACGAACACGTTGATCGCGGCCGGCGCGCCGGTGAAGGACGTCGTTCCAAGCGAAGGCGCCACGGGCTGGCTCGACACCTGGATGGTGTCGAAGAAGACGAAGAACCTCGCGTGCGCCTACAAGTGGCTGTCGTGGATCTCGACACCAAAGGTGCAGGCCGAGCAGGCGATCTACTTCGGTGAGACGCCGGTGAACAAGTACGCCTGTGCCGAGATGGACAAGCTGGAGCTTGGCTCGTGCGCGAAGTACCACGCCGATGCGGCGGAGTCGTACTTCAAGAACATCTACTTCTGGAAGACGCCGATTGCCGACTGTGGCAATGGCAAGAAGGACTGTTTGGACTACACCAAGTGGCAGCAGGCCTGGACAGCCCTCAAGGGCTGAACGGTCGTGGTCGGGGAGCGCGCCGCCGTATTGGCGGCGCGCTCTACCGGCGACCGTGGCTCCGCGGCCTTTCGCTTCTCGCACCGCCTGTAGCGGCGTTTACCGCTGTCTACGTCGCGGCGCTGGCGGTGCTGTTTGTCTCGGCGTTTTGGGGTGTTGACCCCTTCGCGGGGACGCTGATTCGGCACTTCTCATTCGACAATTTCAGAACGCTCTGGGATGCGAGCGTCTACCACACGATTGCGCTGCGCACGATCGGGATCGCTGCTGCCGTGACGTTGACAGACGCGCTTGTCGCATTCCCGATCGCGTACTTCATGGCGCGTGTGGCCAAGCCGCGGTCGCGCTCGATCCTCTTCGTGATGGTCTTGCTCCCGCTGTGGTCGAGCTACCTCGTGCGTGTCTACGCCTGGCGTTTGATCCTCAACAAGGAAGGCGTCCTCAACTGGGTGCTGCACGGGTTCGGGCTGCCGGCCGCGAACATCGCGTACTCGAACACGGCGGTGTGGATCGTCTTCTCGTACGTCTGGCTGCCGTTCATGATCGTTCCGATCTATGCGGCGCTCGAGCGGATTCCGCACTCGTACCTTGAGGCGTCGCGCGATCTTGGCGCGCGCGGCTCACGGACGTTCCGCAGCATCGTGTTGCCGCTCGCATTGCCTGGCGTCGTCGCGGGCTCGATCTTTACCTTCTCGTTGACGCTCGGCGACTACATCACTCCGAAGCTCGTGGGTGGCTCCTCGTCAGACTTCATCGGCAACGTCGTGTTCGACAGCGTCGGGGTGTCCAACAACGTCCCGTTTGCGGCGGCGTACGCGACCGTGCCGCTGCTTGTGATGGGTGTCTACCTCGTGCTCGCGAAGCGCTCCGGCGCGTTTGAGGCGCTCTGATGGAGACACGCACAACCCGTGTGACGCTCGGGATCTTCACGGGGCTTGTGATCGCGTTCCTCTGGATCCCGATTCTGCTGATCGTGCTCTACGCGTTCAACTCCTCGAACGTCCAGAGCTGGCCGATCGCAGGGCTGACGACGAAGTGGTTCAGCCCTGCAATCCACGACCCGGCGTTCCAAGACGCGATGGTGCTGTCGCTCAAAGCGGGAGCGCTCGCCACCGGAATTGCCCTCGTGCTCGGGTCGATGGCCGCATTCGGTGTGCACCGATTCCGCTTCTTCGGTCGCGAGTCGGTGTCGTTCCTGTTCGTTTTGCCGATTGCGCTCCCCGGAATCATCACCGGCATGGCACTCAACTCGGTCTTCGTGTTTTGGCACGTCAACTTCGGGCTCTGGACGGTCGTTGTGGGACACGCCACCTTCTGCGTCGTGACCGTTTACAACAACGTGCTCGCACGGCTGCGACGCACACCGACCTCGCTTGTCGAAGCGTCGATGGATCTCGGCGCTGACGGATTTCAGACGTTTCGGTACGTGACGTTCCCTGCGATCTCAACCGCGCTCATCTCAGGTGCGCTCCTTGCGTTCGCGCTCTCGTTCGACGAGGTGATCGTCACCACTTTCACCGCGGGAGCGCAGAATACGCTGCCGCTTTGGATCTTCGGCAACATCCGTCTTGGGCAGACCCTGCCTGAGGTGAACGCGGTGGTCGTGCTCGTGTTGGCGGTCACCATCATCCCCGTTGTCCTGGCGCAGCGCCTCACTCGTGAGAGCGGCCTGCTGCGCACCGAGTAGGAGGTTCGCTTGTGAGCAACGCAGAAGGCAAGGTGTTCATCGGAGGGGCGTGGGTCGCCTCCACCTCGGGGAAGACGATGGAGGTCTTGAACCCGGCGACCGAAGAGGTGATCGCCACCGTTCCCGCATGCACCGCCGAGGATGCTGATGCGGCTGTTGAAGCTGCCTCGAAGGCGCTTCCAGAATGGCTCGACACGACCCCGGGCGAGCGCGCCGCTGCCTTGCTTGCGCTTGCCCAGGTGATGGAGGACAACGCTGAAGAGCTCGCCCAGATCGAGTCGCGCAACGTCGGTAAGCCGCTCTCGTATGCGCGTGACGAGATTCCAGTCTGTGTCGACAACCTGCGTTTCTTCGCCGGAGCGGCGCGGATCTTGGAAGGGAAGAGCGCCGGCGAGTACATGCGGGGATATACCTCGATGATCCGCCGGGAGCCGTTGGGCGTTGTCGCAGGGATCGCCCCTTGGAACTACCCGCTGATGATGGCTGTGTGGAAGCTCGGCCCGGCGCTTGCGGCGGGCAACACCCAGGTGCTGAAGCCGTCAGAACAGACACCGCTCTCGCTCCTGCGGTTCGCGGAACTCGCGCAAGACGTTCTTCCCGCGGGCGTCCTCAATGTGATCACCGGTGACGGTGTCCCGGTCGGTGAGCGGCTCGTCACCCATCCCGACGTGCGCCTTGTCTCGCTGACCGGCGATGTGTCGACCGGCAAGCTGATCGCCCGCAATGCCTCCGACACGTTGAAGCGCGTGCACCTTGAGCTTGGCGGCAAGGCGCCTGTCGTGGTGTTCGATGATGCCGACCCAGTCGCTGTCGCGGAGGGAATCAAGATCGCAGGATTCTGGAACTCGGGTCAGGACTGCACTGCGGCCTCGCGTGTGATTGCCGGCCCGAAGATCTACGACCGGCTGATCGAAGAGCTGATCCCGGCCGTCTCATCGCTGCACGTGGGGGATCCCGCCGAAGGCGACGCGATCGAGATGGGGCCGGTGATCACCAAGTCCCAGCAGGAGCGCGTGTTCGGGTTCCTCGAGCGTGCGAAGGGGGCGACGATCTTGACCGGTGGCGACTCGCCGTCGGCACGCGGCTTCTTCGTCACGCCAACCGTTGTGACGGATGTCGCCCAGACCGACGAGATCGTGCAGCGCGAGGTCTTCGGTCCTGTCGTCACGGTGCAGCGGTTTGCCGACGATGCGGAAGCGATCCGGTGGGCGAACGACGTCAACTATGGCCTCTCCGCGAGCGTCTGGACGCGCGATGTTGGTCGCGCTCTCTCGGCCGCCCGTGCGCTGCAGTTCGGAACGGTGTGGATCAACGACCACATTCCGCTGATCTCCGAGATGCCTCACGGTGGGTTCAAGCAGTCCGGTTACGGCAAGGACATGTCGGCCTACTCGCTTGAGGACTACACCCAGATCAAGCACGTGATGGCGAAGCTCAGCTGAGACGACCTGCGTGAATCTCCGCAGCCGGGGCAGGGACGGCACCGATGCGCCCCTGGCCCGGCGCGGTGACGATGCGCCTATCGAAGCGTGGTGAAGGCCGTCCACGAGATGGCAGGCGCTTCGAACCCGGTTTCAAAGGAGGCGCGCCATGAAAGCACTCGTGTACCACGGCCCTGGTCAGAGGTCATGGGATGAAGTCCCGGATCCAACGATCATCGAGCCCACCGATGTGATCGTCCGCATTAGCTCGTCAACGATCTGCGGGACCGATCTCCACATCCTCAAAGGTGACGTTCCCGAAGTGCAGCCCGGCACGATTCTCGGGCACGAGGCCGTCGGCACGATCATCGAGAAAGGCGACGCCGTCAGGTCAGTCGCCGTCGGCGACCGCGTTCTCGTCTCGTGCATCACCTCGTGCGGTACGTGTCCGTCGTGCCGCGAAGGTCGCTACGGCCTATGTAGCGGTGGCGGCGGCTGGATCTTCGGTCACTTGATCAACGGACTGCAGGCGGAGTTCGCACGCGTTCCGTTTGCCGACACGTCCGTGTACAAGGTGCCGGAGCAGCTGAACGACGGAGGCCGCACCCTGTACGACTTCGGCAAGAAGTCAAGAGGTCATCGGGCCGCCCTCGTCGTCGGCTTGGCCGCCGCGGTTCTTGGATTGGTGCCACAGGTTGGGTCTGCGTCCGATAACAAGACGTCGCTGAGCCTTCCGCGAACGTTGAGCGTGCACATCGTCTATCAGCCGCAAACCGCGCACATCTGGACGGTCAACGGTGCGAAGCGCAGTGCAGTGAAGCTCCGCGCGGGAGGCGCACTCATCATCGTCAACGATGATCTCCGACCACATCGACTGATGATCGGTGGTGGCTCCAAGGTCGTGATCGCGGGAAGCCCAACCATGAACTACGTCGGGTCGCGCACGAAACTCATCTTCCCGAAGCCGGGTGTCTACCAACTCACGACGGTCTTCGGCCCGCCCTACATCGACGACATCAAGGTCGTCGGCGCGCCCAGCACGCTGCGGCTTACGCTAACCGTGAATTGATGTCGGCTGCGAGGTCTGCAAAGACCTCAAGCGCTGCCGGGTTCGCGAGGGCGTCTGGACTGGCGACGTCGTGTGGGCGTGCTCCCATCAGGATGCGCTTGACGGGCACCTCGAGAATCTTTCCCGAGAGTGTTCGCGGAACCTCTGCGATCTGGCGGATCTCGTCCGGGACGTGCCGCGGTGAGCAATCCTCGCGGACACGTCGTTTCAGATCGGCAACGAGTTCGGGTGTCAGTACGGCGCCGGGCCGCAACACGACAAAGAGCGGCATCCATCCATCAGTGTCTTCCTTCGGGATGTCGACAACGAGTGCGTCGACGATGTCGTCTGAGGCGAGCACGGCGCGGTAGAGCTCAGCGGTGCCCATGCGGATGCCTCGGCGGTTGATCGTCGAGTCGGAACGGCCATAGATCACCGCGCTGTTGCGATCGGTGAACCGAATCCAGTCGCCGTGTCGCCAGATGCCGTCGTACATGCCGAAGTACGAGTCGTGGTAGCGGGTGCCGTCGGTGTCTCCCCAAAGCGCCACGGGCATCGACGGCATCGGTTCGGTCAGGACAAGCTCACCCACCTCCTCAACGAGTGCGTTGCCCTGCTCGTCCCAGGCTTCGATCGCAGCGCCGAGCGAACTTGCCTGGAGTTCGCCTTCATGCACCGGCAGCGTTGGAACGCCGCCGATGAACGCGGTGCAGACATCGGTGCCGCCGCTCATCGAGAAGAGCCACACGTCGGGGTTCACCTGCTCGTAGATCCACCGGAACCCGTCGGGTGAGAGGGGAGACCCGGTTGACCCGATCGCCCGAATCGTCGAGAGATCACCAACGTCTGCCGGGCGAACACCCGCCTTCATGCTTGCGGCAATGAACGCCGCGCTCGTGCCGAAGCAGGTGGCGCCGGCCTCCGCGGCGAGACGCCACTGGACGTTCATGTCGGGATGGCCGGGGCTACCGTCGTAGGTGATGACCGATGCCTCGGTCAGCAGACCGCCGAGCAGCAAGTTCCACATCATCCAACCCGTACTCGAATACCAGTAGAGCCGATCGCCAGCGCGAGCATCCCAGTGAAGCTGCACCTGCTTCCAATGTTCGAGCAGCACTCCGCCCTGACCGTGAACGAGTGGCTTCGGCAGCCCGGTTGTTCCTGACGAGTAGACCACCCACAGTGGGTGTGCGAACGGCACCTGCTCGAAGTGAAGCGTTCCTGGCTGCAGGAACGTCTCCCACCGGATCGTGCCGGGGAGCTCGGCGGAGCGGTCAAGGTACGGGAGGAGCACGGTCGCCTCAAGCGTGGGCAGGTTTGCGCGCATCTCAGCGACGGCGTCGAGGCGCGCTGCTGGTTTTCCCCCGTAGACGTACCCGTCGACGGTAATCAGTACCTTCGGCTCGATTTGGGCGAAGCGGTCGACAACGCTGCGCACACCAAAGTCGGGCGAACAGCACGACCAGATCGCACCAAGCGCTGCAGTTGCGAAGAGTGCGGCGGCCGCCTCGGGGATGTTCGGAAGGTAGGCGCACACGCGGTCGCCGGGGCCGACACCCAACGCCTCAAGCCCGGCCTGGACACGGGCCGTCAGCTCGGTCAGCTCTCCCCAAGAGATATCGCGGAGCGGCTCGGTCTCGGACTGGTGGTGAATCGCGATCGCGTTCGGATCACGACGACGGAAGACGTGTTGGGCGAGATTAAGACGTGCGCCGGGGAACCAGTCGGCGCCTGGCATCGACCGAGAGCCGAGAACTCGCTCGTAGGGTGTCCCTGCCTCGACCTCGAAGAACTCCCAGAGGGAGCCCCAGAAACCCTCGATGTCGGTGGTCGACCACCGCTGCAACGCGTGGTAGTCGGGGAACGTCAGGCCGCGTTCAGCGGCGAGCCACCGCTCGTATCGCGCAAGCTCGGTTGTCTCGGCGAAGCCAGCGGGCGGCGTCCAAAGGAGTGGAGGTACGGGTGCGCTCATGCGGCGTCGGCGAGGAAGCGGTCGAGGTGCAGGAAGTCGATCGGATGATCTGTGTTGCCATCGAGCGCGAGGTCGGCGGCGATCTCACCGACGACAGGCGCGAACTTAAAACCGTGTCCGGAGCACGCCGACACGATCACCACGTTCTCGGCATCAGGGTGGGTGTCGAGCACAAACCGGCTGTCCGGCGTGTTGGTAAAGAGGCAGGCCTGGGCGTCAAGCAGCGAGCCGGCCGCCTGTGGGAAGACGCGCTCGACAAACGAACGGAGCACCGCAACCTCCGAGTCGGCGGCCACGCGGTCGAGCGAGGCGGGATCGGAGACGGGCTGTCCAGGATGATGCATCCGGCCGATTTTGAACCCTGCGCCGTCGACCGGCGGGAACCCGTAGTGATTGATGCCGTCCTCCTCGACGATGAAGACGGGGAAGCGTTCAGGGGCGAAGAGGTCTGGCGCCGTAGGAGCGAACCAGGCAACGACCTGTCGTGCCGCCTGGAACAGTCGCGGTGGCAGCGAGAAGAGCCCAGCGGCCCAAGCGCCAGGGGCCAGCACAAGCCGGTCGGCGCTAAATGATCCGGCAGTCGTTTCCACCGTCACACCATCGCCGCTGGCGCTCCAACTCAGCACTGTCACGCCCTCGCGGAGATCGGCACCAGCAGCGCGCGCCGCCGCAGCGTGCGCGGCGACTGAGGCCTCAGGCCGCAAGAAGCCCGCGTCGGGTTGGAGCACCCCAACCCAGTCAGCGCGAGGGTTGTACGCGGGGAACCGTGCGACGAGGTCGTCGGGTGCAAGCAGCTCGTACGCGAGGCCGTGTTCGGCGCACGCCGCAAGGGTGCCCTGGACGAGCGGCCCGGTTGAGGCCCCGAGCTCGATCGATCCGGTGGTTTCAAACAACGCGACGTCTTGGAGCGCTTCGAGCTCCCGCCAAAGCGCATAGGAGCGGCGCAGGAGCGGCACGTAGTCGGGATGCTCGTGGTAGGCGAGCCGGATGATGCGCGAGAGCCCATGCAGCGAACCGCGATCGTGGCCAATCGCAAACTGCTCAAGACCGAGAACGGAGACGCCTCTCCGGGCAAGGTGAAACGCGGCTGCGCTCCCCATGGAGCCAACCCCGACGACGATCGCGTCGTGGCGTCGGGTCAACCCGCGGACTTGACGCGCGAGAGCAGCCCGACGCTCTCGTCGACGAACCGGTCGACCTCGCCACGCGCGACATTTGAACTGGTGATGCCGTACGCCCACCGGTATGCGTCCTGATCGAGGATCTCGTCGAGTGGAACGTCGGCGACAAGGTCAAGATCGGTGCTTTCCGGCAGATACCCGGCATAGTCGTTTGCGTAGGCGGCGGCGATGGTGGTGCCGAAGGGGCTTCCCTCTTTGATGCGCACGCCAGCGTGGTTGAAGAGCTCAAACGGGTTTGTCACAACCGCGATGTCGCCTGCAGCGATCACCTGCACCTGGGCGGGAATCGTCTCGTTCTGCCGCTCGAGCATGTCGATGTACATCGTCAGCGCGCCGATTTGGTACTGCAGCGGGAACTGCTGGGCAGAGGTCATGGTGTGCACCTCGGTCGGCCAAACCTCAGGCCAATCTGGCTCGGGAAGCTTCTGCAGCTCCTCGCGGCGGGCCTTGAGTTCTGCAAGGTCGTACCCGGGATTGCGGCGGGTCAGCTCAAGATCGATCGAGCCGTAGCGAACCGAGCCGTCGGGGCTCGTGTCGACGGTCGGCAATAGCTCAAGCGCAACTTCGCCGATCGCACGACCCAGCCGGTCGCGCTCCTCGTAGGAGTGCCGGCTTGAGTTCCAGTTACCGAAGTACCAGTCGAACGGCGCGAGGTCGCCCGCGCAGCCCTGCAGGAAGATCACTTCAGTGTCGGGGGAGCCTGCCGCGACCGTTTCACGCAGCGGGGCGATGTACTCGGCATCCCACTCGTACGAGACACCACCGACAGAGATCGGGTGCGTCTGGAAGCTCACGACCGCGGCGAGCGGAGAGCCGTTGGCCTTATCGATCCGTACGACCGTGAGCGAATCGTCGACGGCACGTTCGCGCTGCACGCGGTTTCCGGTGAGGCCGGGGGCGCGACCGACGGTTGCGCCGATGCGGACGGGTTGCATGTTCTTGAACGCGCCGTAGACGGCCCCTGCGAGGAGATCGGTGAGCGAGTCGGCGTAGCGTGCGAAGCTCGGAATGTCGCGGAGCGTTGGGATGCTCTGGCCGCGGGAGAGGCTCGGGCCGCTGTGGTTGTGGCTCGCGTGCACTGAGACGGCGTCACCGGGAATGCCGGTGAGGCGCGTGACCTCGGTGCGGATGCTCTCGGCCAGCAGACGCCCGACGAACACAAGGTCGCTTGCAACGATCGCGACGGTTGTGGTGCCGTCGCTCAGCACGAGCGCCTGGGCGATCATGCGCTCATGGATGCCCGTTGCGAGTGCGCCGCGCGCGTTCCAACAGGCGACGGGAGTGCCGAGCGGGGGAGTGATGTCAACCCGCGCGACCCCTGCGTACAGCGTCATAGGAGCTCCTTCGCGTCGATCTCTCGTCCGACGACGATGACGTTGTCGCCTTGCGTCGTCGGGGCAATAGCGCGAACGGCGGCAACGATGCCGTCGCAGGCCGCGTGGACAACAGTTCCCGGACGATCCGGGCGCTCAAGGAAGTGCATCTGGCCGACCGCGTCGCCCTTCTTGACGCGGGCGCCGAGGTCGACGAACGTCTCCCACAGTCCGCTCTCGGGCGCAAAGACGTAGTTCTCCATGTCGGTTGCGCGCACGATGACGGGTGGCTCGAGGCCGAGCTCCTCGCGGCTCTTCGGTGCGCCGTCGATGACGCCGAAGTGGCGTAGAACGTTTGCGAGGCCATCTTGCGCGATTCGGTGGGTGTGGGCATGCACGTGGCCTCCACCGCCGAGTTCGGTCGAAACGACGATCTTGCCCTGTCGCTCCGCCTCGCCGACAAGTAGCCCGGTGCCGCCAACGTCGATGTAGACGAAGTGGAACGGGCTGTTCCAGGCGAGCATGCCGTCAACCATCTGCTTGCGCTGCGCGGGGTCATCGACCCAGTGCATTTCTGACCATTCTGGGCAGAGCATCGTGCGGCCACCGCTGTGCATATCGACAACGATCTCGGCACGCGGGAAGAGGTAGCGGCTGAAGAAGTCAGCGAGCTGCTCGTCGGCGGGGCCGTCAGGACGGCCTGGGAACGAGCGGTTGAGGTTCGCGCCGGTGGGCCACAGGCGCGTGAAGTCACGCGAGGCCTCCATCGACGCGCACGGAACGATGATCAGCTGACCGCGAACATTCTCGGGTGTTGCTGAGCGCGAAAGATTGAGCGCGGCAACCTGCCCTTCGGGTTCGTCGCCGTGCACACCGCCGATCACGACCGCGACCGGACCGGAGCCTTCGCCCTTCACCGAGATGATCGGAATGAACTGGTGCGACCAGCCGCTCGTATTGTTTGAGCGCGGCAGTTCGAGACGGCCAACGTGCTTCCCTGGCGTGTCGAGATCGATGGTGCAGTGCACTGTTGTCTCAGCCATTTCGCGATTGTAGACAATTGCTCTATAGTTGACAATCTGGCCTTCGGGCCCGAGTTTTGGCCTGAACAGTCACTTTTGCGAGGAGGAATTTCGTGAAGATCACGGATGTCGAGGCGGTGATCCTTCGACAGCCGGCGCTGAACGAGGGAATCGCAGACGGAAGCCAGGACGATCTTGTCGTCTTTATCCACACCGACGAGGGCATTACCGGCGTTGGTGAGGTCGATTCGGCACCGGAAGCGGTCAAGGCGGTTATTCACGCCCCCGGTTCCCACGCCATCGCCAACAGCCTGCGGGAACTGCTCATCGGAGAAGATCCGATGGACGTCGAGCGGCTCTGGCAGAAGATGTACCGCGGGCTGATCTACGTCGGCCGTCGCGGCATCGCGCTGCACGCCATCAGCGGCGTCGATATCGCGCTCTGGGACATCAAGGGGAAGGCCCTCGGTAAGCCGGTCTACGAGCTGCTTGGCGGCAAGAAGCGCGACAAGGTGCGCGCGTACGCATCGCGGCTGATGCCGGACACGCCGACCGAAGTGAGCGAGGCCGTCGCGCAGGTGCGCGAACTTGGCTTTACCGCGGTCAAGCTCGGCTGGGGTGTCCAGGGTCAGAACGCCGACCATGACATTGCGCTCGCAACCGCTGCCGTTGAAGCTGGCGGCGACAAGGTGACCGTGCTGATCGACTCGGGTCTCGGATACGGCAGCGACGCGAAGACGGCGATCAAGGTCGCCCGTGCCTTCGAGGAGCTTGGCATCTTCTGGATCGAAGAGCCGTTTGAGCCCGATGAGTACGAGGCGTACGCGGAGCTCGCCGATACCGTCGACATCCGGGTCGCTGCAGGCGAGCAGGACACGACGCTCTGGGGTTTCCGCGAGCTGATCGAGCGTGGTCACGTTGACCTCGTCCAGCCTGACGTCACACGCTGCGGTGGCATCACCGAGCTGCTTCGGATCGCCGAATTCGCTCGCGCACGTGGCGTCGAGACGGTGCCGCACGCGTGGAAGAGCGGAATTATCAAGGCCGCATCGCTTCACTGCAACGCCGTGCTTCCCGATGCCCAGTTCCAGGAGTACTGCATCGCCGGCACGCCGATCAACACGGAGCTCACGTTCGAGCTGCTGCCGATCGACGCCGACGGCAACGTTGAGATTCCGACCGCACCCGGCATCGGTGTGACGGTCAATCCCGAGATTGTCGCCCGCTACCGGGTCGACTGAGAGGAAACACGCGCATGACCACGACCGAATCGCACAAGGCAGGGTCGCTCGCCGAACGGGCCTCCAGGGTCATTCCCGGAGGGGTCAACAGCGGCCAGCGGCGTGTGCCAGGACTCGAGGATCTCGTTATCGCCTCGACGCATGGCTCCACGTTCACCACGCTTGAGGGCAAGACCTACACCGACTACCACGCAGCGTTTGGGCCTCCGCTCCTCGGCCACAACGATCCTGACGTCGACGGCGCAGTCGCCGCTGCCGCAAAGTCGGTTGGCCTCATGGGAATTGGCGTTTCGGAGATCGAGGTTGAGGTTGCAGAGAAGATCGTCTCGCTGCTCCCGTCGGTCGAGAAGGTGCTCCTCACCGAGACCGGTAGCGAGGCGACCTTCCATGCAATTCGGGTGTCTCGTGCCGCGACCGGGCGTCGCCACATCATCAAGTTCCAGGGCTGCTACCACGGCTGGCACGACTCGGTTGCGATGAACGTCATCTCCCTCAAGGAGAACCTGGGCAAGCACGATCCGCTGTCGAAGGGCGTCTTGCCAGAAGTGACGGAGGCAACGATCGTCTGTCAGTTCAACAACGCCGACGAGGTCGAGAAGGCGCTCAACGACTACGACGTAGCGGCGATCATCATCGAGCCGATCCCTCACAACATCGGGGCCGTGTTGCCGAAGGCAGGCTTCCTCGAGCGGCTGCGTGAGCTCGCCACTAAGCACGGGACAGTGCTCATCTTCGACGAGGTGATCACCGGCTTCCGTCACGGGCTTGGCGGCTACCAGTCGGTTGCCGGTGTCACACCCGACATCACGACGATGGGTAAGGCCATGGGCAACGGCTGGCCGATCTCGGCGATCGGCGGCAAGGCCGAGCTGATGGATCTCTTCAGCACGACGCCAGGACAGCCCGCGTTCTTCGCAGGCACGTTCAACGGGCATCCGCCCACCGCTGCTGCTGCGCTCGCCACGATCACCAAGCTGCAGACCGAGCCGGTACACGAGCATGTCTTCCGCCTCGGCGAACGCGCCCGGCAGGGTCTGCGTGAGGTCTACGCGGCGCTCGACATCCCCGTTGTCGTGTCGGGCTTCGGGTCCGTGTTTGTGACGTACTTCATGGAAGGGCCCGTCGAAAACTACGACGACCTTCTCGCGAACGACGTCGACATGTTCATTGGTGTTCGGCGCGAGCAGATGAAGCACGGCGTGTTCGAGCTTCCGCTGAACCTTAAGCGCAGTCATTTCTCCTACGCACATACCGACGAGGACGTCGATCGGCTGCTCGATGCGGCCGCGGCTTCCGCAAAAGCTGTCTTGGAGGCACGGGCATGAGCTACGACGGTCCAGTTCACTGCACCATCGATCTTTCGAAGCAGGGGAAGCAGGTCGGACGACTGCAGTTCCCTCGCATCTCAAACACCGCCGGGTGGGGGTTCAGCTTCGTGCCGATCGCGACGATCGCGAACGGCACCGGGCCGACCGTGCTCGTGTCGGGAGGCAACCACGGCGACGAGTACGAAGGTCAGGTCGCGGCACTTCGGCTGATCGACGAGATCGATCCGTCGCAGGTGAACGGTCGGATCATCGTCGTGCCGGTGATCTCGAAGGAAGCAGCTTGGGCGAACACCCGGCTCTGGCCATCGGGCGTGAACTTCAACCGCTCGTTCCCAGGACGCCCCGACGGCCCACCGAACGAGCAGCTTTCTGACTACTTCACCCGCGAGCTCTTCCCCGCAGCAGACGTGGTGATTGACATGCACTCGGGCGGTCGCACCGCCTGGTTCTTGCCGTGCTCGCACATGCATGTGGTCGAGAATCCTGACCAGCGGGCGAAGATGCTCGAGGGAATGCTCGCCTGGAATTCCGACTTCCACTTCCTGTACGTCGATGTGAACGGCAACGGCTTGCTGCCGGTTGAGGCGGAGAATCAGGGCAAGATCGTGATTACGACCGAGCTTGGTGGCGGCGGGCGCGTTCCGGCACCGGTGCATCGGCTTGCGTGGTCGGGACTCACGAACGTGCTGCGCCATGTGGGTGTTCTCGAAGGTGAAGTGCTGACGCGCGCGTCGCTCGGCCTCCCTGATGCGGTCATCATCGATGGGCGCGAGGGTGACAACATGGTGATCACCGAAGAGACAGGTGTGTGGGAAGGGATTCTTGAGCCGGGTGAGCCGGTCAAGGAAGGCGAGCCGGTTGGCCGCCTCTGGTTCCCCGACACGCCGGGTCGTTCGCCGAACGTGATGCGGGCACCACGCGACGGTGTCGTTGTCGTCACCCGTGCAATTCCGGTTGCCGAAGCGGGCGACTCGGTCTTTGTCCTCGGACAGCCGATCGATCGGGCTGACATCCGGTGAGTTCTGCACTTGCGCAGGTCGGGGGAAGGACCTTCGCAAGCCTGCGCAAGCATCGCAACTACCGGCTGTATTTCGCCGGCAACTTCATTTCGTTCACGGGCACATGGATGCAGCAGATCGCTGCAGCCTGGCTCGTGCTGCGCCTAACGCATTCGCCGGTGCTGGTCGGCACGCTCGCGCTGTGCCAGTTGCTTCCGGTCACGGCGATGGGGCTCTTCGTGGGGACGCTCATCGACCGGTACGACGTGCGGACGCTTGTGATCCGTTCCGAGATCGTGCAGATGGCGAACGCGGCGATCCTTGCCGGACTGACGCTCGCTGGCGTGGTGCAAGTGTGGGAGGTGTTCGCGCTCGCGGCGCTGCAAGGGGTGGTGGGGGCGCTCGATGCTCCTGCCCGTCACTCACTCGTGTTTCAAATGGTGGGACCAGACGATCTGCCAAACGCGGTGTCGCTCTCATCGAGCATCGGCACGATCGCGCGCGTGCTTGGCCCGGCGATCGGAGGTGCCGTTGTTGCGTTGGCCGGCGAAGGGACAGCATTTGCCCTGAACGCGGTGAGCTTCCTGGGCATCCTGGCGTCGCTTTGGGCGATGGACGTCTCGAAGCTTCACCGGCCACCGAAGAACGAGGAGGCGAAGGTGTTCAAGGGCGCGGTTGCCGCCCTCAGCTATGTGCGCCACACGCCGCGAGCAACGGTCGCGTTCGTCGTCGTGTTCTTCCTCGCCACGTTCGCATTCAACTTCAACGTGCTGTTCCCGCTGATCGCCGACCGCACGCTGCACAAGGGCGCTGGGACGTTTGGCGTGATCGCGGCCGTGTTCGGCCTCGGTGCGTTCACCGGCGCGATGATCAACGCCTTCCGCGCGGTCGCGAGCTTGCGAACGATCTTGGTTGGTGCTGTTGGGTACGGCGTCCTCGAACTGATCCTCGCGCCACTCCACTCGCTCGTCGGCATCTGCATCCTGCTCTACCTCGTGGGCGTCTTCTACGTGTTGTGGGGCACAAACGCGCTCGCCACAATTCAGCTTGCCGCACCGCCGCACTTGCGTGGTCGGGCCGCGAGCCTGTACTTCTTCGCCTTCCAGGGCGGCGCGCCGCTCGGAGGCTTGTTCGCCGGGGTCTTGGTGTCGTGGGGCGGAACGGAACTCGCGTTCCTCATTGCTGGAGCCGTCTCGCTCCTCACTGCCGCTTGGGGAGTGTGGTTTCTCAGCTCACGGGTCGATGGTGCTGATCTCTCAGTCGAATCCGTCGCCGGGCTTGCCCATGCTCTCCACCGGCCGTCGTTTCGTTTGGCCCGCCGTTCGTCGGCCGAGGGTCGCGCCGAACTCGGTGCGACTGAGACGCTCGACGATCCGCTGGAGTAGCGAGGCTCCTCTTCCTCCTACAGGAGGTCGAAGCACTCGAACTGGTTGCGCCGCATGATGCGCTCGGCAATTGTGATCGCTTGCTTCTCGGTTAGATCGCCGGCAGCAACCTCGGCTTCGAGCGTCTTTGTGAGCCAGCGACGGGCCTGGAGGGAGTAGGCGAGGACGTTCGTTGGCCACATCGTGTCGCCTCCGTAGGCGAACAGCTTGTTGACCGGGGCAGCATGGATGAAACGGCGTACAAAGTCGGAGCTGCTGTAGGGATCGATCGACCATGCCCAGCACAGGTCGACCCACACGTTTGCGTAATGCTTCGCGATCGAGATCAACTCGTCACCATAGGGATAGCCGATGTGCATGAGCACGAAGCGCGCCTCGGGGTAGCGGGCAAGCAGCTTGGTGAGGTGGCCTGGGCGAACCCAGGCGATCGTCATGCGCCCGTTGCGGGCGAACATGCCGGTGTGCACCTTGAAGGGTAGGCCGTATTCGATCGCATGCTCGATGCTGCGCGCCCAGCACCAGTCGCCGAGCACCGCGCGGTCGATGGATGTGCCGCCGTCGCGCAGCACTGCCTGCAGCGCATGTGTCGCCTCGGCCTCGGTGCGCTCTTCCCACGCGAGCGACCGGTCGTAGGCGTGCTGTGATTTCACGGCGATCGAATGCGGCGCGTTCTTGAGGAAGATGGAGGCAATCGCGTTGCGGAGTGAGTCAAGGTCGGTGACCGTTACTCCGGTCTCGGCCGCGATCTTCTCGTTCTCGATCTCGCCGCGGCAGAAGCTCCACATCGACAGGTCATAGGTGAAGAACTCGGGCGAGAGTGGCTCCGGGACGCGGTTCCACTGCATGTCGTCGATTTGCACGTGGTCGAGCAACGCCACCTCGCGCATGAGCCGGAGTCGTTCCGCGTCGTTCTGCAAGGAGGCGACGATCGGCTGGGCGGCTTCGAGTGCCTCCGCCGTGATCTCGTCGATGCCGTAGGTGTGATGGGCCGACAGGCGAATCGCTTCGCCGTAGCCCGCAAATTGCGTTCGCTCCCACGCTTCGCGAATGTCGTTGAAGCGTGCGGTGATCGACCCTGAGGCCGGGTTGAGGAGCCGTTCAAGCGCGTCGGGCTGGAGGCCCGCACTGACGAGGTCATGCCAGGCGTAGTGCCCAAACAGGTCTTGAAGGATGTCGGGACCGTTCTCGCGCCAAGCACCTGCCGGCTGCAGATGCTCGTGGGTGTCGACCAGGCGAATCGCCGCGATCTCGAACGCGAGATCGGAGCTGCTCATGCGGTGACCACGGATGCGCTCGCGATGATCGCTGCCGCTGCTTCGTCGATCTCGGCGTCGCCAATCAGACGGTGCGTGACGAAGCGAAGTCGGAAGTCGTCTCGGATAAAGGAGGCGACACCACGTTCGGCGAGCCGCTCAGCCACGGCCTCGGCACCCGAAGGGCAGTGGCAGAAGACGATGTTGCTCTCCACCGGGTCGACTTCGAGTCCACCTTCACGTAGAAGCTCCGCGAGTCGGCTTGCGCGCCGGTGATCATCGGCAAGCCGGTCGATCATTCCAAGAGCGATCGTGCCGGCCGCGGCGAAGATTCCGAGCTTGTGCAACGTGCCAGCACCAAGCGCTTTGATCTGCTCTCGCGCAGCCGCAACGGTGTCCGTCGAGCCGGCAAGCAGCGCACCAAACGGCGCCGACAGACCCTTGTTGAGGCTGAACGCGACGGTGTCGGCGGGGGCGGCGAGGGTTGCAAGAGGGACACCCAGCGCGACCGACGCGTTGGCAAGTCGCGCACCATCAAGGTGTACCACCGCACCGTGCTCGTGGGCGACCGCGGCAAGCTCTGCAGTTTCGCGTGCTGAGATCGCCGTGCCTCCCGCACGCGTATTGGTGTTCTCGAGGCACAGCACCGCGGCGTCGTTCACTGTGATCGCCTCGGCCACACGGGAGGGCTCAAGGTGGCCTCTGGTTCCGGCAAGCGTTACCGGGCGCAGTCGGGCGAGCGAGCGAATGCCCATGCCCTCGCTTGTGAGGATGTGCGCATCCTGTTCGAGCACGACTGCTCGGCCGGGCTCGGCGAGCGTCAGGAGCGCAGCGACGTTCGCTGCAGTGCACGTGGGAACGAGCACCGCGGCCTGTTTGCCGAGGAGGGCAGCCCCGTCGCGTTCAAGCCGCTCGAGCGCGACATCCGTGTCGAACATCGGCCACGCGGGCGTATGAGCACGCATCGCGTCCCACATCTCCTCGGTGGGTTCCGAGCAGATGTCGGAGCGAAGGTCGATCACGTTCGGGCGAGATGCACGCCAGGGCGAGCGCCTGTGTGCTCGCCGTTCGCGACCACGTGCGTGCCGTTGACGAACACGTCGTCGACGCCCTGCACGTAGTGGAGCGGATCCAACAGCGTCGAGCCATCGGCAAGGCGCTCATAGTCAAAGATCAGAAGGTCGGCCGCGTAGCCCTTGGCCAGGGCACCACGATCGTTCAGGCGGAAGTGGCGTGCAGGCATCAGCGTCATCTTGTAAATCGCCTCCTCGAGCGGGAGCGTTCCAAGTTCACGCACGTGATGCGTCAAGTAGTGGACGTGCCCGGCGTAACACACCGGATGCGCCGCGACGTTGTCGAGGCCAACATCGAGCGCCGCAGTAAAACCGTCAACTCCGAGCGAGAGCATCGGATGCGAAATCATCTCTTTCAGGTGATCGTCGGTGAAGAGCTCACCGATCATCAGCAGCGCGTCCATGCCGGCGCCGGCGTCGGCGATGATGTCGAAGAACGCGTCCCACTCGGACTTGCCCATCAGCTCGGCGATCTCCGGGAACGACTTTCCGTCAAGCCCTGGGTACTGCGGGCTTGCCTGCAGACGCACTCGATGCCATTCACCTGCGTGAATGAAGCGCCAATAGCGATCGCACTCGTGCTTCAACTTCTCGCGCAACGATGGGTCACGAAGCCGCTTCTGCGCCTCCTGCCAACCGTCGGCGCCCACCCACGGCGGGAGAATGCCGACCATGGCGCCGAGCCCATCGTTGAACGGGGTGGTGTCGGCGAGCACGTCAAGACCCTCGACCTCGCGGGCGTGCTGCATTGTGTCGACCGCACGCTGCCACGCGCCAGGTGCGGCACCTGTGCGATTACGCACGTTGAGATGGGAGATTTCGCCACTCGTGCCACCGTCGCGGATGATCGTCAGGAACTCCTCGATCGACTCCTGCAGAAACTGGTCGCGGTTACGAATGTGGCTTGTGTAGTGGCCCTTGTAGCGGCCGACCACCTTGTTGAGCCGCACGACCTCGTCGGTCGGAGACTCACGACCCGGCGCGAACTCAAGGCCGGTGGAGAGGCCGAGAGCGCCAGCGTCCATCGCTTCGGCGACATAGTTCTCCATGGCGCGCATCTGCTCTTCCGTCGCGATACGCTCGCGGACACCAGCGGCAAAGCGAACGGTGTTGTGGCCAACAAACCATGCGAGGTTGACCGAGTGGCCGACGTTGCGGATGAAGTCGAGATGATCCGCGAACGACTCCCATTCCACTGGGCCGGGATACGCAAAGGTGCGCAGTCGGCCCTCGATCGCAGCCTTTGAGTGCACGGAAACCGGAGCGTATGTCCAGCCGCAGTTGCCAACTACCTCGGTGGTGACGCCCTGGCGAATGGTGCTCTCGCAGTTTGGGTTAGTGAGGAGCGTGAAATCGCTGTGGCTGTGAGGATCGACGAACCCCGGGCTGATGTAGCGGCCCGTCGCGTCAATCACGAGCTCGGCGTCGGAGCCGTCAAGTGTTCCGACGTCGACGATCCGGCCGTTCTCGATCGCGACATCGCCCACGAACGCGGCGGCACCGGTGCCGTCGACGATCGTGCCGTTCTTGATCAGGACGTCGGTCACTTCTTCGTGACCGCGTCTGTGACGCCGCCGACGCGCGGATCGAGGATGTCGCGCAGACCGTCGCCAAGGAAGTTGAAGCCGAGGACGATGATCATGATCGCGGCACCCGGGAAAATCGACATCCAGATGCTCGTGCCGACGTATTGGCGTGCGGTCGCGAGCATGTTGCCCCACGCGGCCTCAGGCGGCTGAATGCCAAGGCCAAGGTACGAAAGCGTTGCTTCGCTCAGGATCGCTTGCGAGAAGTAGACGGAAGTGAGAACGATGATCGGCGCCGTGATGTTCGGTAGGACGTGGCGGAAGATCACACGGAAAT
This sequence comes from Actinomycetota bacterium, assembly GCA_009702325.1. Classification (GTDB taxonomy): domain Bacteria; phylum Actinomycetota; class Thermoleophilia; order Gaiellales; family Gaiellaceae; genus PALSA-600. Next base: position 32,730 of record WLID01000006.1, read on the forward strand.
CGCTCGCGCCAAGGGCCCGGCTCGATTCGATGAACGGAAAGCCCATCACTTCGAGGACGGCCGCGCGGACGACTCGGGCAAACGGGGCGGTGATGATGATGCCGATTGCGATCATCGCGTTGCGGCGCGTCGGGCCAAGAAGACCGGCGATCACGATGGCGAGCACAAGGCCCGGGAACGCAAAGACAAGGTCGATGACGCGGCTGACGAGCTGATCGACGATGCCCTTGTAGTAGCCAGCGAGCATCCCGAGCACCGTGCCCGCGACAAGCGCAATTGCTGTGGCGGTGGCGCCAACCTGCAGCGAAACCTGCGCACCATGGATGATACGGGCGAGGGAGTCACGGCCGATCTCGTCGGTGCCAAACGGATGTGCCCAGCTAGGGCCAAGCAGACGGTCGGCGTTCGAGAGGTTCGGGTCGTTCGTCCAGATCAGGTTTCCGATCAGGGCTGTGAGGATCACGAACGCAACGATGATGGCACCCGCGATTCCGATGGGGTTACGCCACTTTGCGGGAACGACAAGGAAGCGGCGCCGCGGCACCGCTTTCCAGGTTTCGGTCAACGTGCTCAATCTGCCACCGAGATCCTTGGGTCGAGAAGGCCGTAAACGAGGTCGACGAGCGTGTTCACGATCACGAACACCGCTGCGATCAGAAGCGTCGTTGCTTCGATCAGCGGGTAGTCACGCTGGGAGATCGCATGGAGCAGGTTGAAGCCGACGCCGGGCAGATTGAAGATCGTCTCGACGACCGCTGCGCCGGCGATCAGGTAGCCAACCTCGAAGCCCGCGACTGTGACGACAGGGATCAGCGCGTTGCGGAGCGCGTGCTTGATCAGAACGGTCCGACGCGGCACACCCTTGGCGCGCGCGGTGCGAACGTAGTCGAGGTTCAGCACCTCGAGCATCGTCGCGCGCAACATGCGCATCACGATTGCGAGCGTGAATACCGAGATCGACAGGGCCGGAAACACAAACTGGGTGAAGTTCTTCCACGGGTCGGTGGTGATCGACACGTAGAGCAGCGGCGGCAGCCAGTTGAACACCTGCGAGGTGAAGATGATCAGCAGGGTCGCGAGCCAGAAGCCAGGAATCGAGATGCCAATCAGGCCTGTGAGGCGGGCGCCATAGTCGGCAGCCGAGTCGCGCTTCACCGCAGAGATGACACCGAGCGGGATCGCGAAGAGCAAAGCGATCACGATGCCGAGCACGATCAGCTCAGCGGTGATGTGGATGGAGTGGCCGAGGATCTCCGAGATCGGCTGACCCGTCTGGAACGAGTTGCCGAAGTCGCCATGGAACAGGATCCGGCCAGCCCAGTGGGTGTACTGGTGGAAGTACGAACCGTCGATGCCGAGCTGCTTCCGAACAAGATCCTTCTGTTCGTCGGTGGCTGCTTCATCGCCGAAGAAGATGATCGAAATGATGTCGCCGGTCATCAACCGCACCATCAGGAAGATCGTGACCGAGACCGCAAACAGCGTTGCGATCATTGCGATCAGGCGGCGAATAAGGAACGTCGTCATGTCTGGTTGATCCGTGAGGTTGAGGCGAAAAGGAAAGAAATGGTGCGTAAAAGGGGTGACGGCGGGGCAGGTCGGGCCTGCCCCGCCGTCGGCGAGGAATGACGCTAGAACTACGCCTTGATGTAGGCGTTGCGCAGACCGGTGTTGAAGTCGGTGAACGCGACGTACATGTTCTTGACCCGACGGTTCACGACCTGCCACTTCGAAACCGACACGAGGCCGATCTCGAGGCACTCGTCCATGAGAACCTTGTTGAGGTCCTGATAGATCGGAATGCGCTTGGCCGGGTCGAGGGTGATGCGACCGTTGCCGATGTCCTTGAACATCTGCTTGTTGCCGCCCCAACCGGAGAACCACTTGCCGTAGATGGCAGCGGCCGGGTGGTACTCAGCGACGTAACCGTCGACGTCACCGCGCATACCGCGGGCGGTGAGATCCCAGTCGAAGGCACCGGCGCTGTTGTTGGCAGCGAACGTTGCGGTGTCCTGCGGAACGATGTTCACGTTGATGCCGATCTGCGAGAGGTCCGCCTTGATCAGCGCAGCGATTGCTGCGAAGTCAGTCGGGGTCGCGAAGGTCGTCATCGTGACGTCGAAGCCCGAGACACCAGCAGCCTTCATCAGCGACTTGGCGGTCGGGAGGTCGTACTTCTCGTACTTGCTCTGGAGCTGGTCATCCGTGAGCGTCCACGGGCCGTAACCGGCAGCGACAACGCCTGAGTACTGGCCGTAGCCGTTGTAGACCTGCTTGAGGATGTTCGCGCGGTTGATGGCGAAGTTGATCGCCTGCCGCACCTGCTTCTTCGACCAGGGCTTGTTCTCGCCCGGCTTGATCGTGAACTGCAGTTCACGGAACGCCGCCGTCAGGCCATGGAGCACCGTGACGTTCGGGGCACCGTTGATGGCGGCTGCGCCGTCAACCGAAACCGTTGCACCGTCGATCTGGCCGGTGCGCAGCGCCGCGAGGCGGGTCTGCTCATCGGTGATGATCGGGAAGTTGATGGCATCCAAGTACGGGAGGCCCGGCTTCCAGTAGTTCGGGTTCTTGACGAAGTTGACGTGATCGTTCGAGACGTACTTGCCATTCAGCATGAACGGGCCCGTACCGATGCCGTCCGTCGCCATGTTCTTCGAGCTGTAGATGCCGTTCGGCACGATCGACGAGTACCGCTGCCACGCCAGGTAGCCGTAGACGCGAGCGTCAGGCTGCTTGAGGTACATGCGGACCGATGTCGGCGTGATTGCCTCGAGATGATCGATGGCCGGCAACTGGCTCGTTGACGCCGACGTACCCGGAGCGGGCGGGGTGGCCTGCTGCAGGAACGAGTAGATGACGTCGTTTGCCGTAACCGGCGAGCCGTCCGAGAACTTGATGCCCTTGCGGATCTGGAAGTCGATCGACTTCTTGCCCGAGACCTTGTAGCTCTCGGCGATAGCCGGCTTGAGGTTCAGCTTCGGATCCCACTCGAGCAGAGACTCGTACATCATCTCGTTGCCCCAGCGGTTTGCCGTAAGCGTTGCGCCGAATGGTGCGATGAACGCCGGATCCTGCTCGAGCGCCCAGGTGACCGTACCGCCGGTCGGAACCTTCGCACTGGTGCGTGCTGCCTTCGAGCGGGCTGCCTCTGCCGGTGCGGCGACCGCGCCGGCGACGAGAGCGCCGGCACCGAGCTTGCCGGCCTTCGCCAGCAGGCCCCGACGACTGACCTCGCGCTCGAGAGGCGAGCTTTCGCTTGGCTTGTCAGACATGTGCCCCTCCTCCTTACTTCTTTGGTGAAGACCGTTGAATGGTGACTTGTTCAGTGGTGCTTGCCGGTAATTCTGACGTACGTTGGGTCGTGCGTTTGAACTTTTTGTTCGGGGGAGTGATTCTTTTAGAGGATCTGCCCCACACTTGGGGCTTCGCCCTCAATATCGTCGTAGAACGGCGATTCACGCAGCTCAAGAGCTGCGAGCTCTGCAACGGCGCTGTCATCCAATGAAACGCCAAGACCGGGCGAATGTTGGAGAGCAACCTTGCCATCTTTGATCGCCACGGGCTCAGTGAGCACATCGCGAAGCTGGAGGGGGTAGTGGGTGTCGTTTGCGAAGGTGAAGTACGGCGACGCCGCCGCGAGATGCACGTTCGCAGTTGTTGCAACACCAAGTTCAGCCCAGCTGCCGATTGAGCACCATTTCCCTGCATTTGCAGCGAGTTCGGCGATCATTGCTGCGCGCGTAAGTCCGCCAGCTTCGGAGGGGTAGACCACGAAGACATCGCATGCCTCGGCTTTGATCAGCGCGAGAGCCGAACGGACGCTCGTGCATCCTTCGTCGGCCGCGATCGGTGAGGAGACAGCGCGGCGAACGATCGCCATGCCCTCAATGTCAAAGTCTGCGACCGGCTGCTCGGTGAACTGCAGGTCGAACGGCTCAAGCGCCTTGATCCACTTGATCGCGGTAGGAACGCTCCAGTTCATGTTCGCGTCGATCCGGATCTTCACGTCGTAGCCAACCCGGTCGCGGATCGCGGCAAGCGTGTCGTAATCCTGCGAGAGGTTGCGACCGACCTTGATCTTCAGCTCGTTGTGGCCGAGATTGACGAAGTCGGCGGCCTTCTGGGCATTGGCCTCGGGCTCGTCGATAAAGAGGTAGCCGATCACCGGGGCCGCTTCGCGCGTCCGACCGCCAAGCAGCTCGGCGACAGGAACACCAAGTGCCTTCCCCTTCAGATCGAAGAGGGCGATTTCGATGCCCGACATGGCGTAGTTCGCGATGCCCGCCCAGTTACGCGCGTACTCCTCGAGGCGCTGCATCAACCAGTCGATGCGGAGAGGGTCCTGACCGATCAGAAACTGCGAGAACTCGCGATCGATAATCGTCTGAATCGTTGGCAGCGTCGGCCCTGGAGCCTCACCGAGCCCGACGATACCCTCGTCGGTGTGGATCTTCACCATCAGACCCGACGCGGATGTGCGAATACCCCCGGTCCATTTCAGCGGTTCCCGGAGGGGTGTTCGTACAGCGGTCGTCTCGATGCTTGTAATCCGCAAGAGGGGCTGTACACTAGGCCGCTCCCTGGAGATTGTCAACCATCCTGGGATTGTCAACAATGCCCGTGACGCAGCAGACCACCGAAACCGTTGAGGCGCAGCCGCTTGTGCCGCCGATTCAGCTTCCGGTTAAGCGCACTCGCACCGACGGCCCGCGCCGCGACGCAGTCCTTGAAGTTCTTCGTCAGGAGATCACGATGGGACGCTACGACGACGGCGAACGGCTCGTCGAAGATCGCATCGCGCGCGAGCTTGATACGAGCCGCGGACCCGTGCGTGAGGCGCTCCGCCAGCTTGAGCATGAAGGACTCGTCGTCTCGTACCCCTACCGTGGCGCCGTCGTCCTCGGCGTCTCGGAAGAAGAAGTGCAGCAAGTCCTGATTCCCGTCCGTCTGACACTCGAGAAGTTCAGCTACCTCAAAGTGCTTGAACGGATGGACGACGCCGATTTCGCCGAGCTTGCGAAAGAGGTCTGGACGATGCAGGAGGCTGCCGCAGCCAACGACCTTCTCCGCTCGGTCGAAGCTGACATTCGCTTCCACGAATACATTCTTTCTCGCTCCGGCCAGGCGCACACTGCGCAGGTCTGGCGGAGCATTCAGCCCCGCATTCGCGCGTACTTCTTTCGCTACGGCAAGGAGGCAGACCTGAACCGCATCGCATTCGAGCACGGTGACCTGCTCCAGACTCTCCAGTCCGGAGACGCTGCCGCCATCATGGGCGCGCTCGAAAACCACATTACGATCAGGACGCCGGCGCCGTGAGCGACGCGATTCTGAAGGTCACCAATCTCCGCACGTCGTTCAAGACGGCAGCGGGTGTCGTCCGGGCCGTCGACGGCGTCAACTTCGAGCTCGGCGCGGGCCGCACACTCGGCGTAGTAGGTGAGTCCGGCTCGGGCAAGTCCGTGACCGCGTTGTCAGTCATGGGCCTGATCGACCATCCCGGCTCAATCGACGCCGAAAGCTCGATCCTCTTCGACGGTCGCGAACTCACCACGCTCTCAGAGCGGGAGTTCTCGTCCGTGCGTGGCAACCAGGTTTCGATGATCTTCCAGGAGCCGATGACTTCGCTGAACCCGGTCTATTCGGTCGGTGCGCAGATCGCCGAAGCAGTACGTATCCACCAGAAGGTCGACGAGAAGGACGCCATGGCGCGTGCGCTCGAGATGCTTGAGCTTGTCGGCATCCCCGAAGCGAGCCGGCGGCTGAAGGACTATCCCCATCAGCTGTCTGGCGGCATGCGGCAGCGCGTAATGATCGGAATGGCACTCGCATGCAACCCGAAGCTGCTGATCGCCGATGAGCCGACCACGGCACTCGACGTGACGATTCAAGCGCAGATCCTCGATCTGATGAGCGACCTGCGAGAGCGACTCGGCATGGCAATCATGCTGATCACCCACGACCTCGGCGTGGTCGCAGAAATGTGCGACGACGTCGTCGTGATGTACGCCGGCCGTGTCGTCGAGCAAGGCCCGGTCGACCAGGTCTTCCGGTCGCCACAGCATCCCTACACCGAGGCGCTGCTGCAGTCGATCCCGATGCTCGGCATGACCCAGAGCGAGAAGCTCCGAGTGATTCGCGGCACCGTGCCAAGCCCGCTCGATTGGCCCACGGGATGCCGTTTCGCGCCGCGGTGCGACAACGCCTACGAGAAATGCGATGAGCAGCCACCTCTCTTCGCCGTTGACGCACAGCTCACTGCGTGCTGGCTGTGCGAGAACGGTCGACGGGAGTCGACGGGTGCCGGGGAGGTGAAGGTCGGGTGACCGAAGAGACGACCACAAACGGGGCAGAGGCGCCGCTCCTGACGGCGACCGATCTCGTCAAGTACTTCCCGGTGCGCGCCGGTCTCCTGAAGCGCACCGTCGGCCACGTGAAGGCGGTCGATGGCATCAGCCTCGAAGTGCATCGCGGCGAAACGATCGGTCTCGTCGGTGAATCGGGGTGCGGCAAGTCAACGCTTGGCAGAACGCTGCTGCGCCTCATCGAACCGACCTCAGGCTCGATCAACTTCGATGGCGACGAACTCACGGGGCTCTCGCCCCGCGCAATGAAGACCAAGCGTCGCGACCTGCAGATCATCTTCCAAGACTCCGTCGGATCGCTCGACCCGCGCATGCAGGTCAAGCAGCTCGTTGGCGAAGGACTCGCGATTCACAACATTCCGCGGGAAGAGCGCCTCGACAAGGTGAAGGACGTCCTCGAACGGGTCGGTCTCGGCCCCGAAACGCTCAACCGCTACCCCCACCAGTTCTCGGGCGGTCAGCGTCAGCGTCTCGGCATCGCTCGTGCGCTCGTGCTGCAGCCGAAGCTGATCGTCGCCGACGAGCCGGTGTCGGCACTCGACGTGTCGATCCAGTCGCAGGTGCTGAACCTCCTCGTCGAGCTGAAGCAGGCATTTGGGCTCACCTACGTCTTCGTCGCACACGACCTTGCGGTCGTCGGCTACATCGCCGACCGCATCGCGGTCATGTACCTCGGCAAGGTCGTTGAGCTCGCCGACGCAGCCGACCTTTTCGCTCGTCCGCTGCACCCCTACACGGTCGCGCTGCTCTCGGCGATCCCGCAGCCTGATCCCGGTCGCACCCGACGGCGCATCGTCCTGTCAGGCGACGTGCCAAGCCCGATCAACCCCCCGTCAGGTTGCCGGTTCCGCACCCGCTGCCCGATCGCGCAGGGGATCTGCGCCACCGACGAGCCGCCGCTCGCGAAGGACGGCGAAGGTCACTACGTCGCATGTCACTTCGCCGGGACACCGCTTCCAGAGACGCAAGGGTCGACAGCGTGAGCCGAGGCGAGGTGTCAGAGGCCCGCTACGACGTTCGCGTTCTGCACGACCAGCGTGTTCCGACACGCGATGGGATCCATCTCTCGGCTGATGTCTACCTTGGCATCGGCGCGGGGCCGACACCGACGATCGTCCAGTGGACGCCCTACGAGTCGACCCGTGAACGGTTCATCTCATGGGGCGCCTGGTTTGCAAAACGCGGCTTCTCGGCTGTTGTCTTCGATGTCCGTGGCCGCTACGAGTCTGAAGGTGAGTTCGTCGCCTGGGAGCTCGACGGACCTGATGCCCAAGATTCGCTCGACTGGGTTGCGGCGCAGTCATGGTCGAACGGACGGCTCGGCACCTGGGGACGCAGCTACGGCGGCGTCGTTCAGTGGCAGCTGATCAACGCTGGCGGGCACCCCAACCTGCAGTGCGTCGCCCCGCAGGTGATCCATGACGACTACTACGCCGACGGGTACTTCACAGGCGGCGCGTTCCAGCTCGCCCTGACACTCGGCGCGGGCGCCCTGTGGACGAGCGCGATGGCACTGATCACCGGGCCGAATGCCTCCGACCTGATCCTGAACGATCGGATCCTCAACCATCTGCCTCTGATCGAACTCGACGAGGTGACGATCGGCCGCAAGGTCGACTACTGGCGCCTCTGGTGGGAACACCAAGACAACGACGAGTACTGGCAGCAGTTCGTCCATCGCCCCGAGCGGGTGAACGTCCCGATCTTCCAGCAGGGCGGGTGGTTCGACCCGTACTGCGGCTCGCATCTCCGGAAGTTCGCTGCAATCGGTGATCGGGTGCCGAGCCGTGTGATGATCGGCCCATGGTCACATGAGGAAGAGGTCGAGTCGTTCAAGGGCGACGTCGATATGGGGCCGCAGTCGGTCACGGTGATTCGCGAGCACGAGCTGACGTTCTACGACCGGTATCTCAAAGACATGGGGAATGACTGGGAGTCGCGATCCCCAGCCGAACTCTTCGTGATGGGCGACAACGAATGGCGCGGCGAGAACGAATGGCCCCTCGCGCGCACGGTCTACACGCCGTGGTACCTCCACTCCGGCGGTCGAGCGAACACGATGCAGGGTGACGGCACGCTCTCGATGGATGCTCCCGGCTCAGAGCCGACCGACCACTACTCGTACGATCCGGCCGATCCCGTGCCCACCGTCGGCGGCGTCAACTCCGTGCTGACGATGACGCAGGGTGCCCAGCGCCCCGTGCTGCCGGGGCCGCGCGATCAGCGTGTGCTTGAACGCCGCGACGACGTCCTCTGTTACACGAGTGCAGTGCTCGAAGAGGATCTCGAGGTCAACGGCCCGATCGAGATGGTGCTCTACGCCGCGTCGAGCGCGTTGGACACAGACTTCATCGTCCGGCTCGTCGACGTCCACCCGAACGGCAAGGCGATCTTTGTGACGGAAGGGATCTTGCGGGCGCGGTATCGCAACGGGCTCGATCATCAGGAGCTGCTGACACCGGGTGAACCAGCAGAGTTCAAGATCCGGGTGTACGCGACCGCCATGGTCTTCAAGCGAGGCCATCAGCTCCGCCTCGATGTGACAAGCTCAAGCTTCCCGCGCTTCTCGCGGAACCTGAATACAGGTGAGGATGTTGGTCGTGGCACACGGATGGAGGTGGCGCATCAGACGGTGCTCCACTCGAGCGTGTACCCGTCGCACATCGTTCTGCCTGTGATTCCGCGGTAAGGCCCGTTCAGATTCCGGGCTCGCTGCGTACTAGGCTGAGGCGATGAGCACCGACCTCTTCGATCTCTCGGGGCGGACAGCGCTCGTTACCGGCTCGACGCGAGGCCTCGGCGCGGCTCTCATTCGCGCCTTGGCGGCTGCTGGCGCCCGCGTGATCGTCAACGGGCGTTCCGCCGATGCCACCGAGGAGGCCGCGAGCGTGTTGCGAGGCGAAGGGTACGACGCGACCGCGTGTTCCTTCGATGTTGCGGATCCCGACTCGGTCGCCGCGGCGGCACCGCAGCTCGCGGACGTCGACATTCTCGTCAACAACGCGGGCATCACGAACCGCAAGCGCCTTCTTGAGTTCTCGGTGGAGGAGTGGCAGGCGATCATCGACGGCAACCTCACGAGCGCGTTTCTTGTCACGCGAGCGGTGGTGCCAGGGATGATCGAGCGGGGGCACGGCAAGGTGATCAACATCGGGTCGGTTCTGAGCGAACTCGGACGCGTGATGAATGCCCCCTACGTGTCGTCGAAGGGCGGGATCCGAATGCTGACACGGGCGATGTGCGCAGAGTGGGCGCCGCTTGGAATCCAGGCAAACGCAATCGGCCCTGGGTATTTCTCGACAGAGCTGACCAAGCCGCTCGAAGACGACGTCGAGTTTTCAACGTGGTTGAAGGCGCGCGTGCCGACGGGTCGTTGGGGGAATCCAGACGAGCTTGCTGGCGCCGTCGTGTTTCTCGCCTCGCGTGCATCAGATTTCGTGAACGGGCAGATCTTGTACGTCGACGGCGGCCTCACGGCGACCGTGTAACCGTGTCGTTCGACGTTCTGATCACGGCTGCGACGGTCTATCCCGGTGAGGGAGCGCCGTTTGTTGCCGACGTTGGAGTGAAGGATGGGCTGATCGCCGACATCGGTGACTTGGCAGGTGCCGACACCGCTGAGGTCGTCGCCGGTGACGGGCTGATGCTCTGCCCGGGCTTCATTGATCTCCACATCCACGCTGCGCTCGCCTCGTACGACGACCCGCTGCTCACGCCGGCGTTGTTACAGGGGTTCACGACGCTGGTGATCAACCCCGACGGTTTGGCTCCCGCCCCGGTTGCGGCGGGCCGAGCTGCGGCACGCCAGAACTACCTGCGAGCGCTCGAGGGCAATGGCCCCGACGTGTGGCCGTGGACGACGTTTAGCGAGTACCTCGACGATCTCGCAACGACACGGCCGGCGCTTACGCTTGTCCCGTCGATCGGCCATGGCGCAGTTCGCGACACCGTATTGGGCGATGGGCGCGTTGTGCCGACGGCCGAGCAGCTTGCCGCGATGCGCCGCGAGGTGCGGCTTGGTTTGGAGGCGGGGGCGCGGATGCTTTCGTTCGGTCTCGTCTACATCCCGGGGGCGTACGGCGACACCGAGGAGCTCTTTGCGGTGGCGCAGGAGGCGGCGCCGTTTGGTGCGCCGCTCGTCCCGCACGTTCGGAACGAGGGAACGGGCCTGCTGCCTGCAGTTCGCGAGATGATCGACGTCGCGCGACGATCCGGCGCACCGCTCCATCTGTCTCATCTCAAGTCGCTTGGTGACGACAGCCAGGTTGATGCGCTGCTTGCGTTGCTCGATGAGGCGTCGCGCGAGATCGATCTGACGTTTGACCAGTACCCGTACGGTGCGGGGGCGACGCTGCTCGCGAGCCTGCTGCCGGGGTGGGCGCAGGAGGGTGGCGCGGCCGCGACGCTCGCTCGCGCCGCCGATTCCGCTGAGCGTGAGCGGATCGCGGCGGATGTCGCGAATGGGTTGCCGGGGTGGGAGAACATTCTCGGGACGCTTGGTGGCGAAAACGTCGTTGTGCGGGGCCTGTCGTTGGCCGAGCACGCCGACGAGCGGGGCGTGTCGGTTGTTGCGGCGGTGTGTGATCTGCTTGTCGAGTCGGAGCTGTCGGTGCCGATGGTGCTCCACTACGCCTCTGACGAGGCGGTGCGCACGATCGCCGCGCATCGTCTGCACCTTGTCGGCTCGGATGGGATCTTTGGCGAGCTGCCGCACCCGCGTCTCTACGGTACGGCTCCGCGTTTCTTCGGTCGTTTCGTCGTGCGCGATGGTCTTGTGCCGATCGAGGAGGGGGTTGCGCGCCTCACGGAGCGGGCGGCAAAGCGGATCGGGCTCACCGATCGCGGTCGTATCGAGGTCGGCAAGCGCGCCGATCTCGTGTTGCTCGATCCGGCGCTGTATATCGACACTGCGACGTACGACGATCCGAAGCGCAGCCCCGATGGGGTCCGTGGCGTGTGGGTTGCGGGCGCCTGTGTTGCGCGCGATGGCGTACCGACGGGCGCTCGTCCCGGCGGCGTCTTGCGTGCCTAGGTAGGCCCTGTCCCGGTGTCAGACGTCGGGCCGTGGTCGGGTGGGGCAGGTGTGCCTGGTTAGGCCGTGTCTTGGTGTCAGACACCTGGCCAGGGCCACGTGGGACAGGTGTGCGTGGCAACCGCGCGCGGCTGCTGCGATTGCCGGCCACCACTGCCTCGTCTAGCCATGCCCTGGGGACTGTCCCCAGGGCATGGCTAAAAAGAGCGGGCGGTCATGGCTCGCCCGGACGCGTTCTGCGCGGGGGGTTAGGCCAGGGCGTCGGCGAGCTTCGCGAGCTCGTCGAGCAGCGCCTGGCGGGCCGGTGCGCGGCCACCGAAGGGAATGCGCAGGTGCGGCGTCGAGGCGTGGAAGTGGCGGCCCGGAATCGCCGTAATGCCGTGATCGCGCGCGAGGCGGTCGCTCCACTCATCCTCGTCACCCTTGACCGCAGCCCAGATGAACGCACATGCCTCGGGGAGATCGGCGCAGAAGACGCCCGTCGCGTTCGCCGCCGCAATCGCCTTCGGACGCATCTCGGCGAGCTCGGCCTTCGCCGCCTCCAGCCACTCCTGCGGGCCCGTGTACGCGGCGAGTGCCGCCGCCTGCGCGACCCCGTCGATCGCGAGCGCCTGCCACTGCAGCGCAGTCGCCATCCGGGCAATCACCTTCGCGGGGCCGACCGCGTAGCCAACACGCCACGCCGCCATCGCGTGGGTCTTCGAGAAGCTACGAAGCACAAGCGTCCGCCCGGCCAGCTCTGGATGTGACGCAGGCGAGAGGTGCATGTGCCCGTCGTAGGTGACCCCCGTGTAAGCCTCGTCAGACAGGAGCAACGCCGGGGACCCATCGAGCCCCGCAACGATCGCGTCGAGATCCTCCGGCCGCATCACGTACCCAACGGGATTTACCGGTGCGTTCACGATCGCCATCGTCGTGTCGGGCCCGATCGCGACGCCCCACGCCTCCCAGTCAGGGCGCCCGTCCATGCCGCCCGTCGCGAGGCAGAACCCACCCGCGGCATCGATCACCTGCGGAAAAAAGAACGTGGGGGCGTGCACAACGCAGTTCTCCCCGAACGTCTGCGCGGCGAGGTACAGGCCTTGCATACCACCGACCGTGATCAGCACCTCCGTCTCAGGATCGATGGTGCGGCCAAGCTCGGCACTCATCGAGGAGGCAATCGCCTCGCGCAGCGCAGGCATTCCGTACGTCGGCGCGTATGCCGGACGGGTAGCAGCCGCTGTGACCGCCTCGACGACATGCGCAGGCATGTCAACGGCAGGATGCCCGCCGATGCCGAGGAGGTTTGGCCAACGCTCCGCGAACGTCCGCGAGGGCATGTCGCCCAGCACACGGCTCACAGAAGCTTGCCGATCATCGAGAGGTACACCTCCGTTGCGCGGACGAGTTCGCCGACAGTGATGTACTCGACGTCTCCGTGGGCTCCCTCGCCGAACGGCCCGTGATAGACGGTCGGGATCCCAGCCGCAGAGAACATCGCGCCGTCAGCCACCGTCTTGATCCCAACCGGCTTCAGGTCGTCGCCCGTGACGTCCTTGTACGCCTCCTGGAGCGCCTTCAGCAGTGGCGCGTTCTCGTCGATCGAGTAGGCGCCGCGCACGAGCTTGAGGTCGAGGGTGATCTCGAGCCCCGTCTCCTCCGCGACCTTCGCGAGCAGCGCGTCGTACTCGGCACGCACTGCCTCGATCGTGTTGCCCGGTGCCCAGCGGCGCGTGCCAACGATGCGGCAGCTGTTCGGGAAGCGGTTGTAGAAGTCGCCACCGTGGATCTCGCCGATGAAGTATGTCTCGGGGCCAACCCACGGATAGGTGGTGGCCGAGAGTTCTTCGTTCCGTGCCTTGACGGCGTCGACGACGCGCGCGGCACCGTGAATCGGATTCGGCGTGCCCGCCGGCGTGCGGAGCTCGTGAGTCGCGTCGCCTGGCCGTGAGACCGTGATCTCGACGGTGGCCTGCCCCATGTGCGCCACGGCGACGTCGTGGGCTGACAGCTCGCAGACGACTGCCATGTCGGCGGTGAAGCCGCGCTCGTGCAGCAGCCAGGTGAGGTCCTCGCCGCGTCCTCCTGGGGCCTCGTGCAGGCCGATCGCGACGATCACGATCTCGCCGCTGAAGGACTGCCCCGTCGAGCTGATGACCCGCACGGCTTCGGCGGCGCAGGCGCACGGTCCCTTCATGTCGGTTGAGCCGCGGCCGTAGATGCGGTCGCCGTCGATGTAGGGCGGCGCGTGGTCGATCGGAACGGTGTCGAGGTGGCCGCTGAACACAAACCGTGGCCCAGGCCGGTCGCCCTTGAGGGTTCCGATCACGATGGGTGTCTTCGGGAACGGCTCGGTCAGCACCTCGACCTCCATGCCAACCTCCGCGAGGAGCGCGGCGTACGCGTGCGCGACCTCGGCGGTGTCGCCGGTGGGTGACGGAATCTCAACGAGCGCGAGCGTGGTGTCGCGCAAACGGGTTGGGTCGGCAAGGCCGGTCATGTGTTCGCTCCTCTCGCGATACGGAATCCAATGTGTGCCTGTCGGCGGGCTGGGCGGCTGCGGCTGCGCATCGCACACCGAGCGTAGTCGAGCGTGGGGCTTGCAAACGATCCTCCGCGCAGCACACGCTCAGGCGTGCCGGTCGGGTCTTCGCGACCGTCATCGGGGCGGTACGGGTACGGGGCATACGCGCTTGCGACCCACTCCCATACGTTGCCCGCAAGGTCGCTCACCCCGTAGGGGCTTGCGCCTTCGGGGTGGCTGCCGACGCTGGCGGTTGTTCCTGCCTTCGCACCGAGGCCGACGTGTGCGTTCGCGGTCGTCGGGGCATCGCCCCAGGGAAAACGGCGGGTATCGGTGCCACGTGCAGCCTTCTCCCATTCCGCCTCTGTGGGAAGGCGGCCGTCGGCCCACGTGCAGAACGCCTGGGCGTCGAACCAGTCGACGAATGTGACGGGATGCTGCTCAAGCCATGCGGGCGGCCGCTGCCCGCTCCAGTGCGGCGGAGGGGTTGTGCCGGTCGCTTCGACAAAGACGGCGTACTGGGCGTTGGTAACGAGCGTTTCGCTGATCTCGAACGGTGCGACATCAACAGCGTGCTGGGGCAGTTCATCGGCCGCTGCCGGCCCATGGGATGTCGTCGCTGCCCGCCCGATGCGCACGGCGCCGCCGGGGAGGTCGACCCAGTCGAACCCGGCGGCCGGGTTGTCGGTCGCGTCGGCCGCGACCCGAAAGCCGATGTAGTGGTCACGCGCTCCAGGGTGCTGCGGTCGGCGATATGAGGTTCGCAACTCATTGGGGCCGTCGACGTACGCACCTCCACGCACGACGCGGACGGTGGTGTCGTCGTCGTAGGGGGCGTGGCTTTCGGCGACCCACTCCATCACGTTGCCGCTGAGGTCAAGAACGCCGTCGACCGATGCGCCTGCGAGGTGGCGCCCAACGGGTCCTGGCCGACCGATGCCGGCGGCGAACCGGGCGTGGGCGGCTGTGGGTGGGAGATCTCCCCATGGCCACAGCCGATCGTCTCCCCCACGTGCCGCGGCCTCCCACTCGATCTCTGTCGGAAGCCGGACACCGGCCCAGGCACAGAACGCGACCGCTTCGGCGAACGTGACGTAGGTGACGGGCACGTCGGCCTCCCCTGGCGGGATCGAGCCACCATCGAAGCATCCGGGTGCGGGTGCGCCGGTGGCCTCAACGTAGGCGAGGTACTGAGCGTTTGTGACGGGCGTGCGCGAGAGCCGGTATGGCGCGACATGAAGGTCGCGTTCCGGCGTTTCGTCCGGCTCGGCGGGCCAGGCGGCGCGAACGTCGCTCCCCATGGAGAACGGCCCGCCCGGAACGAGCCGCCACACGATCTCGGTCACGACGCGGGAATCACCGGTAGAAGCGCGTGCGAGGGGTGGCCGGCATCGACGTAGACGACTTGGTGGGCGACGACCTGGTGTGTATGGCGCCCCATCGCCTCGCCGGTGTTCGGGTTGACGTCAAGGCGCGGCCAGTTCGACGAGGAGATGTCGATTCGGATGCGATGCCCGACATCAAACAGGTTGCTCGTCGCCGGAATGCGAATCGTCACTGGGACGATCTCGCCCGGAGTGAGGAGCACCTCGTGGTCGAACCCTTCGCGGTAGCGGCAGCGGATCACCGAGTCGTGCAGCAGCATGTCGAAGCCGGTTGGGTAATCCGCGTTGGCAGGGTGCACGTCGATCACCTTGGCGGTGAAGTCGGTGTCGAGTGCGCTGGAAGAGATCCAGAGGTTGACGATGACGTTGCCCGTCACCTCGACGGGTTGGGTGAGCGGCTCGGTCTGGAAGACGAGGACGTCGGGCCGCTCCGAGAGCCGCGGGAACGGCTCTTCCGAGCCAAAGAACTGTGGTGCCTCGCGTTGATCGGCAGGGCCTGGTGTTAGTAGGTCTCGCAGGCGCAGCACGGGGTGGAGGAATCGGCTCCACGCAGGCTCCATGCCGGGGCCCTCGCGGGGGAGCTCGCCGATCGCGCAGTAGACCCCACCGACGGTCGGCACAGGGTGCGTCGGATCGAACGTGTAGCGGCATGGCTCTGCGCCGCTCGGTGGTGGTGTCGTTGAGAGGTCGCCGTTGCCGTGCAGGTAGTAGGGGGTGTCGATGCGGCGCGCGAGGGGCCACTCGTGCTCGGCGCGCCAGGTGCCGCCGTGGTCGAGCTTCCCTTCCGATGTCTTGAGGCCCGAGCCGCCTCCCATGACAAAGAGCTGGATTGGCGGCTCGTCGGCGGGGTGGCCTTTGGCGTCGTTTGGCAGCCAGCGGCTGAAGTACTCAAGCTGCTCTTCGAAGTACCGATCGACGCCCCACACGCTCTGGGTGCCGAAGTCGACTTCGTGGCAGTACGTCGCTTCACCACGCATTCCGACATGGCTCCAGGGGCCGATGACAACCCTCTGCGGCGAATCGTTCTTTGCCGCCATTGCTGCCCAGTACTCGAGGTCGGGTCCGGCCCACGGGTCGAACCAGCCCGACGAGACCGTCATCGGCACATCTGCGTGTTGCGGGTAGTGGCGCTCGTAGTCGCAGGAGATCTGCGCCCACCAGTCGTCGTAGGCGCCGCGGCGGTAGTAGTTCATCAGCGTCTGCTCGAGTGGCGGCACGTGGCGGAGAGCGGTCTGCCCTTCTGTCCAGGGTGTCGCCCGGAAGAGCTCGCGGAGGTTCTTCAGGTCTTCCCAGACCTCGTCGATCTTCTCTTGGTCGCCCGCGATGTCTTGCGCGTCTTGGGCATGGATGAAGAGTGCCCAGAACATCTGCCCTTGGAAGGCGCCGCCTTCGCGCGCACAGTTGAAGTAGTTGTTCGTCGTAACGACGTCGGGCCAGATCGCCGTTAGATGCGGTGGGTTTTCGAGCGCCATGCGAATCTGTACCTGGCCCGCGTAGGAGCTACCGCAGGTGCCAACGCGGCCGTTCGACCACGGTTGCGCGGCGATCCATTCGACGATGTCGTAGCCGTCGCGCCCGGTGTGTGGGGTCGCACTGTGGAAGTAGGTGCCCGAGCCTTCGGAGCGGTAGCGATCACGCATGTCGACGAGGACGACCGCGTAGCCGCGCGGAACGAAGAAGTCGGCGATCTCCTCGTAGCGTTTCGTCGCCTTGTCGTAGGCCGTGTGGAGCATGATCGTCGGGAACGTTCCCTCGGCGTACGCACCGTCGACACCTGGTCGGTAGACGTCGAACGCCAGGCGGACGCCGTCCCTCATCGGAACCATCAGATCCTTTGAGACGACGATTCCGTATTCGCTCATCGGCTCGTCTTTCGAACGGTGGCTTACGCCGGGATGATCGGCAGGATGATGTGCGACGGGTGGTCGGCGTCGGCGAACACGGTCTGTTCGGCAACCACCTGGTGGGTGTGACGCCCCATCGCTTCGCCGGTGTTCGGGTTGACGTCGAGGCGCGGCCAGTTTGACGAGGAGATGTCGACCCGGATGCGATGGCCGACGTCGAACAGGTTGCTCGTCGGAGGCAGCTCGATCGTGACGGGGTACACCTCGCCCGGCGTCATCATCACTTCCTTGTCGTAGCCCTCGCGATAGCGGCAGCGGATGATCGAGTCGTTGAGGATCATGTCGAAGCCTTCGGGGTAATCCTCGTTGGCCGGGTGGACGTCGATCAGCTTGGCGGTGAAGTCGGTGTCGATCGCGCTCGACGAGATCCAGAGGTGCACCTTCGTGCGTCCGGTGACTTCGGTTGCCGTGGTGAGCGGCTCGGTCTGGAAGACCAACACGTCGGGACGCTCGGAAAGGCGTGGATAGGGAGCCTCAGCGCCGAGGAAGGACGGATCTTCCTTCTGATCGACCGGCCCGGGTGTGAGGAGGTCGCGCAGCCGAAGCACCGGGTTGAGCAGGCGCGCCCACGCGGGCTCCATCCCCGGACCGTCGGCCGGGAGTTCGCCCTGGGAGCAGTAGAGGCCACCGAGCGTCGGCACAGGATGCGCCGGGTCGAAGGTGTAGTGCAACGGCTCCGCGCCAGCTACAGGCGTGCTCGTCGAGAGGCCACCGTCTGTGTGGAAGTAGTACGGCGTCTCGACACGGCGGGCGAGCGGCCATTCCTGTTCGTTGCGCCACTTGCCACCGTGGTCGAGCTTGCCCTGCTCCGTCTTGCGGCCCGAGCCGCCGCCCATCACAAAGATCCGTACGGGTGCTTCTTCGGCGGGCTGGCCGGTTGCATTGTCAGGCAGCCAGCGGTTGAAGAACTCGAGCTGCTCCTCGAAGTAGCGCTGCACGCCCCAGACGCTCTGCGGGCCGAAGTCGACCTGGTGGCAGTACGTCGCGTCGCCGCGCATGCCGACGTGGCTCCATGGGCCGACGACGAGGCGCATCGGCGACTTCTTCAGCTGCGTCATCGAGGTGAAGTACTCGGTGTCGGCGGTCGGGAACGGGTCGTACCAGCCCGTCGACATTGTCACGGGGATGTCTTTGTGCTCGTTCCAGAACTTGGTGTAGTTGTGCTCGACGCGGTCCCAGTACTCGTCGTACATGCCACGGGTGTGGTACGCGATCATCGACTCTTCGAGGGTCGGCACGAGCCGGAGCGAGGTGTCGCCTGCCTTCCAGGGGTACGCTTTGTACATCTGGCGCAGGTTCTTTAGGTCATCCCAGATCTGGCTTGCCTTGCTCCAGTCGTCGCGCACTTCCTGCGCGTCCTGCGCGTGGATGAAGAGGGCCCAGAACATGTGCTGCTGCATCGCGCCGCCTTCGCGACACTGGTTCTGGAAGCTGTTTGTGGGAACGACGTCGGGCCAGATCGCTGTCAGGTTCTTTGGCGCCTCGATCGCGGTACGCACCTGCGTGATCGCGGCGTACGAGCTGCCCACCGTGCCGATCTTTCCGTTCGACCAGGGCTGGCTGCCGATCCAGTCGCAGATGTCGGCGCCGTCGCGGCCGGTGTGGGGTGTCGCAGCGTGGTAGTAGACACCTGAGTACTCCGACTTGTAGCGGTCGCGAAGGTCGATCAGCACGACGTTGTAGCCCTTCGGTACGAAGTAGTCGGCGATCTCGCTGTAGCGCTTGTCGGTCTTGTCGTACGGGGTGTGCAGCATGATCGTCGGGAACCGGCCCTCGATCCACACGCCGTCAACGGCAGGCCGATAGATGTCGAAGGCGAGACGGGTGCCGTCCCGCATTGGGACCATGACGTCCTTTGAGAGGACGATGCCGTACTCGCTCACGAGTTCCCCTTTCGGATGATGAGGTTGCCGTAGGTGTCTACCGTCACGGTGTAGTGCGGGTGGACGACGATCGTTGAGTCGAACTCTTCGACGATCGCGGGGCCGTCGAACACCGCGCCAGCCGTGAGTCGGTACCGATCGTAGATTGGGGTTTCGACGAAGCCACCCGCTTCTGCGAAGTAGACCTGACGGTGTTCTTTCGGGGTTGCCGTGATGCCGGTCTCGTCGAGGGGTCGCAGCGGTGGCTTCGCGATCTTGCCGACGGTGGTGAGGCGAAGGCTGACGCACTCCGTGGCCTCGGCAGGTGCGGCGAAGCCGTAGGTGCGGTCGTGCTCGGCGTGGAAGCGGGCGAGCAGCTCCGGTGTCTGCGATCCGTCGAACGCGCCTTGCGGCAGCGGAATCGTCAGCTCGTAGCTCTGGCCGACGTAGCGCATGTCGATCTGGCGAATGAACGCGATCTGTTCGCGCGGCATCCCTTCGCTTGCGAGTTCGGCGGCACCGGCTTCTTCGAGCGCACGGAACGACTCTTCGATCTCTGGTGCATTGAGTTCGTCGAAACGACGCATGAGCGTTGCCGAGGCGTCGCGCTTGAGGTCGGTGCCGAGCAGGCCGGTGGCCGAGAAGATGCCGGGGCTTGCCGGGATCAGGAGCGTTGGCATTTCGGCGTCGCGAGCGAGTGCGTTGGCATGCACCGGGCCTGCCCCACCGAACGCGACGAGCACGAAGTCGCGTGGGTCGTAGCCGCGCTGCACCGAGATCAGGTGGAGTGCGTTCACCATGGCGGCGTTCGCGATTTCGACGATGCCGTTGGCTGCCTCAAGCACGTCGAGACCGAGCGGGCCGGCGAGCTTCTCCTGGATCGCGTTGCGAGCGCCCTCAATGTCGAGGCCGATCTCGCCGCCAAGGAAGTACGTCGGGTTGAGTCGACCAAGCACGACGTTCGCATCGGTGACGGTCGGGTCGGTGCCCCCTCGGCGGTAACAGACCGGGCCCGGATCAGCTCCAGCGCTGCGTGGGCCGACGCGAAGCAGGCCGCCCGAGTCGACCCAGGCGATCGAGCCGCCGCCTGCGCCGATCTCGACGAGGTCGATGACGGGCGTGCGTACCGGGTAGCCCGAGAGCGACTGGCCGCCGACCGCGCCGCCTGCGTGCGAGCCGACCGAGTAATCCTTGGTGATGCTCGGGGAGCCCTTCTGGATCAGGCCGACCTTGGCGGTCGTGCCGCCCATGTCGAACGAGAGGATGTCGGGATAGCCGAGCTGGCTGCCGAGGTTGGCCGAGGCGATGACGCCGGCCGCCGGACCCGATTCGACCATGAAGACGGGCTTGCGGGCAGCTGCACCCGAGGTGAACACGCCGCCGCTTGACTGCATCACGAGCAGCTCGGCGGTGACGCCTGCTTCGGCGAGACGCTTCTCGATGTTTTCGAGATAGCGGCCGACGACGGGGCGGATCGCTGAGTTGATCACGGTTGTGCTTGCCCGCAGGTATTCGCGGAATTCGGGCGCGACTTCGGATGAGAGGGAGATCGGGATGCCCGGCAGCTCTTCGGCGAGGATCTCGCCAACGCGCTTCTCGTGGGCTGGGTTGATGTAGGCGTGCAGCAGGCAGACGGCGACGGCTTCGACACCTTCGGCGCGCAGGCGCGCGGCGGCCTCACGAACGGACGCGTCGTCGAGCGGCTTGAGCACTTCGCCTCCCGGCCCGAGCCGTTCGATCACGGTCAGTGCACGGTCGCGCGGGACGAGGGGAGGGGTCTTCTCGAACTGGGTGTCGTACAGCGACGGGCGCGTCTGGCGGGCGATCTCAAGCAGATCGCGGAAGCCATCGGTGGTGATGAAGCCGCCGCGGGCGACCTTGCCTTCGATGATGGCGTTGGTCGCGACAGTCGTGCCGTGCACGACGAAGCGGACATCGCCAGCGAGCACCCCGGAGTCGGTGAGGATCCGCTCAGTCGCAGCCATAAAGCCGACCGACGGGTCGAACGGGGTCGAGAGGACCTTGGCGATCGAGACCTTGCCGGTCTCCTCGTCGATCAGCGTCGCGTCGGTGAAGGTGCCTCCGATGTCGATTGCCAGCCTGACGCTCATGCAGTCCTCCTCAGATCGCGGGTAGCCGCCTCGTCGAGCTCGGCTCGGCCGGAACTCAGGTCGACGGCGACGCGGTAGATGTCACGAGCGCGCTCGGCACTCACTTTTCCTTCGCGGACGTCGCGCACTACCCGTTCGGGATCGCGCTTCTCGGCGGGGCCGTAGCCACCGCCTCCGCAGGTTCGGCAGCTCACGATGTCGCCCGGCTCGAGCTCAACGGTCGACTTCGCGTTCAAACGGATCTCCTCACCGTTGCGGATCACGACGTACTCCGCCTTCAGGCCGGATTGGCCACCGAAGGCGCCCCATGGGCCAGCCTTGTCGCGGTCGGCGAGCACGGTGAAGGTCGTGTGGCGGTCGAAGAGGTAGTCCTTGCGGAGGCCGAGGCCGCCACGGAAGGTTCCGGGGCCGTCGGAGTTCTCGACGAGCGAGAGGCCGACGATGCGTACCGGGTAGTTCAGCTCGGTCTCTTCGATCGGGGCGTTCTCGGTGTTCTGGCCGTGCGCCTGGACGGCATCGGGGCCGTCGCTCGCATGTCTGCCCCCGTACCCCCCCGCGAAGGTGTCGTAGAAGCACGTGTACTTCCCGGCCTCGATGTCGAGGGAGCCGAATCCGGCCTGCGCCATCATCCCCTTCGTTCCCGCGGGGAGCTGGTCGGGCATCGAAGGGATGAGCGCCTTGAAGATGATTTCGACGAGCCGCGTTTGGGTCTCCCAGCCACCGACGACCGGTGCGGGCCAGGTGCAGTTTGCGACGGTCCCGGGTGGGGCATCGAGCGAGAGCAGCCGGTAGAAGCCGTCGTTGACGGGCGTATCTGGGTCGAGCAGGCACTTCACGGCGTAGGCGCACGCGGAGTAGGTCATCGCGTAGGTCGCGTTAACCGGAGCGCGGCGCTGCGGATCGCAGCCCGCGAAGTCGAAGTGGACGCCATCGGGGCGCAGCTCAACCTTTGCGCGCAGGTAGACGGTCTCGTCGGTGTAGCCGTCGGTGTCGACGAACCCTTCGCATTCGTAGACACCGTGCGGAAGCTTGGCGAGCTCGGCGCGGGCGCGGCGCTCGGTGTACAAGACGAGCTCGTCCATCGTGCGCAGGAGCAGGTCGCTCCCGTGCCGCGCTGCGAGCTCGGTGATCCTGCGGACACCGGTGTTGTTTGCCGCGACTTGTGCGCGCAGGTCGCCGGCGGTCTCGTGCTTCGACCGGATCTGCGACAGGACGAGCTTGAAGATGTCCTGCACGATCTTTCCTTCACGGACGATCTTGACCGGCGGGATGATCACGCCTTCCTGGAAGACCTCGCGGAATGCCCCGATGCTTGCGGGGGCGCCGCCGCCGACATCGACGTGGTGGGCGATGTTGGCGACGTAGCCGAGCAGAACGCCCTCGTGGTAGACAGGCGCGATCAGCGTGACGTCGTTCAAGTGCACGCCGCTCGGGTACGGGTCGTTCGTGATGATCATGTCGCCTTCGGCGATGTTCTCGGGGCCGTACGTGCGGATCGCCCGAGGCGTCTGCTGCACCATCGAGCCGAGGTGCACTGGTTGCGCGAATCCCTGCGCGATCGCGCGGAGGTCACGATCAAAGAAGCACGTCGAAAAGTCGGATCGCGTCTTGATGTTTGTCGAGTACGCGCTGCGCTTGAGCGCGAGCACCATCTCGTCGGTGGCGGCGATCAAGGCGTTCCGGATCACCTCGAAGGAGATCGGATCGACGCCGACACCGGTTGTGCTGCTCATGCTGTCCTCCGCAGTTCGTTCGTGGATGCTTCGTCGACGCCGCGTCCATCGCTCGTAAGGGCGACGCGATAGACGTCACGTGCGCGTGTCTCGCTGACTTTGCCTTCGAGCACGTCCTGGAGAACGTCGGCGGGAGCTCGCTCGGCGGGGTTGCCGTAGCCGCCGCCTCCGCAGGTGCGGTAGCTGATGACATCGCCAGCCTCAAGGTCGACGGTGCTCTTCGGGTCGAGCACGGTTTCGACGCCGTCTCGAATCAGGAGGTACTCGGCCGGTCGACCGGCAAAGCCGCCCATCACGCCCCAAGGGCCAGCCTTTGTCCGGTCGGCGAGGACGGTGAAGGTGGTGGGTCGATCGAACCGGAAATCTTTGCGGAGCCCAAGACCACCTCGGTGCTTCCCTGCGCCGTCGGAGTCCTCAACGAGCGACAGGCGGGCGATCTGCACGGGATAGTTGAGCTCGGTCTCTTCGATCGGGGCGTTTTCGGTGTTCTGGCCGTGCGTCTGGACGGCGTCGGGGCCGTCGCTCCGCGACCTGCCGCCGTAGCCGCCACCGAACGTCTCAAGGAAGCAGTAGTACTCGCCAGTTACGGAGTCAATTCCGCCGAAGCCTGCGTGGCACATCATTGCCTTGGTGCCTGCCGGGAGCCGGTCGGGGAGCGAGGGGAGGAGCGCCTTGAAGATCACGTCCACGAGTCGCGTTTGGGTCTCCCAACCGCCGACGACCGGTGCGGGCCAGGTGCAGTTCGCGACCGTTCCCTTTGGCGCGTCAACCGTGATCAGCCGGTAGAACCCGTCGTTCACGGGGGTGTCGGGGTCGATCAGACACTTCACTGCGTAGGCGCAAGCCGAGAACGTTTGCGCGTAGGTCGAGTTGACGGGGGCGCGGCGCTGAGGGTCACAGCCGTCCATGTCGAAGGTGACGCCGTCGGGGCGGAGCTCAACGCGGGCCTTGAGGTTCACGACCTCGTCGGTGTACCCGTCGGTATCGACGAACCCTGTCGCCTCATAGACACCATGCGGCAGAGCGGCGAGTTCAGCGCGAGCGCGACGCTCGGTGTAGTCGAGCAGCTCGTCCATCGTGCGCACGATCGTCTCGCGTCCGTGGCGCTCGACAAGCGACTGGATGCGCCGAACACCGGTGTTGTTCGCTGCTACCTGGGCGCGAAGGTCGCCGCCGGTTTCGTGCTTGGAACGGATCTGGGCAAGGAGCAGGCGGAAGACGTCCTCGACAATCACGCCGGCTTCGACGATGCGGATCGGCGGAATGATCACGCCCTCCTGGAACACCTCGCGGAATGCTCCGACGCTTGCCGGGGCGCCGCCGCCGACATCGACGTGGTGGGCGATGTTCGCGACGTAGCCCAGCAGCTCACCCTCGGCGAAGACCGGTGAGATCAACGAGATGTCGTTCAGGTGCACGCCGCTCGGGTACGGGTCGTTCGTGATGATCACGTCGCCGGGGCCAAGATTCTCAGGCCCGAAATCGAGGATTGCCCGTGGCGTCTGCTCAACCATCGAGCCGAGATGCACCGGCTGTGTGAAGCCTTGGGCGACCGCTCGAAGTTGTGCGTCGAAGAAGCAGGTGGAGAAGTCCGACCGGGTCTTGATGTTCGTGGAGTAGGCGCTCTTACGCAGCGAGAGCACCATCTCGTCGGTTGCGGCAATCAGGGCGTTCCGAATCACCTCGAAGGTGATCGGGTCGATGCCAACCCGATTAGTTCCGTCGGCCATCGCGCTCCTTCGTTGTTCCGTCGGTGTCGACTGTGAGGTCGTCGTGGAGGATGACGCCGTAGTCGGTGAACGCAGCGTGCCGGCTGACTTTGCCGTCGATTACGTCGTCGAGAACGTCTTGGGGATCCCGGTCGAGCGGGTTGCCCCAGCCGCCGCCACCTGCCATGTGGTGGATGTAGGTGTCGCCGTCACCGATCGTCATCGAGAACATCGACGGCAGCCGTGTCTCGGTGCCGTCGGGCGAAACGAGGGTGTTTGACGACAGCGAGCCGGGCATGCCGCCTTGCAGACCGTACGGTGGATGTGCCGCGCGATCGGAACGAACGATCAGCGAAGTCTCGGGGGTGAGGCAGCGCCAAGAGCGCTGAATCGCCAGGCCGCCGCGGTACTGTCCGGCGCCACCTGAATCAGGGATCAGGCCATAGCTCTCGACGAAGATCGGGAACTCCGACTCGGCAACCTCGACCGGAATGTTGGCAGCGAGGCTTGCCGGGTTGGTGAGGCCGTCGTTGCCGTCGTTGCGTGGGGTCGCTCCCCAGGTGCCAACGACGAGTTCGTAAAAGATGTAGCGGCCGGTGCCATCGGGGCGTTCGGCGCCGAATACGGCCAGCGTGTTGCCGCCTTCGCCAGCTGCACCCACGCGCGTCGGGATCAGCTGCGCGATTGCGCCCTGCACGGCATCGAGCACGCGGAAGCCGGTGACCCCGCGCATCGATGAGGCGCCTGGCATGACGACATGGGCGATCGTGCCCGGTTTCGTGAGGATCGTGATCGGCCGGAAGGCACCCGAGGTGTTTGGCACCTCAACCTCAAGTGCGGCGCGCACGGCTTGGTAGACACACGCCTGCACGAACGAACGAGTGCTGTTCAGCGATCCGCGCACCATCGGTGCCGACTCAGTGAGGTCGGCGGTGACCTCGTCGCCATGGATCGTGACCGTCGCGTGGATCTTCACGTCACGTCGCTCGATTCCGTCGGAGTCGAGGTAGTCGGTGAAGCTCGCTGTGCCATCGGGCCACGCGGCGATCTCTTGGCGCACGAGCTTCTCGGTGTGTTCGATCAGGCCGTTCATCAGGTTCGCGAGCCCGTCGACGCCGTAGCGCGCTGCGAGTTCCTGAAGAGCGCGTTCGGCAACGGTGGTTGCCGCGATCTGTGCCGACATGTCACCGAGCGTCATGCGCGGGATGCGCACGTTGGCCTTGATCACCTCGAACACAGCCTCGACTGGTTCGCCGCGATCGAAGAGCCGCAACCACGGCAGCCGGATGCCCTCTTGGAAGATCTCGGTGTTGTCGCAGGCTGCCGAGCCAGGGAGGCGGCCGCCGACGTCGCCGTGGTGGGCGGTCGTCGTTGCAAAGCCGATCAACGTCTCTTCGTAGAAGACGGGGCGGAAGATGAAGATGTCCTGGAGGTGGATGCCGCCGTCGAACGGATCGTTCATGACGAAAACATCGCCGGGCCTCAGCTTGTCGCCCCACTTGGCGAGTAGATGATCCATCGCGACGGGCACTGAGCCGAGGTGGAACGGCACCGTCACCGCCTGCGCGACCGTTTCGCCACGCGCATCGCAGAGTGCTGCGGAGAAGTCCATTCCGTCGCGGACGACGGTCGAGTGCGCGGTGCGGAAGATCGTCGTCGCCATCTCATCGGCGATCGAAGCGAGAGCGTTGCCGACGATCTGCATCGTCACCGGGTCGATCGTGGTGTTTTCGCTCACGGGCACTCCAGGACAAGCGTTTCGGTGGTCGGGTCGCGCCGCGCCGTCCAGCCTGGGCGAACAACAACGGTCGTGTCGTATTCGTCGATCAGCATCGGCCCCGCCTCGGGGGACTCCCCAACCGATGAGCGCGTGCGAACCGGCACGTCGATCCAATCGCCGCCAAGGAACGCACGTCGAGTTGCCTCTCGGGTTGGTGCCGTGTCGCCGACTTCGAGCCGGTCAACGGCGTTCGACGGGCCGAGGCCCGCGAGCCGCAACGCACGAATTTCAATCGGGGAGTCGTCCTCGCCCTTCACGCCGTAGAGCCGTTCGTGCTCGGTTTCAAACCGGTCGACCAGCTCGTTGAGGCGCTCGCGGGTGATGTGTCCGTCAGGAAGGTTGACTTCGACCTCCCACGTTTGGCCGCCGTAGCGCAGCTCGGCGGAGCGGATCCATTCGGGGACGGCGCCTTCGAGCTGGGGAGCAAGGCGTGTTTCGAGGTCGGCGAAGACGTCGATCACGAAGTTCGGATCGACCGTGCGTGCGTCGAGGTGGCACGTGAAGACGTCGTGGAACTCGGGGCGGGCAAAGAGCAGCCCGAGTGCGCTGAACAGGCCGGCGAGCGCGGGAACGAGGACGGTGCGGCACCCGAGTTCTTCGGCGAGACCAACAGCGTGCACCGGGCCGGCGCCGCCATAGGCGATGAGTGCGAACTCGCGCGGGTCACGTCCCTTCTCCGACGACACCGAACGAAGGGCACGTGTCATGCGGGCGTTCGCGATCGCGTGAATACCGGCGGCCCCTTCCTGCAGCGAGAGTCCGAGCGGGGTTGCGATGCGGGCAAGCGCTGCTTCGGCAAGGTCGCGCGAGATCGTGATCTGGCCGTCGGCAACTGCACCGGCAGGCATGTAGCCGAGGTAGACGTTCGCGTCGGTGACGGCTGGTTCGGTGCCGCCTCGGCCGTAACAGGCTGGGCCAGGCGACGCGCCAGCGCTGCGCGGTCCGACCTGGAGCCCGCCCGCGGTGTCGAGCCAGGCGAGCGAGCCGCCGCCTGCACCGACTTCGGCGATGTCGATTGTCGGAATCCGCAGGAGTTCGCCCGAGCCGCGCATCAGGCGGCTTCCTGCCGAAAGTGAGCCGCCAGCTTCGTACTCGCGACCGCGAGAGACGGCGCCGTTCTCGATCAGCGAGGCCTTCGCTGTCGTCCCGCCCATGTCGAACGCGATCGCGTTGGCGTGCCCGAGGCGCCGAGCCATGCCGAGTGCCGCGACGACGCCTGCTGCTGGGCCCGATTCGAGGGCGAGCACGGGACGATGGGTCGCATCGACGGCGCTCATGACGCCGCCCGAGCTCTGCATGATCGTGAGCGGGGCGTTGACCCCACCCTGGTCGAGTCCGCGTCGAATGTCGGCGACGTAGCGGCCCATCAGCGGGCGAACGTAGGCGTTGACGACTGTGGTGGCGGTGCGTTCGTATTCGCGTTGCTCGCGCAGGATCTCGCTTGAGAGGGAGATCGTGACGTTCGGAAGCTCTTCGGCGAGGATCGCGCCTGCGAGTTGCTCGTGCTCCGGGAAGCGATAGGAGTGGAGGAAGCAGACGGCGACCGACTCGACGCCTGCGTCACGCATTGCCGCCGCGATCAGCCGAACTTCGGCCGGATCAAGCGCTGCAAGTACGCGACCATCGGCGGCGAGGCGTTCGTGCGCCTCGAAGCGGAGCCGACGTGGGACAAGCGGCTCGGGCTTCTGCCAAAACGAGTCGTACATGTGGGGAATGCGGAGCCGTCGGAGCTCCAGAACGTCCCGAAAACCGTACGTTGTGAGGAGGGCGGTCTTCGCTCCGCGATGCTCAAGCACAGCGTTCGTCGCGACCGTCGTTCCGTGGACAACCCCTGTGACGGTGCGGCCTGGCGCCTGCATCCCTGCGACGGCCTCAACGACTGCCGCGTCGTAGTTTGGTGGGGTCGAGAGGAGCTTTCGGATCGTTGCCGACCCATCTTGGGCCTGCAGGATCACGTCGGTGAACGTTCCTCCGACGTCGACGCCAATGCGTGCGTTGTGTTCTGGGTGGCTCATACGGTAAGGTCGCGATATGAAATCGCAAATCGCGGCGCGAGCATAACAGGGTGATGGGGTAAAGGTGAAGTCCGGACTCGAAATCGATCTCCCTGCCGAGCCGCTCGAAGCGATCTCGCCAATCGCACGAACCTCGGTGGAGCATCGTGTTGCTCAGACGCTGCGCGAGATGATCGTGACCGGCAAGCTCCCCGCAGGGACGCCGCTTGTGCAGCGCGAGCTGGCCGATCGGCTCGGGGTGTCGCAGACGCCTGTTCGGCTCGCGCTGATGGAGCTTGAGCGCGACGGCCTCGTCGCAGTTGGCGAGACCGGCCGAGCGATCGTGAGTCGCCTGACGCGAGAGGATCTCGAGGAGCTTTATGCCGCCCGCTACGGGTTGGAAGGCCTTGCGGCCCGGGCAGGGGCGCCCCGTGTCACCGATGGCGATCTCGTCGCGATGCATGCCGTCCTCGAGGATCTCGACAACTTCGCTGCGGCACAGGACGTCGACGACTATCTCAGCGCCCGCTGGGACTTCCACTCGATCTGTTACCTCGCCTCCGGTCGCACGCGCCTTGTTGCGGAGGTCGAACGGCTCTTCTGGCGCGGCGATCGGTATCACCGCCTCGTTCTCTCAAGCCCTGAGCGGTTTGGCCGCTCGGTCGGCAACTACCACGCGTTCTTCGAGGCGTGTGAAGCACGCGATCCAGAACGCGCCGAAGCCGTCGTTCAAGACAGCATCCGGTGGGCGGTCTCGACCGCTGCCCCGACGCTGCCTTCGGAAGTGGAGGACCTCCCCGAGTGAGCGGCGCGCGGGTGGGAGCAGACGTCGGTGGCACGTTCACCGACGTGATTCAGCTCGATGAGAACGGGCATGTCTCGTTCACGAAGGTGCTGTCGACACCACCGAACTACGACCGTGCCGTCGTTGGTGCCGTCTCGAGCCTTGCGGGTGACAATCCTGGGGGGCTCACGGCGATTGTTCACGGCACCACCGTCGCGACGAACGCCGTGCTTGAGCATCGCGGGGCAAAGACCGCGGTGGTCACGACCGCAGGGTTCCGCGACGTGCTCGAACTGCGCCGCATGCGCATGCCGCACCTGTACGACTACTTCTGGACGAAGCCGCCAACGCTCGTCGAACGTCATCTGCGGTTTGAGGTGCCCGAGCGAATGCTTGTCGACGGAACGGTCGATCGGCCGCTCGACGAGGCCGCCGTCGAGGTTGTCGCTTCCGCGTTGCGCGATGCCGCCGTCGAGAGCGTGGCCGTGTGCCTGCTCCACGCGCACCTCCATCCAGCGCACGAGCAGCGCGTGGGCGAGATCCTTCGCGCGGCACTGCCGGGCGTCCCCGTCTCGCTGTCGAGTGAGATCCTGCGTGAGCAACTTGAGTACGAGCGGACCGCGACGACTGTTGTGAACGCGTACGTCCGGCCGCTGATGAGCAATTACGTGTCGCAGATCCGTTCCGGTCTCGACGCCGCCGGAATCTCCGCCCCGCTCTCGATCATGCAGAGCTCGGGTGGAGTCATGACCGACGATGACGCCTCGCGCCGACCGGTGTACGCCCTCGAATCCGGTCCGGCCGCGGGCGTCGTCGCGGCAGTCGCTCTTGCAGAGGCACTTGGCCATGAGAACGTGATCACGTTCGACATGGGCGGCACGACGGCGAAGGCTTCTCTCGTTGAGGGTGGTCGGGTGTCGCGCAGTTTGGAGTACGAGGTCGGCGCGGCGCTCTCGGCGGGTTCACGGCTGCTCAAGGGAAGCGGCGAGCTGATTCGGATTCCGACGATCGACATTGCCGAGATCGGTGCCGGTGGCGGTTCGATCGCCTGGATCGATGCCGCGGGTGGCCTTCACGTCGGGCCTCGAAGCGCGGGTGCCGCGCCTGGACCCGCCTGTTACGGCCTCGGTGGGTCAGAGCCAACCGTCACCGACGCGAACGTGTTCCTCGGGTATATCCCAACAGGCCCGCTTGCCTCAGGCGATCTCACAGTTTCGCGTGAGCGGGCCGAAGAGGCGCTCACGCGGGTCGGGGCGGAGCTCGGCGTCTCGGCGCTCGAAGCGGCTCGCGGCATCCACGAGTTGGCAAACGCGGCGACGATGCGTGCGCTGCGTGCCGTTTCGACCGAGAAGGGTCGCGATCCCGCCGACTTCGTCCTGCTCGCCTACGGCGGTTCGGGGCCAGCGCATGCGGCGGCTCTCGCTGCATCGCTTGGGGTGAAGACGGCGGTTGTGCCACCGCTCGCTGGCCTTTTCTCTGCCGCCGGCCTGCTGTTTGCCCGACCCGAATACCACGATGTGCGCTTCTGCAAGATCAGCGCGCGCGAACCAGACCTCGCTGAACTTGGCCGTCTCGATGGCGAGATGCGAGCGACGCTCGCCCCGCTGATCCAGGGCGGGGAGCCCGAGTGGCAGCGCATTGCCGATGTGCGGTATCGCGGCCAGAACTGGAGTGTTCAGCTCTCCTTCTCAGGAGAGCTCACGGTTGAGACGTGCAACGACCTTGTGCGGCGCTTCGAGGATGAGCATGAGCGGATGTACGGCACGCGACTGGAGGAGGGTTCTCCGGTCGATATTCGGGCGGTACGACTTGTCGCGCTTGGCCCGGCGCAACCGCCGTTTGCGCTGGCACGCGAGGCCGACAGGCGAGAGGCGCGAACGCGACTCGCTGACTTCGGGATCGGGCACGGAACGATTGAGGCTCCTGTGCGGTCGCGAACATCGCTCCGAGGCGACACCGCCATGGGGCCCCTGCTGATCGACGAGTACGACACGACCGTTGTCGTTCCGCCCGGCTGGAGCGTTGCGTTCGACGAGCAGACCGAGGCGCTTGTGCTCACCCATGTTGAAGTCGCGCCTGAGTCGGCCTCAAGCGAGGGGCACACCACATCGATCGCGGCCCGCCTGGTGGCAAATGCGCTCGAGACCGCAGCCGACGAGATGGCGACGACGATCTTCCGCACCGCCCACTCGGCGATCGTGCGTGATGCGATGGACTACTCGGCCGCCCTCTGCAACGAGAAGGGCGAAACCGTCGCGCAGGCGGTGACGATCCCGCTGCAGCTCGGGTCGATTCCCTGCGCGATGCGCAGCCTGTTCGCGAAGTTCGGAGATCGCTTCGAACCGGGCGACGTGTACGTCGTCAACGACCCGTTCGATGGCGCGAGCCACACGCCGGACGTCTTCGTTGCGAAGCCGTCGTTTACGCCTGAGGGCGAACTGATCGGCTTCTCGGTGACCGTCGCGCACCACGGCGACCTCGGCGGCCGCGTCCCTGGCACCGCCGCGTGCGATTCAACCGAGGTCTTCCAGGAGGGGCTGCGGGTTCCGTGGCTCAAGTTGATCGACCGGGGAGAACCAGTCGAAGCGCTCTGGGAGATCTTCCGCGCAAACGTGCGGATTCCGCACGAGATGATCGGCGATCTCTCCGCCCAGGTTGCCGCCTGCAACATGGGCGAGCGCAGCCTGCAAGAGCTTGCGGCCCGCTACGGCCCTGCTCCCTTCCAGAGCCTGATGGCTGGGCTGCTCGACCACACCGAGGCGCTCCTCCGCAAGGAGATCGCACAGTGGCCCGACGGGACGGTGTCGTTCACCGACTATCTCGACTCCGACGGGATCGAGCTCAACGAGGTGAAGTTCGTCGTCGACCTCACCGTTGAGGGCAACCATCTCACGGCCGACTTCTCGCGATCCGATCCGATGGTCCGCGGCTCGCTCAACTGCACGCCGTCGTTTGCAGAGGCGGCCGTCTACCACACGATCATGGCGGCCTGCGAAGGCGAGATCCCGTGCACGGGCGGCGCAACGCGGCCCGTAACGGTGATCACGAAGCCGGGCACCGTCATGCACGTTCTGATGCCAGGAGCGTCGTCGATGCGTGGTATCTCCGGCTATCGCGTCTCTGACGTGATGAACGGCGCGCTCGCCCAGATCATCCCCGACCGTGTTCCTGCGGCCGGTGAGGGCGGCAGCACGAACGCGTTCTTCACGGGCTACCAGGGCGGCGACCGCGCGTGGGTCTACAACGAGCTTGTGGTTGGCACCTGGGGCGGTCGGCCGATCGCTGACGGCAACGACGGGCTGGCGAATCCGTGCGCGAGCATCGCGAACATCTCGATCGAGATCGCCGAGGCCGAGTGGCCGATTCGCGTTGAGCGTTACGGGCTCGTTCGCGACTCGGGCGGCGCGGGACGGTTCCGAGGCGGCCTTGCTGTCGAGCGGGTCTGGCAGGTGCTCGTGCCTGACACGAACCTGCATGTGCGCTCCGATCGGCAGATCCATCATCCGTACGGCCTCGCGGGCGGCCATTCGGGAGCGCCGTCAGCAAACACGATCCTTCGCTTCGACGGCTCCGTTGAGAATGAGAAGCCGATGTTCGCCGGCCTTCTCCAGCCGGGTGATCGCTTCCACCATCGGCAGGCGGGCGGTGGTGGTCACGGCGATCCGCTCGCTCGGGAGCCCGAGGCGGTCGCGCGAGATGTGCGGAACGACAAGGTGTCGGTATCGGCGGCGAACGACCTCTATGGGGTTGTCCTGAATACCGACGGTTCAGTCAACGAAACGGCTACGGCCGAACTCCGCCGGAGTCGTCGTGGCGCTCTTGTGGGAGGGAATGCGTGAGTAACCCAGGTTCGGCAATCGTCTGGTCGGCAAGCGGTGGCACAGCAGCCGTGATCAACGGGCTCGAAGCGGTCTATCCCGAGGCCTACGTTCTTGGCCCCGCCTACACCGTGGAGGTCGCTCCCGGTGACAACCTGGCGCTGCACCACGCAATCGGCCTCGCTCCGGCGGGCACCGTCCTTGTCGTCGGCAACGGGGGACAGCAGACCGCGCACCTCGGAGACATCCTCGCGCAGGCATGTTCAGAGCGCGGGATCTTGGGCGTGATCATCGACGGCGCGATCCGCGATCGACCCGAGATCGTGAAGCAGCAGTTCCCCGTGTTCCATGTGGGAACCTCTCCGGCCGGCCCTGCGAAGGACGGGCCGGGTGCGGTTGAGCGCCCTGTCGTCGTGCGCGGAACGCGTGTTGAGCCCGGTGACATCGTGTGCGCAGACGCCGACGGTGTCGCTGTCGTCGCCGCCGGCGATTGGGAGCGCGTCCGCGGCGAGATCGCTGCCCTTGAAGCGCGGGAGGCGGAAATCATGGCCCGGATCGCGGCGGGCGAAACAACTGTCGACATCTACGGACTGAAGGAGCTCTCGTGAGGATCACCCGCATCGATGCCACCCCGCTTGCGATCCCGCTCAAGGAGGAGTTCCACTGGGCCGGAGGCACCCAGGTCGGCGCCAATCTCGTGCTGTTCACGGTGCACACCGACGAGGGGATCATCGGGTACGGCGACGCGGTCTGCGAAGACCCGCGCGCGATCGCGGTGACAGGCGAGCAGATGGCGCGCCAGCTCGTCGGCAAGCGTGTCGGCGACGTTGAGGCGATCCTCAAGTCGATCTGGACCGAGGGGCGTTGGAAGATGTTCCCGCAGTTCGCAGGCTTCGCAATCGCCGGTATCGAGGTCGCGTGTTGGGACGCTCTCGGCCGTGGTCTTGGCGTTCCGAGTCGGGCGTTCTTTGGCGGTCAGGTGCAGCAAGAGCTCGACTACTTCGGATTCCTGCAGGGCGACGAGCCGACGAAACTTGCCGCGGACGCACGTACGTTCGTCGACGAGGGCTACCGCGTCATCTACCTCAAGGTCGGCCGGGGCGCCCGTGACGACGACGCATGTGTCGCGGCTGTCCGCGAAGCGATCGGGCCAGATCCCCTCTTGCGGATCGATCCGAACGAAGCATGGGATCTCGCGACCGCTGTCGACCGCATTCGCCGGCTTGAGCAGTACGACCTCGACTGGGTCGAACAGCCGACTCCGTCCGGTGACGTCGACGGTCTCGCACACGTGCGGCGGTCAGTCAACGTCAAGATCGCCGCCGACCAGTCGGTGTTCACGACCGCCCAACTCCGGCACGTGTTGCAGAAGGAAGCGGCCGATGTGATCGTCCAGGGTCCGCATGATGCGGGCGGTCTGCTGCGGTTCCGCCAGCAGGCGTTTATGACCGGGGCTCACGGCCTGAACATCAACCTCCATGCGTTCATGCAGAGCGAGATCGCGTTTTACGCCCACGCGCAGGTCGCCTCGACGATCCCCAACCTCACGCTCGGCAACCAGGTGATGCACCAGCTCCTCGGTGAGCGCCTCACGCGCGGCGCAGCGCCCGACATCACCGGTGGCCGCTACCGGTTGAACGACCAGCCCGGTCATGGCTTCGACATCGACGAAGCGGCGGTTGCAAAGGCTCACGAACGCTGGCAGACGCAGGGCCACTACCAGACGGTCGAATCGGTCAATAAGAAAGGACACGCATGAGCGGCTGGGATCCGAGCGGGCTGACGGTGTACATCGACGGGAGCTACGTCAGTGGAGCCGAGGCCACCGTGCCGATTTGGGATCACGGTCTGCTCTACG
Organism: Actinomycetota bacterium; assembly: GCA_009702325.1. Classification (GTDB taxonomy): domain Bacteria; phylum Actinomycetota; class Thermoleophilia; order Gaiellales; family Gaiellaceae; genus PALSA-600. Next base: position 67,574 of record WLID01000006.1, read on the forward strand.
GCGACGGCATCTTCGAGGGCATGCGGTGCTTCGATGGGGCCCTCTTCCGTCCACGTGATCATGTCGCGCGGCTTGGCCGCTCGGCCCGCTCGCTCGGGCTGAACATGCCGCTCGGCCCCGACGAGCTGATCGAGGTGATCTGCGAGGTGATCCGCCGCTCCGACCTGCGCGACGCCCATGTCCGCCCGATGGTCACGCGCGGCGTCGGCATGCCCGGCATCGATCCAACGCGCTGCCCCGACCAGACGCTGATCGTCGCGGCCTATCCATTTCCGCCGCTCCTCGGCGATGCACCCATCCGGCTGCTGACAAGCTCGGTCGTTCGGAAGGCGCCCCGTTCGGTGGGCGCCCACATCAAGTCGCTCAACTATCTCGACGGTGTGATCGCGAAGCGCCAGGCGAACGCGGCGGGAATGAACGACGCGATCATGCTCGACGGGCAGGGCGCGGTTGCTGAGTGCACCGGCGCGAACGTCTTTGCCTTCTTTGACGGCGTACTGACGACGCCGACGACGCGGGCCGCGCTGCCGGGGATCACACGGCGCACGATCATTGAGCTCGCGATCGAGCAAGGGATCCCCGTCGAGGAACGCGAGATCTACCCGATGGAGCTGTATCTCGCCGATGGTGCGTTCATCACGGGTTCGGGTGCTGGCGTTGTCGCAATCGCTGAGATCGACGGCAACCCGATTCCGTCGAGCGAGCATCCGCTTGTTCAGGCGTTGCGCGACGGATACCGCGCCCGGACACGCGATCCGCGCTACGTCGTCCCGGTGTACGGAGGTTGATGATGGGGAAGGGCGCAACAACGATCGTCGTCGGTGGCGGGATCATGGGTGCCACCACGTTGTGGGAGCTCGCAAAGGGCGGAATGGACGCGTTGCTGCTTGAGGCGGGCGGCTTTGGGCGCGAATCGACGGGCAAGTCCGCCGCGATCGTGCGCGGTCACTACTCAAACCCGCAGGTCGTTCGTATGGCTGTCCGGTCGCGCGACGCGCTGATGCGTCTGCCGGAACTGACGGGATGCGAGCCGGTGTACACGAAGGTCGGCTGGCTCTTCCTTGTGGACGAGGCCGACACCGAACTTGCAAAGCAGAACCGCGCGATGCAGATCGCCGAGGGATCGTCGAGCGTCGAGGTTGATGATCTCACGTCGATCGTTCCGGGAATCAGCTCCGACGGCATCGCCTACGCGCTGTATGAGTCAGAGTCGGGATTCGCTGACCCGATCGCAACCACCGAGGCGTATATCGAGGCGGCACGTCGCCTTGGGGCGCGGGCGCAGGATCGTTCGCCGGTTGAGGCAGTGATCGTCGAGAACGGTCGCGTCAAGGGCGTTCAGGTTGGCGGCGACGTGTTTCCGTGCGAGAACGTTGTGCTTGCAGCGGGAGCATGGACGCACAAGCTGACCGCTGGCTTCGGGCTTGAGCTCCCCGTCGAGATCACGCGCGAGCAGGATGTCGTCTTCGATACGGGCGCTGAAGCGACGATCCCGTGCTCAATCTCGGCGCAGATCGACCGTGTCTACATGCGGCCTGCGCCGGAGTACGGCCCGTCGTTCCTGCTGATTGGGCGCGGCTTCCCGAAGGACTACGAGAACGTCGAACCCGATGGCTACGACACGACTGTTTCGGCCGCCTTCGAAGCAGATGTGCGCAAGCGGCTTGTTGATCGGATTCCGCGTCTTGCTGGCGTAAAGAAGGTCGATGGGCGCGCCGGCCTCTACACCGTGACGCCCGATTGGCATCCGCTCCTTGGCGAGGTTGACGGGTACGAGGGCGTCTATCTCGCCACGGGCGGCAGCGGGCACTGCTTCAAGCTCGGCCCGGCGATCGGTGAGCTCGTCGGCAATGCCATCCTTGGCCGGCAGGTCGACTATGCCGACATCAACAGTTTCTCGCTCTCGCGGTATGCCGAAGGCCGCGAATTCCGTTCGACCTATGGAGGCAACCGCGCATGATTCCCGACCTCGTTCTTCGCGGCGGCATGATCGCCGATGGCACCGGCCAGGCTCCTTTCGCAGGCGATATTGCGATTTCCGAAGGCCGCGTTGTAGCGGTCGGCGAAGTGCCCGACACCGGGGCGCCTGAACTTGATGTCACCGGGCTGGTTGTCGCCCCGGGCTTCATCGACATTCACAGCCACTCCGATTACACGCTCCTCGTCGACCCGCGCGCGAAGAGCGCGATCTATCAGGGAGTGACACTCGAAGTGATCGGCAACTGCGGCCACGGGTGCTTCCCGGTGCGTGATGTGAAGCTGTCGCAGCAGGCCGTCTACGGCTACAGCGAGGACATTCCGATGACCTGGTCGAGTGCTGGTGGCTACTTCGAACGGCTGGAGCAGGCGGGCCCCGCGGTCAATGTGTTGAGCCTTGTTCCGAATGGGCAGCTTCGCCTGTCGGTGCTGGGTGTCGCCGACCGTCCTGCGACCAAGGCGGAGATTGGCGAGATGACATTTTTGCTGCGCGAGTCGCTTGCCGAAGGTGCCTGGGGGTATTCGACCGGCCTGGAGTACGCACCCGAGGCGGGTGCGAGCGAGGATGAGCTGACGGCCCTAGCTCGCGCAAACCGTGCCGCTGGAGGCTGGTATGCGACCCACACGCGTAAGCGCGATGAGGGTGCGGCCGAGGCGGTCGCTGAGGCGATCCGCACCGCTGAGCGGGCCGATACGAAGCTTCAGGTCTCGCACCTCGTTCCCCGTAACGGGCTCGATGAGGCGCGGCGCTGCGCCGAGCTGGTCGAGGCCGCCCGCGCCCGCGGTCTTGACGTCGAGTTCGACATGCACACGCGCACCTTCGGGCTGACACACCTCTTCGCCGCCTTGCCCGCCTGGGCGCTTTCGGCGCCGCCTGCCGAGCTTGAGCAGATCCTTCGCGATCCGATCAAGCGCGACCAGATGCGGGGCCACGAGAGCATTCTCAGTGCAGGCAAGGATTGGGGCCGGATTGTCCTGTTCGACAATCGCTTCTGGCCCGATCTTGCTCGGCGTGACCTCGGCTCGATCGCTGCCGAGCGTGGACAGGACGTGTTCGACACGATCTATGACCTACTCCTTGGCGCCCTTGAGGAGCCGCACAAGCTGATGGTGATCATCAACGCGTACAGCGAAGATCAGCAGCGCGAGGCGTTCGCACACCCGCTCTGTGTTCCCGGGTCGGACGCAACGACGATGGCTCCTGATGGGCCGCTAGCTGAGGCGTCGTTCCATGGTGCCTACACGTGGGCGTCGTGGTTCTACCGCTTCATGGTGCGCGAGAACAAGCTGCTCACGACCGCCGAGGCCGTACACAAGCTCACGGGACAGCCGGCTGCACGAATCGGCCTGCGTGACCGTGGGCACATCGAGGAAGGTGCGCGAGCAGATCTTGCGATCTTCGATCCGAACCGGTTCTCCGAGACCGCGACCACGTACGAGCCGAACCAGCTGGCCGAGGGGATGGTTCACGTGTTCGTGAACGGCGTGCACACCCTGCGTGACGGTGAGTTGACGGGCAACCGTGCCGGGATGGTCATTCGTCGGTGACGCGTTTCTCGGCCCACCTCTCGACGTTGTTTGGCGAACTGCCAGTTGCTGATCGGCCCGCAGCCGCTGCTGCTGCGGGATTTCGCAGCATCGAGAGCTGGTGGCCGGGGGAGGAGGCTCAGGCGTTTGTCGCGGCTGTTCACGCGGCCGGGGTTGAGGTTGCGTGCGTGAACATGGATGGCGGCGACCTCGCTCAAGGTGAGCGAGGCTTCCTCAACGTCGCGTCGTCGCGCCGAGAGAACCTCGTTGCGTTCGCGGCTGTGGTTGATGTGGCGCGCCAGGTTGACGCTGCATTCGTGAACGTCCTCGTAGGGCGAGCCGTTACGGGCATCAGCCTCTCGTCGCAGTGGGATGTCGCCGTCGGGATGCTCCGTGAGCTCGCTGGTCATGCTGCGTCAGCGGGAGTGACGATCCTGATCGAACATCTGAACGACGTCGATGTTCCTGGTGCGCTTGTTTCGACGCCGAAGGCGGCGGCAGGACTGGTTGAAGCTGTCGGGTCAGACCATGTTCGGCTGCTCTACGACGCCTACCATGCGGCGATGGCCGGCATGGATCCCGTACGTGACGTTGGTGCCTACGCCGGCATGATCGGACATGTGCAGTACGCCGACGCGCCAGGTCGCGGTGCGCCTGGGACAGGAACAGTCGACCTGCGCGCGTTCCTCGCGGCGCTTGATGCGATCCACTATCCCGGCAAGGTCGGGCTTGAATTCATTCCTTCCGGCGAACCGATTCGGCTTGAGCCGCTCGTCGCCGCCTACGAACAACCGATAGGAGCAACGACGTGAAAGCCTTGGTTTGGTACGGCGAACGCAGCATCGATTTTGAGGAGATCGCGGCGCCTGAGCCCGGCCCCGGCGAAGTGATCGTCGATGTCGAACTCGCAGGCATCTGCGGCTCAGACCTGCATGGCTATCGCGGCCATCCCGGCCCCCGCGTTCCGCCGCTTGTACTTGGGCACGAGGTCGTTGTGCGCCATAACGGCGGGCGCTACGCGATCTACCCGATCATCGGTTGTGGCACCTGCGTCCACTGTCTGGCAGGGGACGACAACCTCTGTGGCGCGTGGAAGCTGATCGGCCTCCACCGCGCCGGCGTGTTTGCGGAGCAGGTCGCGACGCCCGAGAAGTGTCTGATCCCGCTGCCGGACGGCATCGACGCACGGCGGGCCGTGCTTGCCGAGCCGCTCGCCTGCTGTGTCGGCGCAATCGGCCCCGAGAACCTCGGGCCAGGATCGAACGTGCTCGTCTTCGGCTGCGGGCCGATCGGGCTGCTCACTGTCTATGCGGCCGCTCGCAAGGGCGCACACGTCACCGCGATCGATCCGGTTGCGGCACGCCTTGAACTCGCGAAGACGCTTGGCGCTGCAGCCGTCGAGGTCGATGCGTCGCGGCTGCCGCAGGCTCACGCAAACGTGGCGATTGATGCCGCTGGTTTCGAAGCGACGTGGCGGAGCGCGATCGACGCTGTCGAGAACGGTGGCTCGATTGTGATGGTTGGCCTCGGTAACGCCGAGGCAACGTTCCCGATGGCACTGCTCGTGCGACGTTCGATTCGGCTGCGTGGGCAGTTCGCGTACTCGCGCGCCGAGTTCCAGGAGGCGATCGACATTCTTGCCGCAGGCGATCTCGATCTCGGGTGGCTTGACGATGCGCCGCTCTCTGCGGGGGCGGAGGCGTTCGCGAATCTCGTCGATCGCCCGGCCGAGTTCTCGAAGATCCTGTTGGACCCCGCGTCATGAGCGAGCCACGATTTCTCGTTACCGGCGCGCATGGGTGCATCGGCGCCTGGGTTGTCCACGAGCTTGTTGAGGCGGGAAGCCCTGTCGTCACCTTCGACCTCTCCACCGACGCGCGACGCGTGAAGCTGCTGCTTGGCCCCGAGCGAGCGTCGGAGGTGCCGCATATCGCAGGTGACATCACCGACCTCGAGCAGCTTGAGCGCACGGTCGACGAGCACGGGATCACGAACATCATTCATCTCGCCGCGCTACAGGTGCCGTTCTGCCGTGCCGACCCGCCGCTTGGCGCCCGGGTCAATGTCCTCGGGACAGTCAACATCTTCGAGGTTGCGAAGAAGCGCGAGACGCTGGCCCCGATCGTCTACGCGTCGTCGGTGGCAGCGTTCGACGCGTACGAAGAAGGCACCGAGCCGTCGATGAGTGCGCACCCGAGCACGATCTATGGCGTCTACAAGCGGGCGAACGAAGGCACCGCGTGGGTGTATGCCGCCGAGAACGGCATCGCGAGTGTTGGTCTGCGTCCGCACACGGTCTACGGCGTGGGGCGTGACCAGGGACTCACATCCGCTCCGACAACGGCAATGCTTGCCGCTGCGGCGGGTGTCCCGTTCACGATCCCCTACGGCGGCCGCAGCGAGTTCCAGTTCGGGCGCGATGTCGCCCAGTGCTTCATCGCTGCGAGCGTTGCGCCCGCGACCGGATCGACCGTGCACAACCTGCCGGGAGTCGCTGTGTCGATGGACGAGGTCGTTGCGGCGATCGTTGCCGCCGCCCCCGGCGCCGATATCCAGTTCGAGGGTGCGCCGCTGCCGTTCCCCGAAGAGGTCGACAGCACGTCATTCACCAACCTTGCGGGCCCGGTGCCGACGACGCCGTTCTCAGACGGGGTCGCTGCAACCGTGGAACGATTCCATGAACTCCTAACCCTGGGTCTTGTCACGGCCCCGACTGCTTAAGGAAGGCAGGTACAGAGTGAGCAATAGTTCCGTCCGGGATAGCTGGGAGGCGCAGTTTGGCCGCCGCGACCCGAAGATCATCTGCATCGGGTTGAACTACGACGACCACGCCGGCGAGTCCGGGATGGAGTTGCCGAAGGCGCCGCTCATGTTCTCGAAGTTCGCAAACACGCTGATCGGCGACGGCGACGCGATCGTGCTCCCGCCAAACATCGGCCACGTGGATGCCGAGGCCGAGATGGCCCTCGTAATTGGCAAGACGGCCTCGCACGTCTCGCAGGACGACGCGTTCGACTACATCGCGGGTTACACCTGCGCGAACGACGTCAGCGCACGCGACGCGCAGTTCGGTGACGGTCAGTGGTTCCGCGGTAAGGGCTACGACACGTTCTGCCCGGTCGGCCCGCGGATCGTTCCGGCGTCGGAGTTCGACCCGTCCGATGTGCGCGTCCAGCAGCGGCTGAACGGCGAGACGCTCCAGGACTCCCGCACCGCGAACCTGATCTTCCGTCTTCCGAAGCTGATCGAGTACGTCTCGGCTGTGATCACGCTAGAGCCAGGCGACCTGATCCTCACCGGTACGCCCGAGGGCGTCGGTGTGTTCCGCGATCCCAAGATCACCCTGCGCCCCGGTGACGTCGTCGAGATCGAGATCGATGGCATCGGCACGTTGCGGAACGAGGTGAAGTAGCGGTCTTGCGGGAGGGTCATCCCGACTTTCTCTGGCGCAACCCCGCGCCAAAATCGTCGTACGAGGTCGTGATCGTCGGAGCTGGCGGTCACGGCCTCGCCACGGCCTACTACCTGGCGAAAAACCACGGCATCACCGACATTGCGGTGATCGAGAAGGGGTGGATCGGCGGGGGTAACGCGACCCGCAACACCACCGTTGTGCGGTCGAACTATCTGTGGGACGAGAGCGCTGCGATCTACGAGCACTCGCTCAAGCTGTGGGAGGGGCTCAGCGAAGACCTCGACTACAACGTCCTCTACGACCCGCGGGGCGTTCTCAACCTTGCACACTCGCTGGGCGATGTTCGTGAGGGGCAGCGCCGGGTGAATGCCAACCGTCTGAACGGTGTCGACGCCGAGTGGCTTGAGCCGGAGGACGTCAAGGAGTTCTGCCCGATCGTCAACGTCTCACCGGATGCGCGGTACCCCGTGCTCGGCGCGACGTTGCAGCGCCGTGGCGGCATCGCTCGCCATGAGCCCGTCGTTTGGGGCTTCGCCCGAGCAGCCGACGCGCTTGGCGTCGACATCATCCAGGGCTGCGAGGTCACCGGGATCGAGGTCGTCGGTGGTCGCGCGGTTGCCGTCAACACGACGCAGGGCCGCATCGGTGCGGGGCGGATCGGCCTCGTCGCTGCAGGCCACTCGTCGGTGCTTGCGAAGTACGCGGGCGTCGAGCTCCCGATCCAGAGCCATCCGCTCCAGGCGCTCGTCTCCGATCTCTACGAGCAGGTGCTCGACACGGTCGTCATGTCGAACGCCGTGCACGTGTACGTCAGCCAGGCACACAAGGGTGAGCTCGTGATGGGCGCCGGTATCGACGCCTACAACTCCTACACCCAGCGCGGCTCGATTCACGTGATCGAGCATCAGCTCTCGGCCGCGCTCGAACTCTTCCCGATCTTTGCCCAGGCACGGGTGCTGCGGACGTGGGGTGGGATCGTCGATGTCTGTCCTGACGCCTCGCCGATCATCGGAGCGACTCCGGTTGACGGACTGTTCGTGAACTGCGGTTGGGGAACCGGCGGCTTCAAGGCGACGCCAGGGTCAGGCTGGGCCTTCGCGTGGACGCTTGCCCATGGCAAGCCTCACACACTGAATGAGCCGTTTTCGCTTGAGCGGTTCACGACGGGTGCGCTGATCGACGAGCACGGCGCGGCTGCGGTGGCTCACTGATGTTGCAGATCACGTGTCCTTGGTGTGGCCCGCGTGATGAGACCGAGTTCTCCTACGGCGGACAGGCTGGCGTCGCGTACCCGGCGCAGCCGGCCGAGCTCTCCGATGAGCAGTGGGCGCAGTTTGTGTTCTTCCGCGAGAACCCGAAGGGGCGGTTCGCTGAGCGCTGGATGCATGCCCAAGGCTGCCGTCGCTGGTTCGACACCGTCCGTGACACCGCGACCAACGACTTCCTCCCATGAGATTCACGTTTGCCGGCACGGAGTACGAAGGACTGCCGGGTGAGACGCTCGCTGCTGCGCTCGTTCGCCACGGCGTCCGCGGCGGCTTTCAGAGCATCGGTCGGGGCCGACCACGCGGTGTCTTTGCCTGGGCCGACGAGGAGCCGAACGCGCTTGTCCAGATCGGGCCGAAGCCGCTGCAGCGAGCGACGCTCGTTGAGCTGACCGACGGCCTCGTTGCCGAGCCGCTCAAGGGCAAGGGACGCATTTTCGAAGCGGCCGACGACGCGCGGTACGACGCGCGGTATGTGCACTGCGAGACGCTCGTCATCGGTGGCGGTACCGCTGGCGTCGCGGCTGCGAAGCGCGGCGACGGCCGAGTGATCGTGTTGGAGGCCAGCCCGCACTGCGCGCTCGCGTCGGATCGCGGTCAGGGTCTGCGGGTGCTGACGCGGACAACCGCGATCGGGCTCTACGACGGGAACTACGTCGTTGCTGTCGAGCGCGATCGCCGCGTGTGGCACATCCGTGCCAAGCGCATCGTGCTTGCGACCGGAGCGGTCGAGCGGCCGATCGCGTTCCCGAACAACGATCGGCCAGGCGTCATGCTTGCCAACGCGGCGCGCCGCTATGACCTCGGTGATGCTCGCGTTGTGGTCTATACGACGAACGACTCGGCTCTCAACGTTCCCGATGCTGTTGCGACGCTCGACGCCCGCTCGGGTCGGCGCGTCGTTGACACGCTGGGTGAGGAGCGGCTGGAGGGCGTCGTGCTCGATGACGGAACGACGATTGCCTGCGACGTGCTGGCGGTGTCGGGTGGCTGGAATCCGAGCCTCAACCTCTGGAGCCACCGTGGCGGCAAGGTGCAATGGGACGACCGCATCGCCGCGTTCGTTCCGGCTGGTGGCCTGAGCGGTGTTGACGTAGTAGGTACTGCGGCGGGCGATGGGCTTCCCGACGTTTCGCCGGTGTGGCTGACAGGCGGCGACGAGACGGTGACCTTCCTGGATCTTGAGCGCGACGCCGACCTCGCCGAGCTTCGGCGCGGTATCGGTGCCGGCCTGCGTCGAGTCGAGCACCTCAAGCGATTTACGTTGATCGGCACCGCGTCCGATCAGGGCAAGACATCGGGGGTGATCGCGATGGGCGCGGCCGCAGAGATCATCGGTGTCCCGCTCGCCGAGCTCGGCACATCGAGCTTCCGGCCGCCCTTTGTACCGGTCTCGTTCTCGACGCTCGCTGGCCGCAATCGAGGCGACCTGTTTGATCCGGCGCGTGAGACCCCGATGCATTCCTGGCATGTCGCCAACGGTGCGGTGTTTGAAGACGTCGGTCAATGGAAGCGCCCGCGCTACTTCCCGGTTGGGGCCGAGTCGATGGACGAGGCGGTGCTGCGGGAGTGTGCTGCTGCCCGTGAGTCGGTCGCGATGATGGACGCTTCCACGCTCGGCAAGATCGACGTGCAAGGGCCTGACGCAGGCATCTTCCTCGACCGCATCTACACCAACCTGATGAGCACGCTCGCCGTCGGCATGTGTCGCTACGGCGTCATGTGCAAGGTCGACGGGATGGTCTTTGACGATGGCGTCGTCATGCGTGTCGGTGAGGAGCGCTTCATTGCGACGACCACCACGGGCAATGCGGCACCTGTGCTCTCGTGGATGGAGGAGTGGCTCCAGACCGAGTGGCCCGAGCTGCGGGTGTGGCTGACGTCGGTTACCGAGCAATGGGCGACGGCTGCCGTCGTGGGTCCGGGGTCGCGGGCGCTCCTACAGCAGTTGACCGCGATCGATCTCAGCCGTGAGGCATTCCCGTTCATGGCGATCCGCGAGGGTGACGTTGCAGGGATTCCGGCTCGTGTCTGTCGCGTGAGCTTCTCGGGCGAGCTGGCATATGAGGTGAACGTCGACGGCCGCTCGGGGCTTGCGCTCTGGGAGGCGATCGCGTCTGCGGGCGAGGTGACGCCGTACGGCACCGAGACGATGCACGTTCTGCGCGCCGAGAAGGGGTTCCCGATCATCGGTCAAGAGACGGATGGGACGATCACCCCGCAAGACCTCGGGATGGACTGGGTTGTGTCGAAGAAGAAGGACGACTTCATCGGGATGCGCTCGTTCATGCGGCCCGACACTGCCCGCACTGACCGCAAACACCTTGTCGGGGTACTGACGGCCGATCCGAACGCGTTCCTTCCGGAAGGCGCGCAGCTTGTCGCCGACCCGAACGTGCCGGTGCCGGTGCCAATGCTCGGGCATGTCACGTCGAGCTACCGGAGCGCTGCCCTTGGCCGGACGTTTGCACTGGCGCTCGTGAAGGACGGGCGCAACCGGATGGGTGAGACGGTGTTCGCGCCGCTCGGCGACCGTGTGATCGAGGCGACAGTCGTCTCGTCGGTGCTCGTTGATCCCGAGAACGCCCGTCGCGACGGAGATCCCGGGGAGGTTGCATGACCTCGTTTGTCGAGACTCCGCTCACATCGCAGATTTCGGTGCGCGGAACCGCGCCCGCGGGCTTTCCGACCGTGCCAAACACGACGGCAGTCGTTGACGGCAACACCGTGGTGTGGCTCGGGCCCGACGAGTGGCTCGTCCTTGGTGGGTCAGAGGCCGACTTCTCTGATGCTGCCGCCGCCGTCGATGTGTCGGCGAACCGCATCGCGTTTGACCTGTCGGGTGCGAACACCCTCGACGTGCTCGCGTCAGGCTGCGGTCTCGATCTTGCCGAGGAAGCGTTTGCGATTGGCGGCTGTGCTCAGACGTTGCTCGCGCGTGCGCAGGTGATCCTCATCCGCCAAGCGAGCGACGCGTTCCGAATCCTCGTGCGGCCGTCGTTTGCGCCGTATACACGGGCCTGGCTCGCCGACGCAATTGCCGGTTCGCTCGCCGATCCCGCTCTCTAGAGCGGCGGAGTTCTACCAGCCGCCGATAGAGCCGGTGAGCAGCCCGTAGGGCAGCGTCTGTGGCTCCTCGCCGGGGACGGCGCGCAGGAAGTCGAAGTCGCAGCCTTCGTCGGCCTGCAACACGTGGTCGACATACATCCGACCGTAGCCGCGGCTGTAACGAGGCTTGGGCGGCCCGAGCTGGTCGAGGCGTCGGTCGATCTCCTCCGCGGGAATATCGAGATCGAGGCGGCCTGCCTCAACGTCGAGCACGATCGGGTCGCCGTCGCGCACAGCCCGCAGCGGGCCATTCGCGTAGGACTCGGGCGAAACATGCAGCACGACGGTGCCAAACGCAGTGCCGCTCATGCGCGCGTCGGAGATCCGCACCATGTCGGTGACGCCCTGCTCGAGCAGCTTCTTCGGAATGGGGAGCTGTCCCCACTCGGGCATACCCGGTCCACCCTTCGGGCCCGTGTTGCGGAGCACCATCACCGTGTCGGGTGTGACTGGAAGGTCGGGATCGTCGATTCGTTCGGCGACGTCGTAGACGTCCTCGAAGACGAGCGCGGGGCCACGGTGGCGCATCAGCTCGGCCGACGCCGTCGAACGCTTGATGATCGCGCCCCCGGGTGCGAGTGAGCCGCGAAGCGTCGTGATGCCACCCTCGGTCGCGAGCGGCTTGTCGAGTGGGAAGATCACGTTGCGATCGAGCACCTCAACACCTTCAACTTCCTCGGCGAGGGTGCGGCCGGTGACCGTGAGTGCGTCACCGTGCAGGAGCGGCAGCAGCTCCTTGAGCACCGCTCGAATACCGCCAGCGTGGTAGAGGTGCTCAACGAGGTGCTCGCCCGACGGGCGAACGTTCGCGATCACCGGAGTGCGGCGCGAGATCTCGTGGAAACGGTCGAGCGTGAGCGGAACGCCGGCGCGACCCGCGATCGCGAGCAGGTGGATGACGGCATTCGTGCCACCGCCGAGCGCCATCAGGAGCGTGACTGCATTGTCGAGGGCCTTCTCGGTGACGATCTGCGACGGGCGCAGACCCTCCTTTGCGAGAGCGACAGCGCGAATCCCCGTCTCCTCGGCGGCGCGTCCACGTCCCGCTTCGACCGCAGGGATCGAGGCAGTGCCAGGGAGGGCCATCCCGAGCGCCTCGACGATCGAGGTCATCGTCGATGCGGTTCCCATCTCGTTGCAGTGACCGAACGACGGTGTTGCGGCGGCCTCAAGCTCGTCGAACTCCTCCTGCGTCATGCGTCCCGCGCGAAGCTCTGCGAGGTAGTGCCAAAGGTCGGTTCCAGCGCCGAGCTGTCGGCCGCGGAACCATGCGGGTTGCGACGGGCCGCCGGTGATCATGATCGCCGGCAGATCGGCGCTCACGGCGGCCATGATCTGGGCGGGAACTGTCTTGTCGCAGCCGCCAAGGAGGACGACTGCGTCGAAGGGGTAGCAGCGGATCGACTCTTCGACGTCCATCGCCATCAAGTTGCGGAAGAGCATCGAGGTCGGCTTCATGAGGTTTTCGCCGAGCGACATTGCCGGGAACTCCAGCGGGAGGCCACCAGCGAGCAACACGCCGCGCTTGACCGACTCGGTGAGCCCCTTGAAGTGGAGGTTGCAGTTGACAAGCTCCGACCACGAGTTACAGATGCCGACGATCGGCCGTCCGTCGAGGGCCATCTTCGAGATGCCCTCGGCATGCATGGAGGCCCGGTGGATGAATCCCGAGATGTCCTTGCCGCCGAACCAGCGGGTGCTTCGCAGTTCGTTCATGCCGGGCTCAAACCTACCTACTTCGCACGACGAGCGACCCTCGGAAGGGGTTCGACAAAATGCGGTTTCCTGATCGCTCTACGAGCGAACGAAGGCGCCGGCAGCGTCGTCGAGGCTGAGCGTTGTCGCGGTGCCGTCACAGCTGATCTCGAGGGTACCGACCGTGTGGTCGACGTTCGTGACGGTGATTTCGCGGCCAGGCGTCAGGCCGGCGGCAAGCAGGATCGGCAGGCGTGCGCGGGCGCTCTCTTCGAGCCGATCGACCACGATCCGGTCGCCGGGTACAGCGGCCGAAAGGGCTGTCAGCTCGCGGGCAGACGCGCGGCCTTCGGCGGCGTCGACCGGCCAGCCGTGGGGGCACATCGTGGGGGCCCCGAGCGCGGCGTACACGCGTTCAAGCGCTTCGGCGTCGAACCCGGGCGAGATCTCGCGGGCCCGCTCGTAGCTCTCCTCTGCGGTGTACCCGAGAATGTCGGTGACGAATCGCTCCAGGATCCGCTGCGCGCGGATGACGCGGTCGGCCTCGGCGCGACCGTGGGCGGTGAGCAAGATCTCTTTGTGCGCGTTGCGCTCGACGTACCCGTCGCGCTCAAGCCGGGCGAGCGTTTCGCCTGCGGTCGGCCGTGAGACATGCAGCGCGTGCGAAACATGGGAGGCGAGCGTGGGCGCATCCGCGATCAGGGCACCACACTCGACGCGCAACGTGGTGAGCGAGTCGAGCGCAAGGAGGTAGTCGTCGGTCGAGTGGGCGCGTCCTGGCGCTGCCGCATCGGTTCCCGACTCAAGGCGTGAGAGGCGCTTCGCGCGTCGACTTGGTTCTGTCCGCGCTCCGAGGTCGCCAAGTCGCTGCGGGGTGATCAGCGCGAGGTCGGCGTCGTTGACACGGCCGAGGTCGAGCTCGACCGCAGGTGCGATGCCGCGTGCTTCAAGAAGGCGGGCGCCGCATGCCGAAGCGCAGCCGTCGAGGGTTACGACCGAACGGCCGTCGCGTGCTGCCGCGACGATCTCGTCGAGGCTGTCGCCAAGGTCGGCGTCGCCGGTTGCGACGAGCGACTCAGCCATGACGTTGGCGCGACCCGCCGGCATCGATCCACCGTGACATGGAAGGACAATCGGGCGTGTCTTCGAGCGCATAGCGTCAAGGTACAACACGAGCAGGGTGCGCGGAGGTCTGCGCGGGCACGTCGTTTGAGACGCGAAGATCAAGCGTGTTACGCACGGCGATCGCGAGTGATTCGGCGGTGTACGGCTTCCGCAGCAGCGCGACCGCTCCCGTGATGTCGCGGCTCTCGAGATCTTGGTCGGGGTAGCCCGAGGTGAACAGCACGGGAATGCCGGGCTGGAGGGCGGTGATCGCCGCAGCAAGCTCCTTCCCGTTGAGGCCGGGCATCACCACGTCGGTCACGAGAATGTCGAATCGTTCACGTGCGGCGATCTCGATTGCGACATCGCCAGCGGGCGCGGTGACGACCGTGTAGCCGAGCTCGGCGAGAAGACGGGCCGTTAGTGAGAGCACCGCCGGTTGATCCTCGACGAGCAGGACGCGCTCGTTGCCGCCGGTGGCGATGGTCGTCGGCAGTGCGGTTGGCGTCTCGGGCTTGGCGGCTGGGAACACGATCTCGAACGTCGTGCCCACACCAAGCTCGGTTTCGAGCGTGATCGTCCCGTTTGTCTGATTGACAATGCCGTAGACCGTTGCCAGGCCAAGTCCGGTGCCTTTCCCCACCTCCTTCGTCGTAAAGAACGGCTCGAAGACCCGCTCCCGTGTTGCGTCATCCATGCCGGTACCGGTGTCGCGCACCTGCAACGTGATGTGTTCACCGGTCGCGTCGGCATGCGAGATCGTCGTGACGACAACCGTTCCTCCGTCGGGCATGGCGTCGCGAGCGTTGACAGCGAGGTTGATCAGCACCTGCTCGATCTGGTTTGGGTCGGCGAAGATCGGGCAGATGCCAGGCGCAAGGTCGGTTTCGAGGTGGATGTGGCTACCGATCACGCGACTGAGCATCGTGCTGACGTCGCTGACGAGCTCATTGAGGTCGATCACCTTCTGCGTCAGCACCTGCTTCCGGCTGAATGCGAGTAGCTGGCGGGTGAGCGCTGCGGCACGATCGCTTGCGCGCGAGATCTGTTCGATCTCCGACAGGAGCTCTGGATCGCTTGTCGCTTTGAGAGCTGCGAGCTCTGCGTACCCCGAAATTGCGGTGAGAAGGTTGTTGAAGTCGTGGGCGACACCACCTGCGAGCTGCCCGACTGCTTCGAGCTTCTGGGAATGGCGCAGCTTCTCCTCGAGCTCGTTGCGTTCGCTGAGGTCGACGTGGATGGTGAAGACGCCGCGGAGCCGCCCTGACTCGTCGGTGACAGGGGACGCGACGGCCATCACCTGAAGGTCTATTCCGTCCTTTCGGCGCCGCACAACCTCGCGCGACAGGTGGCGCCCTTGACGGAAATCGCCCATCACCTCGTCGGCGGACTCCTGGGCGCGCAACGGCGTGTGCTTGCCGATGACCTCCTCTGCCGTGTAGCCGTACATCCGCTCCGCCGTCTTGTTCCACATCGTGATGCGCGCCTCTGTGTCAGCCGCGATGACCGCGACCGGCGCGGTGTCGATCAACGTTCGCAGCTGCGCTGATGTCTGCTCAAGCGCCGATTCGCGCGTGCGCAGGTCGGAGAAGATCAGCCAAACGCGCGAGAAGGTGAAGACGATCAACAACGTCGCGGCGGCCACGACGACCCAGATGTCGACGCCGTCTTGGATCTGCTGCACCGCCATTGCGATCGGAATCAAGAGCGTGCTCGCTCCGAGCACGCTGAGTCGCCTGTTGGTCATGCGCAGCTCCGAGGCGGAACTCATCTCCCGTGCAGAGGGGTGGACGCTTGCGGCTGCCCACAACGCGAACAGGAGGAGCCAGCCGGCGCTCCCAATGCTGTGCGCGCCGTAGGTGCCGAGCAGCTGGCCGCGGGAGTAGATGCTGTCGGAGACGAGGAAGAGCGCTGTGCCGATCGTGTAGGCGATGAGTGCGAAGTTCCGCTCGCGCCAGCGCAGCACCGTCAGCTGAACGAGCATCGCCAGCACGATCAGGTCGAGAGTTGGATAGAGCATCCCGACGACGGCGTTCGACGCGCCCTCGTTTGGAGCGTTGGCGGGATCGAGCACGACCGCCCAAAGCACCATCCCGACGCAGGTTCCGACGATCGCACTGTCGAGCAGTGCTCCGAGCAGGTGGCGCCACCCGGCGACAAACGCGAGGCCAACGAAGATGTACCCGCTCAGGTAGAGCGCATCAACCGGTGAGGGGAACGGCGCGGCATGTCCCGACCAGTCGATCGCGTCCCAGATCGCGTCCCCGACCGCCCACGTCGATGCGGCGACGAGGAGCCAGAACGGTGCGGTGCGGATTCCGTCGCGTCGGCGAACGAACCACGCGACAGCGAGCAGGCCGAGAGCGGCACCATCGTTGACGAGGAACGCACGATGCCCGGGTGGCCCTCCGAGCCAGATTCCGACCGCGACGCACCCTGCGGCGACAAGGCTCCAAGCAAGAAGCTGGCGGGAAGGTGCAAGAAGGCGCATCACGGTGACCGTAATCAGGCGCAATTGAGTGGTTCGTGCGGTTATCGCCGACCCTCTTCACGAAACGTATTCAACCGGCAATGCCCCCGGTTTGGCGAATGCGTTCGGTATGGATCTGCGGTGGCGTTACGCCTGTTCGGCGAGGTGTGCGAGCAGCTCTTTGAGGCTCGCGTCGGCAGCGCACACGTACGTGTCGGCGGCACCGTAGTAGAGACGCACTGTGTCGCCATCCTCGAGGATCGTCCAGCCGCAGGGAAAGACGACGTTTCCGACATCGCCCGTGCGCTCGTAGGTCTCCCGTGGGCCGAGCACCCAATTCTCTGAACGAGCGAGCACGGTGGTCGGATCGTCGCGGTCGAGGAGGGCGAGGCCAACGCGGTAGATCGCACCGGCGGCGGTTACCCGAACGCCGTGGAAGCAGAGGAGCCAGCCTGCGTCCGTTTCGAGCGGGGGAGGGCCGAGCCCGATCTTCGATCCGTCCCAGTGGCCGCCAGGGCCTGTGTGGAGAAGTGGGGCGTGGTTGCCGATGTGTCGGATGTCTGGGCCAAACCCGATCCACATATGGGCGGAGTCGCCTGCGACCGGGCGGTGGATCAGCGCCACCTGTCCGTCAAAGCGCCGGGGGAAGTAGGCGGCGTCTTTGTTTTCGGGTGGGAGCACGACGCCGTGACGTTCATATGTCCGGAAGTCCTTCGTTGTGGCCACGCAGACGAGCGGGCCAAGCTCGGAGTAGCCGGTGTAGGTGATCACGTACTCACCGTCGAGTTCAGTGATGCGGGCGTCTTCGATTCCGTAGCGCTCCGCTACGAGCGAGATGTCCGGGTGAAGCGCTCGGGCCTCGTCGATCGCCCAGGTGGTGAGTCCATCCGCGCTCGTTGCGACCGCGAGGTGTGAGCGGCCCGATCGCGCCTCGACCCGCACCAGTAGGAGCGTCTCGTCGCCGACGCGCACGGCCGCAGGGTTGAAAACAGCGCCCGTTGGGACCGGCCAATTTGATGCGTGCAGCACCGGGTTGCCGTCGTAGCGATGGAAGAGTTCTTCGGTCATTTCGTGTTGCCGTTTCGATACAGCGGTCCGCACTCCGAGGTGGCGTCTACACTGCCCCGTCCCTGATGAGCAGCTTTCACGAGAATCCCGACGGCATCCTCGATCGAAGGATTCCTGTGCGTCGTGTTTCCGATGCGCCGGTCATTCCCTACGGCAGTGTCGCCGGCTACGGGCCTATCTTCAATGCGGGAGCAGTCTTCCACGACGGGCAGTACCACGTGTTTGCGCGAGGTGTCCGCGATCACTACCACCGAAACCCCGGTAGTGGAGCACGTTTTCTCGACTACGTCTCGGACATTCTGATCTTCACGTCCCGCGACGGCATGAACTTCGAGTTCCAGCAGGTGCTCGCCCGCGCTTCGAGTGAAGGGGTCAACTGTTACGAGGATGCGCGCGTGCATCTCGTTGAGTCGAACGGGGTTCCGCAGTGGGTGATGACCTACACCAACTTGCCGGAGCCGAAGCCGGGCACGTACTGGCGAATCGGCGTTGACATCTTGAACTACGCGAACGGGCGCTTCTCGCTCGACGGTGTTCAGAATCGCGTTGTTGGCCCTGAGGGTGAGCCCGACAAGGACGGCATCGTCTTCAACCTTCGCGACGGTCGTGTCGCGCTGATCCACCGGATCTATCCGAACATGCAGATCGCGATCTTCGACTCCGTTGAAGATCTGTTGAACCCGCCGGTCGGCTACTGGGAACGTCACATGGCCGAGATCGACAAGTACGTGATCATCGAGCCGGCACCCGATTCGCTCGGGGTTGGAGCGGGCGCGCCGCCGATTGTCACCGACGACGGGTTGCTGCTCATCTATCACGAGCGCGGTGGCGACACCCACTACACGACCAAGGTCGCGTTGCTCGACTACGACACCGGTCAAATCGTGTCCCGGCTGGAGCTGCCGATTATGCGTCCGCAGCTCGACTGGGAGCGGCATGGCGATGTCGACAACGTCGTCTTCGTGCAGGGTGCGGTACCGAGGCCAGATGGAACCATCTACCTCACCTACGGTGCAGCCGACCGCTGCACCGGCGCTGCGGTGCTCGACACCGAAACGGTGCTTGCCGCGCTGCGCAAAGCTGCCTGACTTCGACGCGCCGCCTGAAGTGCCGTGATTACGGCAAGCGTCGACTCCGCTCCTTGATTTTCGTTGCAGCCGTCGCTTTCGAGACCGTCGCGGCCGCCACCCGTCTCGGCGTCGAAGAGCAGGGCGCCCGTGTCGTTATTGCCGAAGAACCACTCTGCAGCGAGCTGGGTGAGTTCGGCCCAGCGAGGGTCGCCGGTCGCCGCGAACGCCTCGCTGCACGCGTCGGCCATTGAGCCGCCCTCGATCGGCTGCTGGTCGAAGCCGGGACGAGGCTCGCCGTGCGCCCAACCGGTGTGTGGTGTGAAGCTGAAGTGACCGCCGGTTGTCTCAACGTTCGTGAGCCAGGTGAGGAGCGCGAGACCCTCGTCGACGAGATCGACGTCGCCGAGCGCGCGACCGGCGGCAATCCGGGCCTGCGGCAGACGTGCGTTGTCGTAGGCGAGCCGATCCTCTGGCCACGGCCACACGGGGTTGAGGCGCGTCGTGCCAAGACGCGGCAGGCAGCGATAGAGCAGATCCTTCGCGACCGCATCGTCGGGGCGCGCCTTGAGCACTTCGGCGGCACCGAGGATCGCCCAAGCGTTCGCGCGAGGTGCGTGCGTGTCGAACGCGGTTCCCGTGATCGTGAAGAGGGGATAGAGCCGTGTCGCGTACGTGCCACCCGCATGCACGGCACCGCCCAGGGCAAACAGCGCCCGCCCGTTCGAGTCGTCGGAGCCGAGCATCGGCAGCCATTCACCACTTGGAGCAGCGCGACGATCAAGGAACCGTCCGTCAGGCCGATGCGCGCCCTCAAGGTACGTAACGCAAATCTCGATCAGTTCGAGCAGGTCGGGTCGACGATCGAGCTCGCGAAGCGCAACAACAAGCGCCCGTGCGACGTCGTCGGTGCAGTAGCCATGCTCGATCCGCGCCTTCGATCCGAGGGCATGCTCAAAGACGCCATTCGGGTCGGTGAAGGCGAGGATGTGGTCGAACGATGGCTCAGGAAGGATCAGAGCGACGCGCCGAGCTTGGGAGCGACGACCTGCAGCGCAACCTGCGCGTACTCAGCACCGACGTTCTCCCAGAAGAGCGTCGGTGCCTGACGGCGAGCCGTTTCGGCTGCGGCCTGAGCCGCGTCCGGGTTGGTGAGCAGCAGTCGAAGCCCGGCCGCGAGCGCGTCAGGATCTTCGTGGGGAACGACGATCCCTGATCCTTCCGCGAGCAGCTCAACCGCGTGCGGGAAGGCCGTCGAGACGACCGGCTTGCCCGAGGCAATCGCCTCGACGAGAACACCTGAAACGACCTGCTCGCGTGAGAGATATGGCAGCAGGATGATGTCGGCCTGCTGCACCTCGGCGAGGATCCCTTCGGTGTCGCGGTAGCCGTCCTTGAACATGACGAGCTTGTCGGCACCGAGTGCGTCGACCCGAACAAAGAGCGACTCGCGGTAGGCCTCTCCCGAGTGTTCGACAACCTTCGGGTGCGTCTGGCCCATGATCACGTATTGCGGTAGCGGGTCGAGATCCGCGAGCTGAGCGACCGCGTCGATTGCATGCTCGATGCCCTTGCCCGGGCCGATCAGACCCCAGGTGAGGATCACCGGTCGCCGGGTGGCAGACGGCGGCTTCTGTGGGCCGAGGTTTGCGGGCGCTCCGTGCTGAATCACGACGACGTGTTCGGGCGCGACATCGTGTACCTCGAGCAGTCGATCGCGAGCGACCGACGACTGGGCGACAAGGAGCGCGGCCTTCCGCGAGAGCTCTTCAAGAATCCGACGCTGGTTCGGCAACGGGTTCGGGAGCACGGTGTGCAGAACGAGAATGAACGGCACGGTCAGCCGGTCGACGAGCGCGAGCACATCCTGGCCGTCGGCACCGCCGAAGATGCCAAATTCGTGCTGGATAACGGCGACGTCATAGGTGTTCAAGATGTTCGCTGTCTCTTCAAGCGATGCTGGGTCGTCGCGAATCCATTCGGCAACCACCTCGTCGGGGTGGTTCAAGACATCGGGCTTCTCAACACAGCTGACGATCCCGACCTCGCCGTTGCCTGCCATCGCTTTCGAGAGCGAGGCAGTGAACGTGGCGATGCCGCACTTCGTTGGCGGGAACGTGCCAACGAAACCAAGCCGCAGGTCGCGGCCCGGCACGGGTGCGGGGGTATCGGATGTGGCTGTCAGTTTCGGCAGAAAGATCGTCTCGGTCTGGGCGCGGAGGTAGTCGGCTGAGCGGGATTTGACCGAGACGCCTGCTCGAAGCCTTGGGGTGAGGGTGTTCTGTTTCGACATGCCGTACCTCCTCGCAGAAACGAAAAAGGCCCCGGAGTACTCTCCGAGGCCTCATAGCCGTGAACCGCGACTGCGTCGCGCGGTTCGCTATGCACTCTACCGGCTTTCCAAGCTTGCCGCTGGCGCTCGACAAGACCTCGTGCCACAGGTTTACCTGACACTGACCGTCCACGGGAGGAATTCCGTGAACTCTTTACCGGGTGTTTTCCGGTCCGAAACGGAATGTGTGAGTTATGTGAGGCTTTGCACGAATGATTCGACGGCGGCAACGAATGCCGTCGGGCGATCTCTGAACGGGTAGTGGCCTGAGCGGTTGAGTACGTGAAAGCGTGCGTCGGTTGTTGTTGGTGCGACGCGGTCGTACAGCGCGTGCCCGAGGCGAAGCGGGGCTGAAGGATCGTCGCGGCTCCAGAGGATCAGCGTGGGAACGGGTATCCCGTCGGTGTCGAACGTCTGGAGGGTCGCTTTCCGGCGGGCATCGAGGCTCGGTCGCCAGATCTCGCCGTCGGCTGTCGCGAGGCGCCGTGCCCCGTCTTCACGGATCGGCAGCTGGGCAACCGCAAGCATTCGTTCGAGGAACTCCGGGGTGACGCATGACTGGTCGTATGCCTGAGCCTCCGGTTCGATCCGCACCGATTCGAGCGACGGTGGCCCGGGAGGCATGCGTGCCTCAAGTTCACGGTAGAAGCGTCCGCTTGGAAACGTTGGGTCTTCGGGTGCCGTCGTGTTGCTGTCGACGATCGTCAGCGACCGGACGCGGTCAGGACGTTCGATCGCGACGCGTGTGGCCACGAACCCGCCGCGCGAGTGCCCGACGAGATGCACGGGGCCGGGGCAGAGCGCGTCGAGCACCGCATGGGTGTGTTCCATCAGCGCGTCGATCGTGAAGCCTGAATCGTCGGGCGGGTTGTCGGTGTAGCCCTGGCCGAGCCGGTCGAACGCCACCACGCGGTGGTGTGCGGCAAACATCGGCAGGACGAAGCTGAAGCAGTCGAGCGACGTGTCGTGGCCGAAGTCGCCGCCGTGGAGAAGCACGATCGTGTCGTTGTGCGGGTCGCCGTCGACGTAGGTGCGTGTGCGAATGCCCGCAGCGACGATCTCGCCGAGCTTCGACGTGTCCAGGGGATCGGGATGGGTGCTCAGTGGTTCGGTCCCGGCATGTCGTGCCAGATCTCGGCGGCGCTCGGCTTCGTTCCGCGGGCCGCTCCCATGCGGGTGATCAGCGGCTGCGCGACCGCTCGGAAGGCGTCGCGTGCCTCTTCGCTTGGCCATTCGTCGATGTCCATCACGGCGCCGTCGCGATAGACGCGGCGGTGCGAGAGCATGCCGTGCTCGCGAGCGAGGGCGATGATCTCGTCGTACAGCCCCGGCTCTAGGCGGTCTGCGGTAGCGATCTGTTCAAGGGTCGCTTCGATACGGACGGTTACAACGATCGCCATGCGTGGTGTCTCCCGGTCGTCGTGGCGCGGCTGTCTCGCCAGCGCGACAGCCGAGTCTACAACCCTTGCGACGGACGAAACCCCACGGTTCTCCCGCGGTGCGTAAGACTCACGGTGTGGAAGGCGAGCGGCTCTGGACGCGTGACCTCGTGTTCGTGCTTGCGGGCGTGTTTCTGCTTTTCACGAACACGACCGGGCTTGTGTCGGTGTTGCCGGTGGTTGCGGGCGAGAGTGGTGGGTCGAGTGCGGCCGGTCTCGTAACAGGGTGCTTCTATTTCCCCGCGGTCGCGACACAGCTGCAGATGCCGTGGGTGATGAATCGCGTTCGCGCGCGATGGGTGCTCGTGGCGGCGTTTTCGCTGCTGGGTCTTCCGTGCGTGTTCTATGCGATCGCGCCGGGGAGTCTCGCGCTGGTGCTTGCGACCACCGCGGTGCGCGGCATCGGCTTTGGCATTGCGACCGTTGCGGTCGGGACGCTCGCGGCCCAGCTCGCCCCGCCTGCGCGCCGCGGCACGGTGCTCGGCGTGTCGGGTCTGCTCGCCGGAATCCCGCCTGTCTTTGCTCCGGCGACGGGTCTCTGGCTCCTCGATGGGGTTGGCGCGAAGGCAGCGTTCCTTGCCGCGGGTGCGGTGGGTGTTGTGGGCGCGGTGCTGTCGCTTGCGCTCCATTCGCGTCCGGCTGCGGGCCGACCTCGACCCGAGGGGCTGCTGCGCGCGATCGTTGGGCCGGCGCTCAGATGGCCGTTTTCGTGGTTTCTCATCGTTAGCCTGACGCGCGGCGCGGCCGTGAGCTTCGTCCCGCTGTGGTTGATCCATGGCGGGTGGGCGTCGGCGTCGACCTACCTGCTCGTCTTCGGGACGTTGGCGTACCTCGCGCGGTGGGGTGGCGGCCGGCTTGTCGATCGGTACGGCGCGCGCCGCCTTGTTGTTCCTGGCGCGGTTTCGTCGCTCGCGGGGCTTGTGTTGCTCGCGTCAGGCAACCACGCGGGCGGGGCGGTCGTTGCGGCGGGGCTGCTCTTCGGGTTGGGTTACGGGCTGCTTGCGACGTCGTCGCAGCTCGACATGCTTTCGCGGTGGTCGACCGATTCGTTTTCGGTTCCGACAACAGCTTGGAATATCGCGATCGATTTCGGTGTCGGCCTTGGCGGCGTCTTCATCGGTCTTGTTGCGAGCATCGGCGGGTACTCGGCTGCGTTCTGGGTGCTGCCGGTTGCGATGGCGTTCGTGCTCGCATTGATCCTGCTGGAGCCGCACCCCGATCGGACGGGCGCCGAAGCGAAGGGATGACGGAGCCCGCCGATCGCTGAACTACGGTGCCGGGATGGACGAGGTTCCTGAGAGCGGCGCGAGTCCCGAGCCGCCATCGAAGCCGTTGCCGTGGCGGGCGGTTGCCCTTGCGGGGCTGCTTATCGTTGGAGGTGCCGTTGCTCTGGTTCTCGCGGAGCGGAGCACCCATCATCCCGCGGCGCCCGCGGGGCGGTCGGCCAAGACGTTCGCGCGTACGCCTGTTTCGGTGCGGATTTCGTCGACGCTTCCGGACTGGCTCGCACCGGGCGCGCCGATCGTTGTCACGGGTTGGACGTCGCCGAACGTGCGCGTTGCTCTGGTTCTTGCGGGGCGGCGTGTCGGAGTCGTTCGCGCTGGGTCGCGCGGCCGTTTTGTGCTCGCGGGCGTGACGGGGCGTTCGGGAAATGCCGACGTCCTTGTGCGCGCTGGCGGCCGGGACTTCCCGGTGGGGAAGCTCGTCGTGCGTCCAATCCGGATCGCAGCAGTCGGTGATGTGACGCCCGGTGAAGGGGTGAGCGATGCGGTGACGTCAGGTTCGCGTGCGGCGAGCTACGCGTGGGCGGGTGTCGGCCGGCTGCTTCGGAGTGCCGATATTGCGACGGCGAACTTGGAGGGGGCGATCGCCGCGAAGGGGGATCCCGTGCCAAACAAGGAGTACCACTTCCGTGGAAGCCAGAAGTTTCTGCGTGGTTCGGTGACGGCGGGCGGCTTGGATGTCGTGACGGTGGCGAATAACCACAGTCTTGATTTTGGGCGGCCGGGGCTGCTCGCCACGCTCCGTGCTGTTCGGGCTGTGCATCTCCGGTCAGTTGGCGGCGGTGCGAATTTGGCGCAGGCACGCCGCCCAGTCGTGCTGGTTGTGGGCGGGTTGCGTGTTGCGCTGCTTGGGTATTCCGACATTCGCCCGGCGGGCTTCGACGCGGGCCCGAGTTCGCCGGGCGCGACGCCTGCTGAGCCGTCACTGATTGAGGCTGACGTGGCGCGTGCGCGGAAGCACGCCGATGTGGTGGTGGTGTGGTTCCACTGGGGTGTTGAGCGGGCGGTGATCCCTGATGCGCGGCAGCGGCTGTTTGCGAAGACGGCGTTGGCGGCGGGGGCGTCGCTCGTGCTTGGCGCCCACCCGCATGTTCTTCAGCCTCTGCAGCGCAAAGGGCACACGCTTGTTGCGTGGAGTCTTGGCAACTTCGTGTTCCCGTCGGGTGGAGCGTCAACCCGCACGGGGGTGCTGCTTGTCGGCCTTGATGCGCGTGGCGTGTCGGGAGCGAAGCTCGTCCCCGCAACGATTCACGGGTATCGCCCGGTGCTCAACCAGCCGGTCAAGCTCGAGCGGGCGTGGGCGTTCGCAAAATGATCCAAAGATGTTTCAGATTGCCCTTGACAGAAAAAGGTGTCTGACACCGCCGGTGAGAAACCCGTGTCGCAGCGCCATTTTCCACCTTCCGGTGTCTGACACCGGGGTTTGCGGCACCGCTGGCCGACGTCGCCAGTCGGCGCGCCTGCGCCAAGAGCGACACGTCTAAATGGGCCGGGTGCGGCTCGAACGCACGACCTTGGGATTAAAAGTCCCCTGCTCTGCCAACTGAGCTACCGGCCCTCGCGCGACAAGGGTACGTCGCGGACATCGGCACGGTAGTCGAAGGGGCAATACTGAAGTCATGGGTAAGGGGTACGCAGAAGGGTCCGCCGTCGAGGAACGGCTCGCGGCGCTTGAACGGGGCGACGATCCGTTGAAGCCGCTCGACATGGGGCGCGCTGCCGTGTTCGGTTCCACCGAAGCGAACCCGGAGCGTCACTTCATCGGGTGGGCCGACGAGGTCGATGCCGACGCACTGTTTGCCGCCGGCGAGGCCTGGGGCATCCAGGTTGTCCGGCGCGGATCGCGCTAGAGCTTCAGCACCCACAAGGTTTCGGTTCGATCCGGAGCGAACCCAAGGCTCTCGTACAACGCGATCGCCCCGGTCGGA
This sequence comes from Actinomycetota bacterium, assembly GCA_009702325.1. Classification (GTDB taxonomy): domain Bacteria; phylum Actinomycetota; class Thermoleophilia; order Gaiellales; family Gaiellaceae; genus PALSA-600. Next base: position 93,252 of record WLID01000006.1, read on the forward strand.
TTCGAGCTGTCGACCTTCAAGCCGACTCGCGTGATTCCTCGCGTGGCTAGCTCGCGGAGGCCGTGCATGGCAAGCGCGCGGCCGAGACCGCTGCCGCGCTCATGCGCATCGACGGCGAGATCCTTAAGCCACCCCGACGACCACCACAGCGAGCAGCCGACGAGCGTTCCGTCGCGCTCAGCAAGAAACCATGCCGTTGGATCGAACTCAGGGTCGCCTGTCATCCACGCCACCCAATCGGAGTGGGCGACCGCGACGTACTCCTCATCCCAGGTTGCGTAGGCGCGATCAAGGAGCTCGTGCACAGCCAGCGCATCCTCCGGGCGGTACGTTCGAACACTGACCCCCGTCGGCCAGGTGGGGGCTGGGAGCGAGGCGTCGACGCCAACCCACATCCGGACGACCGCACGCTGCCGCTCAAAGCCGAACGCTTCGACCGCAGCTTCGGTGGCGTGATCGTGTCGCGACACAACGAGCTGCAACGCCTCGTCGCCACGCTCGGCAGCCCGCACACGTGCAGCCTCAAGCAGCAAGGAGCCCGACGCGGCGTCGCCCGCAGCCAGGGTCAGCGCGCCTGCGGCGCCGAGCGCCGCATACCCGCTCAGCGCACCGCCGTGCGATGTTGCCCAGCTGTCGCGGGTCACGTCGAAGGCTGGAAGATCCCACGCGACGCGAACGACTCGCGCGTCGATCTCTGCAACGCCGTACACGCGACGCGAGTGGTCGATGAGGAACGTCGCAACGGCCTCGAAATCGTCTGGATGTAGATGGCGCAGCGTCACACGCCGATTGTCGCGGAGAGACGAGCCTCGCTGCACGGGGGCTCTCATCAACCTCTAACGCGGCAGCCGTAGGTTGACGCTCGCCTCTCCCAATCACCACTCACAGGAGTTCTCGATGTCCCACACGAAGATCACGGTTCGCGCATGAGCGGGCTCGTTCGAATCGCCCGCGTGCTGCACCCGCTTGCCGCCCTTGGCGTCTTGCTTGTCGTCGCCATTCAGGTCTATCTCATCTCGAAAGTGATGTTTGGCGACGCCAACGCGCTGTCGACCCATAAGTCGATGGGCGACCTCGCGCCACCGGTCGAGTTCCTCGTGTTCGTGACGGCGGCGGTTGGATATTGGCGCAATTGGCACCGCATCGGCCTTGCCGCGCTACTGCTGCTCACCGGCTTCTTCCAGATCTCGTTTGCAGAGAACTTGGGGAACACCCCGGGGACGCACGCGCTTCACGGCATGCTCGCGATCGTGGTCGTCGTGATCGCGGGGCAGATTGCTCGCGACGGTTGGCGCTCCGCAATGGGCGCCCGAACCACCGCCGCCTAACCACACCTCCGGCCCGAGACGGTGGGGGACGCTACGCTCTCAGCGCGCCCCCATCGTCTAGTGGCCTAGGACACCGGCCTTTCACGCCGGCGGCACGGGTTCGAATCCCGTTGGGGGTATTCCTTTCAAGCTTGCGGAGTTGACGTCGATAGCGACGTCCTTCGCTGTGCAAGGTGTGGCAAGACGCGCCGGCCGGTCGCGTCTCGCTCGCTGCAGCTAGCAGCAGTTGCCGCCCTTGCAGCAGTCGCATTCACATCGCTTCGCGTCCATCAAGCCTCCCTTCATCGATAGATGTCGATAAAGACGCTAGCCGCTATATTGATGTGCGTCAATGAAGGAGCTCCCCGTCATCCAGGTGCTCTGTTGCCGCCCCGGCGAGGCGACGATGGCCCCGGAAGCGGCCGCAGGGCTTGCGCTCACCTTCAAGGCGCTCGGTGACCCCACCCGGGTCGCGATCGTCAACCGCCTCGCCGCCGGCGAGTGTTGCGTCTGCGACCTCACGGAGGCCTTTGACCTCTCGCAGCCGACCGTCAGTCACCACCTGAAACTGCTCCGCGACGCGGGACTCGTTGAGAGCGAACGCCGCGGAACGTGGAGCTACTACCGATTGATCCCCGAGGCGATCGCTCGGCTCCGCGCAGCGCTCGCTTAGGCGAGGAATGCCGCAAGCGCCCGAAGCTTCTCGGGCACGACACGAAAATGGGCCCAGCTGCCCCGCTGCTCGCGTTCGACGAGGCCAGCTTCAAGCAGCACCTTCAGATGGTGACTGATTGTCGGTTGGGTGAGTTCGAGCGGCTCGGTGAGGTGACACACGCAAGCATCGCCGCTTGGCTGGGCCTGAATCAGGCTCAAGATGCGGAGTCGCGCTGGATCGGCCAGCACCTTAAGCGCACGGGCGAGCGCGTCGGCGTCCGCGGCGTCGAGCGGCTCGGCAAGCAGTGGCGGGCAGTCGGGCGGGAGGACGGTCAGCGGCTTCATCTTCACATAGTTACACGCATCGATATTGACAGCCGTCGATATCTCGTCCACACTCGCGATATCGACCGTCATCGATATTGAGGGAGTGGGCATGTCGCAGGCACTAGATCCAGTTACGCGCAACTTTGTTCGTCAGGCAGCAGACGGACTCAAGCGAGAGTTCGAAGGAATCTTCTCCGCCGAGACGATCGAGCGCTACATCGGCGAGTCGCTCGACATGCTCGGCGGCTCGCGGATCAACGTCTACGTCCCTGTTCTTGCTCACCGGTTCGCGCGCGAGCGCCTCAAGGCTCTCGCCCAGTCACAGGACTTGATCGGGAAGGATCAGCCCGAAGTGCTGTTCGTATGCGTCCATAACGCGGGCCGAAGCCAGATGGCTGCCGGCCTGGTCGCTCTCCGGTCAGAGGGAAAGATTCACGTTCGTTCGGCCGGTAGCGCGCCGGCAGAGGAGGTCAACCCCGCAGTGATCGAGGCGATGGCCGAACTCCGGATCGACCTTGCGGAGGCCTTCCCGAAGCCGCTGACAGACGAAGTTGTGCGCGCTGCGGATGTCGTGATCACGATGGGTTGCGGGGACGCGTGCCCGATCTACCCGGGTAAGCGATACGAAGACTGGCAGCTCGACGATCCAGCCGGCCAGGGGGTCGACAGCGTTCGTGCGATTCGCGATGACATCGACCGTCGCGTCGTCGCTCTCGTTGGTGAACTGCTCGGCTCCGCGTCCGAATAGTTAGGCTCCCGCGGATGCAGGCGCCCCTAATTCGTGCACTTCTTGCCGAAGTGATCGGCACGTTCGCCCTCATCTTCGCGGGCTGCGGGGCGATCATGGTTGACACCAAGACGCATGAGCTTGGGCACGTTGGTGTCTCGTTCACATTCGGGCTTGTGATCGCCGCGATGATCTACGCGGTCGGGCATGTGTCGGGTGCCCACTTCAACCCGGCAGTCACCTTCGCGTTCGCGTTGACGCGGCACTTCCCGTGGCCACGCGTGTTCGCATACTGGGGCGCTCAGCTGCTTGGGGCCGTCGTGGCAGCCGCTGTCCTTCGCGCGTCACTCGGGAATGTCGCCTCGATCGGGGCAACCCTCCCGAGCGGGTCGCAGGGACAGGCGTTTCTCTTCGAAGTCGTGTTGAGCGCGTTCCTGATGTTCGTCGTTATGGCGGTCGCGACCGATACACGCGCGGTTGGTGAGGCCGCAGCAATCGCCGTTGGCGCAACGATCGCGTTCGACGCACTGTTCGGGGGGCCCGTCACCGGTGCCTCAATGAATCCGATCCGCTCACTCGGGCCGGCGATCGTCTCGACCAACTTCCACGCGATCTGGCTCTACATCCTGGCGCCGATTGGTGGGACATCGATCGGCGCGCTGGCCTATCAGGCTGTTCGCGGCGAACGCCGTTAGCGCACGGCGTTTTACCTACTGCCATCCAAACCGTGGTACACCGTGTGTCACGGAAGGAGGGTTCCTAATGCCGCATGAGCTTGATTGTGCAAGGATCTGTCGGCCATGACGGATACAGCAGTGCCTCAAGGGCCTGCAGGCTCATCGTGTTTGGTCGCCGACGACCACCCGGCCGTCCTCCGCGCCGTTTGCGAATACCTTGAGGAAGAGGGGTTCGAGATTGTCGCGCGCGCAGCCGATGGCGCTGAAGCCCTCGACAAGCTGACGCGTATGCAGCCCCCGCTCGCCGTGCTCGACATCTCGATGCCGAAGATGACGGGGATTGAGGTCGCGCGCGAAGCGGCTAACCCCGCTCGTCCCGCGAACCGACGACGGTTACAACGGATTCGTTGGGGTAGAACCGCGTCGAAAGTGGGGTATCCGGCTCTCCGGGTAGCCTGCGAAGGCCGCATGACTACTCACCTACAGCGTTTCGCTAGACCCTCCTAGGCGGGGCAGGAGCCGGGTGGCGTGCCGGAGAGCCGGTAGAAGCGCACACCCCCGACGTCGTGGCCAACGGTGATCGCGTCGAGCGCCGGCGTCCACGTTGATGCGGTGCGTAGGTCGACGAACGCCGCGGTGACGCCCTTTTCTTTGATGTAACCGCGGAGCAACGCTGTCTGGTTGGGGGCCGGGAGGTACCCAACCGAGATTGCGGCGATCGATGCGGGATGCAGGAACTCGGTTGGTGGCGAGGTTTGTACGCGCCCGCCAGCCATTCGGAAGCCAAAGTCGTGCGCCTGCCAGAGCGTCGCCTGTCCGCCGAAGCCGATGGGGAGCGGAAGCACGATGTCGTCGGGGCCGAGGCATCCCTTGTAGGCCGACGCGGTGAAGAACGACGGGACGCTGTATCGCGTCGACCACACGCCAGCACCAATGTTGGGAAGGAGTGCGACGGCCGCGACGATCGCGAACGCGTGACGAGCGCGGTTCGGGTTCGGGCGTGCGAGCCAGAGTGCCGCGGCAACCGCGACGGCAAGCGATGCGAATAGCGAGAACCGGATGGGGAGACTGTTGTCGAAGAGCGGAACGTGCTTCGAGCCGATGCCAGGGATCGTGAGCATGTCGTGACCGAACGGGGTGGGGATAGGAAGCACGCGGTGGCCCGCGACGGTCAGATGAGGCCCGAACGACGCTACGGTGGCGAGAGCGAAGCACGCGATGAGGAACCGCCCGGTCTGACTCTTGATGGCGGCACGGATCGAAAGAAGGCCGATCGCAACGAGAGGCAGCCCGAGGTAGGAGCCCTGCTCGCTGCTGTTCCCCGGGAAGTGATGGGCGATGTGCGCCGCCCAACCCGCGCCTGCGAGCGCGAAGTGGGTTGGGATCACGAGGTTCGCGACGTCTGCAAGAAACTGCTCGGGCGGTTGGTACCCAGAACTTCGGAAATCGCGAAGGGCGTAATAGAGCATCGGCGATGCGAGCAGCCCACCTACGACGTATGCGCCGACGAGACGCACAGCCGTTGCAGCCACACGTGCGCGGGCTTGCGGGAACGTGAAGTAGCCGATCGCAAGCGCGCCGATTGCGGCCAACGTCGCCGTGAAGGCGATTTCAGTGGAGATGTACAGCTCCGCACCGAGAATCACTCCCGCCCAGCCGATCAGCGCGCGCGCTGAGATGTCGCCCCGCAAGTAGCGCACCACAACAAGCGTGAGGAGCGGCAACAAGAACACGCTTGTGAGGTGGAGCTCGCCCACCATGTGCCCAACGAGGTAGCTCGAGAACCCAAACAGGTAGCCGCCGAAGAGCGATGGCCAGAGTCGGCCCGTGATCGAACGGCAGAGCAAGAACATCGTCCAGGCGGCCGTTGCAGGCATGAGGATCGCCGCCGCGTTATACGCCACCACCGGCCCAAAGACCCAGGTCACCGGCGTGAAGACGAACGCGATTGCAGGAGTCGTCGTCACCCACGCGAGGTTGAGGCCGGTTGGGGCCCACATCGCGTCGGTCAGCAGCGGGTTGTGTCCGTGCGCGAGCGCATGCGCCATCCACCCGAAGCCCCAGATGAAGATTTGTGGGTCGTCGTTCGTTCCGACGTAACGGCTTCCGCCCGCGAGCAGTGGCGTGCCGAAGAGCAGCAGCGAGAGGGCGGTGTACGCCGCGAGTGGCAGCAGCCCGATTCGTGTCAACCGTGCTGCCCAAGGGCCAGGCAGACGGCGCGAAAACAGGCTTTGCGTCACAGCGGCCGATCATACAAGCGGCCTCGGCCGGGTCTCCCTCTAGACTCGGACGCTCATGAGCGCTTCGACAGCGAATCCCACCACGCCCTTGCTGCAGCGATTGCACCTCGATCGCGACCGCGTGCTTCTCGCGATCGTCGCCATCACGGGCATCGCGATTCGCGTGTGGGTGTATCGGGGGCCGCTTGTCATTCCGAACGGCGACGAGGGCCTTGTTGGGGTGATGGTTCGCCACTTCGTGCACGGCCATCTGGCGGTGTTCTCGTGGGCTCGGCCGTACGGCGGCACACAGGAGATGATCCTCACGGTCCCGATCTTCTGGCTGACGGGCACTTCGCTTCTTGGCTTGCGCGTGGTGCCGATCCTGCTCTCTCTCGTTGCGACGTTCTTCATTTGGCGTGTTGGCCTCCGCACGATTGGGCGGCGTCCCGCCGCAGTCGCTGCTGGCCTGTTCTGGGTCTGGCCGCCGTTCAACTACCTGGTGCTGCTGCGGGCGCAAGGGTTTTACGCAAGTGACATCGCGTACTGCGGGCTGCTCCTGCTGCTCTCGCTGCGGGTTGTTGAGCGCCCCGACCTTCGTCGCGTGGCGCTGTGGGGGTTCGTGTTCGGGCTCGCGTACTGGCAGACAGCTCAGATCGTTCCGGCCGCCTTCGTGATGACGTTCTGGATGATCTGGAAGGCGCCACGCTGCCTCCGTCACGCATGGGCTGCCGCGTGCACCGCGCTTGTTGGCGCCGCCCCGTGGCTGATCTGGAACATCGGGCATGGCTTTGAGTCGTTGCAGCAGCACCCAAGCCTCGACACCTACATGCGCAGCTTGCGCATCTTGATCTCGCCGATCCTGGCGATGACGGTTGGCCTCCGAGCGCCGTACTCAGCCACGCTCCTGATCCCCTCGGGGATCGTCACATGGCTGATCTACGTCGGGCTGCTTGCGGCATTCGGTTGGGGGGCCTGGAAGTTCCGCAACACGAACGTCTCGCTGTTCTACGCGATCGTGCTTGTGTTCCCGTTTCTGTATGCGATCCCGCGTAAGTCGTCGTACATCACCGGCTTTCCGCAGTACACGACAGTGCTCACACCTGTGCTCGCGCTGCTGTTTGCGCAGGTTGCGACGCGTTACTGGCGGTCGGTTGCGGTCTTCGCTGTCGCGATCCTGATAGCGGTCGTGAGTATCCCCCGAATGGAGGCGTGGGTGCGTCAGCCCGGCACGCCGCCGGGGTTCTTGTCGCCACGGTCGTTCCAGCCGCTTGCCGACGAGCTTGATCGAATGCAGATCAAGGATGTGTACGCCGACTACTGGATCGCGTGGCGTTTGAATTTCGACATGCGCGAGCGGATCGTTGCCGTCGAGAACTGGAGTCGCGAGGTGACGTTCCCAGGCGGGAAGGCGGTGCCGGGTGTCGACCCAACCGTTCGCTGGCCACCGTTCGATCGTCAGGTGCGGGCGGCGCCGCGCAACGCGTTTGTCTACTGGACAGAGACGTACAAGGACGTGACGATCGTGCCGGCGCTTGTAGCCCACGGATACCAGCCAACAGTTGTTGGCCCGTGGGTGATCTTCGCTCGTTCGAGCTGACCGCTACGCGACGAACGGGACGACGCCGAACTTGACGAGCCCGACCTGCGCTCCCGCGGGGAGGGGGGCGAACGTCACGGCGACCTTGATTGCGCCCATCCCGGTACCAGGGGTGGCATGGACGATCGTGGTGTCGACGAGATCGAGCGCCTTTGGGAGCGTGCAGGTCGAGCCCTGCTCGCAGGTCGCTGTAATTGCGGCGACCTTGAGATTGTGTGGGGCTGCGAGAACGATCTTCCAGCCCTGCCCGGTGCCGCGTGCATCGCGGACAACGACCGAGGCGTGCAGCGTGTTGCCGGTCACGGTGGCGGCTGCCGGCGTCAGTGAGAGCTGCCCGGCGCCGAGTGCGAGGTGGACGGGCTGCCCGGCGTGCGCGGGGGATGCTGCCACGGCCAGGGCACCAGCTGCGAGGAGAGGAGCGACGCGATGGTGGCTGCTTCCAGTTGTCTTCGCATCGTGGAAGTGGATCAGGTGGGGGCGGAGACCTGTCATGCCTGCAGCGTAGGTCTCGACTTTCTTGGGCGCACCGGGATTAGCCCGTCAGGTCAAGGTGGGGGCGCTACCGAACCGCGACACACGTTCGCGGTAGCCGGCATCCCCGATTTAGGTGACACAGTCCGTATTCCTACCGGGGTCCCTGTTGGGTTCCAACCGGGGGGTTGCATTGTGGGTGATGCGCGTTTGGCGCACACCCACTTTTTGTTTCCCCCGACTGAAAGAGAGAACAGCGAATGGTTCGGCAGCGGCTCACAATCCTTGCAGTACTCGCACTGGCAGCGTTGGCGCTGTCTGTTGCGGCGGTGGCCGGTACGGTCACTGCGACAGCAACCGTTACGGGTGCTGGCAGCCTTTCTCTGTCG
>WLID01000007.1 GCA_009702325.1 Actinomycetota bacterium
CCCGGTTCACATCCGGCGCGCCACGAAGCGAACGATCCGACGCATCCGTTGGCACGAGCGTTTTGCGACGGCGATCGTGTCGCACGCACCGTCGTCACAGCTGCATCGGCGACCGTTCGTCCCATCTTTTGTGATGGGCAGCCCGACCCGACAGATCGTGCAAACACCCCCAGTTCGAGATCGTGCTGACGGCCCGATCCGGATCCTCCATTCGCCATCGAACCCCGACTTGAAGGGTTCGTCGGTGATCGCCGCCGCGGTTGAACATGTCAAGGCGCGCGGCTACGCCATTGAGTTCTCCGAGATTCGAGGGCGCCCAAACCGCGAGGTGATCGAAGCGCTCGAAGACTGCGACCTTGTGATCGACCAGATCTACTCCGACCAGCCGCTCGCGAGCTTCGCTGCGGAGGCGGCGTCACTCGGCGTTCCCGCCCTTGTGTGCGGTTACGCGGCCGACGATCCGGGTGCCGCGCTCACGCGCGTGCCCTCATTCTTCGTCCAGCCTGAGCAGCTCGAAGCCACGCTCGTCGCCCTGCTTGAGAATGACGAGGCGCGCATCGCGATGGGCGCCGAGGCGTACGCGTTCGTCTCAGACGTCTGGCACCCCCGCAGCGTCGCCGAGCGATATCTCCGGTTGATCAACGGTCAGCCCGACCCCGATTGGCTGCTCGATCCGCGCGTGGTCACCTATCCGCTCGGATGTGGTCTCTCCCGCGACGCAGTCGCCGCAATCGTCAGCCAACTTGTTGCGCGCTACGGCCGAGCCGCGCTCGGTGTCGACGACAAGCCCGAGCTCGAGCGCCGGTTGCTCGAGCTGTGCGAGCCCGTGCCGACCACCGAATCGGTTCCTGTCACGGCGGGCCTCTAGAATCGCTCCGATGGCGAAGACGGCAAACGCAAGGATCCTCGTCATCGGTGGCGCCGGCTTCATCGGCTCGACGATCATCGACCAACTTCTTGAAACCGACGTTCGTGAAGTCGTCGTGCTCGACAACTTTGTTCGTGGGACACGCGCGAATCTCGATGGGGCGCTCCGTGATCCACGCGTACGCCTCGTCGAAGGGTCGATCCTCGACCGCACCCTACTCGCGCAGCTGATGGAGGGAACCGACTACGTGTTCCACCTTGCCGCGCTCTGGCTCTACGAGTGTGTTCACGAACCACGCTCAGCGCTGGATGTCAACGTGGGCGGCACCTACAACGTCGTTGAAGCCGCCCATGCCGCGGGCGTCAAGAAGGTCGTCTATTCGTCGTCTGCCTCCGTCTATGGGAACGCACGCACCCTGCCGATGACCGAAGAGCATCCGTTTGACAACCGCACGATGTACGGCGCCACCAAGATCGCAGGCGAGCAGTTCTTCCGTGCATTCAACGAGCAACACGGGCTCGACTGGGTCGGGCTGCGGTACATGAACGTCTACGGCCCGCGAATGGATGACAAGGGCACCTACGTCAGCGTGATCGTGAAGGTGCTCGACCGCATTGCGCGGGGTGAGCGCCCGCTCGTGTACGGCGACGGAACGCAGGCGTATGACTTCATTCACGTTGCAGACGTTGCGCGCGCGAACATCCTCGCGCTCGAAAGCGACGCGACCGATGACTGCTTCAACGTCGGCACCGGCGTCCAAACGACGATCGACACCCTGGTGACACACCTTCTCGAGCTGACGAGCTCCGATCTCGAAATCGAGTATCTGCCGCAAGAGCAGACCTTCGTTACAAACCGTGTTGGCAGTACCGAGCACGCCGAACGCGAGATCGCATTCGTCGCCTCCGTGCCGCTCGAGGCAGGGCTTCGGTCGGTCGTCGACTGGCAACGAACACAGCCTGGCCTTCAGCGCACGTGAGCATCCCCATCACGAAGGTTCTCTTCGGAGACGAGGAGCTGCGCTCAGTTCAACTCCCGCTCGAGAGCGGCTGGGTTGTGCAGGGCCCCTACGTGAAGGAGTTCGAGGATGAGTTCTCGAGACAGACTGGTGCTGGGGCCTCAATCGCGACATCAAGCTGTACGACCGCGCTCCACATCGCAGTTGCCGCGCTCGGTCTGAAGCCCGGCGATGAGGTGATCGTCCCATCGTTCACCTGGGTCGCAACAGCAAACGTCGTCGAATACATGGGGGCGACCCCGATCTTCTGCGACATCGACCCTGCAACGTTCAACATCGATACGAATCTTCTGCCCGCGCTCGTCACTGAGCGGACAGTCGGAATCATTCCGGTGCACCTCTTTGGTGCCGCCGCCGAGATGGCGCCGATCCAGGAGCTCGCCCGCGCCAGAGGCCTGTGGATCGTTGAGGACGCCGCGTGTGGTTTCGGGACGTGGTACGGCGGCAAGCACGTCGGCACGTTTGGTGAGGCCGGGTGCTTCAGCTTTCACCCCCGAAAGTCGATCACGACGGGCGAAGGTGGCATGATCACGACCGACGGTGCGGAGATGGAGCGGCTATCGCGCTCACTCCGTGATCACGGTGCATCTCGCTCCGACCACGACCGTCACACGAGCCAGGGCTCGTTTCTCCTCTCGGATTACGACCTCCTCGGCTTCAACTTTCGGATGACCGATATTCAAGGGGCGCTCGGCTGCGCCCAGCTGAAACGTGCCGCGACCATTCTTGATGGTCGTCGTGCCCGCGCCGCCCGCTACGACGAGCTCCTTGCCAAGCTCGAATGGTTTCGGCCCCAAACAATCCCTGTCGGCAGCGTTCATGGCTACCAGGCCTACGTCGGCCTATTCGCACCCGAGGAGCCCTCCCTCACGAATATCGCAGAGCTGAACGCCCTACGTAACGCGCTAATGGCACGGCTCGAAGCGAGCGGTATTGCCACCCGGCCAGGAACGCATGCTCCTCCGTTCTTGGGCTACTACCGCGCCAAGTACGGGTACCGGTCCGAGGACTTCCCTGGTGCCCACATCGCCGAGCAACTGAGCTTGGCGCTCCCGTTGTTCCCCCAGTTGACAGACGCCGAGCAAGACACCGTCTGCGCTGCACTCACCGAGGGTCTCAATGGCTGACTCGAGCGAGCCGCACGGGAACGAGGCCGGTCTCCGCGCCGACCTCGAGACGCTCTATCTCCACCTGCGCCAGACGGCAGAGGCTGAGTGGGACCGCGACCTTCCATTCAGCGAACTCCTCTTTGACCGCTGGGAGCGAGCACGGACATTGGGCTTCGGCGACGGCGCGTCGGTCTACCACGCGTCATACGTCTACGGCGACGTCACGGTTGGCCCACGCACGTGGGTCGGCCCGTACACGCTCCTCGACGGTTCAGGCGGGCTCACGATCGGCGAGAACTGCAGCATCAGCGCTGGTGTGCACATCTACACCCACGACACCGTTCAGTGGGCGCTCACAAATGGGGCCGCCGAAGCGGATCGAAGCCCGGTACGCATTGGGGATTGCTGCTTCATCGGGGCCCAGTCGGTCATCGTTCGTGGCGTGACCATCGGTGACCATTCGGTCGTTGGTGCCGGATCATTCGTCGACAAAGACATTCCGCCCTACAGCGTTGCTGCAGGCAGCCCGAGCCGAGTCATCGGCCGTGTCACCGTAAAAGACGGTCGAGCGACACTGACGTTTGACGCAGGCTGAAGCGCCGACCGCTAGGCGGAGCGAGCGGCGCCGCGCCGCCGAATCGCTCCTTCGTACACCTCGATCAGCTGTGATGCGAGCCTACTCGCGTCGTGATGCTCTTCTGCGTATCTCCGACTTAGCCGTCCGAGCTCCGCGCGCTTCGTCCCATCGACAATGAGTTCGGCGAGCACGCGGTCGAGGTTGTCCCCACGTCCGCTGAGCATCGGGAAGTCGGCCGGGTACTTGCCCTCCATCGTGGGCTTCACCCAGCCCACGACAGGCTTACCCAAAGCCATCGCCTCGATTGCTGCAGACCCGTGCGACCCCAGCACAAATTGATCGAGGAAGATGTCGCATCGCTTTACCGCACGCACCGCCTCTTCACGGGACACGCGCTCGAGAACGACCAGTTCGAAGTCGAGTGTCTGACTCAGCCGCGCCGCGGCCGCCCGAACATCGCTCGTGCCTTTCGCAACCGGTGCCGATGCCGAATGGACGACAACAGGACGCCTGCAGTTCGGGTCGGGGTAGAGCGGCGTGTAGTTCTCGATGAGCACGCGTTGCCGCACCAGGTGTGTCTCACCGAACATGCCAGGCCGTAAGAACTCCCACTGGCTCGGGCAGCTGATCAGCGCCTCAAATCCGGCGTCAGCAAATGCCTGCTGGCGCTTCGTCGAGCCGGCGCTGCTCTCCATCGAGCGATACTCGTAGCGATCCCAAATCGCGGCGTATGCAGGGTTGGTGGCAGCCTCGATCGCCGGATCGCGGATCTCACTTCCCGCGAACTCGACAATCGACGGCTTCGCAAACGATGCGATGAAGCGCAGATCAAGACCTCCAGGCAGCACGGGCACCATGTACCAGTGCAGAACATCGGCAGCTCGGATCTCGGCGGCAAGCTTTGGGAGCTTCGGGACGATGTCCCTCCACCACGCGAGCTGGCGACGCGACGCGACGCTGCTGTACACCTCAACGTGGTCGTTTGAATGAAACACCGATGCGCCAATCGCGGCGATTCCCCGCGCATCGACGCCGGCGTTACGCAGACCACCGATCGTCGCCGACATGTGCGAGGCGACGTTCACGGGGAGATGAAGGACGCGCACCGGGCTAGGCTAGCGGCCGCATCCCTTCGGACCGTCGTAGGAGGCTTCCGGCTGTGATACTCGCACCTATGGGCCGCCGAGCAATTGCTGCGATGCGCGTATGCGTATTCCCCGGCGTAAGTCTGGGGACGCGCTAACTGTGTGCGGCATCGCCGGCATCGTGCATCTCGATGGTCGCGCCGCGGACGAAACGCTCGCCAAACGCATGGCCGACGCGATCGCCCATCGCGGCCCCGACGGTGAGGGCACGTTCGCCGATGGACCCGTCGCGTTCAGCCATCGCCGCCTCGCGATTCTCGACCTCACCGATGCTGGACGACAGCCCATGTCCACCGACGACGGTGACCTCACGGTGATCCACAACGGCGAGATCTACAACTTCGCCGAACTACGCTCACACCTCCAAGGCGCCGGTCGCCGGTTCCATTCACGCACCGACACTGAGGTCATCCTCCAGAGCTATGCAGCCTGGGGCGAACAGTCTCTCGAGCGCTTCAACGGGATGTTTGCGTTCGCGCTTTGGGATCGCCGCAATCGACGAGTCATGGTTGCACGCGATCGCTACGGGGTGAAGCCGCTCTACTGGTGGACGGACGGCTCGACCGTGTTGTTTGCGTCCGAGATCAAAGCGCTCCTCGCGAGTCGCCTTGTGCGGCGTGCCGTCTCGGTCGGCGCGCTGAACGAGTACTTCACCTTCCAAAACATCTTCACCGACCGCACGTTGTTTGAGGGGATTCGCCTCCTCCCGGCCGGGTGCAAGTTGATCCTTGAGCCCGGGTCGGGCAGGCAGCCCCGAATCGAACGGTGGTGGGACTTCGCGTTCACCTCCGACGGCTCGGTCACAGACCAAGCGGAGCTGACCGAGCGTGTCGCGGATACGTTCCGCGACTCGGTCGCGCGGCAGCTCGTCAGCGACGTGGAGGTCGGCAGCTATCTCAGCGGCGGCATGGACTCCAGTTCGATCGCCTCGATCGCCTCACGTCATCTCCCGCGACTCTCGACATTCACCGCCGGCTTCGACATGTCCTCGGCCTCTGGGCTTGAGATCACATTCGACGAGCGGGTCGACGCCGAGGCAACCGCGAGCCTCCTGAAGACCGATCACTACGAGGTCGTGTTGCACGCAGGTGACATGGAACACGTGCTTCCGGAACTCGTCTGGCACCTCGAAGATCTCCGCGTCGGGCAGTGCTACCCGAACTACTACGCCGCACGCCTCGCGAGCAAGTTCGTGAAGGTGGTGCTCTCCGGCTCCGGCGGAGACGAGCTTTTTGGCGGCTATCCGTGGCGCTACTACCGCAACGAGAACGCCGCCACGAAGGACGCCTTTCTTGCTGGCTACTACAACTCGTGGCAGCGGCTTGTCCACGACGACGACAAGGCAAAGCTGTTTCGGCCAAACGTTCAGGCTGGACTGGGCGACGAATCGTCATTTGATGCGTTCCGAAGCGTCTTTGACGGCTGGGATCAGCCCGTCACAACGCCCGAGGCGCGTGTCGAGGCGTCGCTCTACTTCGAGCTGAAGACCTTCTTGCACGGGCTGCTGCTCGTCGAGGACAAGGTGAGCATGGCCCACTCACTCGAAACGCGTGTGCCGTTTCTCGACAACGCCCTCGTGGATCTCGCGCTGACCATCCCTACGCGCTTCAAGACACCAACAACACCGACGCTCCCGCGCCCTGACGAAAACACCGCGGGAAAGAAGTTGCTCTACGAGAGCCAGTCGAGCGAGGGGAAGGCGATTCTGCGGCAGGCGATGGCGGCGGTGCTCCCGCCGAACGTGTCAGGACGACCGAAGCAAGGCTTCAGCGCCCCCGACGCCAGCTGGTTCCGTGGGGAGAGCGTCGACTATCTCAACCGACTGCTCCGTGATCCGGACGCCGCGATCTACGAGTTCCTTGAGCCCCGCTTTGTCGCAAGCGTGCTCGACCAACACTGCTCAGGCAAAGCGAATCGGCGTCTGCTGATCTGGTCGCTGCTCTCGTTTGAATGGTGGTGCCGGTCGTTTTTGAACGACGACGCTGCGCCAGCCCGCTGAGCAACGCCCACCGCCGCAGGCTGAGTCAGTCGCCCGGCTAGTCGGCGCACGGCGTGGGACGTGCACCACACCAGGCGTAGACGATGAGGTGCTTGGCGGTGGTGTGGCCAAGAGCACGGCTCGTCACATCCGCGAACGGCAGCACAGCGATCTGCCGGAGCTCGGGCTGAACGAACACGAGGCTTGGCGGGATCACGCCATCAACGAGTGCGACGTAACGGACGTCGTAGGACCGCAGCCGCTCGGTGAGCTGCGAAGGGTTCTCGGCCGGGCCAAACAGCGGAATGCTCAGACGCACGTACGGTCGCTCAAGCCAGTAGAGACCTTGAGAGCCGACCGCGACGCGACCGCCGGCAGGTAGGTGTGTGTCGAGCCAATGGAATGCGTCGTATGACCCCGTGAGCCGCTGCACGAATGCCGGGGACGTCTCGATGCCGAGCGCTCCGGGAAGCAGTTGCCGACTCACAACGGCGGAGATCGCAAGCCAGGGCAATAGGCAGAGAGACGCTGCGACGATCACGATGCGGCGTCGCGTACCGTCGCCGGTGAGCCTCACGAGCCCCATTGCTGCAAGCAGCGTGATCACCGGCATGATCGGCAACAGGTATCGCGTGATCTGGTGCATCGCCCCAAACCACAGAACGAGATAGACGAGTACCCCCGCTGCGAGCAGCGTCACCCACCTTCGACGACACGCGAGAGCGAACGGCGCCACGAGAAGGGCGGGGCCGAAGCTGTAGCCCTTTTCGAAGCGCGCATGGTGGGTGATGAACTCCACGGGGAAGAACGGGAATCTCCACCAACCCGGAACTCCGTATCTCGCGTCAGCAGAGGCCTGAGTGGCTGCCGCTGCATGCGTCCAATAGCGGCCACCGAAGACCAGCGGGTACACCGGATTGCCTGTTAAGTGGAACGTCCGGATGAGCCACGGTGCGACCACCGCTGCCCCAAGTGTCGCGCAACCAATCGACACGGCCATTCTCGATCGTGAGAAGCGCGCGCGGCGCGCGATCACAGCGAGTGTGACGAGCACGGGCGGAATGAACAGCAGCCCCAGGTACTTCGTGCTTCCGGCAAGACCCACCCCAAGACCCGCCGTGGCAGCATCGAGCGTGGCCCTCGACCGGGCGAAGAGCACACATTCCCACAGCGCGAGCGCAACGAATCCTCCCACGAGAGCGTCGACGAACGCGCCGGTCGCCTCCCACACGAACATTCCTTGAAAGACCCAGATCGCAGCCGCAACGAGTCCGACCGTTCGACCCGCCAACGCTCGTGCCATTCCAAATACGCAGAGGGCACTAAACCCGCAGAGCCCGGCCCCGACGATCATTGCAGCGCGCCCTCCCGACAACGCCTCTGCATAGGCGTACTGCATCTCGGTTGCGAATGGTTGGAACGTCGTCCAATCCCACCAGATCGGGAAGAGCTCGCCCGCGCTGAGCCAGAGCTTCGGTGCCGTGAGGTGATAGCTGATCGCATCACCCGAGGTGGGCGGGGCTGACGCGAGGAGTGCGTCGTAGGCGACGGCGAGGATGAGGGCGACGGCGGGAAGGTGGCGTCGGCGAGGCGTGGTGATCCTCAGCTGGCTGAGGCGAATCCAGCCGAGCGCATGCAGGAGCGCGAGCGCAGCAGAACCCAACGCGATCACGCTAAGGCCGACGCGTGAAAACTGTCCGCTCCATCCGAGAGCGAAGGCGACGAGCTCAAGCAGGGCGTAGCCGATCGCATATGCGCGAAGATGATCGAGCAGCGTCGTGCTCGAACGGCGGAGGGCGACTACGACAGAGGCGCCGACGCCGTAGGGAGCGGCCAGCACGACCATCGCGGCAAGAACGTGCACGACGCGATCGTATCCCGGAGTTCGTGCCCCTCTCTATCATCGACCCGGTGAGCGGCGACCCAGGCATCGATCGCGCGACGCTGCCTGCTGTCGACCACGGTATTGGGGCGATGGCGGCAGCAGGGAACTACAACCGCTGGCTCTTCTCGCGCGCTGCCCCATTCCTCGGTCGCCGCGTCCTCGATGCCGGGGCCGGAATCGGAACGTTTACGACAATCGCACTCGCAGCGGGCCACGCGGTGGTGGCAGTCGAGCCAGATCCCCCGATCGCGGCGCTCCTTCGCGAGCGACTACCCACCGTCTCTGTCACCGAAGCGGTGCTTGAGGAACTCTCGAGCGCACTTCCAGCGGAGGTTGCCGATTCTGCGATCTGCTTCAACGTCATCGAGCACATCGAGGACGACATCCAGGCGCTCACCGGGATCAGACACGCGCTCGCACCGGGCGCGCACCTCGCCCTGATCGTCCCGGCTCATCCCGCGCTGTTTGGATCGATCGACCGAACCGACCAGCACTACCGCCGCTACACCCGGCGTTCACTTTCCCAGGCGCTCGACGCCGCGGGCTTTGATGCGGTCGACGTTCGGTACGTGAATCCCGTTGGGGTTCTCGGCTGGTTTGTCGCCGGAAAGATCCTGCGCAAGCCGCAGGTTCCTGACGGGCCGCTCGCGCTCTACGACCGCCTCGTGCCGCTGTTTCGCCTGCTTGACGCGCTCCGACTTCCGTTCGGCCTGTCGGTCTGGGCAGTCGCTCGTCGCCGCTAACGCGCGCGGCTATATGCGGCCACGAGCGCGTCGACCTCAGCGGCAGTCGAGAGCGCGGCGCGCGCGTAGGTTCTGCCGGCCTCGCCAAGACTGCGGCAGAGCGTCGGGTCGTCGAGCAACTTCGCGATCGTGCTGCGCAGGAGCTCACGGTCGTTCACGGGCACGTGCTCGGTGCCCGCCTGGGTGAGATCGGCGAGGCCACCAACCCCGGTGGTCACAACGGGCCGGCCGTATGCCATCGCTTCGCGAGCGACCATGCCGTATCCCTCGCGACGCGAGGGCACGCAAACGACGGCGGCACGTTCAAAGTACGGTCCGAGCTCGCTCGGCGGAACAAAGCCAACACGCTCGGGCGCGAGGTCGCGCAAGGGGCCATCGCCGACGATCACTCGGGGCAGACCTTCAGTCGCCTCAAGGAATTCCTCGATCCCCTTCTCGGCTGAGAGCCTGCCGGCAAACAACACGTGGCGTGGTTCGATCGGCGCACCAACCGTCTCAGGTATCGCAACGGCGGTCGGCACGACGACAACCTCACGCGCACCAAGGCCTCCCGCGGCCTCAGCAAGAAAGGTCGATGCAGCGATCACAACCCGCGCGCGCCGAAGCAGCAGTCGAGCCAGAAATGGCGCACGCCGCGCCAGTTCAAGATCGGTTCCCCACACCTGAACGACGAGCGGGCGTCGCGTGAGCAGGCCGGGAAGTGCCGAGGGGAGCCAGTGGGCGTGTACGACATCGGCGCCGCGGGACGCTCGCCGAGCGGCGCGCACAAAGTTCGCGAGGAAGAGCGGCAGCAGGAGGATCCGTAGCGGCTGGCGTCGCAGGTTCTGAACGATCCCGTCGCCGTAGGCGATGCCGAAGTGGCGAAACGCGGCAGGCGACACTACGTCGACCCGATGCCCCGCCGACCGGAGCGCCTCGACGGAGTGCGCGACGAAGTTTCCCGCGACATCGTCTGCATCTCGCGGATACGACGTCGTGAGGACGCAGATCCGCACGGCTATGCGCGTTGCTGCGTCAACGCTCGACTGAAGATCGGCGTGACGGCGATCGCAAACGCCAGCAAGACGTAGAAGTAATAGAACTGCATCGTCAGGTAGAAGGCGTTCGAGGCCATCGTGCCGAGCAGTGCCGCGGTGTATCCCCATGCGAGCGGAGACACACGTGCCGCGAGCGGACTGCCGGCGAGCGCAAGCGCCTTCCCAAGCAGTCGTGCTCGCCGAAGCCGCGCGAATGTCCAGAGCAGGAAGAGCCCAAACACAGCGGTTCCGACGAGGCCTGTTTCAACAACAAGCGCGACGTAGTAGGAGTGCGGACCCCAGTTGGTCTTGCCCGTAACGAAGCCGTAGTACACCGAGAAGGTGTTGAAGCCAAGCCCGAAGAGAGGATGCGAATGGATAACGGCGGGAATGAAGCTGTAGACGGCAAAGTGGGCGTTCTCCGAGCCGCCACCTGTCTGCACCCGCGATTTGAAGACCACCTCGAAGTAATGGTACTGGCTCACAACGACGGCTCCGAGGATGGCGAAGGCGCCACCGAGCGGGTACAGCAACGTCTTTGAGCGCAGGTAGGCGCGATACGGAACCGCGAGCACGAGGGTGCCAACAGCGAGGCCGAGCATGCCGCTTCGTGAGAGCGTCAGCAACTCGACGATGATCAAGAACGCGATCGCGAGCCCGAGATGGCGCCGCAGCCGGTGCCCTCGCTCAAGTCGGAGATACAGCGGTGCCAGAACGAGCAGCGGCGCGATGATCATGATCCCAAGATGGTTCGGGTCGCCGGTCAGGGCGTTCGGGCGAAATACCGACGTGCCCTCGACGGCACCGTAAACGTTGATCTGACTTGCCCCGCCCGTGAGCGGCTGCACGGTGAAGGAGTCAAGGTTCGTTCCAGCATGCGCGGCGAGCAGCTCAAGGACACCGAATGCAGCGTTTCCCACAACCCCGAGCGCGAACACCGCGAGCGACTTCCAGTAGTAGTCCTGACCGCGCCGATAGAGCCATGTGACCGCGCCGACAAGAAAGCCAAAGTGGATCAGCCACTTCACGATTCCCTTGACGTACTGCTGCAGGTCGGCCGAAGTCTGGAGATCGAAAAAGCCGATCAGGTGCGAAACAAGAAAGAGCGTCCAGAAGCCCAGCAACACCTGCGTCGTTCGCGGGACGCGCGGCCCTGTACCCATGAGGAACGCGGTCAGGAAGCAGATCGCGAGCAGGTCGGCGAGCGACACAGTGCCAGCGACGTTCCAGTGCACCTTCTCGAAGGTGCAGCAGAAGAGCGTTGCGAAGAAGAGTCCACTCGTCAGCCGCCTCATTGGCCGCTCACCCGGTGGAGGAGGTCGGCGAGTTCCTGCATCCGTGCCCGTCGCGAGAGCTTTGCACGCCACTCATCGGACAGTGGAGGCGCGTCTAGCTCGCCGGCACGGAACCGGTCGCGGAGAGCAGTCAGCTCGCGCACCATGGCCTCAACGTCATCGGTTGGGACGACAACGCCCGCGTCCGCCTCACGGATGAGCTGAGCGGCGGCACCATCGGGTGGCACGACCGCGAGGATCGGCCGCTCCGCCGCGAGATATTCGAACACCTTTCCGGAGAGCACGGCTCGACCGCGGCCCCCTGATTCCGCGATCAGGAGCAGCAACGCCTCGGAGTCGCGTTGCAGTCGGAGCGATTCGGCTCGCGGGACGTAGGAGATCACCTCGAAGCGATCGCCGAGGTTGAGGCTCTTCGCGTACTCGAGGTCGCTGGCGCGGAAGTCGCCGACGAAGCGGGCGCTCACACCCTCAACACGCGAAAGCGCGGTCAGGAACGGCTTCGGGTCGCGCTTGCCAAAGAACGAGCCGGCGTGCGTGATCCGGAATGTGTCTCCCCGTCGATACTCAAGGCCCGCGAAGTCGTCGAAGTCGCAACCGTTCGGAATCTCGAGGATCTCGCCACGGACGCCACGGTCTTTGGTCTCCTCCGTGATCGCGCCCGAGACGGTCACGACAGCGTCGGCGTAACGGCCGACGATCTCCGCAACACCTGCGGCTCCCTTCTCCTTTGCGCGAACAAGAAGCTTCTCGATATTTCGGTGGGTATGACCGGTGAGCGGGTCGCGGAGATCGGCAACCCACGGAATGCCTGTTGCACGCTTCACACCAGCGCCGATCAGATGGACCGAGCCAGGTGGCGAGGTGGTGAGGATCACGTCGATGCCCTCGCGCTTCACAATGCGGATAGCAGCCGGGAGCGCGGTCAGATTCCAGCTCACCGCTTCGTCGGGAACGAGGAGCCGTCGACCGAAGAGCTCAGCCTGCTTGCGGTAGCGCACGAGGCCCGTCGTCCCGCGAAGCTCCTCGGCGGGCTTCCGACCGCGCGGCCCGACGTATCGCGCCCGATGCACCCAGGCAAGCGTGGGCGCCGCCAGCGCCTCGTCGTCTTGATGGATCCACTTGAAACCACTTGGGGCGAGCACGTGCGTCTCGATTCCGAGCTCGGGCAGGTGTGTTGCCATCTTCAGCGGCCGGGCCGTCCCCCCGCCGCCTGCGGGCGGGAAGTAGAGGGAGACGATGAGCGCTTTCATGGACTCAGACGATAGAGGCGCGAGCCACGCACGGCCCAGGTGGCACCGTACTTCTTTGGAACGGCCGGATCTCCCGTTGCAAGCCAATGCTCGACTTCGCGGTAGCGACCGTAGGGATCGTTTGAGCGCGTGTTCGCGACATGCGTGGGAGGTGCTGCCACGAGGTACACCGGGCGTAGCGCAGCGATGCGGTAACTCGTCTGGGTGTCTGCGAGCACGACCGCCTGCGCTGGAAGCTCACGTAACGCCTGCACGAGTGCGGGCGACAGTGCCCCCGGATCGCGCCGTTCGCTGGGATTCCAGTGAATGAATCCCGAGATGGCGACGGGAAGCACAAAGACGGCCGCCGCGACTCCACCCGACCAGCGGCGCTCGATGAACGGCCGGTGGCGACGTACGAGAAAGCCTGCTGCGACCGCACCGGCTCCGCCGATCGCCGCCCACCACGTGACGATCGCCGGCCCAGGATACGCGAGGTTGTAGTTGAAGTCGCCGGGATAGGCGATCTCGAGTGCGATGCCTGCGATGAACGCGGCAGGCACCGTGGCGCGCGTGATCCCACAGAGCACTGCCAGGCCGCCGGCCACTGCAAACGGCACGGGAATGAAGCCGGCGGAGCGACGGGCCTGCGAGAGCGAGACGGCGTCTGCGAAACGCGGGAAGAGCTCGGGCATCAGAATCACCGCCAGGATCACGAGCGATCCGCCGAGGACGAACGAACCCCACCGGCGCCGAACTGCGGCGCCGGCGAGCGGGATCAATGCGAAGCCGAGAATGACGACTGCCCCTGCTCGCGTGATCGTTCCGGGCCCCATGCGGTAGTGGTGGTCGTTCCACACCTGCAGCTGGTTGCCATAGCGAAGGAGTCCGGCGAGCCGTTCCCCCGGGCCTGGGTTGTGCGAGAGCGTCTCGTCGACGATCGGCTTCAGCCACAGATAGGCAAGCCCGATCGGAACGACCGCCGCACCGAAGAACGCCGCGTTGACTCGCCAATCTCGCGGTCGCAACGCGGCGTACCCCACGAGCGGCATCAAGACAAAGAGGGCGTAGGTCGGATGAACGAGGGCCAGCTCACCGAAGACGGCGGCGACACCAACGAGGTAGCCGCGCCGCCGCGTCTCAATCCAGCCGAAGACGAGCGCGAGCGCCACCGGCGCCAGCAGGAGGCGGGAGGCAGTCGCAGGCAGAGACAGCGAGGCGAACGAGCCGCCGTGTCCTGCCGCAAAAAGCAACGCGCCCAGCTGGGCGAGCAACACGGCCCACGCAAGTGATCGCGATCGAAAGAGCCGAAAGCCCGCCTCCCACGCCACAGCACACGCAAGCGGGGTGAGGACAGCGGCCTCGTGCTTGACGACAGAGCCGGAATCGAGTCCAGAGAGCGATGCAACGAACGCGAGGAAACCGTGCCACAGGGGGAATGCGTAGCCGGGGTGTAGTCCGCCGCCAGCGAGTTCATCAACGCTTCGGAGGTGGAGTCCTGGCAGCTCGACAAGCTTCCGCACCCGAGCAAGGTGGAAGAGACCATCGCCCGTCACGGGGCCTGCAACATGCCAGAGCAGGAGGCCGAGAACGATCCCCACGAACCACACGGCAGGGTGGCCAGCGATTCGAGGGACGCGGCGAACGCGTCTCGCGACAAGAAACAATGCGATGCCGATGAGAAACAGCACGGCAAGCCCGAAGTGGACGCTCGTGTGCAGTGTGAAGACGACGGTCCAGGCGACGAAGACGCAGGCAAGTCCGAGCGCAACCGTCGATGCCGTGTCGCGAAGCCCGAGTGCCCGTGCCGCCACCCGGCCGGGCAGCAGGACGATGCAGGTTGCGAGCGCGAGCCGGAGGTATTCGATCACGAGAGGAGCGACTCCACGTTGCCCGACGACAGAAACCGCACGCCGTCGCGATACAGCGCGCCTCGCTCGCCGCGATACGCGATCGCACGCAAGCGCAGTGCGGTCACGAGCAGACGTTGTGCACGCCGAGCCGTGCGAATGCCTCGATGCTTGGCGAACCAGCGAAGGTGCCCGCGGAGATTTTCGACGTAGAGCTTCCCGCCGTGCGAGGCACCACCGACGTGGACGACGTCGGCGTTCGGATCGAACCACACGGTCCATCCTGCGTCGCGAAAGCGTCGCTGCCAATCGGACTCCTCGCTGAACATGAAGAACGCTTCGTCGAACAGTCCGGTCTCAGCCGTGGCGGCGCTCCGCACAAGCAGCGCCGCACCCGACACCCAGTCGACGCTGCGCGCCTCGTCGTGCTCGAAGCCACCGACATACATCGGGTTGAGCATGCGCGTGTTTGGCGCAAGCTTGCGGAGAAAGAAGTACTCGGTTGCAAGGCCCCAGAGTGTTGGGTCGGCCCGAACGCTCTTTTGGAGGGTGCCGTCGGTGTTGAGCAGTCGAGGCCCAACGACCGCAGCATCGGGATGGGTGTCTGCGAACGCGACGAGTTCGGCAAGCGCCCCTGGCGTGAGCCACGCATCGGAGTTGACGAGAAACCAGTAGCGCCCCTGCAGCGCCCGCATGCCCGCGTTGTTTCCGGCACCCATGCCGAGGTTGCCTTGTTCAATAAGCGTGACGTGGGGATAGCGGTCGCGCACGAGCTCAATCGTGCCGTCGGTCGATCCATGGTCGACGACGACGGTTGGTGTGTCGCCAAGCGAGTCGAGGCACTGCGGCAACCACGGGAGGCCGTTGAGTGTGACGACGACGGCCGCGACGTCGGGAAACTCAGACATCGGGTGTTGGCTCGCGCCGAACGCCCTCCCAGAGCAGCACGATCAATCCGGGCAGCGAGAGGACGAGTGTGAGGACAAAGAACAGGAACCCGGTCGCGAAGGCTGGATCAGCCCCGACACCGACATGGCCAAGGAAGTCGACGAAGAACGCTTCGCGGACGGCGAGTCCATTGACGGTGAACGGTACGAGCATCACGAGGAAGAGCAGCGGGCCAAGCACGAAGTAGGGGCGAAGTGACAGGTCGACTCCGACCGCCTCCCCTGCCGCCCAGATCGCCACGATCCGACCCGACTGAACGAGAATCGTCGCGCCGCACACCCTCGCAAGCGTTGACGGGTAGGCGCGGTAGCCGTGGATGCCCTCGTAGACGGCCCGTGCCGGTCGTTCGATCTTGAATCGGCGGGCAATGGGAACGCCGAAGCGCAGCCACTGTCGCACGGTGCGTGAGAAGAAAACGATGCCCGCGAACGCGGTGAGAACAACGAAGAGCGCCTCAATCCACAGGTAGGTCTGGATGTCGTATCGCCCGATCGCGAGCAGGAAGCCCACTGCAGCAAGGACAAGCGTGATCGCCCCGCCGAGTGCCCGTTCGAGCAGCACGGAGCCGGTGATCGGCGTTGTCATGCCGGGATGACGTTTGGCTGTCTCGTAGATACGCGAGGCGTCGCCGCCGACGGAGGTCGGCAAGACCTGCCCGACCGCGTACGAGACGAAGTACGCGCGTGTCAGCCACCAGTAGTTGTCGTTGATTCCTCGAACCTTCAAGAGCAGTTGCCAGCGCCAGGTCATTGGGGCGACGGTGATCAGCATCAAGAAGGTCGAGAGTGCGAGCCACCCGAGGTCGGCCGAGCCAAGGATGTGCAGCGTCTTGCCAATGTCGATCTTCCACACGATGTAGCCGCATGCAATGACCGTGACGATCAGTGTTCCGGCGAGCTTCAGGAGCTTCGTTCTCATGCTCCGACCCGCTGCTGAACCCGATGCACGGCGGCGATCGCGTCGCGAATGTCGTCGTCGAAGTGGGCTGGAGAAAGCGGCAACGAGAGCAGCTCTGCTCCCGCTCGATCGGTCACCGGCAGCTCGGGCTGGCCTGGCGCCAGGCGGTCGCGATAGGCGGTCAGGCGATGCACGGGCAGAAAGTGGATCGACGTCCCGATGTTCTCGGCGGTGAGCGCCTGCTGCACGTCATCGCGCGTTGCCCCAAATGCGTCGGCGTCGATACGCACCGCGTAGAGGTGGTAGGCGTGCGTGTCGCGCGGATCGCGCGCGATGGGTGTCACTCCTGGGACGTCGGCGAGGCCCTCGTCGTAGAGCGCGAACTGCCGCTTCCGAATCGCGCCGTGCTTCTCAACCTTGTCGAGCTGCACGAGCGCGATCGAGGCGAGCACGTCAGAGAGATTCGCCTTGTATCCGGCAACCGGAATGTCGTAGAGCGAGCCGTGCCCTCGACGCATGACACGCAACGCGTCGATTGCCTCGGCGACGTTGGAATCGTTCGTCGCAATCAACCCGCCCTCGCCCGCTGCAATGTTCTTCGTTGCGTAGAGCGAGAAGCAGGTCGCTTCTGAGAGGCCACCCAGCTTCCGCCCGCGGTAGCGAGACTCGGCCGCATGGGCCGCATCCTCGACAACGGGAATGCCCAGGGCATGCAGCGGATCAAGGTCTGCTGGCTGGCCGTAAAGATGCACCGGCAAGATCACCTTCGTGCGCGGGGTGATCAGCTCCGCAACCCGTTCAGGATCGATGTTGAGGTCGCCGGGAGCGACATCGGCGAACACGGGGGTGGCACCGCAGTGAACGACGACGTTTGCCGTGGCCGGCCACGTGAGTGACGTGGTGATCACCTCGTCGCCAGGCCCCACGCCCAAGGCGAGGAGCGAGAGGTGCAACGCTGCCGTGCCGGACGTGACGGCAAGAACGTGTTCGGCCTCGAGGTAGTCCCGCATCCGCCGCTCCAGCTCAGCGACGCGAGGGCCCGACGTCAGCCACCCTGACCGGATCGTTTCGGCGACTGCCGCAACCTCCTCGTCCCCAACCGCGGGCGGCTGAAAGTGGAGAAAGCTCTCCCGCACTGATTCGACGCTCAGGTCAGGCTCCTTCGGTGCGGGTAATGGTTATGCGAGCGCTCCTGCATCAGCAGTCACGAAGCGTATGCGGTCGGCAGCAATCTCGGCCCGTTCGAGCGCCTCGGCGCGCGTCCCGCCCACGGCGAGCACGGCCCCTGCACGATCGGAGCCGTAGCGAAACGGGCCAAAGCGGTGGCCCGGAGTGCGGTAGAGACGAACCTGGGCCACACCTTGGAGGTCTTCGGGAACCGAGACCGATTCGAGCGTTCCCTCGGGAGGAACGAGAAAGCGCGTGACCGCACCGCCCGCTCCTTCGCCTGAGATCGCTGGCTCTGGCCCATCACCGAACGCCGCCGCGAGCGCGAGCGCGTTCAGATCAACTCCGGTAGCGGCAAAGACGAGTTCGCCATCGTGGCCACCACCGAGTCGCGCAGCGATCTCGACGATCTTCGGCCCGTCGGCACCGATCCGTAGCTGCGCGTAGGTCGGTCCATTCGTGATGCCAAGCGCCTCGACGCCGCGCTGCGCAACCGCGGCCGCGCCGCCACCGTGTTGGGACGGCCACACGTGGGCGAGCGCGACTCCGAATGCGGGCGGGTCGGCGACGATCCGGTCGGTCACCGCAAGCGCTGTGTAGACACCGTCTCGGGAGTACCCGATTACCGTCACCTCGGGGCCGTCGACAAGGCCCTCGACGAGGGCGACACCGTTGCGTGATTCGGCTCGGGCTTTGGCGATTGCGGGCGCGAGCTCGGACGCGTCGCGCACAAGTGAGAGGCCCTTCTGGCCCTGCCGGTCGGGTGCCTTCACAACGCATGGCACCGGCAACGTCACGTCGCCGTCGGTCACCGTCTCCCACGGCGGCTGTGGAACGCCCGCTGCCGCGAACGCCTCCCGTTGGCGCAACTTGTTGGTCGCCAAAATCCCGGTGGCCGGGTCGATTGGGTGCGGAAGGTTGAGCTTCGCGGCCACCCGCGCTGCGACCGCAACGGGCCAATCGGTGCCCGGTGCAATGATCCCGTCGAGATCCAATGCCGCCGCGAGCCGCTCGATCGCCGACTCGTCTTCGGTCGACACGATGCAGCGGCGATCGGCAAACGCAAACCCGGGCGCGCGTGGATCGCGATCGGCAACCGCCGTCCACACTCCCGCAGCCTGGGCAGCCTCAAGCAGCCCAAGCTGTGCCGGGCCTCCGCCTAGGACGAGTAGGCGCCGACGTCTTTGGCCAGGATCCCGCGCCACCACGCCTCATTGTCGCGGTACCAGGCGACGGTGCGTTCGAGACCCTCCTCAAACGACGTGCGCGCACGCCAGCCGAGCAGATCGGCCGTGACGTCAGTCGAACCGATATGACGGTCGACCTGCCCAAGCCGTTCGGCTGTATGCACCCGATGGTCGCGCGGCTTGCCGAGCGCATCGAGCACCGCGTCGGCGACGTCGTTGACCGAGATATCAACGCCCGTCGCAATGTTCAGGACAGCCCCGTGGATCTTGTCGAGCGGCGCCTCGATCACCGCCTGGATCGCCTCGGCGTCGTCGCCAACGTAGAGCCAGTCGCGTGAGGCATGCCCCTCACCATGGATCGTCAACGGCTCGCCCGACAGCGCCTGCGTGATGAAGCGGGGGATCAGCTTCTCGGGGTGCTGCCTCGGCCCATAGTTGTTGAACGGACGCAGAATCGCGATTGGCAGGTCGTACGTCGCGACGTACGAGTACGCGAGCCGGTCGGCGCCAGCCTTCGTGGCTGCGTACGGCGACCGCGGATTGAGCGGGTGCACCTCATCCATCGGCGCATATTCGGCCGTGCCGTAGACCTCAGATGAGGAGATCAAGATGAAACGCTCGACGGGAGTTTGGCGGATCGCGTCGAGGAGGATCTGGGTGCCCTCGACGTTCGTCGTCACGAACTCCGACGCCCCTTCGCGAATCGACTTCTCGACGTGCGACTCAGCTGCGGCGTTGACGATGACGTCAACTCCGGCGGCGAGCTCAGCAACGAGCCCCTTGTCACGAATGTCGCCATGGACGAACGACAGGCGCGGGTGGCTCAGCACGTCGGCGAGGTTCTCAAGGTTCCCCGCGTACGTCAGCGCGTCGAGCGAGATCACTTCGTGATCGGAATGGTCAAGGAGATGCCTGACCACGTTGGACGAGATGAACCCCGCCCCGCCAGTCACCAGTACACGCTTTCCCATGCTTGCCCTGCCCCTGTGGTCGTCGCTACGCCCGCCCGAGGCGGACGGCGCGGCGTCCCGCGCGGTGCGAGCTTACAGCTCCTCGCGCACCGCGTAGAGGGGACGGTTCTCAACGTCACGTTGAATCCGTCCGAGATACTCGCCGATGAGCGCAAGGATGAACCCCTCGACACCGAGGACGAACACGATCCCCGTCCCCGCAAACAGTGGCCCCGGGAAGTTCGCGTGGTGAATCCAGTAGGCGACGCCGTAGATCCCAAGTACCGCCGCCGCGAACGAGCAGACAAGGCCGAGCGCGAGGCCGATCCACTGGATCGGCTGTGGCCAGAAGCCGACGACGACGTGGAGTGCGAGCCGGATCAGGCGAAGCGGTGAGTAGGCCGAGCCGCCCCGGCTCGCCGCGTGCGCGACGTCGACCTCCTCGACACTCGCGCCGCTTGCGAGCACAAGCGCCTTTGTGAACTTCTGCTTCCCGATCGACGGGAAGAGCGGCTCAATCGCGTCTCGGCGGTACGCGTTGAAGGCGCACCCGAAGTCTGAGATCGGCACCCCGGTGAACCGGCGCAAGAGGCCGTTGATCACCCGCGACGGCAGCGTGCGGCCAACGGAGTCAGCGCGATCAATACGACGACCCGAGGCGACATCGACGCGAGCGAGCGCCTCAACCAGCTTCGGGATGTCTTCGGGATGGTTCTGCAGGTCGCCATCCATCGTCACGATCTGAGTGCCTCTCGTGCGAACGAGGCCTGCGTGCATCGCCGGATGCTGCCCGAAGTTGCGCTTGAGCCGGACGGCACGGACGCGGGAGTCGTCCGCGCAGAGTGCGCGCAGCTCGCCAAACGTTCCGTCGGTCGAACCGTCGTCGACGAAGATCAGCTCGAAGTCGCGGTCGCCTAGCGTCTCGACGACACGGCGGTGGAGCTCCCGCACGGAGGCCGCCTCGTTGAGGACTGTGACGACGACAGACAGCAAGGCTCCCTCGGCCATGGACCGAGGGAGCCTATACCGCGGAGCCGTGTTAGACC
Source organism: Actinomycetota bacterium (assembly GCA_009702325.1). Lineage (GTDB taxonomy): Bacteria > Actinomycetota > Thermoleophilia > Gaiellales > Gaiellaceae > PALSA-600. The sequence goes on from WLID01000007.1 coordinate 20,909, forward strand.
GATTCGAGCGCCGGTGTGACGGCCGGAGCGTGGGTGCGACGCTGCCGTCCGATGCCAAACGCGGCGATCGATCCGACCGCGACGATCACTGCGCCAACCCACACCGAGGGGACGAGGCCGTCGGTGAATGTCTGCCCGGATGCGTAGCCACCGTAGTGCGAGAAGATCGCGACGAGCACGGCGACGCCGAGAACACCTCCGAGCTCGCGGATCGCGTTATTGGCGCCAGAGGCCTGTCCTTCCTCTTCCGGGCGAACCGACGAGAGCACGACATTGGCGACGGGAGCGAAGAAGAGTCCCATGCCGATGCCCGAGATCGAGAACGGCAGAACGAGATCGATGTAGGGCGTCGTCGGCGTTGAGACCGCAGCGATCCACCCAAGGCCAATCGCCTGCAGCGCGAGTCCCGCACCGAGCAGTCGGTGACCGCCGATCCGGTCGGACATCGCTCCCGCGATGGGAGCAACGATCATCGGCATTGCCGTCCATGGAAGGATCCGCAGACCCGAGCCGAGGGGCGAGTAGCCCTGCACCGTCTGGAAGAACTGCGCGAGCAGGAACACGGACCCGAACATGCCGAAGCTCATCAGGAGCGAAGCCACGCTCGAGAGCGTGAAGGCGCGGCTTCGGAAGAAGCGCAGTGGCAGCATCGGGTGTGGCGCTCGGAGCTCCCAGAGGACGAAGAGCACCACGGCAGCACCGCCTGCGACGAGCGCCACGAGGATCTCAGGCGACCCCCAACCAACGGAGTTCCCGCGCACGAGACCCCAGACGACACCGAAGAGGCCACCGCTTGCGAGCACGAGCCCCGGCACGTCAACGGAGCTAGCTGGGCCACGACTCTCGTCGAGACGCACCATGGCGAGGGGCGCAAGGACGAGACCGATCGGAACGTTCAGCCAGAAGATCCAGTGCCAGGAGATGCCATCGACGACAGCACCACCAACGAGCGGCCCGAAGGCGACAGCAAGACCGGAGATGCCACCCCACGCGCCAAGAGCAAGACCACGTCGCTCTGCCGGAACGGCGGCCGAGAGGATCGTCAGGGAGAGCGGCATCACGATTGCGCCGCCGAGACCTTGGATGGCACGAGCTGCATCGAGCGCCCCAATGGTCGGGGCAAGCGCTGCGCCGGCCGATGCCACAGTGAAGATCCCGAGGCCGATCGAGAACATGAGCCGTCGCCCGAACCGGTCGCCGAGTGCGGCGCCGGTGAGCAGCAGCACAGCGAAGACAAGCGTGTACGCGTTGACCGTCCACTCCAGCCCAGCGATGCCTGCGTGCAGGTCTTCGCGAATGACAGGAACGGCCGTCGTGACAACCAAGTTGTCGAGCGTGACCATGAACACCGCGAGCGAACTGATCGCAAATGTCCATCCTACTTTGTGATTCATCACTTACCTCCAAGGTCAAAAAAAGGGGCGGTCGCGAGCGACCGCAGGATCAGGATGGCGGTCGACAGCCTTCGAGCAGGCGGATTGCCCATGGTTCCGCGGCAACTCCCCCCGCGGCCATATCGGTGGGCGTCAGCCCCATCGAGGCGATGACGTTGAGCAACATGCCTTTTGCGAAAAACGAGGAGATCTCCGCGGGCTCGACCCCGGAAACACGCTCGGCGAAGCTGACCAGTTCGCCGTAGCCACGTCGGACTGCGGCGCAGATCTCCGGATCGTCGCAGGCGGAATAGGCCTGCATCTGAGCGCGAAGACGCAGTTCGTCGGTGAGCAGCTGTTCCATATAGGCGGCGCCGATCGCGTCGAGTGCCTCACGTCCGCGCAGCCCATCGGCAGCACGCTCGAACATTTCGAGCGTCTCCGAGAAACACCGGTTGACCAACGCCTCGAAGAGATCGCGCTTGGTTCCGAAGAGACGGAACACGTATGGCTGCGAGATCCCAGCCTGTCGAGCGATCTCTTCCGTTGAGCCACCGTGATAGCCCTTGGTGCCGAACTCGACGAGCGCCGCATCGAGCACAGCCGTGAGCCGCTCTTCCTTTGACTTTCGCTCCACCACAACCATGGGTCGTAAGTTAGTGGCGACTCACTAACTTGTCAAGCGCCGACGCGAAGTCGTGCTCAGTTAATCAGCGCGCGAATCGCGTCGGTCACGCGATCCAGCTCTGACTCGGTCAGGCTCGTGTGGAACGGCAACGCCAACGCCCGATCGAACACGCTGCTCGCGCCCGGAAACGGGCCTTGATCGCGGTAGGCGCCAAGCCGGTGCAGCGCGTATGTCCCAATCTGCGCCTCAATCCCTTGGGCGCGAAGCGCAGCCAAGATGCGGTCGCGATCGTCGAGCTGAATCACATATGCCTGCCAGCCATGCACGTCGCCAGCGTCCGCCTCGGGAAGCACAACCGGAAGGTCGCGCAGACGCTCGGTGTAGCCAGCAGCGATCCGGGTGCGCGCAGCGAGCAACTCCGGCAAACGCTGCATCTGGGGGATGCCGATCGCGCAGAGAATGTCGGGGATCCGGTAGTTCAGCCCCGGCGATGGCATGTCGGTCGCCGTCGGGGGACGCCAGCCGTGGTGGCGCCACTGCCGAACGACGTCGGCGACCTCGTCGTCGTCGGTCGTGACAGCGCCGCCTTCACCCGTCGTGACCGTCTTGCGCGGATGGAAGCTGAAGCAGCCAGTGATTCCCAGTGAGCCACAGGGCCGCCCCTTGTGGAGCGCGCCAAGCGCGCCGGCGGCGTCCTCGATCAACGGCAGGTCGGGCAGCGCTTCGACCCGCGCGGGGCGACCAAAGAGGTGCACCGCGAGCATCGCCTTCGTCCTCGGCCCGACGTCAATCTTCGTCGGATCGACGTTCATCGTGACGGGATCGACATCGACAAGTACCGGGCGGAGACCGGAGAGCGCGACAACGTTTGCTGTGGCGGGGAACGTGTACGCGGGAACGAGCACTTCATCACCGGGCTCAAGCCCAAGCGCAATCACCGCAAGATGGAGAGCAGCGGTGCCCGACGAAACAGCAACCGCGTGCGCGGTACCGCACGCCTTTGCGATCTCCGCCTCAAACTCGGCGACCTTCGGCCCCATCGTGAGCATCCCGGTCTCGACCACAGCCGCGACCGCAGCAAGTTCTTCAGCACCGACGTCGGGTTTGCCGAGCCGGACAGGCGGAAGCGTCTCGCTCACGCTCCACCGGCGCGCTGCCGGAACGAATCGATGGTACGCACGAGGCCATCGTCAAGCTCGACCTTCGGCTCCCAGCCGATCAGCTCGCGCGCCTTCTGCACGTTCGGAATCCGCAGTTCGACGTCGACATAACCGAGCGGGGCGAAGACGATCTCGCCCGGGCACTCCGTAAGGCGCTTCACGCGGCTCGCGAGGTCGAAGATCGTGACCGACGAGCGCGGGTTGCCGATGTTGAACGCCTGCCCCACGGCGTTCGGGTGCTCGAGACACGAGAGGACGCCCTCGACCATGTCGTCGACGTAACACCAGGCGCGGATCTGCGAGCCGTCGCCGCGCACCGTCAGGTTGCGACCAGCGAGCGCATCCTCGATGAACGCGCGAATCGCCCCGCCACCGATCTGGCCGGGGCCGAAGACGTTGAATGGATGAACCGTGACTGTGGGAAGGCCAAGCTCCTCGTGGTAGGCGTGCGCCATGTGCTCGCCCGCGAGCTTCGACACTGCGTATGTCCAGCGCGCCTCCCCGACCGAACCGATGGTCGAGACCTGACCTTCCGACACGTTGTAGGCATGCGTACCGAACACCTCGCTTGTCGAGAAGTCGACGAACCGCTCAAGCGTGCCCAGTGTTGCGAGCGCCGCTTCGAGCGCGTTGTAGGTGCCAATCACGTTGACGCGCATCGTCCGCACCGGGCTCGCGAGCACTGTGTCCACCCCAGCGATTGCGGCGCAGTGGACGATGTGTGTCGCTCCGGCAGCAAGCTCACGGAGCGCGGCGGCGTCGAGGACGTCTGCCTGGTGGAGCGTGAAGTTCGGATGTGAGCCCAGATCGGTCTGCTCGAGCGTGTTCCGGTGCAGGTTGTCGATCGCGAGGATCTCGTTGTCCTCGACGAGGCGGCGCGCCAGGGTGGTTGCGATAAACCCGGCGCCACCTGTGATCACAATCTTCTTTCCGGAGAGAGCCACGCCTGAAGCCTAGTTGTTTCCGGCGAGCCGTCGAGAACCGGCTGGTCGGTGGAGGGCATGCCGCACGTCCCCGTATTCTTCAGCGCGTGACCGCTTCGGCCCCGAATCCCGTTCTGCAGGCGTGGATCGACGCGACCGCCGGATCCGACGAAGAGTTCGTTGAGCAGGCCTGGCGACGGATGTTGCGCCGCCCACCGGAAGAGGCTGGCAAGGCGCGCGCACTTGCCCGGCTCGCCGACGGCACGCTCTCTCGCGCGACGTTGCTGCGGGAACTCGCGACTGACGACGAGTTCACACGCGTGACACTGCTCGACGATGGCCTCTCGCTCGCAGCAGGGGCACGTCGCTCAGGCGCACGTCCGCGTGGGCTCGTGGCGCCAGCCGACACCGACGAGCGGCTGGTCGAGATCCCGTGGTGCCTCAGCCGGTACGCCGGAGAGCGTCGCGTGCTCGATGCGGGATACGCCTTTGCAGAGCCGTCGTACCTGGCCGGCCTCGTTGGGCTTGGCGTGCCGGAGCTCACGGGGGTCGACCTTGCCGAGGCGTCCGTGCCAGGCATGACGGGTGTCGTCGCCGATCTTCGTGAGCTGCCGTTTGCTGACCGCTCGTTCGACCTTGCGTTCTGCATCTCGACCCTCGAACACATTGGGCTCGACAACCAGGTGTACGGGCTGACTGCCGCGCATGAACCCGAGGGTCAGCTGCGCGCGCTGAAAGAGTTCCGGCGCGTCCTCGCCTCCCACGGCCGACTGTTGATCTCCGTTCCCACAGGAGAGCAGCAGGAGCTTGGTTGGCAGGTGCAGCGCCCGCCGGCTGCGTGGATCGATCTCTTCGAGAAGGCGGGCTTCATCGTCTTCGAGGACGAGGTGTACGAGCTCGGAAGCGACGGTTGGCGATCAACGTCGTCGCTCGTGACGGAGGGCGCGCGCTACGGCGAACGCGGCCCCGCCGCGTCAGCCGTGCTGTGCGCGGAGCTGCGACCGAAGTCGCTTTCCGAGACCGTCCGGCTCGCAGTCCGCGACTTCCGCCATCGCGACGAACCACGTCGGTCTACGCGAGGCGACGGGACGGACGCGGCGTGAGTCGCACCGTTCTGTTTGTTGGCGCTGGCAAGCATCAGCAGCGCGCGATCCTCTACGCCAAGTCGCTCGGACTGACGGTCGCTGCCGTCGATGGAAGCGCCGACGCACCGGGGCTGGCCGAGGCCGATGTGCAGTTCGTGGTCGACTTCGCCGATCTCGACGGGGTGCTCGCGGCGATCGACGGCTTCGAGTTCGATGGTGTGCTGACGGTGTCTGCCGACCGTGCAGTGCCGATCGTGGCGGCGATCGCTGAGGCGCGAGGGCTTCCCGGTATCGGTGTTGAGGCTGCCCATGCGATGACGCACAAGGTGACGATGCGTCGTCTGCTCGCTGAGGCAGGTGTGCCGCAGCCGCGCTTCGCTGGCCTGCGCACGATCGCGGAGCGCCGGCGAGCCGCCGACGAGGTCGGCTTCCCGGCGGTGCTCAAACCTGCGAACTCGGGTGGGCAGCGGGGCGTGCATCGCGTCGAGTCGTTGGACGACATCGACGCGCACCTCCACGAAGCGGTCACGCTCTCCCCCACGGGCGAGGCGATCCTCGAGGAGTACGTCGAGGGCACGGAGATGAATGGCATCGTCATCGGCCGAGATGGCGAGCTCTCGGTGCTCACCCTGTCTGATCGGCTCCGGCCGCCGGGCAAGGGCTTCGCCGTGGGATGGATCCACGTCTACCCGGCAACCGTCTATGGCGACCAGCAGGAGGAGGCAGAACGCGTTGCCGTCCATGCCCCGCGCGCTCTCGGCATGAAGACCGGGATCGCCTTCCCCCAGCTGATCGCCACGCCCGATGGGCGCGTCGTTGTCGTCGAGTGTGCGGCACGCATCCCTGGTGGCCAGATGGCCGACCTCGTTCGCCACGCCGTCGGGGTTGACCTGATCGACGTGCAGCTTCGAATGGCGCTCGGCGATCCGCTTCCCGACAAGGTGGTGAAGCCGAAGTTCCGCCAGCCGCTCGCCATCCGGTTTCTCACCTCGTCCCCTGGCCCGCTTCCGGCGGGCCGTGTCACCCGCCTGGGCCCGCTCGATGCGGTGCTCGCCGCTCCCGGCGTGGTCGGCGCCGGCACCTACATCGAGGTGGGCGAAGTCATCCGGCCAGTGCAGGTCGACAACGACCGCCGCGGCTATGTGATCGCAACGGCCGACACGAACCTTGAGGCGCTCGAGCGTGCAGAGGCCGCCGCCGCCCTCGTCGATATCGATGTGGAGCCAGTCTGATGGGCAAGCTCGCGCCGCTGACGGTGATCGTGACAGCCTCGGGCGCCCCGGGTACCGCGGCGCTGCTGCGCTCGTTGCGCCAGAACGGTGAACGCGACATTCGTCTCGTTGGCACCGACATGAGCGAACGTGCGATCGGCCGTCACCTGTGCGACGCGTTCCATGTCGTACCGCGCGGCTCCGACCCAAGCTTCCCCGACGCGATTCGCGACATCGCAGCGCGGGAAGGCGCTGCCGCAGTGCTGCCGCAGTCGTCGTTTGACCTTGAGGGTCTCGCGGGATCGCGCGACACCTTCGGTGATGTCGCTGTTCTTGTCTCGTCGCCCGATGCGATCCACCGGTGCAACGACAAGGCCGAAACGTACGAGCTGCTGCATCGCCTCGGCCTGCCTGCACCGGCGTTTCGCCGCGTTGCTGGTGGCCGCGCCGTTGAAGCAGCTGCACGCGAGCTCGGGTACCCGGACGTTCCCGTGTGCTTCAAGCCGGTCTTCTCGTCCGGCTCACGCGGCTTCCGCATCCTCGACCCCACTGTCGATCGGGCGCACCAGCTGTTGCATGAGCGGCCCGGTTCCGTTGCGATGCGACTTGAGGAGGCCGTCGAGCTGCTCCCCGAAGCGGGTGGAACCGAGCTGCTTGTGATGGAACTCGCGACGGGCGGCGAGCGCACGATCGACGGAATCGCAAACGGGGAGCGCATCGTCCTTGGCCACCCGAAGACGCGCGAGGCGATGCGCGCCGGGCTCGCGATGTACTTCGAAACGCTCGAAGATCCCGCGCTGATGGAGGTCGCAAACACCCTCGTCGCCGAGCTGAAGATCGAGCACTTCTACAACATCCAACTTGTCGGCGACTACGTGATCGAGATCAACCCTCGCATCTCGACGATCGTCTACCAGGAGGATCTCAACCTTCCCTATCTCGGCATCAAGCGCGCGATTGGCGAGATCAGCGATGAGGAGCTGGTTGCGCTTCGCAGCCGCATTCGCCCAGGACGGTCGGCGTTGCGGTACTTCGACCAGGTTGAGTTCGATGTCCGGTAGTCGCGGAGGTCAGGCCTGACCTTGCGCGTCACCCACTGCCCGGTGAACATCGCCGGAATCCCGTGGGAGAACACGCTCGCCCTTCGGCGGAAGGGCATCGATGCCCGACTCGTCGTCTTCAACCGCGGCACGCTTCACCACGAGGCCGACTGGTCTCTCGACCGCGACGGTCGACTCCCGAAGCGCCTCATCACGCAGTTCGCGGCGCTCGCCCGACTGATGCCGCAGACCGACATCTTTCACTTCTACTTCGGGCTTACCCTCGTCCCCAAGTCGGTGCAGTTTCCGCTCCTGCGTCTGTTTGGCAAGAAGAGCGTGTTCCACTACCTCGGGTCGGACATTCGTGGCAAGACACCCGCTGAGCTCGCGTTCGGCAAGCGCGCCAACGCCGAGATCGTGGGGTCGTACGACGCACTCAAGTGGGTTCCCGAGGCACGCGTGATTCCGCCCGGGCTCGACTTGACACCGTTCACCCCGGTACCGCCGAGCGACAGTCCGCGACCGCTCGTCGTGCACGCACCTTCGAGCCGAACAAAGAAGGGCACCGAGTTTGTGATTGAGGCGTGCCGCCAGCTCAACGTCGAGCTGGATCTCGTCGAAGGCGTACCCCACGAACAGGCACGTGAGCGATATGCACGAGCCGACATCATCATCGACCAGCTGCTTGTGGGTTGGCATGGCGTCTTCGCGCTTGAGGCGATGGCGCTCGGCAAACCTGTGATCACCTACCTCCATCCCGAGGTCGTCGAGACCAGCGCTGCAGGCTTTGGCGCACGGCTTCCAATCGTCTCCGCCACACCCGAGACGCTTGTCGCCCAGCTCCGGCCGCTCGTCGAGAGCCCGGCGCTACGACGCGAGATCGGCGCAGCGAGCCGCGCCTACGTTGAGCAGGTGCACGACATCGACCAGGTCGCGAACCGGCTCATCGATCTTTACCGTTCGCTCTAGCGATGGTTGGGCGCGAACTCAAACGGCTCGGCAGCCAGTCGATGCTGTACGGCCTCGGCGGGATCATCTCGCGCTTCATCGCGTTCTTCTTGCTGCCGGTCTACACCGCCTACCTCGGGCGTGTGGGCCTCGGAAAAATCGAGACGATCGTCGCGTTCACCGCCGTCCTGGCGGTGCTGCTGCGGCTCGGTGTCACGAATGCGTTCTTCCGTTTCTACTTCGACGCTGAGGACGACGCGGGCCGAACCCTCGTTGTCCGCACATCGTTCTGGTTCACGATGGTCGCCGCCACGGCTGGACTGCTCGTGGGCTTCGCTGTCGCTGCGCCGATCGCGACCTGGCTCGGCCTCGACGACCCGTGGCTTGTTCGCGCGGGATTCGTCGGACTTTGGGCGCAGATGAACTACCAGCAGATGAGCGCAGTGTTTCGGGTCGAGCAACGGCCCGTTGGGTATGCAATCGCGAGCATCTCAAACGTGCTGATCACGATCGGCTCGACGATCGTGCTTGTGGTGGGACGCCACGAGGGAGCGATGGGTGCGGTTGTCGGCAACTTCCTCGGAACGCTCACGGTGTACGTGGTGCTGCTCGGCTACCGCCGATATCAGCTAGGCCTGCAGTTCGACCGCCAGCTGTTCCGCGAGATGAACCGGTTCGGAATGCCACTCGTGCCGGCCGCCCTCGCACTCTGGGCGATCAACTTCATCGACAGGCTCCTGATTCAGCAGTTCAAAGGGCAGGCCGAGGTCGGTATCTACTCGCTGGCCGTTCGCATCGCATCGGTTCTCGTGTTCGTGATGACGGCGTTCCAACTTGCCTGGCCTGCGTTTGCGTACTCGATCAAGAACGATGAGCAGGCCAAGCGCACCTACGCGTTTGTGCTCACCTACCTCCTCTTCCTGTGCTGCTGGATCTCGCTTGCGCTCGGCTCGCTTGCCCCATGGCTGGTCGAGATCCTCGCCACCGACGCCTTCAAGCGCTCAGCCCCGGCTGTCCCGGTGTTGGCGTTCGCCACCGCGGCGTACGCTGCCTACAACGTGTTCGCGATCGGTGTCGGTCGCACGCGCCAGACCCAGGCGAACTGGATTGTCAGCGGCATCGCCGCCGTCGTGAACATCGGCCTTAACGTGTTGCTGATTCCGCCGTACGGAATGATGGGCGCCGCGATCGCGACGCTTGCCGCGTACGTCGTGCTGTTTTTCGCCATGTGGTACCGGTCAGATCAGGTGTTTCCGGTTCCGTACCAGTGGCGTCGCGTAGCCCTGCTTGCGGCGGTCGCCCCGACCCTCACGGTTGCAGCGTGGGAGGCCCACTCTCTCTACGTTTCCCTCCTTGTTACTGCGTTGTTCCCGATCGTTCTGATCCCGCTTCGCTTCTACCTCCCGGCCGAGATTGCGCGCCTTCGCAAGCTCCGGCCAGGGTGGTAGCTTGGCCGCGGGGACTCAGAGACAACGGAGGGAGATACGCATGGCATCGCACGACCACCGGCGGCGGTGGATCGCGCTCATCGTCATTTGTGCCGTGCAGTTCATGGTGGTGCTTGACGTCTCGATCGTGAACGTCGCTCTGCCGTCAATCAAGACGGCACTTAACTTCAGTGAGTCGAACTTGCAGTGGGTTGTCAGCGCCTACACGCTGGTTGCCGGCGGCTTCTTGCTGCTCGGCGGGCGCATCGGCGACATCATGGGCAGGCGCTTGCTGTTCATCTCGGGTCTCGTGCTGTTCACGGCGGGCTCGCTGATGTGCGGCCTCGCATGGACGCACGGGGCGTTGATCACCTTCCGGGCCGTCCAGGGCCTCGGAGCCGCGCTCGTTGCACCGTCAGCGCTCTCGCTGATCACCGCACTGTTTGATGAGGGTTCAGAACGCAACAAGGCGCTGGGCATCCTCGGCGCAATCTCCGGCTCGGGGGCGGCGTTCGGCGTCCTGCTCGGCGGCGTGCTGACGAGCGCGTTCTCATGGGAGTGGATCTTCTTCGTGAACGTGCCGGTTGGCGCCGCAGCCGTGATCGCGACGCTCCTGATCATTCCGGAGAGCAAGGGCGAACTTGGTCATCGCAGGTTCGATGTGGCCGGCGCGGTAACGATCACCGCCAGCCTGACGCTTCTCGTCTATGCGATCGTCAAAGCGTCAGAGTACGGCTGGGGGTCGGCAAAGACGCTCGGGATGATCGCTGTGGCGGTCGCAGGACACGCGCTCTTCCTGCTGATCGAGTGGAAGTCGAAGGCGCCGCTGATGCCGCTTCGCATCTGGTTGAACCGGACTCTCGCCGGAGCGAACATCGTCGGGTTCATGGTCGGTGCAGCGATCTTCGCGATGTTCTTCGTGCTGTCGCTGTATATGCAGCAAGTGCTCGGCTTCTCGGCACTCAAGGCTGGCGTTTCGTATCTCGCATGCGCCTTGAGCGTCATCTTCGCCGCAGCCCTCGCAGGCCAGCTTGTGACGAAGGTGGGTGTTCGAAACGTGCTTGTCGCAGGGACGGTCATCACGGCGATCGGGCTCTACTACTTCACACATGTTTCGGAGAACGGGTCGTATTGGGGAGATCTCTTCCCCGGCCTCGTGATCGCCGGTGTTGGCCTCGGCTTCTCGTTCGTTCCGGTAACGATCGCCGCACTCTCGGGCGTCTCAAACCAGGACGCCGGGCTTGCGTCGGGATTGATCAACACGTCACAACAGATCGGTGGCGCGCTTGGCACCGCGATCGTGACGACGGTGTATGTCTCGCGCTCGAACACGCTGGTGAAGCACGGCGACACCGTCCAGGTCGCTCTCACAAGCGGGTTCCAGCGTGCGTTCATGATCAACCTTGGCTTCGCCATCGTTGGCCTGATCGCGACGCTGCTTGTGATCAAGCGTGTGGCGCTCGCGGCCGAGGGTGCGCCGACAACGCCAGGTATCTAGCGAAACGCTGTGTGGTGGGGCGGCCCGGGATCACCCGTTGCCGTCCCACCACACAGTCTCGCGCTACCGACTGTCGAAGAGCGCCGCAGCTGTAGCTGCCGCATCGCGTGCTGCGATTGCGCGATTCACGGCGTTCAGGACAGCGCGCAGCGATGCCGTGACGATGCTCGGGTGAAGACCAACACCCCAGAAGGCCTCGTCGTCAACGTCGGCTTCGATGTATGCGGCGGCTGTTGCGTCAGCGGACGCGGCCATCGTGTGTTCGTGGTAATCACGAATCCGCACGTTGACCCCGAACGTCGTCGAGATCGCATCGACGAGCGCCGCGATCGGCCCGTTGCCGTTGCCAACGATCTCTTGTTCTTCCCCGTTCACGCGAACCTTCGCCGTGATCGTGTCGTGGTCGTTCGCACTCATGTGCGTGTACGAGACGATCTCGTAGGGGCGCGTGTGTGAGAGGTAGTGATCGTGGAACGCGGCGAGCAGCTCGTCGGCCGTCAGCTCGTCGCCGCGTCCATCGGTGATCGACTGAACTTTCTGAGCGAAATCGACCTGCAGCCCGCGCGGGAGGTCGAGGTGGTGCTCAGCCTCCATCAGGTAGGCGACCCCACCTTTGCCTGATTGGGAATTGACCCGAATGATCGCTTCGTACGTGCGGCCGAGATCCATGGGGTCAATCGGCAGGTACGGCACATCCCACACTCCGGTTTCGGAGCGCTGCTGCGCGTACATGCCTTTCTTGATCGCGTCCTGGTGTGATCCCGAGAAGGCGGTGTAGACGAGCTCTCCCACATACGGGTGGCGGGGGTGCACGGGGAGCTCGTTGCACTCTTCGACGATGCGCTTGGCCTCGTCGATCCGTGAGAAGTCGAGTTCGGGATCGACACCTTGGGTGAGCAGGTTGATCGCAAGGGTGACCATGTCGACGTTGCCGGTTCGCTCGCCGTTGCCGAAGAGCGTCCCTTCGACGCGGTCGGCGCCAGCCATCAGGCCGAGTTCGGCGGTGGCGACGGCTGTGCCGCGATCGTTGTGCGGATGGACGGAAAGCAGGAAGACGTCTCGGTCGGAGACGTGCCGCTGGAACCATTCGAGACGGTCGGCATAGATGTTCGGCGGGAATGCCTCGACGGTGGTCGGCAGGTTGAGGATCATCTTGTCGGTTGCTGTCGGACCCCATTCGGCCATAACCGCCTCACAGATCTCGAGGGCGTAGTCGAGCTCAGTTCCGTGGAAGCTTTCCGGCGAGTACTGGAAGACGACCTTCGTGTCGGTTTTCGCGGCGAGCTGCTTGCAGAGCGCGGTGCCGCGCACTGCGAGATCGGTGATGCCGGCCTTGTCGAGCCGAAACACGACGCGCCGCTGGGTCTCGGACGTTGAGTTGTAGAGGTGGACGATCGCCTGCTTTGCTCCTGCGATCGCCTCATAGGTGCGCTCGATCAGCTCGGGTCGCGCCTGCGTGAGGACGGCGATTGTCGTGTCGTCGGGAATCAGGTTCTCGTCGATCAGCTTGCGTACGAAGTCGAAGTCGGTCTTCGACGCGGACGGGAACCCAACTTCGATCTCCTTCACGCCGAGCTGCAGGAGCAGGTCGAACATCTTCTGCTTGCGCTCAGCGTCCATCGGCTTGACGAGCGACTGGTTGCCGTCGCGTAGGTCGGTTGAGCACCAGATTGGCGCGTGGTCGACGACGGTGTCTGGCCATGTCCGGTCAGACAGCGCAACGGTGGTGTAGGGACGGTATTTCCAGGACGGCATCGGCATCGGAAAAGCTCCTTTGGAGACGGACTACTCCCTTGAGGCAGGGAGCGCGGACGGGTATGTCAAGCGGTCTCCTCCCCTACCGGGGAAGGAGCAGGCCGAGGCCGAGGAGGTCCGCGCCAAGCAGGGCCGGGGTGGCCAGAAGCTGCGAGATGCGGAACTCACCCATCCCCGAGAGCGTACCGAGAGGGGGAAGGGTTGGCAACGCGGACACGGATTCGCCTGCTCGGTCGCCAGGGTTCGGGCTCGTAGAGTGCGCGAGCCAAGACCGAGGACGCCGGATTCGCGTGCTCTACGCGCTCGCCAGGATTCGGGCTCGTCGAGTGCGCGAGCCAAGGACGCAGGGAGCCCCAATAGTGGGGCTATTGGGGCGACCGAGGACGCCGGATTCGCGTGCTCTACGCGCTCGCCAGGATTCGGGCTCGTAGAGTGCGCGAGCCAAGGACGCAGGGAGCCCCAATAGTGGGGCTATTGGGGCGACCGAGGACGCCGGATTCGCGTGCTCTACGAGCCCGAAAGAAGAAGGCCCGGCGGGGGCCGGGCCTTCTAGGGGAGGGGTACGTCTACTGCGGGAGGGGTATGTCTACTGCGGGGGTACTACGGGCCGGACACTGCCGCGACGGTGAGCGTCGAGGTGTAGGTGCCGGAGAAGGAGTTGCCGGGGATCGTGACGCTGACGGTCGGCGTGACGGTGAAGCGTCCGAGGCCGGTGGCTGATGCTGCGTTGAAGATTTTGACTGCGGCCGGCGCGGTTGCTGCTGCCGGGACGGTGAGCGGGTAGCTGATCGCGTTGGTCGGCGAGGTGCAGGTGCCGCCGCCGTTGCAGGTTGCGGTGATGCCGGTGATCGACGATGCGGTGGTCGCGAGTGACTTCACACCCGTTGTGAACGTGGTGGAGGTGAGCGTGACGTTCCAGCCTGCGCCGGTGCCGCGCGCATCGATCAGCGTGAGCGGAACCGTGTAGGTGACGTTCTGGTCTGAACCGTCGAGCGTGCTCGAAAGGGAGGAGGTTGCGCCGTGGCTCAGTGTGATCGCGCCTGCACCGGTGACCGTGGTCGTCGCGGTGACGGTGCCTGCAAGGGCCGTCGCTGCGAGAGCGAGGACGGCGACTGCAACTGCAAGGGATGAGGTGATTGCGGGCTTCACAGTTCACAGATTCGGGCACGCGTGTGGGAACTTGACCAGGACCCACGTAAGAATTTGGTTTGCGTGGCTCCTGGATGCGCGAGAACCTACGCAAACCTGTGCGAACTCACTCGTCCGAGGGAGAAGCCGGGGATGAAGCGGCGTTACGTGACGACGCGATAGACCTGGAACACCTCGGCGTAGTCGCGCGCGACGTTCGTTCCGTGCGTGCGTGCGAGGCTCCAGACGTACTCGGCGTTTGCGTACCGGCGGTGCATCTGCGAGGCGTACTTCTCGAGGGCGGCGACCTTCTTCTCGAGGTGGCGCTTCTCAAGGGCGATGTAGGCCTGGTAGGCGAAGTCGAAGTTGTTCCACGGGATCTCGTAGCCGAGGATCGTCGTGTGCTTGAAGGCCCGCAGACCTTCGGCCGCGATCGTTTGGTGATCCTGGTGCACGTCGTGATGCGACGGTTGAAACACGAGATCGGGCCTGAACTCCTGCGAGACCTTGATCAGGAGCTCGAGGATGTCCTGTCGAAACTCTGGGAAGCGGCGCACGTCGAAGTCGTGAACGGTGAGCTGCGACTCCGGGATCCCGAGCTCGCCGGTCGCCTCGCGCACTTCACGGGCAAGCGTGTCGGGTGGAAATCCGGGTGGGAGCGACCGTGTTGCGATCGAGAAGGCGATGTAGTGCACTTCCGCTCCCGCCTCGACCAGCCGAGCCATTGTTCCGCCGCAGCCGAACTCACCATCGTCGGTGTGCGGCGCAAGAACCAGCACGCGCTTTGCCCCCGAGATCATGCGCGTTCTTTCACGGCGACGGGAACAAGTGCGAGCAGGCTCCAGAAGATCGGGTCTTCAAAGAGGGAGTCGTAGAAGAGGCTGTGTGTGACCATCGCTAGCAAGGCTAGTCCGTAGACGAGCTGCGCGCGGCCGACACCGGTTGCGGGGTTCGCGTTCCGGTACGCGAGGCCGAACACCGTGACGAGCACCCAGGCAAACAACGCGAGCAGCGGGATGCCACCTTCAGCCGCGATCGTGATTGGTGTGTCGTGTGACGCGGCGGCCTTTGGCTCCTTGCCTTTCAGGTGGGTGACCTCCGCGTACGCCCGCCGGAAGCCCCCGGTGCCGGCGCCGAACACCGGCCGGTCGAAAGCGACCTTGAGTCCGTTCGACACGAGCTTTGATCGCCCGCCGGTTGCGTGCGAGAGGCCGTGTGTACCTACGACCTTGTGCCGGACTGATGGGACGACCATCGATCCGAGCGCAACCACCAGTGCGATCACCGCAAGCGGAGCGACCGCTCGGCGCCCCCACACGACGATCAGCAGGCCGACGATCACAACGGCGAGCGCAACAAAGCTTGACTGTGAGAACGACGGCACGAGTCCGGCGAAGATGACACCGGTTGCCGAAGCTGCGACGAGGGACGTTCGGTTGCGCGAGAAAATGGTGAAGGCAATCGTCACCGTCAGGGCGACAACCAGGAACCGTCCGTAGATCGACGGGTCGTAGAAGACCGAGTTGACGCGGTAGAACCAGCTGCTCGGCGCGTAGGCGTTGTCGACGATCACCTTGGGGTTCCAAAACACGTTGCGCGTTGCGTACTCCCACAGCCCGATCGCACCGAAGAGCGCCGCCATCAATGCGATGAGCTTTGCGAGCCGAACGTTCCATCGCAGATGCCACGGTAGGCGGGCGAGCGTCACTGCCAACACCCCAAACGGCAGCACGAAGAAGAGGAGGTAGATCGCACCTTGCCTTGGATCGACGGTCCACAGGAACGCGACACCCGTCCAGGCGATGAATGCGGCGAGCGGTGTTGAGAGTACGCCGAGCGGGGGCCCCTCGGGAGACGCAGGGAGCAGCACCGGCTCACCGTGAATCAGCTCAACGCTCTGCTCTTCGAACGCCTTCCAGGCGAGCACCAATGCGGCAGCGGCGACCACGAGATAGAGCGGCAACAGCAGGTTTGCAGTCGTGTGACCGACGCTGACGGGAATGCGGGCCGGCGCACAGAGGAGAACCGACACAGCAAGCAACCAGGGGTGCCGCACATACGCCCATGCGAGGAGCGCAGCAGCAACTGCACCGAAGACAGCAGCCGCCGCATACGCACGGTGATGGCCGGCTGGCGCGAGGTAGATCGCGAGCATGCCGGAGCCGAGCGCCCACGCCACAAGGCCGGCCACGCGTTCTGTTCGTCCAGCACGAAGGATCATCAGCGCAACGCCGATCGCGCCGATCGCGCCGCCAACCTGGGCGAGTCCCGCGCTCATCGGACAACCACCTCGGTACGTGCCGCGTGGGTGCCGACCTTCACGTAGAGCGTGTAGGTGCCCGACGTGCTCGGTGCGGTGAATCGAAGCCGCCCGGTTGCGAAGCGGCCATGGACACCGGCAAAGAGCCAGCCCACAGACTTCGCGTCGGTCACGGCCTTCACCGTGAAGGTCTCGCCAGGGGCGACCTCAATGCGGGACGGCGAAACGGTTACGTACGCGACTCGCACCTCACCGGCAGGCACAGGCTTCGACCGATTCCCGGCCGTGTCCTCTGTCGCAACGAGGAGCCGGTACACACCGGCCTTTGCCGGACGGTCACGGAACCGGCCGTACCAAACAAGTCGCCCGCGCACCGGCTGGAAGCGTGTGTACTCCACGTCGCCGCGGCCAGCAACGCTCAGGATCGCGTGCCCAGCGCCACTCAGGCGGTACGTCACATAGACCGCGGGATTCGTCAGATCGCCGTCGGGTGAGATCGTCGTTGGCGCGACCGCCACGACGGTCGGAACGGGCGCGATGGTGTCGAGCGCGATCGGGTTCGGAAGGCGAATCGTGTCGCGCGCGGCGGCCAGGTGAACGACAGGCTCGTAGGTGCCATCGGGCAGCGTGAGCCCGTCTGCACCGCGCCCACGGAACACAACAGCGATCCGACCCGCCGGGTAGCGGCGATTGGAGGTGAGGGTCGCAATCCGTTCGCCGCCGCGCTCAATCCACACGCTCACCCGTTGCGCTTTGCGCAGGCGAAATTCGATGTGCGCGACGCGCGTCGGGCAACCGCACGTCGGCGAAAACGTCTTGTCAACGGCCGTGTCGTAGATCGGTGCCAGCTCGAGCTTCGCACCTTGCGTCAACGCAAACGCCCCCGCCGTTGCGGCGAGGAGCGCTACAAGCAGAACGGTCGAGGACAGCCGGGCCACGGCCCGCGGATTCTA
The DNA here is from genome assembly GCA_009702325.1 of Actinomycetota bacterium. Taxonomy (GTDB): domain Bacteria; phylum Actinomycetota; class Thermoleophilia; order Gaiellales; family Gaiellaceae; genus PALSA-600. The sequence goes on from WLID01000007.1 coordinate 38,298, forward strand.
CGCCTGGCTGGAGGAACTGACGACGGGTGGCCGCGGACGTCGCAGCCACTTGATCCCCCACACTGAAAGCGCGACGACTCCAACAATGAGCGCTCCGACGATGATCCAACTCGCGTACGGGACAGCGACAAGCTTGATTCCCGAGAGAACAAGGATGACGCCGAACGCGACGCGAAGCTCCCGATCTGGCACACGCACCGACAGGTGCGAGCCAATCAACACACCGGGAATCGACCCCACAAGCAGCCATCGCATCGCGTGGGTGTCGACATCACCGTGTACGAGGTGTGACACGCCCGCGACCCAGAGAAGCGCGGCCGCGTGAAACATGTCCGTCCCAACCATTCGACGCGACGTGATCGGATAGGCAAACAACATCGCGAGGCCGAAGAACGTCCCGGACCCAACCGAAGTCATTCCGACAACGAAACCGCCGACGGCACCGATCGCGAACGCCACAATCTTGTCGCGTCGTGACAGCACCGCGAATGGGCGATCGGCGCGGGCTCGCACAAACGTCTTTGCAAGAAAGCCAAGACCGCCGACAACTAGCGCACCTCCGACAACCTTCTGCATCGTTGTCATGGATGAATCGCTGATCGCCCGTGCCGCCTCAACACCGAGCAACGACAGCGGGGCGGAGCCACACAGCATCCAGAGCCCGAGTCGAGCATGCACTGTGCCGAGCTGGCGGTGCCGGATCGCACCCAGGGTCTTGAAGATCGCGCCGTGCAGGATGTCGGTGCCGATTGCGACCTTCGCGTTGAAGTTGAAAAGCAGAATCAGGATCGGCGTCATCAGCGACCCGCCGCCCATACCCGTCATCCCAACAAGCACCCCGACCAGTAGGCCGGCGAGAGAGAACTCCCAGGTCACGAGCGGGGTGCGCCCGGGATCGGACACGAGACGAACGGGTGTCCACGGAGGCGGCAGCTCAGCTTGTACGCCTCGCATCCAGTGCAGAACCCAGTGATCGCCGCGAGCAGCGCGAGCGCCGCCACCATGCCGCCAAAGACGATCCCTGCGGTCGTCCAGCCAACGGCGTAACAGAGCGACGCCACCGCGAGCACCGAGAAGCCGACCATGTTGGCGACGCGTGGCGGACGCGAATCTTCAAGCGGGCCCTCACCAAATCGTGGCTGGATCAGCTGGAAGTACGTCACACACGGAATGCAGTAGCGACGCCCGAGCGTCAACCCCACGAGCAGCTGCAGGGCAAGGACGGCGAGGATCCCCCACCAACCTGTGATCAACGCGACAACCGAGAGCCCGCCGATCACTGTCTGGTTGAACCGAGGTGCGCGCGAGTCGATCACGTTCAGATCGCGGTAGGGATGGGCGATTGGCGGACGCGAGCTTATGACGCCTCCAGGATCATTCCGGCGCCGACGGTCTCGTTCGTTGACTCGTCGATGAGGATGAATGCGCCCGTGGCGCGGTTCCGACTGAACGTGTCGACCGCAAGCGGTTCCGAAAGGCGGAGCTTCACCACTGCCAAGTCGTTCAGCTCCAGCTTGCTCGGCGACGGCTGATCGACGAGCGTCGTGATGTCGACGACGGACACGAGCTCGTCAACGATCGCGCGAACGTTCCGTGTCGTGTGCTTGATCCCCAACGTGGCCCGGCCTTCGAGTGGGCGCTCGCTCATCCAGCAGAGCTTGGCCGTCAGCTCGCGGGCGACGATCGGTGCACGGTCAGGGTCGGCGAGCATGTCGCCGCGACCGACATCCACATCGTCTTCGAGACGAATCGTGACCGACAATGGCGCCGCGACAGCCTCAAGCTCACCATCGAGCGTCTCGACCGCTGCCACTCGGCTACGGCGACCCGACGGGAGCACGACAACTTCGTCGCCCGGCCGCCAAACGCCACCGGCGACCTGACCGGCATAGCCGCGGTAGTCGTGGAACTCGTCCGCCATCGGGCGGATCACCCACTGCACGGGGAACCGCCGATCTTCAAGGTTCTTGTCGGCCGAAATGTCGAGCGTCTCAAGATGCTCAAGCAGCGTTGGTCCTGTCCACCACGGCATGCCGTCACCTGCTTCGACGACGTTGTCGCCACGGAGCGCCGACATCGGTATCGCCCGCATGTCGTGCAGGCCGAGAGCATCGGCAAGCTCGCGCAGGTCGGCTTCGATCTCGGCGAATCGCTCCTGCGAGAAGTCGACGAGATCCATCTTGTTCACCGCCACAACGATGTGCGGGATCTCAAGCATCGCCGCGATGTAGCTATGGCGGCGGGTCTGCTCGACCACCCCGTTGCGGGCATCGACGAGGATCACCGCGACATGTGCCGTCGAGGCGCCCGTCACCATGTTGCGGGTGTACTGCACGTGACCCGGTGCGTCGGCGAGCTGGAACCGGCGACGCGGCGTCACAAACGAGCGGTAGGCCACATCGATCGTGATGCCCTGCTCGCGCTCAGCGCGTAGACCATCAGTAAGCAGCGCCAGGTTGACGTACCCGTCGCCTCGGCGCTGGGAGGTCTCTTCGATCGCCTCCATCTGGTCGGCGAGGATCTGCTTGGTGTCGTAGAGCAGCCGCCCGATCAGGGTCGACTTGCCGTCATCGACAGAGCCAGCGGTAACGAGCCGCAGGAGCTCTGCCTGCATCATCTCCTCGGAGATCGGATCAGAAATAGCCGACACGCTTGCGGTCCTCCATTGCTGCTTCGGAAACACGGTCATCGGCGCGCGTCTCGCCACGCTCGGTAATGCGGGTCGCTGCGATTTCGGCAACCACCTGGTCGATCGTCGATGCGGTCGACTCCACCCCACCCGTACAGGTCATGTCGCCCACGGTGCGGAACCGCACGTCGATCTCAAACGGATCTTCGCCAGGCAGCCGCTCCACGTAGGGCGAAACGGCGTAGAGCATGTTGTCGCGCCGAAAGACTTCGCGCTTGTGCGAGAAGTAGATCGAGGGAAGCTCAAGGTTCTCGCGTGCGACGTACTGCCACACGTCAAGCTCCGTCCAGTTCGAGATCGGGAACACACGAATCTGCTCGCCCTTGCGGATGCGGGCGTTGTAGAGGTTCCACAGCTCGGGCCGCTGTGCCCGCGGATTCCACTGGCCGAAGTCATCACGGAAGCTGAAGATCCGCTCCTTGGCGCGCGCCTTCTCTTCGTCGCGCCGCGCACCGCCCATGGCGGCGTCGAACTGATGTTCCTGGATTGCGTCAAGCAGGGTCACCGTCTGCAGCTGGTTGCGCGATGCGCGAGGCCCGGTCTGCTCTACCGCCCGGCCTTTGTCGATTGACTCCTGGACGCTCGCAACGATCAGCCGCTCGCCGAGCTCGGCGACACGACGGTCTCGATACTCGACGACCTCAGCGAAGTTGTGGCCCGTGTCGACGTGCATGACCGGGAACGGGAACTTGCCTGGACGAAACGCCTTCTCGGCGAGACGGAGCAGCACGATCGAGTCCTTGCCGCCCGAGAAGAGCAGCACCGGGCGCTCACGTTCGGCCGCGATCTCCCGAATGATGTGGATCGCCTCAGCTTCAAGCTCGTCGAGGTGGGAGAGCACATGGGGTTGGGTCAGCGCGGTCACGCAGATACCTCCGCAGGGTCGAGCAGGTCGTTTTCGACGAGGTAGTCAAGGACAATGGCCGCCGCCTCTTCCGGGGTGCGGCCTTCCGTCGTCAGGATGATCTCGGCGTTCTCAGGAGCTTCGTATGGATCGGAGACACCGGTAAATTCTGGGATCTCGCCCGCGAACGCCTTCGCGTAGAGCCCCTTCGGGTCGCGCCGTGCGCACTCCTCGATCGACGTCGCGACGTACACCTCGATGAACGGCACATGCTCCTCGGCCAACGATCGGGCCTTTCGCCGGGCAGTAGCGTAGGGCGAGATGGCGGAGACAACGACGCCGCCGCCCGCACGTGCAACGCGCGACGCAACCCAGCCGATGCGTTCGATGTTTAGGTCACGGTCTTCCTTCGAGAAGCCGAGGCCCTTCGACAGGTGCTCGCGCACGATGTCGCCGTCGAGACGCTCGACCGTGACACCACGACCTTCGAGCTCGTTCGCAACGAGCCCCGCAACCGTCGACTTGCCCGCACCCGAAAGGCCGGTCAGCCACAACACAAATCCGCTCACGCGGTCACCTCCGCGGGCTCGTCGATATGAAGACCGCACTCGGTCTTGTCGAGGCCAGCCCAGCGGCCCTCGCGACCCTCGCCCGGATTCGTGCAATGGATACAGCCGATCGAGGCATACCCCTTGTCGTGCAGTTCGTTGTACGGCAGCTCACGTGCGCGGACGTACTCCCAGCAGCGAGCATCGTCCCAATCTGCAAGCGGATTCGCCTTCCAAAGCTCGTGCTGCTCATCCCAACCGACCTTCGGGGCGTTGGCGCGCGTCGGCGACTGATCGCGACGCAGACCCGTGATCCACCCGTCGAGATCAGCCAAGGCGCGGCCGAGCGGCTCAACCTTGCGGATCGCGCAACACAGCGTCGGATTCGACGCCCACAGCGCGTCGCCGTGCGTGGCGGTCTGGCGACCAAGCGACGGCCCTTCGAACACCTCAATCTTTGTCTTGTAGCGCTGCTCGACCTGACGCCACACCGTGTAGGTCTCAGGGAAGAGCAGGTGTGTGTCGAGAGCAAACACGCGGGCCTTCGGCTCAATCGCAAACACCATGTCGAGCAGAACCGCCTCTTCCTTCTGGAAGGAGCATGCGAGCGAGACGTTGCCGGGGAACGTTTCGAGGAACGCTGCGACGATCTCTTCAGCGGTCGCTGTCTCCCAGTCGCGCTCAGGAAGCGTTGCTGCCAAGGAGCACCTCCTTCAACGTGTCGCCACGAAGCCCAAGACGGAGTGTTTCGAGCGGAATCACCTCGTCGGGCGGAATGTTGCCGAGGTTGACCTCGGGTCCGAAATGCTTGATGAACCAGGCCTGGCTCGCCTTCGTGGGCGCCTCCCAGACGAGGTCATGAAGGTCGATCTCGCCGGCGATGTCGTCGACGAGATTCGTGCGCATCTCGCCTGACGAGCTGAAGATGCCGGCGGTACCGCCCTCGCGTGCCTCGGTGATCACCTTCCACGCACCTGCAGCCTTCTCTTCCTTGATCCACTGCACCCACTCCTCGGGCGCAAACTCGACCGCGGAATCCTTCGAGCCAACCTCCGAGAGCACCGTGAAGTCACGTGCGAACTCTGCGATCAGCTCAAGCTTGCGCTCGCGCGGAATGTCGACGGTGCCGTCCGAGATCTCAACGTGGGTAAGGCCAAGGTCAGTGAGCCACCGCTTGTAGTCGTCGAGCCGGTTCTTTGCATAGACCACCTCAAAGAACGTGCCGCCGACGACCACGCGCTTCTCCTTCAACACGTCGATCTTCGCTTTCAGGTTCGGGGTGACGTACGACGTCCCCCAGCCGAACTTGACGATGTCGATGTAGGCACCGCTCGTCTCGAGCACGTCGGTCCAGCCGCGCGGGCCAAGCCCCTTGTCGATCACATGGGTGAGGCCGGCGCTACGGGTGATGCCAAGGTCAAACCCCGACACGGATGCCGAGTTAAAGCCGGGCATAGAGCTCCTTCAGCTTCTCGTGGGCTGCCGCCTGAACGTCGTGGTAGAGCGAGTTGCCGTGGGCGTCGATGCCGACGGTCAGCGGGCCGAAGTCCTTGACGCGGAACTTCCAAAGGCACTCCGGCATCAGCTCCTCCCACAGCACCTCTTCGATCTCCTCGATCTGTGTGGTTTCAAGCGCAGCAGCGCCACCGACGATCGCGAAATAGACCATGCCGAGCCGCTGCATCGGCTCGATCGCCTCGTCGGGAAAGCCACCCTTGCCGCAGATTGCACGAACGCCGTACTGCGCGCCAAGGCCCTCCGTAAAGCGCACCATGCGGGCGCTCGTCGTCGTGCCGATGCAGATCTTCTCGTACTTGCCCGGGCCGAGCTTGCGCACGTTCGGTGCGGTGTGCAGCAGGAACGCGCCCGAGAGATCCATCGGGGGAGGAACACCCTGGTCGAAGATCCGGATCTGCGTGCGGTCGCGGATACCGATGATGTGGCCCTGGACGGTGACCTCGTCGCCCGCGCGCAGCTTGAGGATCTCCTGCGGATCGGTGATCGGGAACGTGACGGTATGCGATGCCATCTCTAGAACTCCCGGTCGTAGTCGATGGACCCGTCAGGGCCGATGTGGGCGCTCGCACGACGTGCGGCCCAGCACTGGTAGTTGACGGCAACAGGATTGAGCGTCATGTGGGTGTCGGCATGCTCAATGTGGCACTGCAGGACGGTGACATCGCCACCGAGCCCCATCGGGCCAATCCCGGTTTCGTTGAGGAGGCCATAGAGCTCGTCCTCAAGCTGAGCAACGAGCGGATCGCCGTTGCGCGTGCCGATCGGCCGCATGATCGCTTCCTTCGCGAGATGCATCGCGTAGTCGGCCGAACCACCGATGCCTACGCCGACGATCCCGGGCGGGCACGGCTTGCCACCCGCGCCGACGATCGATTCGAGCACGAACTGCTTGATGCCCTTCACGCCATCCGCAGGGATGCACATCTTCAGGAAGCTCATGTTCTCGGAACCTGATCCCTTGGGGACGCACTTAACGTCAAGGCCGTCCCAATCCGGAATGAACTCCCAGTGGACGATCGGCAGCCGGTAGCCGATGTTCGCACCGGTGTTCTCGCGCGTAATCGTGTGGACAGCATTCGAACGCAACGGATGGTCGATCGTCGCACGCTCAGTGCCATCACGAAGGGCCTCGTAGATCCGGGCTGGATGGAGCGGGAAGTGCTCGCCCACATTGCAGTGGTACACCGCGATGCCAGTGTCTTGGCACACGAGATTCTTCTGCTCGTCGGCGATGCTGACATTCCGGTGGATGACTTCGAGGACGCGCTTGCCCGGGGTTGATGTCTCCCGATCGCGGGCGGCCGCAAGCGCGTCGCGCAGGTCCTGCGGAATGTCCTTCAAGGCCGAGACGTAGAGGTTGGCTGCTGCGTCTTGGACGGACTTCTGGAGATCTGTGGCGACTGTGCTCATGCGATCGCTTTCCCGGCGGCCGCTCGACCTGACCGTCGACCGAAGACCACGCATTCGAGCAGGCTGTTGCCCATCATGCGGTTGCGCCCATGGGTGCCGCCGGCGATCTCACCGCAGGCGTAGAGCCCTTCGAGCGTGGTCTCAGCGTCGGGGTCAATAACAAGCCCGCCGTTTTGGTAATGGAGTACCGGGTAGGTGAGTAGCTTCTCCGTGAGGGGATCGATGCCTGCGCCACGGTATCGGCGCAGCATGTACGGCAAGGAACGCTCGGCGTCGCTCTCCGGAATACGCGTCGTATCGAGGTAGACCGCAGGGCGACCGTCGGGTGTCTGCACACCGCGGCCCGCTTCGACCTCGTCGAAGATCGCCTGACTGACTTGGTCGCGCGGGCCAAGCGAATCGGTGAACTCCTCGCCGTTCGCGTTGAGCAGCACTGCGCCGTACGCACGGGTCGTCTCGGGGATCGAGTACCCCTGCATCGTCGTTGGCCAAGCGCCTCCGTTTGGGTGGTACTGGAGGGCGTCAAGGTCGCGGGCCTCCGCGCCGAGCCCGATGACCATCTTCGTCACCTCACCCGTCGCGTTCGGATGGTTCGTCGAAAGCTCACCGCGCTCAAGCGCCTCGGCATAACATCGGCCGCCGGCAGCCAAGATCACGGCGCCCGCCTCGACAACGTGCTCGCCGCAGGTGGCGCGCCAGCCAGAGGCGATCGGGACAAGCTCGTGGAGTGGTGCGTCTTCGAAGGTGGTGCCGTCGGTTGCCGACCAGGCGTCACGCAGCGCCTTCGTCATTGCATGACCGGTTCGGTCTCCGACCTGCAATAGACGTTGCCGGGAGGCGCCACCGCACCGCGCGACGCGGTAGCTTCCGTCGGCTTCACGATTGAACTCGACGCCGAGCTCTTCGAGCCAGGCGATCGCGGACGGCGCATCACCTGTGAGCGCCTCGACGAGCCGCAGGTCAGCGGTGTCGTGCGAGCTCTTTACGACGTCTGCTGCGTGCAGTTCGGGCGAGTCGTCGGGAGCGACCGCAGCCTGGATGCCGCCCTGGGCCTTCGACGAGTTGTTCGCCTGGATCGACGCCTTGGTGGCGACACCCGTGCGCGCTCCGGCGCGATGCGCGGAGACTGCGGCAGCGAGGCCTGCGGCCCCACTTCCGATGACGAGCACATCAAGGTTGACCGGCGCGGCCATGACCGCAGGCTACCAGACATCGCTAATTCCCCGCATTAGCTGCGCTTATGTCTACTAGTTTGGTAGACAAGGAAAGCATATGGCTCGCGGAGCGAACTCCGCGAGCCATACCTCTTCCTGAAGCGAGCTACGACGCCGGATCGACTGCTGGAGCAGACACCGCACCTGCGCCCTGCGGAGCGTCGTGCGTAGCGTGGAACTCGTGGCCGAATGATCCCTGCGGCAACCACTCAAGCCAGCGTGGGAGGTACCAGTTCCAATCCCCGAGCAGCTTCATCACCGACGGCAGCAGCACGCCGCGGACGATCGTCGCGTCGATCAAGATCGCTGCCGCGAGACCGAAGCCCATCTGCTTGATGTCGATGGTGTGGAGCGTCATGAAGATCCCAAACACGGCGACCATGACCGCGGCGGCACTCGTCACCGTCGAAGCGGTGCCCTTGATGCCACGCGCCACCGCCTCGGGTGTCGGGACTCCCGCATCGACGAGCTCCTTGACTCGACTGAGGATGAACACGTGATAGTCCATCGAGAGTCCGAACAGGATCACGAAGAGGAAGAGCGGCAACCACGAGGCGATCGCCCCATTGGAGTGGAAGCCCAGGATCCCCTCCGCCCACGTGTGCTGGAACACGAGCACGAGCAGCCCGTATGCAGCCCCAACCGAGAGCAGGTTGAGCAGCACCGCCTTGATCGGAATCACGATCGAGCGGAACGTGACGAGCAGCAGGATGAAGCAGAGTGCGAGCACGAAGCCGAACACCAGGGGCGCGTGTGACTTCATCTGATCGTTGAAGTCGTGCGTACCTGCCGTCTGACCTGTGACGGGTGCTTCAACGCCCGGCACCTTGCCGACCGTGGCGGGAATCACAACGTTGCGAAGCGTCTGAAGCGCGTCGACCGAGATCTGATTCGAACCATCTCCCGCGAGCGCAATCGAAACACGCTCGACGTTGCCGGCCGGGTTGATCTCGCTGTGGATCGGCTCGGTCATCTTGCCGGTGGCGAGAGCCTGCTTCGTCATCTCGGTAATCGCAGCCTGCACTGCCGGTGTGCGCACGTCAGGCGCCGAGATCACCACTTCGGCCGGAGTCTGGGCACCAGGGAATGCCGTCTGGATCTGCTCGTATGTCCGCACGATCGGCAGCGACTTCGGCAGATCGGTGAAGCTCGGAAGCTGCGTGTGCAGCGTGAGCGTGGGCAGTGCGAGTGCGAGGAGTGCACCGCCCGATGCAACCGCTGCGATCACCGGATGTGCGAGCACGCGATCCAGGACGAAGCCCCAGACCCGCGACGGCTTGTGCGAACGGCCGCCGAAGAACGGAATGCGTCCCTTGTTGATGCGGTCGCCGAGCTTCGACATGAGCGCCGGCAGGATCGAGAGTGATCCGATGAGCGCTACGGCAACCATCAACATCGCACCCACGGCAATCGAGGTGAAGATCGCGTTGCCGGTGAAGAGCATTCCGGCCATGGCGATCAGCACCGTCGCGCCGGAGATCAGCACGGCGTAGCCCGACGTCGCAGAGGTGCGGAGCAACGCGTCGTGCGAGCTCAGCCCCGACGATCGCTCTTCGCGCTCACGTCGGATGTAGAAGAGCGAATAGTCGACGCCAACGGCCATGCCGATCAGGAGGATCACCGACTGGGTTGCGTCCCCTGCTGGCACGAGGTGGCTCGCGATCGCTGAGAGCCCGACCGTTGCGAGCACGCCCGAGAATGCGAGCAGCACGGGCAGACCCGCGGCGACGAGCGCACCGAACGCGACGAGCAGGATCACGAGCGTGACGGGAAGCGAGGAGTACTCGGCCCGCTTGAAGTCGTCACCGATCGTCTTCGAGAGGATGTGGTTGGCACTCGCCTGTCCAAACTCGGCAACGACGAAGTCCTTGTGCGCGGCTTGCACCTGCGCGACCGCATCGAGCGTCGGCTGGATCTTGTCCATCGCCTTCGTCACGTCACCCGCAACATCGAACTGAACGAGGACGTCGCGGTTGGTCGCCGCGATCTGGCCGGCGTTGCCTGGGTCAAGCGGCGACCGAACATTCTCCATGTTGGGGAGCGCAGACACCGCCTTGACGACGTCGGCCACGACAACCTTGAACGCCGGATCGGAAACGGTCTTGGTTGTGGAAGAGACGAGCACGCTTTCGCCCGCGCGGCCACCGAATCCAGCCGACGCCATGATCTTCTCGGCCTTCTGGGTGTCGCCCGATGCCGTATCGGCGTCGGTGACCTTCTTCGTTCCGAGGGCGCCACCGATCATGGCGGCGCCGATGCAGAACACGATCCACACGACGAGCGCGCTCTTCCAATGGGCCGCGCTGATGCGGCCGGCCCGTGCCGCAAGGTTGGTATTCACCGAACGTATTCCCTTCTTCTCCCTGGGGCCGCAAGGCTGCGTCCCTCACACTGGCCTGACCGTAGCTGTACGGAGTAAGGCTGCGCCATCGGGGGTTCCCCCGAGGCTCCCCTGAGTGTCTCGGGGGAGCTAGGCGTCGACGCGGTCGCGTGCGAACGCGAGGAATTCGCGTGCCGCGCGTGACTCGGCCCGGCCGGTGGCCCGGACGAGGAACAGCTCTCTCTCGAGCTCAAGGCCGACGACGGTCGCTTCCGACACAGCACCGCTCGCCAGGTCGTTGACAACCGACGCACGCGAGATGAATGTCACGCCGTGCCCCGCGCGCACCGCGGTGAGAACCGACTCCTGCAGGCCAAGCTCGAGACGGACGTTCAGATCGCGCAGGCGGAGGCCCGCGGAGCGGAGCTCGTCTTCGATCATCTGCCGCACGCCGGCGCCTTCCTGCATCACGATCAAGTTCGCGGTGCGGAGCTCGTCGAGCGTTACCTCGCGTCCTGCAAACGGGTGCCCTGGCGGACAGGCAAGTACGACACGATCGTGGGCGAACGGTTCAAACGCTACGCCGCGATGCCGTCGGGCGGCGCCCACGACACCGAGCTCGAGATCGCGCTCGGCAACCTTCTCCACCACGGTCTGCGTGTCGAACACGAGTAGCGACACGTGCAGCAGTGGGTTGCGGTCGGCGAACTCCGGCAGCAGGTGGGCGAGCACGATGCCACCCGGCCCTGTTGATGCCCCGAGCTCGAACGTGCCTGCGAGCTCGCCCTCGCTCTCGTCGGCGACCTCGGCGATCACCTGCTCTTCCATCGCAAGCAGCCGCTGGGCGCCCCGGTAGAGACGAAGACCTGCCTGCGTCGGCTCGACCCGACGCCCCGAACGATCGAGCAGCTGGGTACCAAGTCGCTTCTCAAGCGCCCGAACCTGCAGGCTCACCGCAGGCTGCGTCACCCCAAGCCGCTCGGCCGCCTGCGAAAAGCTGCGGCGTTCGACAACCTCACAGAATGCGGCCAGCTGCCTCGTATCCATAAGCGAAACATATACCGACAACAGCGTCAGGGCGGGGCGTCGCGGCCTGACTCCAAGGCTGTCACTCGCCGGGGATAGACTCGCCCGAATGCGCGTCTGGGTCGATCTCACCGCGAGCGCGCACCCGCTCGTCTTCGCACCGCTCGTCCGACTGCTCGAGGCCGATGGTCACACGGTCGAGATCACAACGCGTGCCTATGCACAGACGACACAGTTGATCGAGAGCCACGGCATGACCGCGACGGTGCTCGGCCACCACGGCGGCGCCTCGGCGAAGGGTAAGGCGAAGCAGCTCACCTCGCGCCTCCAGGCACTCCACCGCTTCGCGAAAGATCGCGACTTCGACATCGCTCTCGCACACGGCTCGCATGAGCTGACCCTGACAGCGCGGCGCCTCGGGATCCCCAGCGCAACGACCTTCGACTACGAGTGGGCATGGCTCCAGCATCAGCTCGGCTGTCGTGCGGCGACCCGCGTCGTTGTGCCCGCCGCGATTCCGCAGGAGCGATGGCGGCGCTACGGGTTGCGACAACCAAAGCTCGCGACGTACGAGGGGCTCAAGGAGGAGTACTACCTTGCAGGCTTCGAACCCGACGCGCGGGTGCTCGACGAGCTTGCGATCGATCGGGCGCGGATTCTCGTCGTGTTGCGCCCACCCCCGGAGGTGTCGCTCTACCACCGCCACGGCAACCCCCTCTTTCTCGAGACGCTCTCTCGCATAGGCTCGCGCGACGACGCACACGCCGTCGTCATCCCACGCACCGAGGAGCAGCGCGACTACATCCGGTCGCTCGCGCTCCCGTCAGCGATCGTTCCCGAGCGGGCGATCGATGCGCAGAGCCTGATCGCATTCTCCGATCTCGTTGTCTCGGCAGGCGGAACGATGAACCGGGAAGCTGTCGCTCTCGGCGTCCCTGTCCTCACGACCTTCAGTGGACGCCTCGGTGGCGTCGATGAGTGGCTGATGCGCGAGGGACGCCTGCGGCCACTCAACGACCCCGACGATCTCGATCTCCGCAAGCGCGATTTGGGCTCCCGGCCAGCCATGCGCGACCCGCGAACGATGCTCGACCTGCTGCTTGGCGCGCTTGAACTGAAGCGCTAGGAAGCGACGCGGCGCGTTAGACGAGCGCAGGCTCGAGCTGGATGTCGGCCCAGTCGCCGAGACGCTCCTCGCTCAACACCCACACGCCTGCGTGGCGACGAAGGGTGACCGAACGCTCCTCGACCAGACAGATCGCTGGGGCGAGGCGGTAGCCGAGGTGAGCTGAGAGCACCCGTGCGCGCATCGTGATCGCCGCAAGATCCTTCGAGCTGTAGCCACCATCGCGGCATTCGAACAAGAAGCTGCCCCCAGGAGTGTGCACGACATGCCCGGCACGATCACCGTAGTGATCGACATCAAGCTCGACGTCAAGCCCGACGTAGGAAAGCTCGTTGAGCGCCTCACGCAACGTCCGCTCACCGCGTCCAGAGACACCCGAAGCGATACCTCGGAACATCTTCCCTGGCAGGGTTCGGCGTGGTGTGAGCTGGAGGGTAGCCATTGGCGCAGAGGGGACACGTAGAAAGCCGCAGGTGTCTACGAGCGAAAGTACCCGGACCGGTCCGCAGAAAACAGGTTTGTAAGGGTTTCATACGGAATTCCTCCAATACCTGCCGGTCGCCAAATGCCCTGCATACAGGCGCACATCCACACACTGGTGGTGTCAGCGGTGCGAACACGCACCTTGCTGGCGCGGATGTACTAGTGCAGGGTGTCTTCGAGGACGGCTGAGCCGCTGCGCACAGGCGCGGCGACCATCGACGAAAGGTGCGACACAACACCCGTGACGTCGCCCTCATGCGCCAACCGCTCAAGTATCGCAAGCTGCTCGTCAAGCCAGACCGCGTCGATCGGCGCGCGTGCAGCACGGGAGATCTTCGGATGCGAGGTCGGCCCAACTGCCTCGCCTTCGTTCCACAGCTCTTCGTGCATCTTCTCGCCAGCCCGAGAGCCGACGAACTGGATCGGCACCTCGTCTTCGGTGCGGCCCGAGAGCTCGATCATCTGGCGTGCGAGGTCGAGGATCTTCACCGGACGGCCCATGTCGAGCACGTAGACCTGCCCACGCCCACCCATAGCACCGGCCTGAACGACGAGCGACGACGCCTCAGGAATCGTCATGAAGAACCGTGTCATTTCGGGATGGGTCACAGTCAAGGGGCCACCACGTTCGATCTGGCGGCGGAAGATCGGAATCACCGAGCCCGACGATCCGAGCACGTTGCCGAAGCGAACAGCGACAAAACGCGTCTCAATATCATCACGATGGGCGAACGACTCAACGATCCATTCGCAGATCGCCTTCGACTGCCCGAGCAGATTCTTTGGCTTCGCAGCCTTGTCGGTCGAGATCATCACGAACCGCTTCACCCCGTACTCGACTGCGACCTGCACGAGCGTGCGGGTTGCAAGCACGTTGTTGGTGACCGCCTGCAGCGGGTTCGACTCAAGCATCGGCACGTGCTTGTACGCGGCCGCATGGAACACAACGTCGGGCCGATAACGCTCAAACACGCGGCGCATACGCTCGCGATCGCCACAATCGGCAAGCACGGGTGCTGCGGCCGGGAAGTCGCGCTCATCGACGAGTTCGCGCTCGATCTCATACAACGCTGTCTCGCCCTGCTCAACAAGCACCAAGCGAGCGACACCAAGGCGGGCTAGCTGTCGACAGAGCTCCGAACCGATCGAACCGCCAGCGCCTGAGACAAGCACCGTGCGATCACGGACGTAGGTTGCGACCGCGTCAAGATCGACCTCAACCTGCTCCCGACCGAGCACATCCTCAACCTGGACCGACCGGATCTGGCGGGCCAAATTGATGTCTCCCTTAATCAGCTCATGCAAACCCGGAAGGGTCTTGACAGGGATCCCTTCGGCGCGCGTGAGATCAACCACCTTGCGCCGGACTTCACCCGGTGCGGAGGGCATGGCGATCAACACCTCGTCGGGGCGGTTGTCGCGCAGCAACCGTGGCATCTCATCGGTCGTTCCGAGCACGCGCACACCGTGGATGCGGAGGTTCTTTTTGCGTGGGTCATCGTCGATAAGGCCGATAGGTGTGTAGGCGAGATACGGGTTGCGTTGGATCTCACGCACAAGCAGCTGGGCGGCATCGCCTGCGCCAACGATCAAGAGCTCACGACCCCGAGCGACGATCGTCCCCTGCGGTCGCTCGATCAGCGAGCGTGCAAGCAGTCGCGTTCCTGCGACAAATGCGAGCAGGAGCAGCAGGTCGAGTGCCGCGATCCGCCGCGGCAGGTGCGATGTGGCCGACGGCGGAAACGCGTAGAGCGCGAGGTACGCGAGCAGCGAGCCCGTCACGACTCCACGGGCAGCACCCCACATGTCACGCGTCGAGACGTACCGCCACCAGCGGTTGTAGAACCCGAACAGCACGAACGTCGCAAGCTTGATGGCGACAACAACTGCGATCACCCGCCAACCAAGCAGGTGCCGGTAGAACGGCGGAACATCGCGGTCGAACGTGAGGAAGAAGGTGATCCGCCAGGCGGCTGCAATCAGGACAGCGTCAGCGAGCAGCTGCCAGATGCGATGCCGGGTGATCGGGAACGAGATCACGTCGGAAGGAGCGCCGACGCCTTCCGAAGCACGTCGACAACCTCCGCTTGCTGCGCCTCGGAGATTCCACCCCACATCGGGAGGCAGAGGTTTTCGAGTGCCGCCTGCTCGGTCACCGGCAGATCGCCAGGCTTGTATCCGAGGTATGCGAGCGCAGGCTGTAGATGGAGTGGCGGGTCGTAGTAGACCGCGAAGCCGATGCCGGCTGCGCCGAGTGCCGCGGCAAGCTGATCCCGCTCCGAGCTGCGAACGCAATACATGTGGTAGACGTGCCCCGCCTCATCGACCGGAAGCTCGACAAGGTCGCCGAGGCCGAGCTCGGCATACCGCCCAGCAGCCTCACGACGCTGCGTATTCCACGTGGGCAGGTGCGGCAGGAAGATCCGGAGCATCGATGCTTGAACCGCATCGAGACGCGAGTTATAGCCGACGTATTCGAACGTCTTCTTCGCGCGCGAGCCGTGGAAGCGGAGCATGCGGAGCCGTTCGGCGACCGCGGGATCGTTGACGCCGATCAGCCCACCGTCGCCGAGGGCGAACAGGTTCTTTGTTGGGAAGAAGCTGAAGGTCGACACGACGCTCGTGGCGATTCCGGCAGCACCGAATGCCTGCGCCGAATCCTCGATCACCGGCAGCCCGAACGCCTGAATCTCGGCGAGCGGTGCAGGGCGGCCGAAGAGGTGCACCGGCATGATCGCCTTCGTGTTGGCCGTGATCTTGCGAGCGACTTCTGCGGGGTCAATGTTGAGCGACACCGGATCGATGTCGGCGAAGACGGGGGTCGCGCCGCGTCGTGCGATCGCCTCGGCAGTCGCGTAGAACGTGAAGGCCGGGCAGATCACCTCGTCGCCAGGGCCGATGTCGAGCGCATCCATTGCGAGCACTAGTGCGTCGGTGCCGTTCGCACAGCTGACAGTTTCGGCGCAGCCGAGGTAGGCGGCTGCTTCGCGTTCGAAGGCCTCTACTTCGGGGCCAAAGATGAACCGTCCAGACTCAAGCGTGTCGGCGAACGCCGCCTTGAGCTGATCCATGAGGGGCGCGTATTGCGCTTTGACGTCTACGTGTGGGATTCCCATAAGTCAGGACATCGTAATGGAGCGGCGCTTACGAACCACTAAATACGTCACCCACACGACGATTCCCACCACGACGGCAACTTCGACGTACTTGAACGCATGGTCGAATCGCTCCCATTGTGAGCCGAGGCCCCATCCGGCACCGGCGAGCGCGAAGGCCCAAGCGGCGCTACCGATCGCTGTTAGAACGGTGTACGACCCAAGCGGCGCACGGAAGAGGCCGGCCGGAATCGAGATGAACGATCGGGCAACTGGCGTCACGCGGCCAATCAGCACAGCCCAGGAACCGAACCGGGTGAACCATCGCTCGGCACGAGCGACACGGTCGGGCCCAAGGTGGAGGCGGCGCCCGTACCGTTCGATGAACGGGTGGCCGCCGTACCAGCCGAGCGCCCAACCCCCGATCGAGCCGGCGAGATAGCCGAGCGTCCCGGCGAGAGCGATCGCGAGGTAGGCACTCGTGCCAGTCTGGTGCGAGCCGAACACATCGAGCTGCGACGCAAGCGCGCCCGAGGCGAGTGCGCCGCCGTACACCATCACGAGTTCGCTGAATGCGGGGAGCACCGCGTCGATCGCCATCAGGACGAACACCGCAATTACCCCGTAGTGGGCGAGAAAGCTCGTCATGAGGCGCCCGCTAGCTCCAGACCTTCACGTCGCGATACAGCGTGTCGCGCTGCACCGGCGTCTTGCCAAGCGCCCGGATCGTGCGTGCGAAATCTTCCGCGGACGCCCGGTAGGTGGTACCGGCGGCCGACACGACGTTCTCCTCGATCATGATTGAGCCAAGGTCGTCTGCACCGAACTCAAGCGCGACCTGTCCAACCTTCATTCCCTGGGTCACCCAGCTCGACTGAATGTGATCGACGTTGTCGAGGAACAGGCGTGAGACAGCCTGGGTCAGCAGATAGTCGAACGATGTCGGCCGGCTCTCGGGCGGAACGAGCTCCGCGACTCTGTTGCCGTCGTCTTGGAATGTCCACGAGATGAACGCGCGGAAGCCGCGTGTTTCGTCTTGGAGTTCCCGCACCTTCCGCATGTGTTCGACGCGCTCTTCGAGCGTCTCGACGTGCCCGTACATCATCGTTGCGGTCGTTGACATCCCAAGCCGATGCGCCTGCCGCATGATGCCAAGCCATTCGGCCGATTTCGTCTTCTTCGGCGCGATGATCGCGCGCACCCGATCGACAAGGATCTCCGCGCCGCCACCGGGAATTGAGTCGAGACCGGCGTCGCGCAGACGGGTCAGAACATCGGGGACGGTGAGCTTCGACGCCCGCGAGATGTGCTGGATCTCGGGCGGCGACAGCGCGTGCAGATGGATCGGGTAGCGCTCCTTGATCGACTTGAAGAGATCCTCGTAGTAGTCGATTCCGAGATCCGGGTGATGGCCGCCTTGCATCAGCACCCCGGTCCCGCCGAGCGCGAGCGTCTCCTCGATCTTCTTGAAGATGATCGGCTTCGGAAGCAGGTAGCCCTCACCGCCGTCGCCGGGGCTGCGGTAGAACGCGCAAAAGTCGCAGTCGGTCTTGCAGATGTTCGTGTAGTTGATGTTGCGATCGATGATGAACGTGACCCGTGAAGGATCGACCTTCCGTGACCGCATCTCGTTCGCTGCCCGGCCGATCGCGATCAGATCGCGCGAACGCAGCAATGTGATGGCGTCGTCGTCGCTCAACCGTTCCCCGGACAACGCGCGATCGAGAATCTCCGCCGTGGCGGAGCCTGTTGCAACAGCTGCCATCAGACGACCGCCGGGGTGGTTGCAAATCGCAGCTCGGGCACTTCGTCAAGCTCGCCAACCTCGTGCGCCAGCTCGAGGAAGGTGTAGAGCCCTGCCCGTTCCCGTGGGCCAAATCGGTAGCGCAGCTTCTCGAAGTAGCGCGCGAGGAACCCGGCGGGATAGCCGTAGAGTGCCGCCGCCTCGTGGGCGAGCGTCTCTGGCTCTGATCGTGCGGCACGGAGCGATGCGACCAACGCATCTTCGAGCGACGCGAGGTCGGGATGCAACGGTTCAGGCGCGGCCCAGACCGCGAAGACCATCGGCAGCCCTGTTCGTTCAAGCCAGAGTCGGCCGAGATCGTGATGGGGGGTCGGATCTTCGAACGCCGACTTCAGCGCGGCATCACCGATCAGCAGCGTTGCTTCGGCGTCCTCGCCGAGCGGCACCTGTTCCGCGTCGGGCAGAAGGATCTTCGTCAGGACGACCGAGGTTGCCGACTCAGGGGTCACCGCGACGGTGCGGATGCGATCGAACGGCGTGCGCGACACGAGCTGGATCGAGTCGACCGCACCCTCCGATGAAACACAGAGGCGCGGAAGCAGCCGAAGCGTGTCGGCGTTGCGCGCGTACTCGATCGATGAGATCGGAGCGGTGTCGAGCTCTCCGGCGACGAGCCGCTTGTTGAGCTCCGTCGGCACACCTGTGACCTCTTCGTACTCAGCATCGACCCGGAAGAAGACGGGCGCCATATTGGCGTAGGAGATCCGGCCGAGGCGAATCACGCTACGACTCCCACCGGCGGATCTCGTTGTAGAGCGTGTCGCGCTGCACCGGGATGCGGCCTGCCTCCTGCACGACACGGACGAGCTCGGCGATCTTCTGCTCGGTGCCCGTCGTCGCGCCCGCAGAGTGGAAGATCGACTCGCGCACGACCGTGCCCTGCACGTCGTTTGCCCCCATGTGGAGAGCGATCTGCGCGACCGGCATCGTGAGGCTGATCCAGTACGCCTTGATGTTCGCGATGTTGTCGAGCATCAGCCGCGACACAGCCAGCATCTTGAGATCCTCAGCGCCGGTCTGGAACGTGAACCCGCGGCGCTCAAAGACGGTGTTCTCCGGATGGAACGCGAGCGGAACAAAGGCGAGAAAGCCGCCCGTCTTGTCCTGCTGATCGCGCAGCCGGAGGAGATGGTCGATCCGCTCCTCGTAGGTCTCGACGTGCCCGTAGAGCATCGTGCAGTGCGTTGGAATTCCCATCTTGTGCGCCGTGTCGTGCACGTGGAACCAGATGTCCGGATGCTCCTTGCCCGGTGTAACGAGACGCCGGACGCGATCGGCGAAGATCTCTGCCCCACCGCCGGGCAGCGACCCGAGCCCAACGGCCTTGAGCTCGCGCAGCACTTCCTCGTGCGTGAGGCCCGAGAGGGTCGTCATGTGGTGGATCTCGGAGGCGGTGTAGCACTTGAGGTGCACGTCGGGCATCGCCTCGTGGAGCCGTCGAATGGTGTCGAGGTAGAACTCGAAATCGATGTGCGGATTCTCGCCGTTCACCATGTGAATCTCGGTGAACCCTGTGACTTCGCGCTGTGCGAGCGCGTCGGCAACAAGCTCTTCCGGCGTCGTTGTGTAGGCCTGCTCCTGCTTCTGCGTCGCCGCGAACGCGCAGAACTTGCACTTCACGCGGCAGACGTTTGTCTGGTTCAAGTACAGGTTCTGGACGAAGTAGACGTTGTCGTCGCCGCCACGCACGCGACGAGAGAAGTCGGCGAGCTCACCGAGCGCGAGCAGGTCGTCGGACTCGAGGAGCGTCAGGCCGTCCTCAAGATCAAGGCGCACATTCGCCGCGACTTTCTCGCGGATCTGGTCCAGTGCTCTGTCGACTGCGATTGCCATTTAGCGGACTCTGTCGACGACGGCGTAGGTCAGGGCTTCCAACTCCTCGCGATGCGCTCCGGACACGAGATGGGCGCGTGCCTTGGCAGCGTAGTCGAGCGCGGCCTCCCGGGAGCGCGGCAGGGCATCGGTTGCGGCCACACGGACGAGCGCACCATCGAGCGGGCCACCCGCAAGCGCTGCCCGAACAACCTCATCCTGCTCGGCAGCCAGAAGCAGAGGCAACGTCGGCGTACCTTCGCGGAGGTCGGTGCCGGGGATCTTGCCGGTGTCCTCGCTCTCACCCGCGCAATCGAGGATGTCGTCTGCAATCTGGAACGCGATTCCGAGCGCGAGGCCGTAGGCGCCAAGCTCACGGTTGCCCCCAGAGCCGAGCAGGCAGGCTGCTTCAAAGAGCTTCCCGGTCTTGAGGGCGCAGCGTTCGAGATAGGCATCAACGGTGGTCTCCGGCTTGCGCACCTGCAGTCGCTGCATTGCCTCGCCTCGAGCAAGCGCGAGGCTCGCTTCGGCAAGTGTGGCGACAGCGTTCGCATCACCCGTCGAGGCGAGTTCGGCGAACGCGCATGAGAAGAGATAGTCGCCGGCCCCAAGCGCCGCCTCCGCTCCAAACACCGACCACGCAGCGGGGGCACCGCGCCGAATCCGCGCACCATCGACGAGGTCGTCATGGACGAGCGTCGCCATGTGCACGAGCTCGACGGCAACGGCCGCGGGAACCGACGGCGGCTCGTTCGGGTCGGAGACAAGGAAACAGAGGAGCGGGCGGAGCCGCTTCCCTCCGGCCGCAAGCACCTCAGCCGAGACACCGGCGGCGAGACCTGGCCGACGCTCAACCGCCCGCGCGAGGCGCGCTTCAAGCTCGCCGAGATAGGCGGCCAGCCCGGGAACCGTCTCAAGCGCTTCGAGCTGACTCACCCGGTGACCTCGGCAACGCCCGTGTGGAGGGCGACGATGCTGCCACCGAGCAGCGTGAACCGAACCGCACCAAAGCCTGCCTCGGCAAGACGAGATGCAAGCTCCTCGGCTCCAGGGAACCGTTTCACCGATGCCGGCAAGTAGGCGTAGGCCTTGCCGCCCGGGAGCACCTTGCCGAGCACCGGCACGATCCGATCGAACCACAACGAAAAGAAGGGACGCACGATGCCACGAGGCGTTGTGATCTCAAGAATCGCGACGCGACCACCGGGGCGCAGCACCCGCCGTAGCTCACGCAGAGCGAGATCGAGATCGGCGACGTTACGCACACCGAAGCCCACGGTCGCCGCATCGAACGATCCGTCGGCAAACGGCAGTGCAAGCAGGTCACCCTGAATCCACTCAATGTCGGGTGCCTTGCTGCGGGCGCGCGCCAACATCCGTTCGGAGAAGTCGAGCCCAATCACCTCGCTGGCCCCAGCTCGCCGATCGGCGAGCGCGAAATCGCCTGTTCCGCACGCGCCGTCGAGCACGCGATCTCCCGGCATCACAACCGATTCTGCGGCGAGCCGACGCCAACGCCGATCGAGCCCAACGGTCATGACGCGGTTCATCACGTCATACACGGGGGCGATCCGGTCGAACATCGACCGCACTGCCTCTGGTGCGAGCGTCACGCCTGCTCCGCGGCAGGTTCGCCCCACCGTGGGACGAGTGTGTTTTCGACACCCAGCTGATCGAGGATCCGGGCGACCACGAAGTCGACGAGGTCGGCGATTGTCTCTGCGCCCGCATAGAAGCCGGGCGAAAGCGGCAGGATCGTTCCGCCCGCCCGCTTCAAGCTCACCATGTTCTCGAGGTGGATCAGCGAGTACGGCGTCTCGCGCGGGCACACGATCAGCTTCCGCTCCTCCTTGAGGGCGACCGATGCGGCCCGATGAATCAGGTTCTGGCTGCCCCCTGTGGCGATCGTGCCGAGCGTCCCCATCGAGCACGGGCAGATCACGTAGCCGTCGATCTTTGCCGAGCCCGACGCATACGGCGAACGCCAATCGCGGTCGTCGACGATCGTCACTCCTTCAAGCCCCGCCGTCAGACGAGCGAGCGTTTCATCACGGGAAAGTCGAGCATCACCGTAGAGCTCGGTTGCGATCACTTCGAGCGCCGCGCTCGACGCACACACGCCAACCTCCGCACCCGCACCTGCAAGCGCCTCGAGGAGTCGAGCCGCATAGGGGGCGCCAGAGCCGCCGGTGATGCCGAGGAAGATACGCATAGGTCGTTACAGCCTAGATCCGGCGGCCGGGAAGCGGCCGACGGCGGGCGCTACTTCGGGCCTTGTGAGGCTTCGAGGAACTCGGCCATCAGCGTCAGGTTGGCCTGACCCTGGCTTGCGAACGCCGGCATCGCGCTGCCCTTCGTCACGCAGCTCGGACACTTCAGGTGTTCGACCTGGAAGAGGATCCCGCGATGCTGCGCACCTTCAGCTGTCAGTTCTGGCCCACCGAGGTTGGACGCACCATTGCCGAGGTACACGTGACAGTTCATACAGCCGGCGACGGCAAAAAGCTTCGCGCCAGCAACTGCCTTGGGGTTATTGGCAAATCCCTGCTGCTTCGCCCATTCCGGCACCTTGCCGATCAGCTCAGACCCGAGAGACTCGTTCGCGGTGGCGCCACGGTAGGTCATGATCCCCATCGAGAAGATCACGAGCACGCCCGTCACCATGGCAACAGGACGGCGCAGCGGACGACGCTCCGCACGGGTGTCGAGGAACGGAAGCGCGATCAACAACAGCACGCAGATCGTGGGAATACCGATCGTTCCGAGGATCACCGACTCCGGCCACTTGAAGATCCGGAGGAGGTAGAAGAGGAAGTAGAAGTACCAGTCAGGACGCGGCGTAAAGCTGATCGTTCCTGGGTCGGCCGGGTCGTCTGTGAGCTTGCCGAGCCAGCCCGACGTCCCTTCGGTCGACGCGACGCCGTCGTGCATCACGATGCCGGTGTGGTCTCCCGGCGTTGTCCACTTCCACACAACCGCGAGGGCGATGATGACGCCGACGGTGACGAGCGACATGATCGTGTCGTGCAACATCGCGTACGGGTGGAACGGCTTCCCCCGCTTCTTGACGTCTGACTTGTACTGACGGAACTGACGCTCCCGGAAGACGCGACGATCGTCAGCCATGCTTCTCCTCGGATTCATCGTCGAGCGGCCCGCTACCAGCGGCGTCCTTCGACCACGGCGGCGACGTGACACCAAGGCGGATCACGAGGTACAGGTGGAGGGCGATCAGCCCGGCGATCATGGCCGGCAGTAGCAGCATGTGGATCGCGTAGAAGCGACTCAAGGTGTCGTTATTGATGAACTCGCCACCCTGCAGGAACTGTGCGATGAACGGTCCAAGGAACGGAGCGGTGCCGTTGATGCTGATGCCGACCGTGGTTGCCCAGTATGCCGTCTGATCCCACGGCAGCAGGTAGCCGGTGAAGCCTTCGGCGAGACCCAGCGCGACAAGGATGACGCCGATAATCCAGGTGAGCTCCCGCGGGTACTTGTATGCACCAAACAGGAACACGCGGCCCATGTGCATGAACATCAAGATGATGAACACCGACGCTCCCCAACGGTGCATACCGCGCACGAGCCAGCCGGCGAACAGGTCGTTCGTGATGTGGACGATCGACGGGTAGGCACTCTTCGCGTCGGGCTTGTAGTACATCGCGAGCATCACGCCCGTCGTCGCCTGCACAAGGAATGCAGTGAGCGTCGCCGAGCCAAGCGTCTGGAACCAGTTGATGTCGCTTGGCACCTTGCGGAACAGGAAGTACTTGATGCCGCCGACGAGCCCAGACCGCTCCTCGATCCAGTCGATGGGGTACATCAGGTGCTCGTACTTTGAACGCTGGTTTGCCACGGTCGCTCTTCGCCTTAGTTGGGTGGCTGGATCGGATACAGCCAGGACTCAATACCGCCAGCCTGCTCGCCCGGAGGTGAGTAGGAGTTCTTGTGGATCTTCGCGCCGGCGCCTTCACCTTCGACGATCGCCACGGAGTACGGTGCGCCGATGTAGAGGTTGCCGTTGCGGATCGAGAAGGCGTAACGGTCGAGAGCACGTACCGGCGGGCCGGCGACACAGTTGCCTTCAGAGTCGTACTGGCCACCGTGACAGGGACAGCCGAAACCGGACGGCTTCGTCGGGATGAGCGTCACGTCACCGAAGGTCTTGGTCTGCTTGTCGTAGACCGGGCCGTTCGGCTGCACCGGGCAGCCAAGGTGGACGCAGTGGTTCGAGATGATCGTGAAGCTCGGCTGCGCGCCAAGGAGGCCGTTGTATCGAACGAACGCCGTGCGGCGCGAGACTTCACCTTGGCTCGGATCAGACATGTAGGTGGCGACGACGAACGAGCCCTGCGGGAAGTTTTCGACGGGGCCGAGGTCGTGATCCTTGACCCCCTGGTTGAGGAATGCCGGGCCAACCATGAATCCAAGCGCGGGGAGCGACACGAGGCCGCCGATAACGCCACCAAGGCCGAGCGTCGACATCTCAAGGAAGACGTTGCGCGGGTACTTCTCGCGTGTTGAGGGAGGCGGGATGGTTGGGCCTGGATGGCCAGGGCCAAACTCCGGCTCGACCGGAAGAGCCTCGGCAATACCGCGCCGGCCAGCCGCTTCGCGGATCCACAAGATCCCGAACAGCACCGAGATCACGATGCCCAGGGCGATGATCTGCCAACGCACCACAAGCCCGAGCAGCGCGACTGCAACGCCAATGGCGAAGCCGACGGGCCACAAGCTCGGGCCGGGGACGTGCGGGGTTTTCCGTCTGGGATCCACTCTCGAAAGATACAAACGTCACGAACGCGGATTGCGGAGCCTAGCGGACGCCGCAGCAATGGTGTTGAAGAACCGTTACGACAGAGCGGTTCTTGCGTGTCTGAGGGCGCTTATCGGCCTTACTCCTCGGGTTTTTCCTATAGATCGATGCCGTACTGGGCCCAGCGCTCATCGACGCGCTGCGCAATCTCCCGACTCATCGAGATCTCGGGAGGCCACGTTCGAGCGCCTTCGGCTGGGCTTTTCGCGGTCGCGTCGATCCCGATCTTCCCTGAAATGAAGGGGAGGGTCGAGGCGTGATCGAGATGATCGATTGGCCCGTCCGCCATCACGATGTCGCGTGCCGGATCGACGTTTGCCCCAACGTAGAAGAACACCTCGCCGTAGTCGTGCACGTTGACGTGCTCGTCGACGACCACGACCGCTTTCGTGAGCGAAAGCAGACCGAGGCCCCACACGGCATACATCACCTTCCGGGCATGCCCAGGGAACATCTTCCGAATCGAGACGATCACGCAGTTGTGGAACGCCCCCGCAAACGGCAGGTCGTAGTCAACGATCTCCGGAACGCTCGCCTTGATCGCTGGCAAGAAGATGCGTTCGGTCGCCTTGCCAAGCCATGCGTCTTCTTGGAGCGGCTTGCCGACGACGATCGATGGGTAGATCGCGTCGCGGCGCATCGTCATCGCGGTGACGTGGAACACCGGGAACTCCTCCGGCGGCGTGTAGAAGCCTGTGTGGTCGCCAAACGGCCCTTCGACTGCAACATCGCCCTTCTCGACGTATCCCTCGAGGATGATCTCGGCGTTCGCCGGCACCTCGAGATCGACCGTGACGCCTTTGACAAGCTCTACCGCCTCACCGCGGAGATAGCCGGCAAACATGAACTCGTCGATGTGCTTGGGCAGCGGCGCTGAGGCGCTGTAGGCGGTAATCGGGTCGAGGCCGAGAGCAACAGCGACCTCCATCCGGCCTTCGCTGAATAGGTAGTCGGCCCGGCCGTCCTTGTGGATCTGCCAGTGCATGCCCGTCGTGTTCTTCGACATCACCTGCAGGCGATACATGCCCACGTTACGGGCACCCGTTCGCGGATCACGCGTGATCACGGCCGGAAATGTGATGAACGGCCCGGCGTCGTCAGGCCAGCATGTCTGGACAGGAAGCAGGGAGAGGTCGACTTCGTCGCCGCGGAGCACGATCTCCTGGCAGGCGCCCTTCTTGACGACCTTCGGGCGCGAGTCAGCGATCGACTTCAGCTTCTGCAACCCGCGGAGCTTGTCGACCAGACCTTCGGGCGGCTGCATCTCCAACACGTCGGAGAGCTTCGCCGCGACCTCGTCGAGATCGGAGACACCAAATGCGAGACACGTCCGCTTCTCGGTCCCGAACTGATTGACGAGCACCGGGTGGCTGCTGCCGGTTGGGCGCTCAAAGAGGAGTGCCGGCCCGCCAGCCTTGACCGTTCGATCGACGATCTCGGTCATTTCGAGGACCGGGTCGACCTCGACCGTCACACGCCGCAGCTCACCCTCGCGCTCGAGGAGCGCGATCCACTCTCGGAGATCGGCGATGGCCAGAGGGGCGCCTCGTTAGAGCGGGCGCGCGCTCTTGCGCTCGTGACGACGGTGGTTCGAGATACGCACGAACTCGCCAACACCGATCACAGCCAGGAAGAAGAGGCCGACGAGCAGCATTCCGACGATGACGTTGCGTCCATCGGATGCCGCGTCGAGGAGGATCGAGCCAATTGTCACGAGGCGACTCTAGCGGAGTGACGGCTGATCGCGGCGGAGATCTGTGCATCGTCGGGCGTCCCACCCAATCCGCGCGCTGCTTCAACCCAGGCGGTCGCATCGCCACGCTCGCCTGCGGCACGGAGCGAAGCGCAGGTTGCGATCAGCTCTGCCATCACCGCGACGGCCGGAACGCCACCCGCCTCGGCGATCCGGACAAGGCCGTGGGCGTAGAGGTAGTCGCCAAGCAGCACCGCCTCGTCCGGGTCGGCGGGCGCGAAGAGGCGACCGTCGCCGTAGTGAACGAGATACGCCTCGTACACGGTCTCCAGACCGAGCGCGATCGCTTCGGGAACAAGGTCGCCGAAGATCGGTTCCCACTCGGGCACCTCCCGCAACGAAGCCGCCCACAGTGGACTCTCGCTCCGTGCACCGCCGACGATCGACTCGGCAATCGTCATGCGTTTTGGAAACCGAGGCTTCGCACCATCAACATCATTTCCGCGTCGCCGACCGAGACGGAGAAGTCGACAACGAAATCGACGGGTTCAAGTGCTTCACCTGTGCGCCTCCAGATGTAGGTCTCGTCTGGGTCCGCGGCACGGAACCGGTGGAAGAGCGGCGGCAGACCGTAGAGCTCCGTCATGCCCTTGCGGCGGATGCCGATCGATCGTTCCGAGGCGAGCTCGATGACACCGACCACTTGGAACTGGTCGATCTCTTTCCCTGCGGGAGAGATGCAGGTCACATCGACGAGCACCGTCTTGCCACGAAGAGCGTCGGGCTCGAGCATTGAGGTCACCCGCAGACGGCGGCGACCGCCGCGATCGTGCGGTCGATTTCGTCATCGCCATGGGCAAGTGACGGGAACATGCACTCGTACTGGCTCGGCGCGAGATAGACACCTTGGTCGAGCAATCCCCGAAAGACCTCGGCGTAGCGGTCGGTGTCGAGATCGACGAAGTGCGTTACCGGATCGCTACCCGTGAAGAACGTGAGCATCGCCCCAACCCGCTGGACATGTCCGTACGGTGCGAGTCCAGCTTCGAGACGAGCGGATCGACGCTCAAGCTCCTCGTACACCTTCGGGTCGCGCAACCGCCGCAGCACCGAGAGGCCAGCCGCTGTTGCGAGCGGGTTCCCCGAGAGCGTGCCTGCTTGGTAGACGTCGCCGGCGGGCGCGAGGCGCCCCATGATCTCGGTTCGCCCACCGAACGCTGCGAGCGGAAGTCCGCCGCCGACGATCTTGCCGAGGATCGTGAGGTCGGGCATGACCCCAAACCGTCCTTGTGCGCCGCTTCGACCAACGCGGAAGCCGGTGATCACCTCGTCGAAGATCAGCAGCGCGCCGCTTGCGTCACACAACGCACGCAGCGCTTCGAGGAAGCCAGGAGCCGGCGGGACACAGCCCATGTTCCCTGCCACAGGCTCAACGATGATCGCGGCGAGCCCCTCGCCGTAGCGTTCAACGGCGGCTGCCGTGGCGTCGATGTCGTTGTAGTCGACGATGATCGTGTCGGCCGTTACTGCCGATGGCACTCCCGGGCTCGCGGGGATGCCGAGCGTTGCGAGTCCTGACCCAGCGGCCGCAAGGAACGGGTCGGCGTGGCCGTGGTAGCAGCCTGCAAATTTGATGATCCGATCGCGGTGAGTGAAACCGCGTGCGAGACGAAGCGCCGACATCGCCGCCTCCGTCCCCGACGAGACGAGCCTGACCTGCTCAACCGACGGCAGCGCGTCGGCGATCTCGCCTGCGAGATCAACCTCGCGCTCGGTCGACGCGCCATAGGTCGTTCCATCGAGCGCTGCTGCGCGGACAACCTCGATCGTTTCCGGATCGGCATGACCAAACGGCAGCGGCCCCCACGACTGCACCCAATCGAGCAGGCGGCGACCGTCTGTGGTTTCGAGATAGGCGCCCGACGCGCGCTTCACAAACAGCGGCTCCGGGATACCGACCGAGCGCATTGCACGCACCGGCGAGTTCACCCCACCGGGAATCAGCTTCTGCGCGCGGTGCCAAAGCTCACTGCGTTCAAGACCCTCCCCTACAGCCATTCTGCAAGCTCCTTTGCCCAGTAGGTGAAGATCACGTCGGCACCGGCGCGACGCATCGCCGTGAGCGATTCGAGAACGGCGCTTCGCTCATCGAGGTCGCCCGCAGCTGCTGCTGCACGAATCATTCCGTACTCGCCCGACACGTTGTAGGCGGCGAGCGGGAGGTCGAACCGGTCGCGGATCGCACGCAACACGTCGAGGTAGGCAAGGGCGGGCTTCACCATCAGCATGTCGGCACCTTCGGCGATGTCCTGCTCGCACTCGCGCAGCGCCTCGCGCACGTTGCCGAAGTCCATTTGGTAGCTGCGGCGGTCGCCAAACGACGGGGTCGATCCTGCTGCCTCGCGGAACGGCCCATAGAAGGCTGAGGCGTACTTGGCCGCATACGAGATCAGCGGCGTCTCGGGAAGCGCGCTGCGGATAGCGCCGATCCGCCCGTCCATCATGTCGCTCGGGCACACGACGTCGGCGCCGGCGGCCACGTGCGACACCGCCGTTCGCACGATGTGATCGAGCGACGCGTCGTTGTCGATCTCGTTCCCGCGAAGCACGCCGCAATGCCCGTGCGAGGTGTATTCGCAGAGACACACATCGGTCATCAGCACGAGGTCTGGGAACCGTGGACGGATCGCAGCGAGCGCCTGCTGGACGATTCCGTCCTCAACCCAGGCGCCCGTCCCGTCGTCGTCTTTCTCCTCGGGGATGCCGAAGAGGATGACGCCAGGAACGCCGAGCCGGGAGAGTTCCTCGCATTCGCGCAGCAGCCCCTCGATTGTGTGACGCGACATGCCGGGGAGCCGCTCGTTGTGGAGCGCCTCCGGGGCGACGAAGAGCGGCATCACAATGTTGTCGAGCGACAGGCTCGTCTCGCGCACAAGCGAACGCAGCGCCGGTGTTCGCCGCAGACGGCGAAGGCGGATCGCGGGAAACTCCGTCATCGGTTCAAGGGTAGTCGGAACGGCCGCAACGCCTCGCCGGTCAGGTTCGCCTCTCAGCCTGTTGGCGGCGCTTCAACTTCGACTTCAACCGGAACGGTGCCGTTACGCCACCGCTCGAACTCAATGCGTTCACCGAAGAACTCCCACGTTGCCCGAGCGACCGCGAGCAGCGGCAGCGCCATCAGGACACCCGCCAAACCGTTGATGTCGATGCCTGCGAGCAGCCCAAAGATCACGAGCAACGGGTGGAGTCGAAGCGCGTTCGCCATCACGTTTGGCACCACGACGTGACCTTCCAGCTGGTGGACGAAAAGGAACAGGATCGCAACCCAGATGACGGCAATCGGGTGGACGACCGCCGCGAAGATCAGTGGCGGGATCGCGCCGATCCATGGCCCAACGTACGGCAGCAGCTCCGTGATCGCCACCCACCCGCCGAAGAGCAGAGCGTAGGTGTCGCCCCCCGGCAAGAGACCGGTGACGCCAAGCGCATAGAGGCCGAGTCCGGCAGACACCCCCATGATCAAGCTGAGCAGAATCTGGCCTCGGAGGTATGAGACGAGCGCCTCCTCAACACGTCGCAGAAGGGGAGGGCCCGTGTGCGGCGGGAAGCGACGGTCGAGGGCGGCCCCGAACCGTCGGAGGTCGAGCAGCATGTAAATCGATACGACGATCACGAGCACCGTTGAGAAGAGCGCCTTACCGATCGAGATCGCGGCGCCTTCGACGAAGCTCACCGCCTTCGACGTGTACTTCCCAACGTCACGTTTGCGGATCGAGTCGACGAACTTGTGGCCGGGGGTCGCAACTTGGATGCCGCGCAGGTGGTGTCCATTGAGCCAGCGTTGGAAGCGATCGACGTCTCGCGACGCATCCGTTTTGTGGGTCCGTCCGTTCTCCACTGTGAAATACGAGTTGAACCGGCTTGCAGCCATCTTCGTCTGACCGACGACGACGGTCGCTAGCGCACCGACGATGACAACGAGCGCAGCGAGAAACGCCAGGTACACCACCGCGACCGCGAGGCCGCGTCGGAGTCCCAACCGCTCGGCGGCGCGCACCAGCGGGTCGAGGAACAGCGCGATCAGTCCGGCGACGATGAAAAGGACAACCGCGTGACCGGCGGTTTCGGCAACGCCGAATACAAAGAGCGCCACGAGCGGCAGGCCAACGAGCTGAATCCACCGCGGGATACGAACGCGCGGCGGGAGCCCGGGAGAAACGTCCACCTCGCCAGCCGGAGCATCCACGATGTCGATCGTAGCCGTGCTTCCGGGGGCGAACGGCCGCCGGCATGGGATTGGTCGTTTGTTGAGGACGGTTCCCTCGCACTCGATCCGGATGCCTGGGATGACAACGCGCGGTTGCCCGGTCGGAAGGGGTCCGGTACGGTCACGCCGATGCCGCTGCGCCCCGGTCAACGGCGCGGCCCGTCGCGGTTCGGCCCCAACCGTGCCGCAGACATTCGTCGCCGCCGCATCGCGCTTGTGCTTGCGACTTCACTCGTCGCGGTGATCGCGCTGCTCGTGAGTGCGTTCGGCGGCACCGGAACAGCCCAAACCGTTTCGGCACCCTCGAGTCCGACGCGTCTGCTTCCTGCCGGCCCGCCGACGCCCGAGGTGGTCGCCCGCCTTGGTTCGCTTCGCGTTCAGCTTCCCGTGAGCCAGCGTCGCCTGACCGCAATCGGCTACTTCGCGGGCAGCAACGGTTCGATCGCCCTCTCACCGCTCGGCACCCAGGCGAACGCCGGTCTCCTCACACGGCTTCTGCACAAGCTCGTTGGTGGTGGTGGCGGAACGCCACGCTGGTTCGCGCTCAGCGGCGGATCCGGCCCGTCTCTCTCGGCGCTCGCGATCGGGGCGCCGGTGGGTTCAGACGTGTACGCACCGGTCGACGGAACGATCGTCGGCATCAACGACGTGATCCTGAACGGCGATGTCGCCGGACAGCGCATCGACATCCAGCCGCTGGGCTCACCATCGCTTGTCGTCTCGGTGTCGCGTATCGGTGCCGATCCTGCACTACGAGTTGGCTCCGCGGTCTCTGCCTCAGCCACGAAGCTCGGGTCGATCCTCGACCTCTCGCGTGTCGAACGACAGGCGCTTGCGCGGTATACGAACGACACGGGCAATCACGCCCTGATCGAAGTGCATACCGCCGCCACGCTGCAACTGCCCTAAGCGGCGCGGTCGTCTGCCGCGGACCCAGCAGCCCCGGTACCGTCCGCAGCGTCATGCGGATCCTCTTCCTCGCTGATGTGTTCGGTGCGCCGGGTCGGCGTGCGGTCGAAGCGCACCTGCCTGCGATCAAGGAGGAGCTGGCGATCGACTTCTGCATCGTGAACGGCGAGAACTCCGCCGATGGCCGCGGCATTACCGCGCGACTCGCCGAGAAGATCCTCGCTGCCGGCGCAGACGTGATCACGCTCGGCAACTGGGTGTGGGGTCAGCGTGGCTTTGCGCCCTACCTCTCCGGCACCGACCGCGTGATTCGTCCCGCCAACATGTCGCCTGCTTCACCCGGTCGTGGACTCACGATCCAGGGCGGCGTGGCGGTCATCAACCTGCTCGGCAGCTTGACGCTCGATCCGTGGGAGAGCGCATTCGGTGCGGCCGACCGTCTCGTCGAGGAGGCCCGCCGCGAGACGCCGGTCATCGTCGTCGACTTCCACGCCGAGGCAACGAGCGAGAAGATCGCGCTTGCCCACTACCTCGATGGTCGCGTCACCGCGGTGCTCGGAACTCACACCCACGTGCAGACAAACGACGCGCGCGTGCTCGCCGGTGGGACAGCGGCGATCACAGACGCCGGCATGACAGGCCCTCACGACTCCGTCATCGGGAGCGTTCCCGAGCTCGCAATCCGCCGGTTCACAAGCGGCATGCCCGTGCGACTTGAACCTGCCGAGGGCGGCGTGCGTATCGAAGGCGTTGTGATCGAGTGCGGTGACGACGGCCGCGCTACGAGCTGCGAGCTGTTCCGTCGCGCGATCTCCTGATCGATCCGCGCACGAGCACCAACGCAAGAGCAGCCAGCACGAGGTCGCGAAGGACGACGACCCACGCGAGCGATCCGCGCTCCACGTAGTCGAAGTACCGGCCCGGAAAGAAGACGAGCGTGAGCCCAAGGGCGATCGCGAGCAGGGTGCAGGCGGCTACCGCGCGTCGGCCGGAGAGCAGCGCCACGAGCGGTACAAGCCAGATCAAGTACTGCGGTGAGAGCACTTTGCCGAGAGCGACGAAGATCGCCACGCTCGCGGCGGCTCCCGTGAGAAAACGGGCCCGATCGATGGGCCCGCGGCTGATCCCAAACCACACTCCCATCAGCGCTGCAGCCTCAAGAGCGGTGAGAAGTGCGGCGACGGTGTCGAAGTGGACGAGGTTAAACGACCCGTGCGTGTTTGCGACTGCCGGATCTCCAAGCCACATCGCAACCGCAGCGGGCAGGGTCTCGATCTGCAGAGGCCGGGATGATTGACCGGCCACCGACTGCCAGAGCCCCGACGGGCTGAGCACGAAAAATGGCAGCACGACAACGGCCACAACACCGGCGACGGTCACGCCGCCCCACACCGTGGCCTTCCATCCTCGCCGCCGATAGACCCACATAAGCGCAACCGGCACGACCACGATCGGAAACGCCTTCACGGCAATCGCGACACCGAGCAACGCGAGACCAAGGGTGTCGCGGCGGCCGGCGAGCGCGGCTACGGCCGCGGCGAGCAGCAGCGCGGGCCAAAGGTCGAAGCGACTCAGCTCCATCGAGCCGACAAGGAGCGGTGAGGCCGCCACGAACCCGAGCGCCGCGCGGCTCCGCGTCGCACCTGCGACGACGAACACCATCGCAACACCGCAGGCGGCCATCAGCCATCTGAACGCCACGTCGTAGTCGGCAAAGAACGTCGGCGCCACGAACGTCGGGAGCGCCCCTGGCGGGTACTCGACGCTGAAATCCCGGTACGGGACCAGCCCCGCTCTGATGCGGTCGCCGTAGGTCGAATACGTCGGAATATCGGTGAGGACGTGGTGTGCGTAGAAGCCGTGTTGGATCAGGCCCCACGACGCGAGAAACGCGCCAGCTGCGATGAGGGCGCGCGGAGCGCTAGCTGGCAGCCGTCGCCGCATCGCTCACCGCCATGGTGGGTGCAGGCTCGTGTCCGGCATCGACCGACCCGTCTGGCTCTGGTGCTTGACGTGGCATCAACAACGTGATCGCGACAAACGGGAACATCCACAGCAGGTACGGGTAGTACCAATGTGTCAGCACGATCTCGAAGCCGATCAGCAGCACCGCCGAGAACGCGGCAAGACGGAGCGGCGACCGACGGCGCGGCCACCGGCCCAATGCGAGAGCCCCTGCGATCAGGATGATCTCGAGGAGCGCCTGTACCCGATGGAGATCAGGGAGACCCTTCGCGTGGTACTGACGGTAATCCCAGATCGAGAACGGCGAGTCGCGTCCGCTCTGCCAAATCACGGTGCGATCAACAAAGACGCGCGCGGCGTGGAAAGGCGACGGCTCAAGCAGCAGCACCGAGAACGCAATCCCGGTCGCAACGAGGAAGCCGCAGGTGTAGGCAGCCCTGCCGCGGAACCGTCGCGCGTCGGGATAGCCCGCCCACAGCGGCACCAGCAGCAGCGACCCAAACTTCGTCCAGCCTGCGAGTGCCGAGAAGACGCCCCGCCGAAACGACGAGGTGTAGAAAAGGAAGCCGATCACGAGGAGCGCCGGCCCGATCATGTCGTTTGTGTTTGAGCTCGACGCGTACTGGGTAAATGGCCATGCCGCCCACGCGAACGCGAATGTCGCGCCAAGCTTGGGGCCGCCAAGGCGCAGCCCGACAAGCCCCATTCCCACGAGAGCGAGGAGGTCCCAGACGATCGAGGTGAAGTGAACGGAGGGGAGCGAGTCCCATTTGCCGCTCCAGCCAAACAGGAGGTAACCGGGGAGGTAGGCCTCGTAGGCGACAGGCCCGTAGGTGTCTCCTCGCTCGTTAGCGCTCTCACACCTGCCGTTTGTTTGGATGCGATCGCGAATCTCCCCGTTCGAGTCGGCGGGCCCGCATGCCTTTCGTTCGCGCTCGACAGGGAAGTGGTCGTACGGGCTTTGGCCATGCCAGATGCGATCGGCTCCGATCACACCGGAGTACCCGACATCAATCACGTTTGAGTCACGCACGTTCAAACCGATCCTGAACCCGCCGAGAAAGACGGTCGCGGCGAGCAGAAGCCACACGGGCCACACGACGTCGCCCTTTGACGGTCGGTCGCGAGCGCCGACCCAGAAGCACCGAATTAGGAGCCACACGAACGGCGGGTAGACAAGCGGCGCCGACATCAGCACGTCGCCTGCGTTGAAGTACCAAAGCGAGACCGAGAACGAGAGCAACGCGAGCAGATCAAGTGTCCGCACCGAGAACGGCCGCCGCCAGTTGACGAGACCGAGCAAGAAGACGACGCAAAAGACGAGCCAGATCTTCTTGCTGTTGATCATTGCCCCACCGAACGCTCCGTGCTGCCCGCGGGCCATCGTCCACGCGACCTGCGGACCCGTCCACGCCTCGGTTACGACGGCGAGCGCATCATCGACCTTTCCCGACGCGATCGCGCCTGCACCGTCGGTAGAGATCACAACCGACCACACGCCGTCTTTCCACGTTGCGGACTTCTGGGGCTTGTCGGGGTAGCGCTTCAGCCACGATGCGACCTTGCGATCTTCGAGGAAGATCCGCGTTGCCGTCGCGTCGGTCAAGCGGTGATGAACGCCGAGCGCGGGCGGTGCCGGAACTCCCGTTCCGGGCGTCCCGGGAATCGTGGTCGCGCCAGTCCCTGTGGCCGCCAAGCTGCTGACCGCAGTCGCAGCGGCCGCGAGCATAACCACCGCGAATGCGGCGATACGTCCTACGAGCGGAATGACCAAAGCTTGTTGCCGAGGAAGTTCACGGGCGTCACGAACACGATCGCAATCGCTGCCGCGACGAGCTTGCCGAACCCCGCGAGATCAAGGAAGACGTACAGCCACACCTGGTTCGTGAGGAACGCGGCGACAGACACAGCGAAGAAGCGCATCCCTTGAACGCCGAAATGCCCCTTCTGCTTCGCGAACGTCCAGTGGCGGTTCCAGACGTAGTTGTTTGCCGCCGACACAACGAAGGCGATTGCTGCAGCCGAGTGTGCGCCCAGACCAAGCAGGAGGGCATAGATGCCCAGGTAGATGACGTATCCGCTCGTGCCAACAACGCCGAACTTGGCGAGCTGGAACCAGTTCTCGGCTTTACGCAGGGCCTGCATGGCACGATCGGTAGCGGCCACGACGGGCCGACGCTATCACCCTGGCACCCAATCCGGGGCACGCAGAGGGCACAACCCGCATCATTTCGACGCACCTGCTGCGAAGTGGCGAACGATCGTCTCCTTGATCCCGAGGATCGAGGCGGGAGGTTCCCCCAGCCCCACGGTGAGCATCGGAACGTCGGAGTCTGATGCGGCAAGCGACCCATGGCTTCCCCCACCTGCGTGGTGGCCGCCGCCGAGATCGACGAACTCGTATCCGTCGGCAGCAGTGAAGATCACCTCTCCGGCGTTCGGGTTCAGGAGCGCCCGTCTCGCGCGATCTCGACCATCGGGGTACTCGTCGAGAATCGCGATGTCTTCGTCGCCATTTCGGCGCGCCACGACCTCACTGTTCTCAAGGAACATCACCGCCTCCACCGACGGCTCTCCGTCAAGCGCACATGCGAGCGCCCGAGGGTCGTCGCCGTACACCATCCCGGCTCGATTCGACGCCGTCACAAGCGCACCGGGGATCTCGATCTTTGCGGGTGTCGTGACGGACGTCTGACCGTGGTCCGAGCACAGGAGGACGGCGTAGCGATCGAGGAACGCGTCGGGGCCGCCGGCCGCATCCATCAACGCCTGGACAGCTGCGTCGCTCCGTCCCAGCGCCTCGTGTGCCACTCCCGGGCCTTTGGCATGCGACGCGAAGTCGTAGTCGGGGAGGTAGTAGACGAGGAAGTCGAAGCCGTCGCGGGTCACAAGCCATTTGCCGACAGAGGCGGCATACGCGTCGACCGATCCTTGGTTGCGGTTCGGGATCAAGATCGGGGCACCGGTACGGTCGGACTCGTAGACGCTGAAGAAGAAGAGTCGCTTGGGCCCAGAGATCACCGGCAGCCCTGGGATCACGGCCCGGTGTTGGGTGCGGCCGCGGTAGGTCGTGATGTTGATTGCCGCAGCGGTGA
The DNA here is from genome assembly GCA_009702325.1 of Actinomycetota bacterium. Taxonomy (GTDB): domain Bacteria; phylum Actinomycetota; class Thermoleophilia; order Gaiellales; family Gaiellaceae; genus PALSA-600. The sequence goes on from WLID01000007.1 coordinate 74,932, forward strand.
GCCCGGTGTCTTCGAGCGTCTCGTAGATCGTGTCGACGTCGGACGAGAGGTGCACCTCGTTGAGGTTGACCATCGTGTCGCGGATGCCCTGGGCGAGTCCGGCCGCACGGACTGCGCCAAACGACGAGCCATATTCGACGAGACGCTGTTCGGCGCGATTCCACCACACAAGATGTGGAATGTGATGCTCATCGGGCCCGGCACCTGTTGCGATCGACGCCAAGCAGACGGGGGTGAGCGACGGGAACGTCGAGACCGCACGGCGATAGGTGCCGTTGTCGAGCAGGTAGCGGAGCGCCGGCAGGTCGGTCGCTTCGAGCATCGCCGGGGTGAGCCCATCGATGACGATCAGCACGACCGGGCGACTCAAGTCGTTACCTCGAGTCGCACTCGCGACTAATCCTTGGCGAGGGTGCGGAGCCCGGCGTACCGCTCAGGCGCACGCGACCGCATCCGTAGAGCGAGCGCAGGCAACACAACCGCTTCGAGGTAACCGGCGACCGGGATGAAGGCGACGCCTGCCGCGGCGATCGCGCCACCAATCGCAAACACGACAAGTCCCGAGCGAGTGGCGCCACGCCGAAGCGCACCGGAGAAGATCGGCTCGGCGCCGAATCCACCTGCAGCACCACCGACAGCGCCTGCGATCGCGTCAGTCCAGTCGCCGATCAGGACGCCTGCGATCGCACCAACGATCGCGGCCGTCAGCGCCGTGATGATCACGCGCGGGATCGCTGCCGCAGCGGCAATGCCGAGCGCAACTCCGATTCCGGCGAGCAGTCCAAGCGTGTACCAAGCACCCATCAGTGGCCAGTGTAGGCGACCGATCAGCTCACAACGGTGAGGGCATCACGTACTGCGAGAAACTCAACGTCGGTGACATCGCCCAGATCTTCGCCGTCGACCTGGAACGGCTGCGGTGTGTCGCAATGGACGACGACACGATCGTCATCGATCTCCGCAAACACGCCTGAGGCCTTCGGTGCGGTTCCGCGAAACGCACGAAAGACGAGCCGGCCGGCAGTCGCCGCCGACACGCTGCGCGGCGCAACCCACGCGAGCCCATCCTCGAAGGTCGACTCTCGTGCGAGCCGAAACTGGGCGGCCCCGGCGTAGGTGTACGGCGTCCCGTTGGCCACAAGAATGAAGGCGGCCCGGCCGTGACCTTCGATGTCGAGGACATCGCCGAACCGAAAGCCGGCCCCTGCGAACGTCCCGATCGCTGCGGCAACAAACGACCAGTTCGGGGCACGCCGGCCATCTTCTCGCCGGCCTCGCCGATCGACGCGTCGCACCACCTCGGCATCGAAGCCGACACCTGCTGCAAACGAGAACAGACGACCGTTCGCACGACCGAGCGAGATCGTACGAGTGCGTCCAGCACGAAGCCCTTCACCGATGATGCGCGCGGCCTCAAGCGGCTCGCGGGGCAGGCCCAGCGCACGCGGCAAGACGCTTGTGCCACCACCAGGAACGAACGCGAACGTCGTCAGGCCGGCGGCACCGTTGATCGCCTCGTTGTAGGTTCCATCGCCTGCGAACACGACCACGGTGTCACCGCGCTCCGCCGCTCGCCGCGCCAGCTCAGTGGCGTGGTCACGCGACTCCGTCAACGTCACCTCAAGCTCGTCGACGTACTCGAGCAGGACCCGTTCGACCTCCTCGACAAGGTCGCGACGAACCCCGCTCGAGAACGGGTTGACGATCAGAGCCACACCCACGGCGCCATCGTAGAGCGATGGCGTCGAGTGCTGCCTCTCGGGCTAGACCTTCGGTGTCCCCGAGAGGCTCGGATACCGAGGTGTGAGGAGCAGGACGTACCCGTAGGTCTGTGTCTCGAACCGAAGCAGCCACGCGCTCAAATCGCGGAGCGACTCGTGCATCGAGCCGGTGAAGAGCGCGTAGAACCAGCCGAGGCAGGTCACAATTTGATTGACGCTGCGGAATACATTGCTCAGCGCGAGCGCGGGTATCGCGAGAAGCAACCGGAAGAACACCGACAGCCGGCCTTGCGTCTGCGGCGGTGCGATCGTCACATCGAGCGGGTACGAACCCCCGGAGCCGAACGGTGGGAACGGGTCGGCAATGAGGTAGGCGTAGGCGGTAACCCGCGTCGAGTAGCGCAGGTACGACGCGAGGAAGTCGTGCAGCCCGGCCGGCACCCGTCCTGTGAAGAGCGCGGCGAACCAGGCGGCCAGGAGCGCGAACAACGCGGCGATCGCCCAAAGCGCGACCACGATGAGATGTGGAATGACGAGTAGCAGCCGGAAGAACACAGTTAGCCGCGACCGGCGCAGGTCGTCGGTGACGACGAAACTGATCGGGTGCGACGGAACCGGTGGTTCGATGGTGGGCTCGGACATGGTGATCCCCCTTAGCGTTGCATCCGTTTCGCGCAATGTACTCCGGTTAGAGCGCTAATTCGAGGGCGGCTTCCCATCGAACTCTGGGGGCCTTCCTTCCGCGAACGCGGTGCGACCTTCGATGTAGTCGCGCGTGCGGCCGAGCTCTCCCTGCGCCCGTGCAACGTCGTCGAGATGCGATGCGAACGTATCGGTCTCGGCAGCGTCGAGGAGCCGCTTGAGCTCCCAGACCGCCCGCGTGGGTAACGCTGCGTACTCCGCCGCGACCTCTGCCGTCTTGGACGCGAGCTTCTTGTCAGGCACCACTGCCGCGACGATGCCCCAGAGCCGAGCGTCGGCAGCGCTCAACTTGCTCCCGGTCGCAAGCCACGTGAAGGCACGCGCGGGGCCAAGCAGCCGTCGCAGAATCCAGGTTGCGCCAGCGCCGGGAGCAAGACCAATCTTGCCGTAGGCCGGCACGAAACTCGCCGACGCCCCGGCGATCCGCACGTCGCACGCGAGCGCAAGCGAGAGGCCTGCTCCCGCCGCGGGCCCGTTCACCGACGCGATCACGGGCTTCTCCAACTCGCGCAGCCGCACGACGATCGGGTGGTAGTGCTCGCGAAGGAGCGCGTCGAGCGGCGTGTGATCTTCGAGGCGGCCGAGATCTTGACCGGCGCAGAAGCCCCGACCGGCCCCGGTGATCACGACGGCACGAACCTCCGGATCCGTGGCGCGCACGAGCGCAGCTGTGAGCTCCGCCGCCATCGCACCATCGAGTGCGTTTAGGCGGTCGGGACGATTCAACGTGATCGTCATGACGGCGCCTGCGTGGGAGATCTCAACGAGAGCCATGCCCTCACCCTAGTCGAGAGGATTTTCACACAGGTGCTCGCGCGTAGACTCGCAGGGCATTCCCCATGTACGGCATCTCTGCAACCAATCGTCACGCGACCCCCGACAGCCCCGCTCGGTTGGCACGGCGCGCATGAACGCACTCGCTGCGCTCTTTGCGGTTCTTGCAGGTCTCGCAGGCGGCATTCAGGTTGCAGTCATGGGACGCTTCGGTGGACGCATCGGTGTCGTCGAGGCCCTCGTTGTCGCGACAAGCATTCAGCTCGTGCTCGGAGTCTGCGTCCTCGTCGCCGTGCGTGGCGGCATCGGGCATCTGACGAGCGTGACCAAGACACCGCCGTGGATGTGGATCGGCGGACTGATGGGGTTGATCGTCGTGCTCGCGATCACCGTCGCCCAGCCACGCATTGGCGCGGCCGCAACGATCGGGATCTTGATCGCGGGCCAACTCGTGATGGGTGCCGTCATCGACCGCTTCGGCCTCTTTGGCGTCGAGCAGGTCGCTATCTCCTGGCCGCGCGCCGCCGGGATGATCCTCCTTGCAGCGGGCGCCGCGCTGTCGCTTTCGCGTTGAGCACCAAGGCGAAGACGTGGGTGGCCCTCTGGATCGTCTACATCATCTGGGGCTCGACCTATCTCGGGATTCAGGTCGCCGGCGAGACGATCCCGATCATGCTCGCCGCCTCGACCCGCTTCCTCGCGGCCGGAGCGTTGATGGCGCTGATCGTGATGCGCAGCAAGGGGTCACTCCGCATGCCTCGACGCGAGTTTCTCTCGTGCGCAATCGTCGGCGCACTTCTGCCGGGCGCAAACGCCGTTCTCTTTTTCGCTGAGCAACACATCGACATCGGCATCGCCTCGCTCCTGATCGCATCGGTGCCGCTTTGGGTTGTCGTGATGCGTCTTGGGCTGCGCGAGCACATGCCGACGTTGGCAATCGGCGGCGTCGTGATCGGGTTTGCCGGCATCGCGCTTCTGCTTCGTCCGCACGGTGGTGCAACGACGCTCGGGATCACACTCTGCGTGATTTCGGCAGTGATGTGGGCGGTCGGCTCGCTGCTTTCAAGCCGGCTCGCGATGCCTGCGAACTCACTGGCTGCGACGAGCTGGGAGATGCTGATCGGCGGGGCGCTAATGCTTCCGTTCGCCGCGTTCACGACGCACAACTTCGATCCGTCGGTGAGCTCGATTGCGGCGTGGATCTATCTCGTCACGATCGGATCAGTGGTCGGGTACACCGCCTACACCTGGCTGCTCGTGAACGCGCCGATCGGGCTTGTCTCCACCTATGCGTACGTCAATCCGGTGGTCGCGATCGCGCTCGGCATCGTGTTCCGCGGCGAGCACCTCACGACGTTGGCGATCGTCGGTGCAGCGATCGTCGTTGGCTCCGTTGCCGTCGTGGTGCGCGAAGAGCCGCCTGCGACACCGACGACCGAGTAAAACCAGCGTGTTCTTGTCTTAGGACTCTCCTAACGAGCGAGGCCTATGAGCGCTTCGGGTGTGACGGGGACGCGGGTGAGCGGCTGGCCTGAGGCGGCCCGCAGCGCGGAAGCGACCGCGGCCGTTGCTGTGACCGTTGGCGGCTCACCGATTCCCTTGGCGCCGAATGGACCCGCGGGGTCGGGGTCCTCGACAAACACGACGTCCATTGCGGGCATGTCCAGCGCGGTCGGGATGAGGTAGTCGGTGAAGCTCGCGTTGGTGATCAGGCCATCGCGCGTCTGAATCTCTTCCATTACCGCGAGCCCCATCCCCTGCGCCACGCCACCCTGCACCTGCCCTTCCGCGGCCAACGGGTTGATCGCCTTGCCGATGTCTTGGGCCGCGCCGATCCACACGATCCGCGTGAGCCCGAGTTCGACATCAACCTCCGCAACGACCTTCATCGCGCAGACAGAGAACGCGACGTGGGCGCGCTCGCCAGTGACCTGGCCGGTCTCGGGATCAAGCGGGGTCGTCTCTTCGTGCCGGTAGACGATCTCGACGTCGACCTCACGCTCGCCTCGGTCGCGACGAGCGATGGCGGCCCGGCAGGCGTCGCGCACCGCGCTCGCGGCCATCCACGTCTGGCGCGAAGCGGACGTCGAACCGCCCGAGCCAACCGACGCGGTCGACTGAGGCGCGAGCGACACAGCGTCTGTCCCAAGCTCGGTGCGCGCCACTTGCAGGATCACATCGGAGACCCCCTGGCCAACCTCAGCCGAGGCGCAGTTCACTTCGGCGGAGCCGTCGTCGAACAGCTTCACGCGCGCCGCGGTCGAATCGTCGAAACCCTCCGAGAACATGATGTTCTTGAAGCCCACCGCGAACCCAACACCCCGTTTCACGCCTTCGCCCCGCGTCGTGTTCCCGGCCCCACCAGGCAGCCGCAGCGGATCGCGCGGCATCGGCTCGGGCGGCGGCGGCTCGAGCGCGGCGGTGTAAGCGAGACGGAGCTGCTCTTCCCCTACGGCCACTGTGCCTTCGGGTCGAAGGCAGGCCTGCTCGCGGGCAACCACTTCGCGACGCTCATCGACGGACACGAGAACCTGGCCGAGCTCGGCCGCCTGACGCTCTGGCAGGGAGCGCAGGAGATCTCGTTCCGCCTGCTCTAACGCTTCGTGTTGGCCCTGTAGGAGGGCGCGGCGACACGTGCGCCGTTGCCCATCAGAGCGTCGTCAGCGTTCTTCGCGAACGTACGGTGTGCCGAGCGCACCCGGCGCGCCGAGGCGACGTCTGGCTCCGGCGGCCGAGACGGTGACGAGCACGAGGATCGTCATCACGTAGGGGAGCGCCTGGAACAGCTCAGGCGCGACCGTCACGCCGCGTGCTTGCAGCGTGAACGGCAGGCCGGCGAACGCTCCAAAGAAGTATGCGCCCACGAGGCAGAGGGCGGGCCGCCAGAAGGCGAAGATCACGAGTGCGATCGCAATCCAGCCCGCGCCCTGCGTGAGCCCGTCGACCCACTGTGGAGTGATTGCGAGCGAGAACGTGGCACCACCGATGCCAGCGAACGCACCGCCAACCACGGTGTGGATGTAGCGGGTGCGCGTCACGTTGATGCCCATCGCGTCGGCCGCGGCGGGAGCTTCCCCCACAGCCTTCAGGTTCAGACCTGGGCGGGTGCGTGCGAGGTAGAACGCGACGCCGCCAACGAAAAGCCAGGCCACAAACACAAGGGCGTTCTGCTCGAAGAAGATCGGGCCGACCACGGGCAGCGTCTGCATGGAGTGCGGGAAGAAGGCGCCAAAGGCGTGCTTAGCTGGCGCATCAGCGAGGTTCAGGTCGTTGCCGAGATACGACGAGAGCCCACCGGCGCCCGCAAAGATCGTGAGCGCGAGTCCTGAAACGATCTGGTTGGCTCGCAACGTGATGACGAGGAACGCATGGATCAGCGCCATCAGCCCGGCTGCGATCGCAGCAACGCACACCGCGATAATCAGCACGAGCGGCCCAGGGCCGGGAATCGTCTGGACGGCCCAGAAGCCCATCACCGCGCCGACGAGCATCATCCCCTCGACGCCAAGGTTGAGTACGCCCGAGCGCTCGGCAACGAGCTCCCCGAGCGCCGAGTAGAGGAGCGGCGTGCCGTAGGTGACGGCCGAAGCGAGAACAACGACGAGGATCGAGTTGTTCACGCGACACTCTCCGCCGGGCGGCGACGCTCAAAGCGAATGCGGTGGCGGATCAGCAACTCCCCACCAAGTGCGCAGAAGAGGATCAGGCCTTGCATGACGCCAACGAGGCCCGACGGAAAGTCGGCTCCCTGCAGCGTGTACCCCGCGTTCTGGATCCCGCCGAGCAGGAACGCAACGAGCACCACCGCGAACGGGTTGTAGCGGGCGAGCGCCGCGACGACGATGCCCGCGTAGCCGTAGCCAGCTGCCGAGAGGCCGCGCGCGTCGAGGAGGTGGCGGACGTCGCCGTCCTGGCTCGCACCACCGATTCCCGCGATCGCTCCGGAGAGTGCCATCACGGCAAGGATCTTCCGGCGGGTTCGCATGCCGGCATAGGTGGCGGCGCGCGGAGAGTCGCCGATCACCTGCACCTCGAACCCAAACCGTGTGCGCGAGTAGAGGACCCACACGACCCCGGCGATCACGATGCCGAGCAGCAGACCGAACGGCAACTCCAACCCACCGATGTGAGAGAGCGGCCAGCTGGCGGCATCGGGCAGCGGCTTGCCTTGCGGGAATACCTTCGCCTCAGGCGATGAGGTGTCGCGCCAGTACGACAGCGAGTCGAAGATCAGATAGTTGAGGACGAGCGCCGCGACGTAGTTGAGCATCAGCGAAACGATGATCTCGTTCGTCTTCAAGAACGCGCGGAGCACGGCGGGGATCAGGGCGAACAGCGCCCCACCCAACGCGCCTGCGGCGATCATCAGCGGAATCGCGACGACGCCGGGAACGCCAGAGACGAGGAGCGCCGCTGCGGCCGCGAAGATCGCACCCACATACAGCTGCCCCTCACCGCCGATGTTGAAGAGCTGCATGCGGAACGCAACCGCAGCGCACAGGCCGGTAAACAGCAACGGTGTTGCCGACACGAACGTCGCGTTCAGCTCGGCGCTGCCGAGGAAGGCCGAGTCGAAGAGCCGCCGGAACGTGGTTGCGGGATCGTGACCCGTCACGAGCAGCACGCCCGTCATCACCACGAACGCGACGATCAGCGACCCAATCGGCACAGCCAGCGACAGCCAGCGCGGCTGCTCGAGACGACGCTCGACGCGAATCATGCGACCGGCTCCGTCACGCCAGCCATGAGCAACCCCAGCGCATCCTTGGTGGCGGTCTCAGCGTCGAGCTCTCCAACGATCCGTCCCTCGTACATCACCACGATCCTGTCGGCGAGCGCGAGAATCTCGTCGAGGTCTTCGCTGATCAGAACGATCCCCATGCCGCCTGTCGCACCCTCGCGCAGATAGCGGTGGACTGTCTCGATCGCCGAGACGTCGAGCCCACGGGTTGGGGATGCGGCGATCAGCACACGCGGCTCACCCGAGAACTCGCGTCCGAGCACAACCTTCTGAAGGTTGCCGCCCGAAAGTTGGCGTGCCGGAACGTTCGGGCCCGATGTGCGCACGTCGTAGTTCGTAATCAAGCTCAGCGCCCGCTCCTTGATCGCGCTCAGCCGAAGCAACGGGCCGTGCGCAATCTGGGCGCCGCGATAGCTCTTGAGCACCGTGTTTGAGGCGATGCTCAGGCTCGGCGCGACACCGGTGTGGAGGCGATCTTCCGGTACATGCGCGACACCGGCGTGGATCGCCTCACGCGCATCGCCACCTTTGAGCGGCTTACCGTCGACGGTGATCGTTCCCGCAGTCGTTGGGCGCATGCCGGTGATCGCTTCTGCAAGCTCCCGCTGGCCGTTACCGGCAACCCCTGCGACCGCGACAATCTCGCCGGATCGCACCGTCATCGTCACATCGTGAAGCGCCTCAGCGCCTCGATCGCCCGTCGCTCCAACCCCCGCAAGCTCAAGCACAGGACCACCGATGGTGATCTCCCGAGGGACACGGGTTGCAACATCGACTTCGCGCCCGACCATCAGTGACGCGAGAGACTGCGTCGTCGACTCGGCGGTGTCGACAGTGGCGACTGTTTTGCCGCCGCGCAGCACGGTGACGCGATCAGCGACGGCAGTCACCTCATGCAGCTTGTGCGAGATGAAGATCACCGTGCGGCCCTCAGCGGCCATCGCTCGGAGGGTGATAAACAGCGACTCCGCCTCCTGCGGTGTTAGCACTGCCGTGGGCTCGTCGAGAATCAGGATCTTCGCTTCGCGGTAGAGCGCCTTCAGAATCTCAACCCGCTGCTGCTCGCCAAGCGACAGCTGCCAGACGCGCGCGCGTGGATCGACCGCGATGCGATAGCGCTCACCGAGTTCGGCAACGCGCCGCTCAATGTGGCGGGGATGGACAAGGAACCGGCCGCTCTCGCCACGCGTGTCGCCAAGGATGACGTTCTCGGCAACGGTGAATGGCGGAACAAGCCGAAAATGCTGGTGCACCATGCAGATGCCTGCATTGAGCGCGTCGCGTGGGGAGTCAAACTCGACCCGCTCGCCGTACAGCTCGACGCTTCCCTCATCGGGACGGTACAGGCCCGTCAGGATGTTTGACAGGGTGCTCTTGCCGGCCCCGTTTTCGCCAAGCAAGGCATGAACTTCGCCTTCGGCCGCCTCAAAGTCGACACCGTCATTTGCGACGACGCCAGGGAACCGCTTCGTGATCCCGTGAAGGCTGACCGCCGGCATAGGAAAGAAGGCGGTGGGGGGAGCCGAAGCTCCCCCCACACACGCCTGATCTAGCCCTTCGCGCTGCCTTCGACGCCCTTGACGAGCCAGTCGATCGCCATCAGGTCACCGAGTGAGAGCGCCTTGCCCTTCGCGACGCGGAGCTTGCCGCTCTGGTCGTAGAGAGGGCCAGCGAACACCTTGAAGGTGCCTGCCTTGATGCCTGCAGCCTTGGTCGTGATTGCCGACTTGGTGCCCGACGCCACGAGCGAGCCGAACGGAGCGATCTTCGTGAAGCCGTCCGCCATCGAGCCGTAGTACGAGCCGGTCTTCCACGTGCCGGCCATCGCGGCCTTCACGCGCGGGATGTAGTAGACACCCCAGTCGTAGACCGCTGCGGTCAGCCACTGCTTCGGCGCGAACTTCTGCGCATCCGAGTCGTAGCCAACCCACGGGAGGCTGACCGATTCGGCGTACTGGCCGGCGGCCGGGCTGTCGACGTTCTGCCCGATCACGTCAGCACCTGCAGCCTTAAGGCTCTGAGCAGCCTTCTTCTCGGTTGCCGGTGAGAACCACGAGTTCGTCCACACGATCTTCACGGTCGCGCCAGGATGGGTCGCCTGGACGCCGAGCGCGAACGCGTTCGTGTGTCGAATCACTTCCGGGATCGCGAACGGAACGACATACCCAACAACGCCGCTCTTCGTCGCCGCACCCGCAGCCATACCGGAGAGGAAGATCGAGTCTTCACCGGCGCCGTAGTAGACGGCCATGTTCTTCGACGTCTTGTAGCCGGTCGCCATCTCGAAGTAGACGTCCGGGTACTTCTTGGCCGCGGCAACCATTGCATCCTGGTAGCCGAACGACGTCGCGAAGATGATCTTGTTGCCGTCCTTCACGAGGCTGTCGATCACCTGTGAAACCTGGGGGCCTTCCGGAACATTTTCCTTGTAGGTCGTCTCGACCTTCGAACCGAGCGCCTTGACGACTGCCAGGCGACCCTGATCGTGAGCCTGCGACCAACCACCATCGTTGTGCGGGCCAACGTAGATCCACGCCGCCTTGAACACGTCGTGCTGCTTCGCGGAACCAACCGCTGTAACGACGAGCGATGCGGTAGCAACGACCGCCGTGAGCGCTGCGACGAGCGCCACCTTCCTCTTACTCACGTGCAACTCCCTCCTCAAGCCGGACCGGTAGTGCGGGGATCACGACTATAGGAGATTCGCCGGGTGGTTGAGACCCAGTAATCGGCAAATTGCGAAGGGTTTAGGCTTCGGCGCCGGTTGTCTGACCAACCGGGTTCTCGGCGCTCCATGGGAAGACGATCCAGTCATCGGTCTTCTTCCACACGTAGTCGCATTGCACCGTTGATCGCGACTTCTCGTAGAGCACCGCGAGGCGGACTTCGGCGACCTTCCCTTCACAGAATTCGCGTACGAGTTCGAGGGTCGCTCCGGTATCGGCAACGTCGTCGGCAACCAATACTTTCGTGTTGGCGAAGTCGACGAGGTCGGGAACGGGCGGCAGGAGCATCGGCATGTCGAGCCGTTGATCGACCCCGGTGTAGAACTCGACGTTCATCGTGAAGGTGTTCTTGACGCCGAGCGCGTAGCCGAGTGCGCCACCCACGAGCAGGCCGCCACGAGCGATCGACAGGATGATGTCGGGCTCGTAACCGTCGTCGAAGATCGACTGGGCGAGCTCCCGGGAGGCGCGACCGAGGTCTCCCCAGCTCATGACCTCGCGCTGAATCTCCATCAGCTGATCCTAGCGACCGCGTCGATCAGCACTTCGAGAGCCGCTTCAATGTCCTCTTCGGACGAGTACTCGTCGGGGTGATGGCTGATGCCACCGTTGCGGCTTCGCACGAAGAGCATCGCGCTCGGCACACCGGCGGCGGCGAGCGAGGCAGCGTCGTGACCGGCGCCCGACACGAGTTCGGGTGCACCTGGGGCAGCTGCTCTGAGCGCCTCAAGCGGTGCCCCGCTCATCGGCACCGGCTGGGTGCGCCACGTTGGTTCAAAGCCGATCGTGGCGACGAGCTCGTCAAGCGCCTCTGGCGTCGTTGCGCGCGCGTCGACCGTAAGGGTGACCCGCTCGGGAATGACATTGCTGCCACCCGGCTCAACGACGAACGAACCAACTGTTGCCACAGCATCACCTTTCGGAGCGGCCGCGACGCGCTGAACGAAGGCGGCCGCCTCGACGAGCGCGTCCTGGCGATGAGCCATCGGTGTTGTGCCCGCGTGCCCAGCGCGCCCGTGAAACACGACCTCGCCGCGCGCCTGACCGACGATCGCTGTGACGATCCCGAACGGCAGGTCGAGGTTGTCGAGGATCGGGCCTTGCTCGATGTGGAGTTCGAAGTACGCCTGAGGAAGATCCCCAGTCGCAACCGCCGCTTCGCTGCCGACGCACCCTCGCTCTTCGTCACGGAACGCGACGACAACGAGCGGCAG
>WLID01000008.1 GCA_009702325.1 Actinomycetota bacterium
AGCAGGCGTGGATCGACGTTCAGGTGCCGCATTGCGGTTACTGCCAGAACGGCATGATGATCCAGGCTGCTGACCTGCTTTCGAGCAACAAGAATCCGTCTGAGGATGAGATTCGGACGGCGATGAATGGTCATCTGTGCCGCTGCGGTACGTACCCGCGGATCCTTACCGCGATTCAGCAGGCGGCCGCTGCGATGCGGAAGGCTGGTGCTTAGTCATGGCTGATCTTTTGAACGAAGTCACTTCGAAGGAGTTCGGCCGCAAGTCGTTCCTCAAGGGCGGCGGCGCACTCGTCGTCGGCTTCTCGCTCGCTGGAGCCGGTGCAGCCGGCAAGGCAGCAGGCGCCGGCCCGATCAGCGCAGGCAACCTGCCTGACGCCGCCCAGGTCGACTCGTGGATCCGCATCAACGCGGACAACACCGTCAACCTCAAGACGAGCCAGATCGAAACCGGTAACGGCATCACCACCGGCTTCCTGATGGTCCTCGCCGAAGAGCTCGACATGGACATGAGCCAGATGATCTACGGCTCGTCCACCCACACGCTCGGCGAGGGTGGGCTCAACTCGGTCGTCGACACCAACGTCACGCTCAGCACGGGTGGCCAGGGCGGCTCGAACGCGATGTCAGGCCAGGGCGGCAAGATCCGCGCAGCCGGCGTCGTCGCTCGCCAGACGCTCCTCGGACTCGCAGCAACGCAGCTTGGTGTTCCGGCATCGAGCCTCACCGTCTCGAAGGGTGTTGTGTCAGGCGGCGGCAAGACCGTCACCTACGGCCAGCTCGTCGGCGGCAAGCTTCTGAGCGCAACGATCCCGACGGCGGCGAGCAACATCGCGGCCGGCACCAACGGATCGAAGACGGTCAGCCAGTACAAGCTCGTGACGTCACGCGCACCGCGCATCGACATCCCAAGCAAGGTGCACGGCACCTACACCTACATCCACGCGCTCCGCATCCCCGGCATGCTCCATGGCCGTTGGATCCGCCCGCGTGGTCAGGGGCCGTACATGTCCGACGGTTGGGCCAAGCCGCTGAAGGTTGACACGACCGGAATCACGCACCTCAAGGGTGTCAAGGTCATCCAGGTCGGCGACTTCGTCGGCGTCGTTGCAGAGCGTGAATACGACGTCGTTCAGGCCGCTGCCCAGATCAAGGTGACCTGGGCCGACAGCCCAATCCTCCCGAGCCACACGGACGTTCAGAGCCAGTGGCGCAAGGCGGACTCGGCAGGCCAGATCCCGGCACGTATCACGAGCAACGTCGGCAACTTCGACACCGCGTTCGCGGGTGCGGCCAAGCAGGTCAGCGCCTCGTTCTACGCCGGTGCTCGTGGCCACAACCCGATCGGCCCGGGCTGCGCAGTTGGTATCTACACCAAGGGCTCAGGCGGCGCGTCGACCGACAAGATCACGGTCTACAACAACACCCAGAACGTTGAGAGCGAGGCGCAGAACCTTGCAACCACGTTCGGTGTGCCGCTGACCAACGTGCAGGTCGTCTTCTACGAAGGCTCCAGCACCTACGGCAACGGCTACCACGCGTTCGACATCGCTCAGGCAGCAGCGCTGCTCTCGCGCGAGGCCGGCGCACCGGTTCGCCTCCAGCTCATGCGCTGGGACGAGCAGGGGTGGACGAAATATGGCCAGGCGTTCATGACCGACATCCGCGGTGGCGTCGATGCGAAGGGCAACATCGTCGCACTCGAAGCAACGCAGTTCACGCAGCCGAGCACGTCGCTCTTCGCGACCGCTCAGATGATGGGCAACACGCCGCCGGCACTCGGCACGGGTAGCCCGAACACCGAGAACATCGGTCCGTTCTACAACGTCGCGCAGAACACGGCGGGCAACATGGGTTACCGGGTCATCGCGAAGACGATCGGGCAGTCGCTCGGCATCTTCCAGTGCGGCACCCTGCGCGCACCGTCGGGTCCGCAGACCGCGTTTGCAACGGAGCAGTTCGTCGACATGCTCGCCGAATCGGCCGGCATGGATCCGCTCGCGTTCCGCGTGCAGAACATCCGCCAGGACGGGGAGTTCCCACGTTGGGCCGCAGCGCTTCAGACGGCTGTCGCTAGCTCCCCGTACAAGGCGCATATCCCTGCCTCGCTCGCTTCGAGCCAGACGGGCAATATCGCCACCGGCTGGGGTATGGCAATCGGCACCCACAACGCGGCCTACGCGGCCACCGTTGCCAAGGTGCAGGTCAACAAGAAGACCGGCAAGATCACGATCACGGATCTCTGGGCAGCCCAGGACTCCGGACTTGCGATCAACCCGGGCCTCATCGAGAACCAGATGCTCGGCTCCCTCATGCAGGGTGCGAGTGCTGCTCTCATAGAGGAGCTCCGCTTCGACACGCATCGCGTGACGAGCACCGACTGGGTCACGTATCCGATCATGCGGTTCAAGGATGCTCCGAAGATTCACCTCAGTGTCATTCAGCGCACCGAGAAGCTGTCCGAGGGCTCCGGCGAGCCGCCGCTCGTCCCGGTTGTCCCCGCGATCGCGAACGCGGTGTACGACGCGCTCGGCATTCGGATGTTCAAGGCGCCAATGACGCCTGCATACGTCCGCGGCCGGATCGCTCAGGGCAAGTAACACTCCCTGAACTGGCTGTACTGCGAGGGGCCCGGCAACGGGCCCCTCGCTCATTCTGGGCTTACGACGGGCAGGTTGCGGGGCCGGGAACGACGCGGTAGAGCGTGACGCCCCCAAGATGCTGCGACGGGTATTGGCCCGTGAGCAACGCCGTCCACGGCGAGGCATGCGCATCGTCGACGAGGATCGTTGACACCCCTTGCGCGGTCGCGATCGCAGCAATGTCGCCTGCCGAGATCGTGTCAACGTCGCCTCCACTATCGAGAACGAGCACCGACTCACGGTGGGGAATCGAAACAGGTGGATCGGGGCGGAGGTTGCCGTTTGCCAGCCGAAAGTGGAATCGTGCTTCGGCCTGCCACACCATCATCGCTGTCTGGTTTGGGTAGGGCAGCGCGAGCACGTTCTCGCCGGGGCGGAGGCACTGGCTCTCAAGGGCGGAGGTGAAGAACGACGGGCGGTCGATAGTTCCGCGCCATCCCGATGAGGTTGGGGAAGGGAGGACGACGACGAGTGCGGCCGCGGCAATCCCGATTCGCGTGATGCTCGTCCTGGGCCCACCTGCCACAAACAGTGCGAGGAAGATCGCGACCGTCAAGGCGACGAATGCCGAGAGGCGCACGGGGAGCACGTTGCTGAGACCAGGAGCGGCGGAGAATGCGCGCCACGGGAGGACGACAAGCGAGTGGCCCATGACGTGCAGCGCTGTCCCGAGCTCAGCCACAACACCCGCCGCTGCGGCGACCGCCAGGAAGCGGATACGTGGCTCTCGCCACCGCATTGCGATCACGACCGCTACGACGCCAAGCGCTGGCAGCCCGATGTAGGCGCCGTTCTCGCTGAGATTCCCAACAAAGCGGTCGGACTTCGTCACCGTCCAGCTCGTGGTGAGCAACGCGAGCCGAGTTGGGACGATGAGATTTGCCAGGTCGGCCGGAAAGTCGGCCGGACGGTTGATCGATCCGGTTTCGAAATGCCGTAGCGCGTACCAGACAAACGGTGCGGTGCAGGCTCCGGCAAGCCCGTACGCCGCTGCGAGCGGAGCGAATGCGGATCGCAACGCCGATCGACGATCGGGAATCAGGAGGAAGGCAAGGAGCAGGCCAACCGCGAGGGCGAGCGTGGCGGTGAGGAGCACCTCGGTCGAGAGCAGGAGTTGCCACGCGAGAAGCGCCCCGATGCGCACCACAGAGGCGCGCCGTGAGCGCTTGCCGTCGAGGAAGTCGAGCATCGCGATGGCACCCAGGGGCACCAAGAAGACCGAGCTCATGTGGAGATGCCCCTCCTCGTGCCCCGCCATATACGGCGAGAAGCCAAAGAATGCGCCGCCGATGAGTGACGCCACGCGTGAGCCCGTGAGCCTGAGACACAGGAGGTAGGCGGTCGTTGCCGCGAGCGCCGGCAGTGCGAGGGCCGCGACGTTGTAGGCGACCACAGGGCCAAATGCGAGTGTCACGGGCGCGAGCGGGAGCGCAATCCCCGCTACCGAAGTTGTCCACGCGAGGTTGGCACCAATCGGCGCCCACACAGCGTGGGTGACGATTGGGTTCAGGCCGTGCAGAAGAGCGTGGGGCCACCAGGCGATCGACCACACGAAGATCTGTGGGTCAACACCCGTCCCGACGAGCGAGCGACCCGGATGCGCGAGCACCGAGCGGCCGTACAAGACGACGGAAAGTGCGGCGTATGCGAGCGGAACGGCCGATCCACGCGCTAGGCGAGAGACGTGTGTCACCGCCCGAGCCTAACGACAGCGGGCGATGCTCGTCAGAGCCAGTTCTTGTAACGGAAGAACGCGAGCATCGAGACAACAGCGGTGGCCATCGTGCCGAAGATCGTCCAGAACGCCCAGACGGTTCCAAAGCCGGGGAACTCGACGTTCATGCCAAAGAAGCCTGTGATCAAGGTCAGCGGCAGCAAGATCACCGAAAACACGGTCAGGATGCGCAGCACATCGTTCTGGCGGTGCTGAATCACGGATTCGTTGGTGCTCTCGAGAGCCTCGATGACTTCCTTGTAGTTGTCGAGGATGTCCCAGATGCGTTCTGCGGCGTCGATGATGTCGTCGTAGTAGATCTCGAGTTCCTCGGGCAGGAACCGTCCGACGTGGCGATCGAGCAGCCGCAGCGTCGTACGCTCCGGCTTGACGATCTTGCGGTAGGAGATGATCTCCTGCTTGACGTTCGAGATGTCACGAACGACCTCGTTCGACCGGCCCTCGAACACGTCGTCTTCGAGAGCGTCGAGCTTATGGCCGATCTTGTCGAGAATCGGGAAGCAGTAGCCGAACAGGTCGTCGAGCACCTCGTACAACAACCGTCCGGAGCCCATCGCAAAGAGCTGCTCGCGGTAGGCCTCGTCCTCTTCGCACCGGCGAAACAGTGCCTCGAGCGGCCGCAGTTGAACGGTGGGGAAGGTGACGATGTAGTTCGGGCCGATGAAGAAGTCGACCTCACCGGCATTTAGACGCTGAATCGACCGGTCGTAGACCGGGAAGTGCAGAACGCCAAAGAGGTATCCGTCATCGGCGTAGTCGTCGACCTTCGGGCGCTGGCGCTTCGAGAGAACATCCTCGACATCAAGGGGATGCCACCCAAACCGCTCCGCAAGTGCCTGCGCCTGCGCGTGCGTCGGCGAATTGAGGTGGATCCAGGTGAGGCCAGCGGCGGTGAGCTCAGCGGGCGCCGACTGCGGGCGCGCAGCAACGATCGCGCTGTCGCGCGTGCGAGGACGACGGATGCGAGGCAAGCTCGGCACCGGTACTGAGTGGGTCCTCGAGGATCGTGAGCACGGGCATGTCGAAAAGTGTACCCGGTGCAGCCACTTTGGCTACCGCGGCCCGAGCAACGAGAGGCTCAAGGCTCCGTGCTCGCACACGCTCGTTGGCGGCAGCACCGGCAATAGAGCGCTTCCACCACCGTTTGGGACGACGCGAACGCGGGTAGCGATCGGCTCGCACCGCCCAAGTTGCTGCTCACCAGGGCCAGGAACATCAGGCGAGAAGCGTGCCTCAAGGGCGGCTACACCTCCGGGGTGCAGATCGACCCGAATCGCCATCAACATGCCGGGGTGTTCGGCACGGGCAGCGGTGGGCAGGTGCTTGCCGCGTCGGCCGATGAGCGTCAGATGCGGGATCCCGCTCACGAAACACGCGGCCTTCGAACTGTTCCGAAGCACGAGGCGGTAGCTGACGTTGCCAGCGCCCGCGCTTCCCTTGATCGCGGCGAACGCGCCCGAGAGTTGCTTGCCGACGCAGGGCGGACTGGAACTCTGTGCCGCGGCGCCACTCACGAGGAGCAGCGCCGCAACACTGAGAGCAAGTCCGGCGAGCGGCAGACGCCGCACGCTACATCCGTTCGATCATGGCCCGGCCAAATGCCGAGCACGAAACCTCTTTCGCCCCGTCGAGCAGGCGAGCGAAGTCGTACGTGACGATCTTGTCGGCGATCGTCGCCTCGAGTGACGAGATCACGAGGTCGGCCGCGTCGATCCAGCCCATGTGGCGGAGCATCATCTCGGCCGAGAGGATCAGCGAGCCGGGGTTGACCTTGTCCTGCCCGGCGTATCGCGGCGCGGTGCCATGGGTCGCTTCGAACATGGCGACCGTGTCGGACATGTTCGCGCCAGGCGCGATGCCGATACCGCCAACCTGCGCAGCGAGTGCATCCGAGACGTAGTCACCGTTCAGGTTGAGCGTCGCGATCACGTCGTACTCGGCCGGGCGCAGCAGGATCTGCTGGAGGAACGCATCGGCGATCACGTCCTTGATCACGATCTCGCCGCCGGTGTTCGGGTTCGTGATGCGCATCCACGGCCCTCCGTCGAGGAACGTCGCACCGAACTCCCGCTCTGCGAGCCCGTAACCCCAGTCGCGGAACGCGCCCTCGGTGAACTTCATGATGTTGCCCTTATGCACGAACGTCACTGAGGCACGGTCATTCGTGATCGCGTACTCGATCGCCTTGCGCACAAGCCGTTCGGTGCCTTCGCGCGAGACCGGCTTGATGCCGATCCCCGAGGTGTTCGGGAAGCGAATCTTTGTGACATCCATTTCGCGTTGGAGGAAGTCGATCACCTTCTTCGCATTCGGCGTCTCAGCCTCCCACTCGATCCCGGCATAGATGTCCTCGGTGTTTTCGCGGAAGATCACCATGTCGGTCTTCGACGGATCCTTGAGCGGGCTCGGAACACCTTCAAACCACCGCACCGGGCGCAGACACACGAACAGATCGAGCTCCTGACGCAAGGCGACGTTGAGCGAACGGATGCCGCCACCGACGGGAGTGGTCATCGGACCCTTGATCGAGACGGAGTATTCGCGAACGGTGTCAATCGTCTCTTGCGGCAACCAAACGTCAGAGCCGTAGAGCCGCGTTGACTTCTCGCCGGCATAGACCTCCATCCAGTGGATCTGGCGTTCACCGCCGTACGAGTGCGCAACGGCAGCATCGACGACGTCCTTCATGACCGGTGTGATGTCGATCCCGATGCCGTCACCCTCGATGAACGGGATGATCGGATTGTCAGGCGTCGGCTGCCCCGGAACGATCTTCGTTCCGCCGGTCGGGACGGTGATGCGTGAGTCGGCGCTCATGTCGGCTCCTTGCTCTCGTCGTGGCGTCTAGCCCTAAAGGGTAGGGGAGAAGCGGCCCGAGGGTGTCAGGTCGTGTCGTCTACCCTGACCTCAACAATGCGGAACACGATCTGATGCGGCGAATCGGCTCCTCAGAAGCACTTGCACATCGGGCCGCAGAGATCCTTCTCGACGGCATCGATCGGCACTTTGAAACGCTGCGCGAAGCGAGCGCTGAGGCGCGGCAACGCTTCGAGACCGGGAACTGGGCTGCCGCCGGGCCTGCGCTCCGTGCGCGGCTCGAATACTACGACGAGCGCCTTGCCGAAACGATCGACCGCCTCGATGCTGAGGTCGCAATTCGGCGACGTGACGACGATTTCTGGCGCCGCATCAAGCATCACTACACCGGCCTGATGATCGATCACAAGCGGCCCGAGCTTGCGGAGACCTTCTTCAACTCGGTCATCACACGCGTGCAACGCTCAACCTACGTGCGGCATCCGCTGATCTATTCGCGCGCGACGATCTCGACGGAGCACATTCCGGCCGATCCTCCGGTGTATCGGAGCTATTACCCCACGGAGCACGGCTTCCGTGAGACCCTCGTTCAGATCTTCCAAGACTTCGGGTGGAAGCGGCCGTTTACCGACCTCGAGCGCGACACGGGCTATGTCGTGCGAGCGCTCACCGAACAGACGGCCGAGTGGGTGGAGCAGGATCCCAACCATCAGATTCAGGTGCTGTCGTCAGCCTTCTACCGCAACAAAGCGGCGTATGTGATCGGCAAGGTCGTGAACGGCAATTTCGAGACGCCGTTTGTCGTGCCGGTTATTCACGATGAGCAGGGAGGCCTGATGCTCGACACGGTGCTGCTTGCATCGAGTGACCTGAGCATGCTGTTCTCACTCTCCCGTGCGTACTTCCTCGTGGAGCTCGACGTGCCGTCGGGCTACGTCGAGTTCCTCAGCGGGATCATGCCGCACAGCCTTCGCTCGGAGCTCTACAGCGCCCTTGGCTTTCTCAAGCAAGGAAAGACGCTGTTCTTCCGCGACCTTGTGCACCATCTCCGCCAGTCGAACGACCTCTTTGTTGAAGCGCCCGGCACGCGCGGTCAGGTGATGCACGTCTTCAATCTCCCGTCGTACCGCTACGTGTTCAAGATCATCAAGGACGTCTTCGGCCCGACGAAGAACATCGATCGCGACACCGTGAAACAGAAGTTCCGCATGGTGCGTGAGGTCGATCGCGTTGGTCGACTTGCCGATGCCGTCGAGTTCGAGAATCTCGCACTTCCACTTAATCGATTCGCGCCGGAGCTGCTGGAGGAACTCCAGCGCGTAGCGGCCTCGTCGATCGAAATCGTTGGCGACGACCTGATCGTGAAGCACTGCTATGTGGAACGGCGCATGACGCCGCTCAACGTCTACCTCGACCATGCGACGCCGGCGGAGCTCGACCGGGTTGTGCGCGGCTACGGCAACGCCATTCGCGAACTTGCGATCGCGAACATCTTTGCGGGCGACCTGCTGTGGCGGAACTTCGGTGTCACGCGACACGGCCGTGTGGTGTTTTACGACTACGACGAGCTCGAGTACCTCACAGACTGCCGCTTCCGGCGGGTTCCCGAACCGCCGAACCCCGAAGCGGAGATGTCGAGCGAGCCGTGGTACGCCGCCTCACCGGGCGATGTCTTCCCGGAGGAGTTCGAGACCTTCCTGCTCGGCGACCCGCGCGTACGCGAGCTGTTCCTCAAATATCACGCGCAGCTGCTGACACCAGAGTTTTGGATCGAGTGTCAGCGTCGAGTGGAGGCGGGGGAGGTCGTCGAGTTCTTCCCGTACCACGAGTCGCTTCGGTTCTTCCGCCGGTACGGCGACCAAGCGCTCGTACCGGCATAACTCATGCGCCCGGCTGGAATCGAACCAGCGACCTTTCGCTCCGGAGGCGAACGCTCTATCCCCTGAGCTACGGGCGCCAGGGAGGAGTCAGTCTACCCGCGCCCCCGCGACGTTTGACCTTCTCCGCGCGATCACCCGCGAACCTCTAGGTTTCCGGACATGGAACTCCGCGCCGAGAAGGTCACGGTGTATCTCGCCGAGACGTTCACGATCGCCCGCTCATCGGAGGATGAGGCGGAGGTCGTACAGGTTGCAGTAACGCATGGTGGGGTTACTGGCTACGGCGAGGCCGCGCCGATCGCGCGCTACGAGGAGTCGGCCGATTCGGCGCTCGCGTGGCTTCAGCACGTGACGCTCGGCGACGATCCCTGGGCGCTCGACGACATTCAGGATCTGCTCCCGCGAGGAGAGCAGGCGGCACGGGCTGCCGTCGATGCGGCGCTCTACGACCTGCAGGGGAAGCTCGTCGGCCAGCCGGTCTACAAGCTGCTCGGTCTTCGGCGCGTGGGCCCCCCGACGTCGTGGACGGTGTGGCTCGGTGATCCCGACGATATGGCGCGCCGTGCAGAGAAGGCCGAGGCCCGCGGCTTCAAGCGGCTAAAGCTCAAGCTCGGCGGCCGCGACGGACTCGACCTCGAGCGCGTGCGGCAGGTGCGCGCGGCCAGCTCCGTACCGCTGATGGTCGACGTCAACGAGTACTGGACGCTCGATGAGGCACTCGACGTCCTTCCGCAGATGGAGATCGAGTACTGCGAGCAGCCGCTCCCGGCCGGCAGCCCCGATGGTCCCGAGTTGAAGCGAAGGTCGCCGATCCCGATCTACGTCGACGAGGACTGCCACACGCTTGCTGATGTCGCAGCGTGCGCCGAACGCGCCCACGGCATCAACATCAAACTCGCGAAGTCAGGCGGAATCCGTGAGGCCGTGAAGATGGCGGCGGCCGCACGCGCGCTCGACCTCGGAGTGATGCTCGGCTGCATGGTCGAATCCGGGCTAGGTATCGCCGCGGGCGCGCACATGGCAAGCCTTTGCGACCACGTCGATCTCGACGGCAACCTGCTCCTCAGGTCGGACCCATGGCCGGGTGTGGCGTGGGAAGACGGCATACAACTACCAGCCGACGCACCAGGCCTCGGCGTCGAAAGGGCGGCGACATGAGCGACCGGCGCGTACTGATTCTCGCGGAGGGCTTTTCGGGTGATCCGCACTTCGGCAAGACCGCTCGCGGTGTGATGCGCTACCGACCGGCCGAGGTAGTTGCGCTGCTCGACTCAGAGCGCGCCGGCGAGACCGAGGGGGGATTCCCCATCGTCGGGAGCGTCGCCGATGCGCTCGCGCTGAAGCCGACCGTCGCACTCGTGGGCGTCGCGCCGGCCGGGGGACGGTTCCCGCCTGCCTGGCGGGCGATCTTGCGCCAGTGCATCGAGGCCGGCCTTGACATTGAGAGCGGCCTGCACGAATTCCTGATCCGGGACGACGAGATGACCGCGCTCGCCGCCATGCACGGCGTGAGCCTGCGGGATCTACGCCTCGCCCCGAGCGGGCTCAACGTGCCGACAGGGGCGAATCTCACCCACGGCAGCAAAGTCGTGACCACCGTTGGCTCCGACTGCGCGATCGGAAAGATGACGGTTGCACTCGAACTCGACGCCGAGGCGCAGCGTCGCGGGATCAAGAGCGAGTTCGTTCCGACAGGACAGACGGGGATCGCGATTGCCGGTTGGGGGATGTCGGTTGACGCGGTCGTCGCCGACTTCATCGCAGGTGCAACCGAGCAACTCGTGATGGAGGGAGTTGAGCGCGGGGGAGAGCTTCTGTGGATTGAAGGCCAGGGTTCGCTGCTCCATCCGTCGTACTCGGGCGTCACGCTCGGACTGATCCACGGGAGTGCGCCGCACGTCTACGTCCTGTGCGACAAGCCCGTCGAGCCATTCGTCGACGAGAATCCCGCGTTTCCGAAGCCGTCGTACACGTTCCTCGTCGATCTCCATGAGCGGATGTCACTGATCGGGCGACCAGCCAAGGTGGCCGCAATCGCGCTCAACACGCAGGGATTGACAGACGAGGGGGCGCGGGCGGCCGTTTCGGCGGCTGAGGCCGATTCGGGACTCGTCGCAGACGACCCCGTTCGGTTCGGGGCGACGCGACTCGTCGACGCTGTGCTCTCCGCGCTCGGCGAATTGTGACACCGGTGTGAGAATTCGCCGTTGACTTGGGGCAAGCTCTCTGTCACGAGCGTCATATGGGGGGCTGGTCAGCACACGTTCACCACTTCATTGTCTTGCACGACGGCGATCTCTGGCGCTGGCAGTTCGTCGCGCCCGATCAGACCGTGCTCGCCGCCTCAGCTGATGGGTACGACACGCGCCTCGAAGCTGAAGAGTCGATCATCCGCGTGAAAGAATTTGCGGTGCTCGCACCGATTGGCGAACTCGAGCGGCCCTAACGCATTCGTCCGACAGAGCCGTCGACATGGTCGATCCGAACACGATCGCGAGGCGTCCTCCTTCTGGTGGACCCGCTACAACTTCGGGGCGTACGCCCGAGCGCTTCGGGCGACGGCCCCCCAAAGATGATGGAGGATCAAGCGTGATCAGCATTCCCAAGGGCATTCGTGCAGCCCTGCTTGTCGTGTGCGCGACAGCTCTTGTCGCCGGCGGCTTTGCACGCGCGGCCTCGGCCGCTCCGTAATTTGGCGTTGTCGATGACACGTCGCTCTACGCCGACGACGGCGGTAAGGCCTTCTTCACTGATCTGAAGGGTGTCGGGATGGTCTCCGACCGTTGGTCTGCGACGTTCGACGGCAACGCCGGCACGATCACGCAGCAGGCATTCCTCGACAAGGCCGTTCCTGCCGCGAAGGCTGCCGGCGTGAACATCACGATTTCGCTGTACCCGGCGACCGCGTCGATTGCTGGCTCAATGGATCCGAACACGTTCTGTCAGTGGGTCGGGAACGTTGCCAACCGGTACAAGTCGGTCAACCGTTGGATTATCGGCAACGAGGAGAACACCACTCGTTTCTGGGCACCCGTGAGTCCGTCGAACTACGAGGCGACGCTCGCCGCCTGTTATGACGTTCTCAAGGGAATCAACGGCAACAACACCGTGATCGCTTTCGGTGTCTCTCCTCGCGCCCAGAACGCGCAGTCGATGACGCCCGCCGACTTCATCAAGGGTGTTGGCGCTGCGTATAAGGCGTCTGGTCGCACGAAGCCGATCATGGATCAGGTTGGTATCCACCCATACCCGAACCAGAATGCGCGCCCGGCACCAGCCCCTGATAAGGCGGGCTACTCGGTTGCCGGTGACATCGGCATCCCGCAGATGGACGTCCTCAAGCAGGCGATCTACGACGGGTTCAACGGAACCGGCCAGCCGACGACGCTCGGTGGCCTGATGATCGTTGTCGACGAAGTCGGGTACCAGACGGTCACCGACGGGGTGGCTGGCTACACGGGCTCCGAGATCTCGCCGACAGTCAGCGAGGCTGATCAGGCGTCGTACTACGCACGCATCGTGCAGATCTACGCCTGCGATCCGTCGATCGCCCAGGTGCTGTTCTTCCATCTCGTCGACGAGGCAGATCGAGGGGGCGGTTGGCAGTCGGGTCTCGAGCACGTCGACGGCTCGTCGAAGCCGTCGAAGGCGTCAGTCCCGTCTGCCATCTCGGCCGGCTGTTCAGGAGCACAGACCGCATGGGCTCCGAAGGGGGCAAGCACGACGCCCGCTCCGAAGATCAACTTCTTGACTGACCCGAAGAATTGCGGGACGGCCGGAAATGTCGTACCGACCGCACCGCATGCCACGACGGGCTGCAAGAACGGCGTTTCGGCGATCTTCTCATGCTTGAGGGGCTACGCGAACAAGGACAAGAAGTTCGCGAACGGCTGCGAGGTTGCCACGAAGAAGAAGAAGTAGCGCGACTTCGAACCAATGTAGGTCGCACTTGACCACGTCATCAGGAGGGTCGCCGGAAGGCGGCCCTCCTGCGTTTAACGTCCTAGACATGTCGGTCGCCCAACACGAACAGATGTTCTGGACACGAACGAACGTTCGCTCTATAGTGACGAACACATGTTCGCAAAGATCCTTCTTATCGCGGCCTCATTTCTCGTCCTCTGGAGTGTCACGCCGCATTCATCCGGCGCGCATGGCAGCAAGCAGCTCTACCGCGTGCAGCCATACGACACGCTCTGGACGATCGCCGAGACCCGCTACAGCGGTGATGTTTCGCGTGCCATCTGGCAGATCGAGCAGGCCAACCATCTGAGCGGGGCCGATATTCGGCCTGGCCAGGTGCTGGTTCTGCCGTAGCCCGACCACTGCGTAGACCTCTCGCGTAGCCACCTGTCGTCGCCATCCCGCCGATACGATCGGCGAGTGGACCTAGACGTTGTGTTTCTTGGCACATCGGCGAGCGCGCCGACGGCGCGTCGCAACCCGAGTGCGCTCCTGATTCGACGAGGTGGTGAGCGTCTGCTGTTCGACTGCGGTGAGGGCACCCAGCGCCAGCTTCTGCGCTCGACCGTCGGACTCGTCGATCTCGAAGAGATCTTCCTTACGCACTTCCACGCCGACCACTTCCTCGGCCTCCCGGGGATGTTGAAGACGTTCGCGCTGCGCGCACGGGAGGTTCCGCTCACGATCTATGGCCCGCCAGGGCTGCGTGCGCTCTACGACTCGATGCGCGTCGTGTTCGGGCGGCTGCCCTATCCCGTAGAGCTCACCGAGATCCATGCGGGCGACTCGCTCCAACGAGACGGCTACCGGCTGCTCGCGTTCCCCGTCGACCATGGACAGAACGCGCTCGGATATGCGCTCGTCGAAGATGACCGCCCAGGACGGTTCGATGTCGAACTCGCCGACACGCTCGGAATCCCGTTCGGGCCCGCGCGGGGTCTCCTGCAGCGGGGCGAAGCCATCACGCTCGATGACGGAACCGTCGTATCGCCCGATGCGGTCCTCGGCGAAGCGCGATCTGGCCGCAGAGTGGTCTACACGGGCGACACGGCTCCGTCGACGATCGTCGAGACGATGGCGACCGGCGCCGACCTGCTGATTCACGAGGCGACGTTCACGCGAGAAGAGAGTGAACGTGCACGGGACACCGAGCACTCGACGGCGTATGACGCAGCGACGCTCGCGCAGAACGCCGGCGTGGGCTTGCTTGCGCTGACGCACATCTCGACCCGCTACTTCGGCTCGGAGATTGCAACGGAGGCAACGGCGGTGTTCCCGAACACCGTGGTTCCCCGTGACTTCGACATCATCGAGGTGCCGTTCGCGGAGCGAGGAGAGCCGACACTCATTCGGCTCGGCGCACGACCCGAGCGCGAATCCCCAGCAGGGACGGGCGCGAGCCAGTGAATGGGGTGAGCTTCGACGGGCGCGCGGCGCGCTACGACGAGCTGCGACCCGTCGACGATCAGTGGTGGGAGGTGTTCGACGCACTCGTGCGCCTCGGCACGCTGCGCGGCTCGCGCGTGCTCGAGGTTGGATGCGGCACCGGGCGTCTGTCACAGGCGCTCGAGGAACGGGCGCTCGCGCGCGTTTGGGCGATCGACGCAGCACCAGCGATGGTCGAAAAGGCCCGCACCCTAGGTGTGAACGCCCGCGTTGGCCGTGCCGAGAACCTGCCATTCAAAGCGGGGTGGTTCGACGCTGTCGTCGCGCGGATGGCGATCCACCTTCTCGACCGCCCGACCGCCTTTGCGGAGGCGCGACGCGCGCTTGCGCCTGCCGGAAGGATCGTGATCGCAACCGAGGATCCCGCCACGTTCGATGACCTGTGGTTTGGCGAGCTCTTCCCATCACTCGCCGACATCGACCGCGCCCGCTTCCCGAGCGCCGAACGCCTGAGCGCCGAACTCGTCGCTGCGGGTTTTGCGGCGCCAACGGTGGAGCACAAGGCGCAAGAACGCACGATCACACGCGAACATGCATTGGAGATCCTGCGTACCAAGGCGTACTCGACGTTTGAGCTGCTTCCGGGCGATGAATATCGAGACGGTCTCGCTCAGGCCGAGCGGGAGCTTCCGGAGGCCGTCACGTACAGGTTTGGCTGGATCTTCGCCTCGGCCGAAAGCATGACGTCGGCCGCCTGAGTTAGAGTCCCACTACGCCACTAATGGCGATCGCCTTTAACTCGGTCCAGAGAGGCCGGAAAGGAGCACCATGAACCAGCCGATCGCGGCGCCAGCTGGCCGCGTCCTCTTGGACGCCGACGCAATGGCCCGCACGCTCTCACGCATCGCGCATGAGGTGATTGAGCGAAACGAAGATCTTGAATCGGTTGCGCTCGTGGGCATCCACACGCGCGGCGTCCCTATCGCACAACGGCTGCGCCGGGCGATCGAAGAGCGCGCCGGCATTGAGCTCCCGCTCGGACAGCTCGACATCACGTTCTACCGCGATGATGTCTTGGTGCGCAGCGGCCGCGCGCCGCGCCGATCCCAGCCGATTGTTCGCGACACAAAGCTTGATTTCGATCTTGAGGGACGCACGGTGATCCTCGTCGACGACGTGCTCTACACCGGGCGCACGATTCGGGCAGCGATCGACGCGCTCTTCGAATACGGCCGGCCGGAGCGCGTGCAGCTCGCCGTCCTTGCCGACCGGGGCCATCGCGAGCTTCCCATCCGCCCTGACTACGTGGGCAAGAACCTGCCCACGGCGCGCGAGGAGCGCGTGCAGGTGCAGCTCGTCGAGATCGACGAGATCGACCAGGTCGTGCTGCTTGGCCGAGTGGAGGAGGGGGCATGACCGAGCGTTCACTCCATGTGGTCTCGGGTGACCTACGCCCTCCGAGCGACGGGGAGCGTCGCCACCTGCTCTCGGTCGCCGACCTCGACCGCGACGACATCGACCGCCTGCTCGCGACGGCGCACTCATTCGCGCTGTCACAGGAGCGCGACACCAAGAAGCTGCCGACGCTGCGCGGCCGGCTTGTCGCCAATGTGTTCTTCGAGTCGTCCACGCGCACCTCGACGTCCTTCGAGCTCGCCGCCAAGCGGCTCTCGGCCGACACGCTCTCGATGAAGGCATCCGGATCCTCGGTCGACAAGGGCGAGTCACTCCGTGACACGGCCCTCACGCTCTCGGCCTACGAGCCAGACGTGATCGTCATCCGTCACCCGCAGATCGGGGCGCCACAGCTCGTTGCGCAGGCGACACACGCACACGTCGTAAACGCAGGTGATGGGAAGCACCAGCATCCCACGCAGGCGTTGCTCGACCTCTACACGATCTCGGAGTCACTTGGCCGCCTCGATGGTGTTCACGTCGCGATCGTCGGAGACGTGCTCCACTCACGCGTTGCTCGCTCGCTCGTGCAGGCGCTGCGCCTCGTGGGTGCACACGTCACGCTCGTGGGACCGCCACCGCTGCTCCCCGAGGGCCTCGGAGTCGAGCGCTCCTTCGATATCCGCGACATCGCGAACGCCGACATTGTTTACGTCCTACGCATGCAGCGCGAGCGCATGGAGGAAGGCGCGAACTACGTCCCGTCTTTGCGCGAATACACCGCGCGGTGGGGTGTGACACTCGATCGGCTCAGCCCAAACCAGCGCGTGATGCATCCAGGCCCCATGAACCGGGGCGTTGAGATCGACCCGCGCGTGGCCGACTCACCCCAGGCTCTCGTTGTCGACCAGGTCAAGGCTGGCCTCGTCGTGCGGATGGCTGTCCTGTACGACCTACTCACGACCGGCCCAGTGCTCGTCGAAACGACTGCGGAGGTCGCATGATCCTTGTTGGTAAGTCCGGTGCGGACGATCTCGTTATTCGCGGCGCGCGCGTGCTCGACCCGACCGAAGGCGTCGACCTGGTGTGCGACGTTCGTATCGTCGCCGGGGTGATCACCGAGATCGGAACGTCGCTTGATCCCAACGGCGTCAGGGTGATCGAGGCCGACGGAAATCTGCTCGTGCCGGCGTTCGTCGACCCGCACGTCCACCTGCGGACACCAGGCCGCGAGGATGAGGAAACGATCGCATCGGGTACAGCCGCAGCTGCGGCCGGCGGGTATTGCGCGATCCTCGCGATGCCAAACACCGAACCGGTCGTCGACAACACCGACGTGCTCCGCGGCCTGCGAGCACAAGCAGCCGAGGAGGCCGAGATTCCGGTTGGGTTCACCGCTGCAATCACCGTGGGACAGCTTGGGCAGCAACTGACCGAGATGGGCGAGCTCGCTGAAGCAGGTGCAGCAGCATTCACCGATGACGGCCGCCCCGTCGCAACGGCGGGACTCATGCGCCGAGCGCTTGAGTACAACGCGATCACCGATCGTCTCCTGACGCTGCATTGTGAGGAGCCGTCGCTCACGAAGGGTGGCCATATGCACATGGGGGCCGTCTCGGCCGAGCTTGGTCTTGGCGGTTGGCCGTCGCTTGGTGAGAGCCTTGGTGTTGCGCGAGAGCTGTCGCTGGCCGGCGACACAGGTCAGCCGGTTCACCTGATGCACCTTTCAGCACGCGAATCCGTCGACCACCTCCGTGCCGCACAGGCCGCCGGAGTCGCGGCGACCGGGGAGGCGTCGCCGCATCACCTCGTACTTACCGACGAGGCAGTGCGGTCGCTCGACACGAACTTCAAGATGAACCCGCCGCTTCGCACCGAGGACGATCGGCAAGCGCTCATCGAGGCGCTCCTCGACGGGACGATCGGGGTGATCGCAACCGACCATGCGCCACATTCGCGTGAGGAAAAGGACGTCCCGTTCGAGGCGGCTCCGTTCGGGGTCACCGGCCTTGAGACGGCGTTCTCGTCGCTCTACACCTATCTCATCGAACCGGGCGTCCTGCCGCTTGGGCTTGTCATTGAACGGATGACGGCCGGGCCTGCGCGGACATTCGGGCTTGACATTCCCCGAATCGCCGTCGGTGCGCCCGCAAACCTCACCCTGATCAACCTCGCTGCCACGTGGCGTGTCACTGAGGAACGGTTCAAGTCGCTCTCAGCGAACTCGTGGCTGCTCGGTGAACGGTTGCACTCGAAGGTCGTCCTGACGATCGCGGCTGGTCGCGTGGCGTACGAAGCATGAGCGGATATCTCCTTCTCGAAGACGGCACAGCTTTTGCCGGTCAGAGCACCGGTGCGAGCGCAACGGCGTTTGGTGAGGCGGTCTTCACGACCGCGATGACCGGGTACCAGGAGGTCGTCACTGACCCGAGCTTCACCGGCCAGATCGTGTCGTTCACCGCACCTATGGTCGGGAACTACGGCGTTGACCCGTCTCGCGACGAGTCGAGTGCGGCTCATGCAACTGCCGTTGTGATGCGTGAGGCACGCGGACCGGGGTGGACAGACTGGCTCGTCGAGCGCGGGCTGCCTGCACTCACGGGAATCGACACACGCTCGGTTGTCCTTCACCTGCGCGACCGTGGTGCCATGCGCGCCGCTGTCGTCTGCGACGGGCGTACGCCCGACGAAGCGCTTGCAGCCGTGCTCGCTCAGCCGAGCATGGCCGGCGCGGCACTCGCTCCACTCGTCTCCTGCACCGACGCCTATGCGTTCTCAACTGACGGAGACATTCGCATCGCGGTGGTCGACTACGGCGCAAAGCGTTCGATCCCGCGTCGCCTGGCGAAGCAAGGTGCCGCAGTGACAGTGGTTCCTCACGACACCCCAGCCGACGAGCTCGCGCGTTACGACGGCGTTGTGTTGTCGAACGGCCCGGGCGACCCCGAGCCACTTGACGCACAGGCCGCAATCGTGACCGAGCTGCTCGGGCGCGTTCCCGTGCTCGGCATCTGCCTTGGCCACCAGTTGCTCGCTCGAGCCACAGGACGGGCAACGTTCAAGCTCCCGTTTGGGCATCGCGGCGCGAACCACCCTGTCCTTGATCGAGTTACCGGTCGCGTATTTGTGACAGCGCAGAATCACGGTTTCGCGGTAGAGGCAGCCGACGACCCGGCAGTATCGGAGGTGTCGCTGTACGACGGCACCGTTGAGGGACTCCGCCTCCCGGAGCTGCGCGCAC
Organism: Actinomycetota bacterium; assembly: GCA_009702325.1. Lineage (GTDB taxonomy): Bacteria > Actinomycetota > Thermoleophilia > Gaiellales > Gaiellaceae > PALSA-600. Next base: position 19,059 of record WLID01000008.1, read on the forward strand.
GTTCGGCGCAGTTCCATCCTGAGGCGGGCCCTGGGCCACACGACGCGTGGCGGATCATCGATGAGTTTGTGGCGGAGGTGCGGAATGCCGCGTAGGACAGATATCCAGTCGATCTGCCTGATCGGTTCGGGTCCAATCGTGATCGGGCAGGCCTGCGAGTTCGATTACGCCGGCTGCCAAGCCTTGAAGGTTCTGCGCGAAGACGGGTTCCGCACGATCGTCGTCAACTCGAACCCGGCGACGATCATGACCGACCCTGGCTTCGCCGACGCGACCTACCTCGAGCCGCTCGATGTCGAAGGCGTTGCTTCGGTGCTCCGCCGCGAACGGCCTGACGCGCTGCTGCCGACGATGGGTGGCCAGACGGCACTGAACCTCGCTCGCGAGCTGCATGAGGCTGGTGTGCTTGAGGAGCTCGGCATCGAGCTGATCGGAGCCGACGTCGACGTCATCGCTCGTGCGGAAGACCGCCAACTCTTCAAAGATGCCGTCGAATCGTGCGGCCTCGAAGTGCCGGTTTCGCGCATCGTCACAAGCATCGACCAGCTCGAAGGTGCCCCGGTGCCAGCTGTTGTTCGTCCCGCATTCACGCTCGGCGGTCATGGGGGAGGGTTCGCTTGGACGTTCGAGGAACTGGTCGCTCAGGTGGAACGGGGCATCGCCGAGAGTCCCATCGGCCAGGTGCTCGTCGACCAGTCGATCAAGGGCTGGGACGAGTTTGAGCTTGAGGTCGTTCGCGATCGCGCCGACAACGTCGTGATCGTCTGCTCAATCGAAAACCTCGACCCCATGGGTGTGCACACGGGTGACTCAGTCACCGTGGCCCCGCAGATGACGCTTTCCGATGAGGCCTACCAAGAGCTGCGCGACGCAGCGTGCGCGATCGTGCGGGCGGTGGGTGTCGACACAGGTGGCTCCAACGTGCAGTTCGCACGGAACCGCGACACAGGTGAAATCCGCGTGATCGAAATGAACCCGCGTGTGTCGCGGTCGTCTGCACTTGCGTCGAAGGCAACCGGCTATCCGATCGCAAAGGTCGCCGCGAAGCTCGCCGTTGGCTACACGCTCGACGAAATCCCGAACGACCTTACGGGGACGACGCCAGCGAGCTTTGAACCGACACTCGACTACGTCGTCGTCAAGTGGCCGCGTTTCGCGTTCGAAAAGTTCGCGGGCGCCGATACGACGCTCGGCACGCAGATGAAGTCAGTTGGTGAGTCGATGGGCATCGGGCGCACGTTCCGTGAAGCGTTCGACAAGGCGCGACGCGGGCTTGAGATTGACCCGAACTGGCGGCCCGAAGGGCTCCACCCGTGGTTTGCTGCCGAGCTCGAACGGCCAGTGCCGACGGGCGATGTCGTGTTCAAGCGTGTCGACTCGTGCGCCGGTGAGGTTGAGGCCGCGTCGAACTACTTCTACTCGACACGCAACGAAGCCGACGAGGCTCGTCCGGAGCCGGGCAAGTCCGTCGTCATTCTCGGTAGTGGTCCAAACCGCATCGGTCAGGGCATCGAGTTCGACTACTGCTGCGTGCACGCCGCCCAGAGCTTCCGCGCACTTGGGTTCGAGGCCGTCATGGTCAATTGCAACCCGGAGACTGTGTCGACCGACTACGACACCTCCGACCGGCTCTACTTCGAGCCACTTGATGAAGAGGCTGTGCTGGCGGTTCTTGAACGCGAGCAGCCCGTGGGTGTCTGCATCCAGTTTGGTGGGCAGACTCCACTCAAGCTCGCGCGGGCGATTGAACGGGCGGGCTATCGGATCCTGGGCACTCCGTACGACGCTATCGACCTCGCCGAAGATCGCGAGCGGTTCGGGACGCTCGCCGCCGAAATCGGTGTGCGTTGCCCTGCCTGGGAGATCGCCGACACGCCCGAACAGGCCGCGGAGGCCGCTGAGCGCATCGGTTTCCCTGTTCTGGTGCGGCCCTCGTACGTGTTGGGTGGGCGCGCAATGCGCGTCTGTTACGACGGTGGCGAGGTGCTTGCGGCCGTGCGCACAGCCGGTGGAACCGTCCTTGTTGACCGCTTCCTTGAACGTGCAGTAGAGCTTGACGTTGATGCGCTCTGCGACGGCCGCGACACGTACGTCGCTGCCGTTATGGAGCACGTCGAAGAGGCAGGCATTCACTCGGGCGACTCTTCGTGTGTGCTGCCTGCACCCTCGGATAGCCCCGTTGTCCGCGACGTTGTCCGTCGCCTCGGGGTCGCCCTCGGAACTGTTGGCCTGCTGAACGTCCAACTCGCGATCGTCGACGATGAGATCTACGTCCTCGAGGCAAACCCCCGGGCGTCTCGCACGGTGCCGTTCGCGTCGAAGGCGATCGGCGTCAACCTCGTCGACGCCGCGTGTCGGCTCGCCGCCGGAGCATCGCTCGCCGATCTGGACCTGCCGATCGAGCCAGCACATCCCGCCGGGGTGCACGTGAAGGCTGCTGTCCTCCCGTTCGCGCGCTTCCCCGGCGCCGATCCCGTGCTTGGCCCTGAGATGCGGTCGACCGGTGAAGTGATGGCGAGCGCTCCCGACTTCCCGACGGCCTTTGCGAAGGCCGAACGTGCTGCCGGACGTGGCCTCCCCGCGAGCGGGACGGCGTTCCTTAGCGTGTGTGACGCAGACAAGGATGGCGTCATCGATGTCGCCACAACCCTCGTGGGCGCGGGCTTCGCGTTGATCGCGACGAGCGGCACCGCGACGGTGTTGGCCGCGGCCGGGCTTACGGTCGCCGAGATCGACAAGGACGCTGCTGTCGCCGACCTGATTCGTGGCCGGAAAGTGTCGCTCGTCGTGAACACGCCAGAAGGTCGGAATGCGCGCCGCGACGGCTGGAAGATTCGCGAGGCGGCGACGATCGCGCGGATTCCCTGCGTCACCACGCTCGCCGGCGCTCGCGCGGCCGCTGACGCTATCGCCGGTGCCGACACCCCAACCGCAATTCCCCTTCAGGAGCGTCATGCCACTGCGCGAACGCCGTAGGGTCACGGGGATCGAATCGGTCGGGCCCTACACGCTCGTTCGCGTCGATCGAGGCAACCTCGACGCCGGCGTCCCGGGCCAGTTCTTCATGGTCGAGGCACCGGGGCGTGTGCTGCCGCGCCCGTTCTCGTTGTGTCTCGCGGAAGCGGGTGAGTTGGCGTTCCTGATCGACGCGATCGGCCCCGGAACAACGGCGATCGCCGAAGTGTCGGTCGGTGACTCCCTGCATGTGTTCGGCCCCCTCGGTAACGGCTTTCGCCTCGACGTCGAACGACCTGTCCTCGTAGGTGGGGGCATCGGCATTGCGCCGTTCCCGTTCACACGCTCGGTACTCGGTGCGGGAACGCCCGTCGTGCTCGGTTTTCGCAACTCCCATTTCGCCGAAGCCGCGGCACTGCTCCCTGGTGCAGAAGTCGTGATCGATCCCGTTCTCGTTACCGAGGCGCTTCCCGCAGGGCGCGACATCCTGGCCTGCGGCCCCGAGCCGATGCTTGAAGCGATTCGCCGCATCGATCCTGCCGCGCAGCTCGCATGGGAGGCGCCGATGGCGTGCGGGTACGGCGCCTGCTTCGGCTGTGTGGTCGAAATCGACGGGACGCTCAAGCGTCTGTGCCTGGAAGGTCCCGTGATCGGGGGCGCTCCCGCCGTGTTTCCGGCGGTGCCAGCGTGAACATCCTCAACGCGAGTGGATGTCTCGACGCGTTGGCGGCGCCGGGCGTGGTCGCGGCGCTCGACGGTTTCGTGACCAAGACGGTGACGCCCGACGCGCGGGTCGGCAACCAGCCCGCCCGGATTGCCGAGACCTCGCACGGCATGCTCAACGCGATCGGACTCGCGAACCCCGGCCGAGATGCGTTCCTTCGCGACTATCTGCCCGAGCTCCGTTCGTTCGGAAAACCGTTGTGGGTCTCGGTTGGTGGGTTCAGCGCTTCGGAGTACGCGGAGACGTGCGCGCTCCTGACGGACGTCACAATCGAGATCAACCTCTCATGCCCAAATGTCGATGAGGCGCCTGAGAGCGCCGCTGAGATCGTCGCAGCGTGCCGTGCGGCAACCACCCTGCCGCTCTACGCGAAGCTGTCTCCCGCGGCGTGGGACATCGCGGAGGTCGCCCGAGCGGTTGAAGCGGCGGGCGCAGATGGGCTCACGCTCGTGAACACGCTCCGCGGCATGGCGCTCGACCGACGCCTACGTCCGGTGCTCAACCGCGGCACCGGCGGCTACAGTGGGCCGTCGCTCCGGCCTGTCGCCCTCGCCGCCGTGTATGCCTGCCGGCGCGCGACCGCACTGCCGATCGTCGGCATGGGTGGCATTACGACGGGCCGTGAAGCACTTGAGATGATCGCGTGCGGCGCAACCGCTATCGCGCTCGGAACGGTGCTCTTCGCCGACCCCGACGCGCCAGCGCGAGTCCGGCACGAGCTCGACGAGGCACTCGCCGAAGCAGGATTTGGAAACGCCGACGATGCGGTCGGCGCAGCGCACGAAACTGTTGCCATGTGAGGCAGCTGCCTCAAACGCCTCTGAGTTGCACGACGCGCAGAGGTTGTTAGTATGCGCGAGCTTATGGCGATGCCACCCGCTCCAGTACAGGCCCCGGCCCGCTCCCTCGATCAGAGGATGGACGCGCTCCGACGGGCGAACGACATTCGCGTGAAGCGGGCGCAGCTGAAGAAAGATCTGAAGTCAGGCGACGTCTCGATCGAAGAGATCCTCCGCGACCCGCCCGAATTCGTCTCGACTGCGAAGGTGTTCGATATGCTGATGGCCGTCCCCAAGTTTGGACGCGTGAAGGCGGCCCGGCTGCTGAACCAGTGTCGGATCAGCCAGTCGAAGACCGTTGGCGGGCTCTCTGACCGGCAGCGCCACGAACTGCTGACGCTCTTCAACAACCGGTAGACGCGTTGTCGGAGCGTGCTGGTTCGGCGGCGGGCCCGTATCGCGCAGTAGGCTCGTCGTACATGCATGCATTCGCCTTCCCGGTCGGCAAAGCGGCGTGACGCGCCCGGTCCCCGCCTTCGTGGTGACCGGACCCTCAGGGGCCGGCAAGGGGACGATGGTGGAGGCGTTGCTCGCGCGAATTCCGCGACTGCGTCTGGCGGTGTCGGCGACGACCCGGGCGATGCGCCCAGGCGAAGAGAACGGGGTGCACTACTGGTTCGTCTCTGACGAGGAGTTCGACCGTCGACTTCGTGAACGTGACTTCCTCGAGTACCACGTGTTTCCATGGGGGCAGCGGTCGGGAACGCTTCTAACGGAGCTCGAGCGGATTGCATCGCATGGATCCGTCCCGCTGCTTGAGTTGGAGCTCAACGGCTCGCTCGAAGTGAAGCGGCGGCTCCCGGAGGTCGTGACGATCTTCGTCGACGCACCCATCGAGGAGCTTGAGCGACGGTTGCGTGGGCGCGCGACAGAGAGCTCGGGCGAGATTGAAGAGCGTGTCGCGCTCGCACATGAGCAGCGGGCCCTGGCGCCGGAGTTCGACTACGTCGTTGCGAACGACGATCGCGACCGTGCCGCCGCCGAAGTGGTGGGGATAGTCGAGACCGCGCTGGCTGCGAACGCCGCTCAGGTAGGATAGGCAGCCATGATTCATCCTCGCATCGATCAGCTCACCGAAAAGGTCGACTCGCGCTATGCGCTGGTGATCGTCGCGGCCAAGCGTGCCCGGCAGATCAACAACTATCACCATCAGCTTGGCGAGGGCACCTTCGATGAGTTTCCGCCGCCGCTCGTGCAGTCGCGGTCGAAGAACTACCTCACCATGGCCCTCGAAGAAGTTGCTGAGGGCAAGATCACGTACGAGTACCGCCGGTAGGTCGGCGGGCTGGCCGGAAACGGCCGCTCCCGGCACACTTTCAGCGTGGCTCGGATTCTTCTTGGTGTAAGTGGTGGCATCGCGGCCTATAAGGCCTGCGAACTCGTACGCCTTCTTGTCCGTTCTGGCCACGACGTCGTGCCGCTCGTCACGCCTGGTGCTGAACGCTTCGTCACGGCTCAGACATTCACGGCGCTCGCGCGCCGGCCAGCTGGTGACGATCCGTATCTCCACCTGACGCGTGGGGATCTTCTGGTCATCGCGCCCTGCACGGCCAATACGCTCGCGAAGCTCGCGTACGGCATTGCCGACAACCTCCTGACACAGGCCGCGCTCGCGCACCGTGGGCCAGTGCTTGTGGCGCCCGCGATGAACCCGCGGATGTGGGCGAACGCGGCGACGCGGGCGAACGTCCAGACGTTGCTCGACCGCGGCCTCGAGTTCATCGGGCCTGACGAGGGGGAGATGGCTGAGGGCGAGTGGGGAGTAGGTCGCCTCGCTGAGCCCGAAGAGATCGCCGCGCGCATTGGGCAGATGCTCGGTGCCCCGACGCTCGCCGGCAAGCGCGTCCTTATTACCGCGGGCGGTACGCGCGAACCCCTCGACGACGTTCGGTACCTGGGGAATCGTTCTTCGGGGCGTATGGGTGTAGCGCTCGCCGAGGAGGCTCGTCGCCGAGGCGCCGAAGTGACGCTGCTCGCGGCGAACCTTGCCGTCGCGGCGCCCGCCGGCGTTCGCGTTGTCGCGGCACCGACGGCCGCCGACATGGCGGAGGCAGCGTTCAGTTCGCTCGACTACGACATCGCGATCTGCGCTGCGGCAGTAGCTGACTATCGCCCTGTCGACGCAGTTGCGGGGAAGCGCGCGAAGGACGCGAGCACGTGGTCAGTGGAGCTTGTTCCGACGACGGACATCGCGAAAGCACTCGGGGAACGAAAGAGGTTCGGGCAGGTGCTCGTCACGTTCGGCGCCGAGATCGGGGCGGATGGGCTCGACCGCAAGCGAGGAATGCTTGAGGCGAAGAACGCCGACGTTGTCGTGTTCAACGACGTGTCCGTTGCGGGCATTGGCTTCGATGCGCAGGAGAACGCGGTGACGATCGTGACACACGCCGGGGAGCACGACGTTCCTCGTGCACCAAAGAGTGCGATTGCGTCGGCCGTCATCGACGCCGCTGAGACGCTGCTTCCGTAGAGCGTCGTCGGCGCCGCGGCGTGACGAGGACGACCTCTGGTATTCAGGGATGTGTGGCTGACGACTCATTGATGGACGCCTACGATTTCTTCCGCGAAGGCCAGGCAAGGCTGCGGAAGGGGCAGGCTGCGCAGGCGACTGTTCCGCTTGAGCGAGCGAAGCGGTTGGAGCCCGCCAAGGCGTCCATCCGGGAGGCGCTCGGGATTGCGTACTTCAGGCTCGGGCGCTGGGGGGACTTCGCGGTTGCCGAACCGGTCGTTGTAGCGACACCGCTCGTGGTGACAGCCAAGGCGATCATCAAGCAGTTGAAGCATCAGCTGGCACTGACCTTCTCAACCACCGCACCGACCCACGTGCAGTTCGTGTTGCTCGCCAAGGACGGCAAAACCGTCAAGGCGAAGTTCCACCGCTGGTTCACCGTGGCAGGTTCGAAGACGCTCACGGTGTCGCTGTGGTCGCTCAAGCCGACCGCCTTCCCCGGCGCCACGTTGAAGGCAACTGCGACAAGCGGCACGAGCACGGTCACGTTGTCGAAGAAGGTCGTCCTCGAAGCCTGATGAAGGACTGAGATGAGAGACGACAGGCCGAATCACCCTTTTTGAGGGTTCCTAAGCGGCCTGTCGTCCCTCACTCTTCGAACATGGGGGGACGGATTCAACGCGGCGCGATCCAACAGATCGCCTCCGCCCAGGTGCTCCTCGGTGCGACGGTCGCAATTACCTTCGCCCTATGGGCCGCTGACCGTTTCGAAGTTCACCACCTCGCTGCGTTCGGCTTCCTTGTCGTAGCCGCTGCAGCAGGGAGTGCGCAGGCACTCGACCTCGGCACAGAGTCCCGATACGACGTTGCAGGCCCCGTCGTCGTACTCGCAGGGGTTATCACCGGGCCGCTCGGAGGCGCGGTCGCCGGCGCGGCGTGCGTTCGCGCACCCATCGACGGTTCCACCGCTCGGCTAACAGCGACGATGATCCGCATTCTCCAAGGTGCGGTGGCAGGGGCAGTCGTCTGGATTCCCGGCCTCTCAATCGGAACGAGCGCAGGCGCAGTGGAAGCGGCGTTCGCAGCGGCGGCCAGCGCGTTCGCCATCAACGCCGTCGCGTTCCTCCTTGAGGCCCCCATGACGCAAGGACGCTTGCTCCGCGTTGACGCTGTCGACGCGGCGATCGGTGCTCCACTCGTCGCCGGCTACACCATCGCCTACAACCACGCGGGGCTCCTGCCACTCCTGCTTCTGCTCGTACCGGTCATCGTTGCTGCGACAGGTCTGCGATCACTGCGTGAGCGGTGGCGACGTGCGGCGGAGGAATCGGAAGCACGCGCACAACGCGACCCGCTCACGGGAGCCTTCAACCGTCGCTGGTTCGAAGGCGCTGTCGCCGACGACTCCGTTTTTGGACTCGTCCTGATCTACATCGACCATTTCAAGAACATCAACGACGAACTCGGGCACCCAGTTGGTGACGCTGTGCTCGTCGAAGCGGTGCGCCGGCTCACAACGCGCGTACGGCCTGGTGACGCAGTTGTGCGCTGGGGTGGCGAGGAGTTCGCGGTCGTACTTCGTGGTGTGCGCAGCGGCGAAGATCTCGCTGACCGTGCAGAGGAGCTACGAACTGCTCTCGGGGAGGCCCCGTTTGAGGTCGACGAGCACCTCATTCATGTCACCGCTTCCGCTGGCGCATCGGCAGCTACCGGCGATGTGGCCGCGGTGATCAGGGCTGCCGACGCAGCCCTCTACGACGCGAAGCGAACCGGACGCAACCGTGCGGTGATGATCGGCCGCCCAGAAGACGAGTGAGGGCTGTCGTCCAACGCGTCACGCGGGCTCAGGTACACCCAGGCGGCGCGATTGCTAAGGGTCTGTTGATTCTTCTCGGAGTTGGACACGAGGACACCGAGAGTGATGCCGATGCGCTCGCGAGCAAGATTCGACGCCTTCGAATCTTCCCAGACGACACCGGCAAGTTCGATCGCTCCCTTCCAGACGTGGGGGGAGCCGCGCTTGTCGTCTCCCAATTCACCCTCTTTGCCGATACCCGCAAAGGCAACCGGCCAAGCTTCTCAGCAGCGGCACGACCCGAGCAGGCAATTCCGCTCTATGAGCGCTTCTGCGACGCGTTACGAGACGGTGGAGTGCCGGTCGAAACAGGCACGTTCGGCGCCCACATGACGGTTGATCTCGTCAACGATGGGCCTGTGACGATCGTCCTAGACACAGCCGAGTGACGTGTAGGAGCGCGTCCCGGTGTTCTCGCGGTTGTAAACGGACGCTCGCCCGAGAAGATGGTCTCTGCTAGTCTTCGCGCACCACATTTCGGCAATTTGAAATGGGCGCCTGGCGCCCATTTTTTGTGATGACAACTAATTCGCATGACAAGGAGCGAGAGCTGCAGCGCGAGGTCACCCGAGCAGTCGAGAACGCTGTTCCCGGTTCAGAGGTGCTCGCCCTCGAACTCATAGGGAAAGACCGTTTCTGCGTCTATGTCGACCACCCTGAAGGCGTCGACCACGCATTGTGCGAACGGGTTTCGACCGTACTCAGGCCGTATCTCGACCGATATTCGGTTGAAGTGTCATCACCAGGACTTGACCGTCCGCTTCGGACGCAGGCGCATTTCGCGCAGGTTGTTGGACAGAACGTGAAGCTTCGCACCGCCGACCGGCGGATGCAGGGCGCAGTTGTTGAAGCTGGCGCGCGCATGGTGCGTGTCGAGCGCAGGGCCGGGGAACCGGTCGACATACCGTACGACGAGATCGTGCGGGCGAATCTGATCTGGGAAGGGTAGGTACCGGGATGAGCCAGGAGATCGTTGACGCCGTTCGTGAAATCGAGCGCGAGAAGGGAATCGAGGCCGGCACGCTGGTCGCGGCTCTCGAGGACGCGCTGCTTGCGGCATACAAGAAGACACCGGGCGCAGCCCGTCACGCCAATGTCGTGCTCGACGAAGCCGGTGACTTCCGCGTGTTTGCGATCGAACTGCCCGCCGACCTCGAAGCGCGGCTCCTCGACGAGGCGCGCGAGCGTGCTCTCGACGAGCTTGAGCGCATTGAAGAAGAGACGGGCGAGAAGAACCACACGCTTCTCGCCGACGATGACCTCGACCTCGACTGGTCGCAGGTGCCGGACGAGCAGATCAGCCGCGAGGATGTCACGCCCGACAACTTTGGCCGGATCGCCGCGCAGACCGCGAAGCAGGTCATTCTCCAGCGCATCCGTGAGGCCGAACGCGAAATGATGTACGACGAGTACATCGATCGTGTCTCCGAGGTCGTCACGGGAATCGTGCAGCAGGCAGGCGACCGCAACAACGTGCTCGTCGACCTCGGCAAGGTTGAGGCGCTTCTGCCGCGCTCCGAGCAAGTCGACGGTGAGCGCTACGAGCAGGGGTCGCGCATCAAGGCGGTCATCACGGAAGTGCGCACCGGCACGAAGGGCCCGCAGGTCATTCTCTCCCGCCGCGACCCGGAGCTGATCAAGACGCTCTTCGAGCTTGAAGTGCCGGAGATCGCTGACGGTCTTGTTGAGATCCGTGGCGTTGCACGTGAGCCGGGGTACCGGTCAAAGATCGCTGTCGAGTCGCACGCCCAGGGCGTCGACCCAGTCGGCGCCTGCGTCGGCCCGCGCGGTTCGCGCGTTCGCATGGTCGTCTCAGAGCTCCGCGGCGAGAAGATCGACATCATTCCGTGGAACCCGGAGCCCGCACGCTTCGTCGCCAAGGCTCTCTCGCCGGCACGGGTGCGCGAGGTCTATCTCGATGACGACGGCCGCGAGGCCACTGTTGTCGTGCCGGACGACCAGCTCGCGCTTGCAATCGGCAAGGAAGGCATGAACGCGCGCCTCGCGCATCGGCTGACCGGCTGGAAGATCGACATTGTCAGCGACTCGGAATTTGCGCAGCAGGAAGCGAACGCAGCGTTTGGTGGCGACAGCGACGAGGAAGGCGACTTCTCCGGCCGTTGTGCAGCGATCCTGACAAATGGGAAGCGCTGCCCGAACGCGGCGCTCGACGGAAGCAAGTACTGCGGTGTTCCGGCCCATCAGGAACTCGCATTGCACGAGCCGGCCGATGGCGAGGCGAACATGATGGTCGCCGAGTCGGATCCGGAGCTTGAAGCATTGGCTGATGAGTTGGCACCCGAGGCCGTTACCGAGGACGCTGCGGCGTTCGAGGAGACCGCCGGGGAGCCGGGCAACGAGTAAGAACAGCATCAGGACATGCGCGGGTTGCGGTCGCAAGGCGCCGCAGCCCGCGCTTCTCCGCTTCCATGCCGTCGGTGGGGTTTTGACCGCCGGTGCGGGGCCGGGGAGAGGGGCCTACACCTGTCGCAACGCCGCCTGTTTTGAACGGGCGCGGAACGCCAGGGGCTTCGCTCGGATCTTGCGCACAACCGTCCGCGTCGACCAGGAACTCGCGCGGCTCTACACTTGAGGTCTCAGTGCCGAACGGAAAACCAAATAAGCCGATCAGGCCTCGTGGCGGTAGTGGCCCGGGCAACCGGAAGCGCCGTGTCGTTATCGAGGGTGGCGCCGCGCGCCCTGCCGCAGGGCAGCGTCAGCGTCCCGGAGATCGCACGGCCGACCGCGGGCCGAAAAGCCCACGCGAAGTCGTTGCCCCGACCGGCCCCGTAACCGTCGAGTCGGGCGTCACGCTGCGTGACTTCTCACAGGCGCTCGGTACACCGCTCCAGCAGATCATCAAGATGCTGATGGGCCTCGGTCAGATGAAGACCGCGACACAATCGCTGACAGACGATGAGGTCGAGCTGATCGCCGTTGAGCTTGAGCGCGAAGTGACGATCAAGCACGCAGGCGACGAAGAGGCAGAGCCCGAGTCATATGACGACACCGAAGACGAGCTTGAGGTGCGGCCGCCGGTCGTGACGATCATGGGTCATGTCGACCACGGCAAGACCACGTTGCTTGACGCGATTCGTGAAACCGCGGTGGTTGAGACCGAAGCGGGTGGCATCACCCAGCACATCGGCGCGTACCAAACCGATGTTCACGGCCGAAAGATCACGTTCCTCGACACTCCGGGCCACGAGGCGTTCACCGCCATGCGTGCCCGTGGTGCGAAGGTCACAGACATTGCTGTGCTTGTTGTTGCAGCAGACGACGGTGTGATGCCGCAGACGCGGGAGTCAATCTCGCACGCGCGCGCCGCCGGTGTTCCGATCGTTGTTGCCGTTAACAAGATCGACCTTCCCGGTGCGAACCCCGACCGGATCCTCGCCGAGCTTGCGTCTGAGGGGCTCCAGCCGGAGGAGTGGGGCGGTGACGTTCAGGTCGCGCGCGTTTCGGCGAAGCAGCGTCTGAACCTCGACGACCTCCTCGAGCGCATCCTGCTCGTTGCTGACGCGGAGCTGACACTCAAGGCGAACCCGAACACGGAAGCGTCGGGTCCGATCATCGAATCCCGCCTTGATGTTGGGCGCGGCCCGGTCGCGACGATGCTGATCCATCGCGGCACCCTTAGCGTTGGCGATTCGATTGTCGCCGGCGACGCCTGGGGCCGCGTGCGCGCGCTGTACGACTATCGCGAGCGCAAAATCGATCACGCCGGCCCCGGTGATCCCGTCGAGATCCTTGGTTTCGATCGCCCACCGCCTGCCGGCGAACTCGCTCGCGTCGTCGAGAACGATCGCCGCGCCCGCGACCTGGCGCATCAGCGCGAAGAGCGCCTGCGCCGCGAGGCACGCGCGAAGCAGTCAAGCCGTGGCGTGTCGCTCGAGAAGCTCTTCGAAGCGCTGCAGTCGGGTGGCGTCGCCGACCTGAACCTTGTCCTGAAGGGCGATGTGCAGGGCTCGGTTGAGGCGATCGTCGGCGAGCTTGCGAAGATTGAGCATCCTGAGGTGCGAGTCAACGTGATCCACACCGGTGTCGGTGGAATCACCGAAAACGATGTGAACCTCGCCGCAGCGTCAAGCGCGATGGTCGTTGGGTTCAACGTGAGGCCGAGCGCCGAGGCGCGCCAGCTCGCCGATCGGCAGGGCATCGAGATTCGCCAGTACCGCGTCATCTACGAGCTGACGCAGCAGATCGAGCAGGCACTCGTCGGAATGCTGTCGCCGGTTGAGACCGAGGCCGTCATCGGTGAGGCTGAAGTGCGCGCCCTGTTCAAGGCGTCGCGGATCGGCACGATCGCAGGCTGCATGGTCACGAGTGGCATCGTCCGCCGAAACGCCGACGTGCGCGTCTTCCGCGACGGAGCACGCATCTACGAGACCACGATCTCGGTTCTGCGCCGCTTCAAGGACGACGTCCGTGAGGTCGCCGAAGGGTTCGAGTGCGGCATCCTGCTGCAGGGCTTCAACGATCTGCGCGAGGGTGACATCTTCGAGATTTACGAGACGCGCGAAGTTGAGCGCACCTCGCTCGATGAGCCTTCGGCCAAAGCCGATGCCTCGTCGAAGTCCGACGACGACTAGTCCTCGGCGAGTCGTCCAAGTGGCTGACCGCCGCACAAACTAGGATCGGCAACGATGCTTTCAAGCCTCGAAATCGCGCAGGCCGCGACGCTGCGGCCCATCGCGGAGATCGCGCATGATCTTGGGTTGCGTGACAGCGAGTGGGAACCGTACGGTCGAACGAAGGGGAAGATTGACCTTTCGGTGCTCGATCGTCTCGAGGATCGTCCCGACGGCAAGCTGATCGCCGTCACGGCGATCACGCCCACGCGCAGCGGCGAGGGGAAGACGACAACGTCCGTATCGCTGACCCAGGGGCTCGGAGCAATAGGTCGCAAGCCGATGCTCTGCCTTCGCGAGGCATCACTCGGCCCCGTCTTCGGAGTGAAGGGTGGCGCCGCCGGTGGTGGGTACGCCCAGGTCGTCCCGATGGAGGACATCAACCTGCACTTCACAGGCGACATCCACGCGATTACCGCTGCCAACAACCTTCTGGCCGCGATGGTGGAGGCCCACCTCCACCACGGCGACGCGCTTGAGATCGATCCTTCGACGATCGCGTGGCGTCGATGCCTGGATATGAACGACCGTTCGCTGCGCGAGATCACGCTCGGGCTGGGCGGCCCCGCGAACGGCACGCCACGCCAGTCGGGCTTCGATATCACCGCAGCTTCAGAAGTGATGGCCCTGCTTGCCGTCTCGCGCGACCTGGCCGATCTGCGGCGCCGGCTTGGCGAGATCACGATCGGCAAGACCTACAACGGGAAGTCCGTCACCGCCGAAATGGTTCGCGCAGCGGGTGCGATGACCGTCCTCCTGAAGGAGGCGATCAAGCCGAACCTCGTACAAACGCTCGAGGGGCAGCCCGCGCTGTTGCACTGCGGCCCGTTTGCGAACATCGCGCACGGCAACAACTCGCTCGTTGCCGACCGAATTGGGCTCAAGCTTGGCGAGTATGTCGTGACCGAGGGCGGTTTTGCGTCCGACCTCGGGATGGAGAAGTTCATGAATATCGTGTGTCGAGCTGGCGGGCTGCAGCCGAGTGCTGTCGTGCTTGTCGCGACCGCGCAGGCGCTTGAGCATCACGGCGGCGAGCCGGGAGGCGGTCCGGCGGCGATCGAGCGTGGGGCGGCCAACCTCGAACGGCACATCGGCATCGTCAAGAGCTTTGGCATCTCACCTGTTGTCGCGGTAAATCGATTCCCTGGCGACACGGACGAGGAGGTGCAGCTCGTACGACGCCTCGCACTTGAGTTTGGAGCGCACGCTGCCGAACTGAACGAGGGCTTTGAGAAGGGCGGGGCAGGGGCAACGGCGCTTGCTGAGGCGGTCGTTGATGCTGCCAACCAGCACATTGCATTCCGGCACACCTACGGTCTAGACGCCCCGATCGCGGAAAAGATCACGGCGATCGCAACGACGATCTACGGCGCCGATGGCGTCGTGTTCCTGCCGGCCGCTCAGGAGAAGATCGCGGAGTTCACTGCAGCGGGATACGGGAACCTCCCGATCTGCATGGCGAAGACCCACATGTCGCTTTCCGATGATCCGACGAAGTACTGCGCCCCCACGGGGTTTACGGTCACCGTCCGTGACCTTCGTGCCTATACGGGTGCGGGGTGGCTCGTGGCGCTCCTTGGCGAGACGCAGACGATGCCCGGCCTTGGAGCCGAACCGGCGGCGTTCAACATCGATATCGATGCGTCGGGTAACACCGTTGGTCTCTTCTAAGAGCTTCTACGGCCCGGCCTCCCGTCGACGAGCGGCAGATCAGGCGACTGTGGGACGACGGCGACGAGTAGCGTGCACTCCATGAGCGAACGGATGCGGAGAGTGAATGAGGCTGTGCGAAGCGTCGTCGCTGACGCGCTCGGCGACCTGCAGGATCCACGGATTGGCCTCGTCACCGTAACGGGGGTCAAGATCACACCCGACCTCCGCGAGGGCAAGGTGTTCGTGTCGGTGCTCGGTAACGAGAAGAAGCGACGTGCGTCGCTTGCAGGGCTCGAATCGGCGACCGGCTTTGTACAGGCTCGCCTCGGCCGCGACCTCCGCTTGCGCAGGACGCCCGCACTCACGTTCGAATACGATCCATCGGTCGAGCACGGCGTCCACATGTCGAAGCTGATCGAGCAGCTTGACCCAGGCCCTGCGCCCGAACCTGACGATGACGAACAAACAGGCTGATTTCGCTGCGGTAATCGACGCCCTGAACGCGGGCGAGCGATTCCTTGTGACGACCCACGAGAACCCCGACGGTGACGCGCTCGGCTCGCTGCTCGCAATGACAACGATTCTGCGTTCCCTCGGCAAGGATGTGGCGCAATACCTCTCGGGTGAGGCGCCGCTCCCTGCGGAATACGGTTTCTTGAACCTCGAAGAGCTCTCGCGCGTCTTGCCGGCTGATGCGAGTGAACGAATCGTTGTCGCTGTCGACTGCGCGAATGAGCGCCGAATCGGCTCTGACACGACGTTTCTTGGTGATGCACGGCAGGTAATTGACATCGATCACCACCACGACAACACGCGTTTTGGCGCCGTGAACCTGGTCGTTGGCGATGCGTCGTCGACGGCCGAGATCATGCGCGACGTCGCAGCAGCCGTCGGGGTGCCCCTTACTCGTGAGCTCGCCGAACAGATCTACATCGGGCTCGTCACCGACACGGGTCGTTTCCAGTATTCGAATACAACGCCGAAGGCGCACCGGCTTGCCGCCGAACTCGTCGATGCAGGTGCTGATGTCAACGGGATCTTCCAGGCGATCTACGAGACCGTGCAGCTTCCGAAGCTCAAGCTGCTCGGTCGTGCGCTTGAGCACGCGCAACCGTACGAGGGTGGCCGGCTCGTCATCGCTCACCTGCACCGATCCGATTTCGCCGATGCGGGTGCGACAGAACCGTTCTCCGAAGGGGTGATCGACTACCTGCGCCAAGCTGAGGGGGCGGAGGTCGTCGGGCTTATCCGCGAGCCACCGCCGCATGCAGGTGGGCCACCGTGGCGTGTATCGCTCCGCTCCCGTCGGGAAGACATCGACGTTTCTGCGATCGCTCGAGGCTCGGGCGGTGGCGGACATCGGCAGGCGGCCGGGTTCTCCCATGAAGGTCCTCTTGAGGCGATCGTGGAGTTCATCCACCAGGGCTTTCTCGCCGCTGATGCCGCCGCGCGCACGTAAACCCGTCGGCATCGTCCTCGCGGACAAGCCTGCTGGGCCGTCATCGTTTGCGCTCGTTTCGGCACTCCGTCGCCAGACAGGGGCGCGCACAGGGCACGCTGGGACGCTCGATCCGTTTGCGACGGGCCTACTCGTGCTGCTCTCGGGTGCGGCCACGTCGCTCGCACCATGCTTCGTTGGGCTCGACAAGCGGTACGAGACGACGGTTGATCTCACCGCGACGTCATCGACGGGAGACCCGGAGGGAGAGCTTGGCGAGCGTCACGACGCACCGTCACCTGAGGAACTCGAGGTGAGCGTCGCGTTGCTTCGTGGCGAAGTAGAGCTTCCCGTTCCGGCGTTCTCCGCAATCAAGATCGACGGCGAACGTGCCTACAAGAAGGCGCGCCGCGGCGAAGATGTTGCGGTGCCGATGCGTCGCTCGCACGTCTACGGTTTGGACGTGCTCGGCTACGACGGAGCTATCGCGACGCTGCGCTTGCACGTCTCTTCGGGGACGTACGTGCGCTCGATCGCGGAAGCGCTCGGTGGCCATTGCGTGACGCTTCGCCGAACTGCGGTCGGGCCGTTTGCGATCTCCGAGGTGAGCGAGCGAATGGTGCCTGCCTCGATCGCGATAGGCCGGTTGCCTGAGGAGGCGGTCGAGCGTATCCCTCGCGAACTCATCGATCGGGTGCTTGCGGTTGAGGCTGAGGAGTATCTGTCCGCGTGAAGGTCGCGTACTCACCGGCAGAGCTTGAGCCTGTCGATCGCACTGTCGCGATCGGTGTGTTCGACGGTGTTCACCTCGGTCATCGTGCGGTGATCGCGAGAGCAGTCGAAGGGCGGCATCCGACAGTCCTCACGTTCGATCCGCACCCTCGCGCGTTTTTCGGGCACCGGGTGCCGATTCTGTCGAGCCTCGAACGGCGCCTCGAACTGCTTGCCGACATCGGTGTGGAGGAGACGCTTGTCGTCACGTTTGACGGCGCGGTCGCGGCGCTCTCGCCCGATGAGTTCGCAGACAACTACCTTGGCGCGATCGGTGCGCGCACGGTGATCGCCGGTGCCGACTTCCGCTTCGGCAATCGCCGTACTGGTGATCTTGAAACACTGCGCGAACGTGGCTTTGAGGTTGCAACCGTGCCGCTTGTCGACGGCATCTCGTCCTCGCACATCCGCGAACTTGTTGCAGCGGGTGATGTGCGTAGCGCGGCGCCGCTCCTTGGACGCCCGTTTGAGGTCGAAGGGGTGGTGGTGAGCGGTGACGCTCGCGGCGGCACCTTGGGCTTTCCCACCGCCAACCTCCGGTCAGCACCCGACGCGGCGATTCCACTGCACGGGATCTATGCCGGCTCCGCGAGGGGCACACGCTCGGCGATCTCGATCGGGATCAATCCGCACTATGGAGGCAAAGAACTCCGGCTTGAGGCGTTCCTGCTCGACTTCGAAGGCGACCTCTACGGAGAACGGCTGGTCGTGGAACTCTGGGACCGGCTTCGTGACGAAGCCGTGTTTGAGAGTGAGGCTGCGCTGATCGACCAGATCGCTGCCGACGTGGCGGCGACCCGTGCGGCTACTCCGCCTGTCTAAGCATCACGCTGTGGAGGCGCAGCGCGTAGCTGCCGCTCGCAAGCAGCGGAAAGTCAAACCGGGTGCCGTCTTCGACTCCACCGCAAACGACGAACGCGTTCGGAGCGGTTGGTTGGGCAACGAGCGTCGTCTCGGAGGCTGTTCCTTCGTCGAGCACGACCGCGATGCCAGCTTCAGTGAGCCTGACCGTGGCGGTGGCGCGCTCGTTGGCGTACGTGCCGGTGAACACGCCGCGTTCGTGGGCGCCGAGCAAGATGGGGGAGGGCGCCAAACGTCGCGCACCGATCGTCGACTCGAAGACACTGTCAGCGAGCGCCCGCAGAGGCTTCGACGTTGCTGCGCCCCGTGCGATGACCACGAGCGCGATGGATTCGGTGGGAATGGTCACCAACGTCGAGCGCCAGCCGTTCCAGGCGCCGTCATGGCCCCACACCTCATGCGCTCCCACCGTTTCGCAGCTCATACCCAGGCCGTACCCACCATCCAATCGATCGGCCACCCGCTGACGCTGGCGCTCACCAGGAGCGCCGCCGAGAGCCTGCGCGAGCACCAGCAGCTCGTCGATCGTCGACACGAGCCCGCCCGAAGGACGGCGTGCCCTTGGATAGGTCTCGCCCTTCACCACGTCAAAGCTCGTATTCGAGAGTTCCAACGGTGCGAGAACGCGTTCACGGACGAGTTCCTCGTATGGCGCGTCGCCAACGGCAGCCGCAAACGCAGCTGCGAGCCAATAGCCGGCGTTTGAGTAGCTCCAGACGGTACGGGGTGGCACCATCGGCTCAAGCGATTGCAGCGAGCGGGACGCCCGTTGCAGCGCGTCAGCGCCATCACCAAAGCGTGCGAGATCGCCGTATTCGCACTGATAGCCACTGAAATGGGAGAGCAGGTCGCCGCAGGTGACCCCAGGCCACGCTCCGATGGCAAGGTTCGGCCCAACCACATCAAGAGCCGTCCAGGCCGTCACCGGCTTCGTCAACGACGCCACATGGAAGCGGTCACGCGGCTTGCAGCCAACCGTTACGCGGTACGTCGCGGTCGGCGTTGACAGGGCAGCAGCGAGCGCCTCGACGCCATGTTCGGCGGCAAGAGCTCGGGCGTGTGCGGAAAAGGCCTGTTTGTTCACGTACTGCTACCCTACTCATCGACCCCGACCCGGCCGTGCGCGTCCTTCCTTGCGCGGCGAAGCTGAGTCGAGGGTGTCACCCTAGAGGAGGTACAAGATGTCACTGACCAAGGAAGCGAAGCAGGGCGCTACTGCGAAGTTCGGCAAGCACGAGACTGACACCGGTTCGCCGGAAGTGCAGATCGCGATGCTGACCGATCGGATCAACGAGCTCACGGAGCACCTGCGCACGCACAAGAAGGACCACTACTCGCGCCGCGGGCTGCTGAAGCTCGTCGGGCGCCGGCGCCGGTTCCTGGCGTACCTGCAGAAGAAGGATCTCGAGGGCTACCGCGCCCTCATCAAGGAGCTCGGCCTCCGCCGCTAGCTCCTTCGTCAACGCACCGGAGGGTGGATGTTTGAGCGAGCCCCTACGAGGGGTTGACTCAAACCTCCGCCCTCCCATTCGCACAGTGGAGGAATAGGAAAAATGAGCATTGTTGAAGCCGGGCCCCTCGGGACACCGGTTTCCGTGACCGTGAACGTGGGTGGCAAGGACATCACGTTCGAAACCGGCAAGCTTGCAAAGCAGGCTGACGGTGCGGTCGTTGTCCGCTCCGCGGACACCGTCGTTCTCGCAACGGCCCAGGGCCGGACGGAGGCGCGCGAAGGCGCGGACTTCTTCCCGCTGACGGTCGATGTTGAAGAGCGCGCATACGCCGCGGGCAAGATCCCGGGCGGGTTTTTCAAGCGCGAAGGTCGCCCGACTGAGAAGGCGATCCTCACCGCACGCATGATCGATCGTCCAATCCGGCCGCTCTTCCCGAAGGGCTACCGCAACGAGACGCAGTGCATCGCGACCGTCTTGTCGGCCGACATGATCGAGCCGCACGACATTCTCGCGATCAACGGCATCTCCGCCGCGCTGCTCGTCTCACCGCTGCCGTTCCTCGGCCCGGTGGGCGCAGTTCGTATCGGCCTCATCGATGGCGATCTGATCGTCAACCCGACGCTCGAGGAGATCTACCAGGAGTCGACGCTCGATCTGATCGTCGTCGGCACCAAGGACGGCCTCACGATGGTTGAGGCGGGTGCCGATCAGGTCAGCGAAGCAACGCTGCTTGAGGCGCTCGATATCGCCCAGGCCGAGATCGTCAAGCTGTGCCAGGCGCAGGAAGACCTCCGCGCAAAGGCCGGTAAGCCGAAGTGGCTCGATCCCGCCGTCACGGAGGAGATCGATTCCAAGCACGGCGCCGAGATCGCTGCGCGCATTCAGTCGCACGGCATCGCGGCCTCTGGTGCAATCGTCGCCGAGATCATCGAGCGTGAAGCTGGCGTCATCACGATGCAGTCGACCGAAGCCAACGTGCTTCGTGCGCTTCAGGTGCGGATGTCGCTTGAGCAGATCATCGAGAAGAAGCGGGCAGCTGCCGTTGAGGGTCCGGTGCGCGAGCAGTTCGGCGCCGACCTGAAGGCCCTGACCGACTCGGAGCAGGACTCGAAGGACCTCAAGTCGGCGAAGTCGAACCTGCTCTACAGCCGCATCCTCGAGAGCGTTTCGCTCCCGTTCCCGGGTGGCGAAGAGAACGGCTTCGACTCGGCAACGAAGGGGTACATCAAGAAGGCGGCCGACTCGATCTACAAGAGCCTCGTCCGCACGAAGATCGCCGTTGACAAGCGGCGCCCCGACGGTCGCTCGGAAGAGCAGATCCGCCCGATCGAGGTTGAAGTCACCGTCCAGCCGCGTACGCACGGCTCAGCGCTCTTCACCCGCGGTCAGACGCAGATCATGTCCCTCGCCACGCTTGGTACGGCCAAGGAAGTGCAGCGGATCGACGACCTCACCCTTGAGGGCGATCGCCGCTACATGCACCACTACAACTTCCCGCCCTACTCGGTCGGCGAGACCGGTCGTATGGTTGGCCCGAAGCGCCGCGATATTGGTCACGGTGCGCTCGCACAGCGCGCGCTTGAGGCGGTCATTCCGGACGCTTCCGAGTTCCCGTACACGATCCGTGTCGTGTCTGAAACGCTCGAGTCGAACGGCTCGTCGTCGATGGGTTCGGTCTGCGGCTCGACGATGGCGCTGATGGATGCTGGTGTGCCGATCAAGGCGCCGGTCTCCGGTATCGCCATGGGTCTCGTCAAGGAGGGTGACGACTACACCATCCTCACCGACATCCAGGGCGCCGAGGATCACCTCGGTGACATGGACTTCAAGGTTGCGGGCACCGAAGCGGGCATCACCGCACTCCAGATGGACATCAAGATCACCGGCGTTTCGCGGGAGATCATGGAGAACGCGCTCGCCCAGGCAGCACGGGCACGCAAGGCGATCCTTGAGCGGATGCTGACTGCGATCAGCGCACCGCGTGAGGAGCTTGCAGCTCACGCTCCGCGGATCTCAACGATCCAGATCAATCCGGAGTACATCGGGATGGTCATCGGCAAGGGCGGCGAGACGATCCGCTCGCTCGAAGCTGACTACGACGTCCAGATCGACATCCAGGAAGACGGAACGATCCTCGTCTACGCAACCGAAGGCACGAAGGGCGACGCGGCAATCGCCGCGATCAATGCCCTCACGCGTGACCCTGAGGTCGGCGACGAGTACACCGGTGAGGTCGTCAAGACGACCGACTTCGGCGCGTTCGTCCAGCTGAAGAAGGGCACCGACGGTCTGCTCCACGTCTCGAACGTGGGCCCGGGTCGCGTCAACCACATCGAAGACGTCCTCGCACGTGGCGATGTTCTCGATGTTGTCGTCCAGGAAGTCGACAAGGCTCGCGGTCGAATCGGCCTCAAGCTCGTGCGCAAGCATGAGGGCGACGGGTTCGCGTCTCCCGAGGAGCTCGTTGAGCGGGCAAAGGATGCCCCGCCGCGTGAGCCTCGTGAGGAGCGCCCCCGCAGCGGTGGTGGCGATCGTCGCGGAGGACGCGGCGGCGGCCGCCGCGACTAGCGGTAGCCAAAGAAGATGATGGTGTGAAGAGAGGCCACGGGAGACCGTGGCCTCTCTTGTTCACGCGACACGTGCGTTACCGCCTAGGATCTTGTGATGCAGTCGTGGACGCTGACCGAGCTCGATTCTGGCGAGCGGATCGTTTCTGAGAAGTTGGATCACGTGCGCTCGATCGCGCTTGGGATCGGCATTGGTGTCGGGTCTCGCGACGAAAAGCCTGCGCGGGCCGGCGTGTCGCACTTCATCGAGCACTTGCTGTTCAAGGGCACGCCGAGCTACACGGCACTCGATATCGCGGAGATCTTCGATGAGATGGGCGGTGAGCTCAACGCGTCAACGTCTCGCGAGCAGACAACGGTGTACGCACGTGTGCCCGACGTGCACCTTGCGAAGACAATCGATGTGACGACCGAGATGGTGTTCTCGCCACTCCTCGCGGATATCGACTCGGAACGAGAGGTCGTGCTTGAGGAGATCGCGATGGTCGAGGACGACCCGCAGGATCTCGTGCACGACCTGATCTCGGAAGCGGTCTTTGGCAATCACCCGCTCGGGCGTCCCGTGATCGGGACTGCAGATGTGATCCGGTCAGTCTCGCGGCGTTCGCTCCTTGCCTACCACCGCCAGATGTACACGCCGGCGAATGTCGTTGTCGCGGCGGCAGGCAACGTCGACCACGCGCAGCTCGTCGAGCTGGTTGAGCGCTCTGTTGCAAAGCGTGAGGCTCCTAGTTTGCCGGGAGCGCCGCACGTGCGTCCGGCCCTTGTGAAGACGCCGCCGCCTCAGACGTGTTTCTTGACGAAGGACACAGAGCAGTACCACGTGTGTCTTGGCGCCCCAGGGCTCGCGCGCGGCGACCGGCGCCGCTTTGCCGCATCTGTCCTCGACGCGATCCTTGGTGGTTCGGCATCGTCGCGGCTCTTTCAGGAGATCCGTGAGAAGCGGGGAATGGCCTATTCGGTCTACAGCTACCGCTCCGAGTACAGCGATGCCGGGCACGTAGGCGTGTACGTCGGCACGCGTGAGGACAACCTTGGCGTGTGCCTGGAGATCGCGGCGGAGCAGATTGCGGAGATTGCCGCTGGGCGTGTGACCGACCGTGAAATTCGGCGCGCCAAGGATTCGCTGAAGGGTCGGATTCTGCTCACGATGGAATCGACGAGTGCACGGATGAGCCGGCTTGGACGAGCAATCATGGACGACGCTGAGATCCTGTCGGTGGAACGCCTCGAAGCCGAGATCGAAGCTGTCGAAGCCGACGCCGTGGCGGATCTGGCCGCGCTGCTCCTCGCTCCCGGCAACGTTTCGGTGGCAGGGATCGGGCCACGCGAGGACAAGTTTGAGGACGCGCTCGCGCGCATCGCACCCGACCGGAAGGCAGCGGCATGAAGATCCTCGTGAACGGCTTCGACGGCAAGGTCGGGAGCGTGCTCTGTCCTGCGCTTGAGGCCGCCGGTCACACGCTCGTGACCACCGAGTCAGAGGCCGACGTGATGGTCGACTTCACTGCGCCCGACGTAGCTGTACCCGACATTCTCCGGGCGCTTGACGCTGGGGTTCCGTGTGTCGTTGGCACAAGTGGGTGGGATATCACCGCGGTCGACGAGCCCGCCAAGAAGGCGGGACTGCCCGTGTTCTTCGCGCCGAACTTTGCGATCGGCGCTGTGCTCGGCATGCGTTTTGCCGAGGAGGCATCGAAGTACATGGAGCGGGCGGCGATCGTCGAGCTCCATCACGAGACCAAACTCGACGCACCGTCAGGGACAGCGATTGCCACAGCCGGAAAGATGAATGGCGATGTGTCGATCCACTCCGTTCGGCTACCAGGGCTGATCGCGCATCAAGAGGTGCTCCTCGGTGGACGTGGGGAGGTGCTGACGATCCGGCATGACGCAACATCACGTGAGGCGTATGTGCCGGGAGTTCTGCTCGCGCTCGAGAAGATCACATCGCTTCCTCCTGGCGTTACGGTCGGCCTCGACAAGATCCTCTGAGCGACCTCGTTGAACACCGCGTGGAGGTGGGAGCTGCGACCTTCACGATTCTCCGCCCTGCCGATCCAGACGAGCTCCTCGACGAGGTGGCGTTCGAGAACAACGAGTTTCTGCCGTATTGGGCACAGCTATGGCCCTCGGCTCTGGAGCTCGTTGAGGCGCTGCCACTCGACCTCGCCGGCGTCAGCGTGATCGAGGTCGGCTGCGGGCTCGGCATTCCGTCCCTCGTGGCCGCCTCCCGTGGCGCGGAGGTTGTTGCCACTGACTGGGCGCCCGAGGCGATCGAGCTGCTGCACGAAAACGCGCGTCGCAACGACCTCGTCGTTGATGCGCGCCAAGCAGATTGGCGGACATTCACCGGCAATTTTGATCTCGCGATCGCCGCGGATGTCCTCTATGAGGAGCGGAACGTCGCACCTTTACTCGCATTGCTGCCGCGGCTTGCCCCGATAACGCTGCTCGCAGATCCGGGCCGCCCGCACGCAAAACTCTTCTTCGCGGCGGCACCAGAGCACTGGAATATCTCGCCTGCAGGGCAACGTGTGAGTCGCCTTGAGCGGCGCGTAGAATAGCCCGATGCTCGGTTCAGTCCTTACTGCGATCATCACGCCGTTCAAGGCGGATGGCGCGATCGACTATGACGCGTTTGCCGACCTCTGCGTGTGGCTCGTCGACAACGGCTCCGACGGACTCGTCGTTGCGGGCACGACGGGCGAATGCCCAACCCTGCTCGATCCGGAGCGTGTCGAGCTCGTGCGTGTCGCCAAAGCTGCCGTTGGTGATCGGGCCTCGATCGTTGCGGGCACCGGCACGAATGCCACCGCCGATTCGATTCAGATCACCGAGATGGCGCACGAGGCAGGGGCTGATGCGTTCCTCGTTGTGACGCCGTACTACAACAAGCCGCCGCAGCGGGGCATCGTCGCGCACTTCGCTGCCGTGGCAGCGTGCACCGATCGGCCCGTCATTGCCTACAACATCCCTGGCCGGGTCGTCGTCAATGTCGAATCGGCCACGATGACGGAACTCGCAAAGATTCCGAACCTCACGGCCGTCAAGCAGGCGAATGACGATATCGAGCAGGCGAAGCACATTGTGTCGCTCGGTCTCGACCTGTACGCCGGTGACGACAACCTCGTGCAGCCGTTCCTCGAGATCGGAGGCAAGGGCGGCATCTGCGTTCACACGCACGTTGTTGGGCCCCAGGTCGCTTCCCAGGTCGCTGCGATGCGTGACGGAGATCTTGAAGCCGCTCGTGCAATCGATCGTGAGCTCGCACCGGCGTATGACCTGCTCAAGATCAGCACGAATCCCATCGCGATCAAGGCCGCCGTGGAGCTGCTCGGACACCGCACCGGCGGATTCCGGCTTCCGCTCGTACCCCCGACGGCTGAGGAGCTTTCAGCGGTGCGCGGATGCCTCGAGCGGCTCAATTTGCTCGGCTCCGCCTGAGCGGGTCGGCCATCGGCCGTATGCTTGACAGATGACTGACGACGTCGTCCGCATCATTCCGCTTGGCGGCCTCGGCGAGGTCGGCAAGAACATGACCGTCTTCGAGACGGGCGGAGAGATCATCGTCGTCGACGCAGGTATCGCATTTCCACGCGACGAACACCTCGGCGTCGACCTGATCCTTCCCGACTTCGGATACCTCGAGGGCAAGGAAGTGCGGGCCGTCATCCTGACGCACGCCCACGAAGACCACGTCGGTGGCCTGCCGTATCTGCTGCGCGAAATTCGCGTGCAAGAGGTGTGGGCCACCCGTCTGACACTGGCGCTCGTACAGTCGAAGCTTGACGAACACGGTCTGCTACGCGCCGCGGAGCTGCGGGAGGCTATCCCCGAAGCTGGCGCAGTCGAGCTGGGGCCATTCTCACTGGAGTTCATCCGCATGTCGCACTCGGTGCCTGACGCGGTTGGGGTTGCCATCAGCACGAAGGCAGGGCGCATCTTCCACACAGGCGACTGGAAGCTTGATTTCACGCCCGTCGACGGCTTGAAGACCGATGTTGGTCGACTTGCCGATCTCGGGAACCGCGGCGTCGATCTGCTGCTTGGCGACTCGACGAACGCCGAACGCCCCGGCTATACTCGCTCCGAGCGCGTTGTCGGTGAAGCTTTCCGGCAGCTGATTCCGCAGCGGACGGGCCGCGTACTGATCTCATCGTTCGCGTCGAACATCCACCGTATGCAGCAGGCAATCGACGTTGCCGTCGATGAAGGCAGGCGCGTTGCAGTCGTCGGCCGCTCGATGCGCAAGAACCTGAACATCGCGCGCAGCCTCGGCTACATCACCGCCCCCGATGACGTATTTGTGAAGCCCGCCGACCTCGACGAGCTGCCACCCGACGAGCAGCTGATCCTGTGCACCGGATCGCAGGGCGAGCCGCTTTCTGCACTGACCCGCATCGCGTACAACGATCACCCGTCGATCGTGGTTGAGCGCGGCGACACCGTGATCATCTCGGCGCGCCCGGTCCCTGGAAACGAGCTCCGCGTTCACGATTCGATAAACCGGCTCACCCGCAGCGGCGCCGAAGTGCTGCACGAGGAGAACGCGCCTGTGCACGTCTCGGGCCACGCGTGCTCCGAAGAGATGCGCACGCTCATCGGCCTGGTTCGCCCGAAGGCGGTCATGCCGATCCACGGTGAATACCGAATGCAGGCGGCACATGCGCGGATTGCACGGGAAGCGGGCGTGCCGGCAAACGCCATTGTGATCGCAGAAAACGGCGACGTCGTTGAGCTCTCGAAAAACGGCGTCCACCTTGGCGAACGTGTCGAATCGGGTGTCACGTTCGTCGATGGGCTCGGAGTTGGCGACATTTCGGATGTCGCACTCCGCGATCGGCGCCACCTCTCCGAAGACGGCGTGCTGATCATCGTCGCGACGCTCTCCAACGGAACTGTCTCGCCGCCTGAGCTCATCTCGCGCGGGTTTGCAGAGTCGGAAGAGTTGCTCTCCGACATGCGCGAAGAGGCACACGAGATCGTTCGTGGACTGCTCGAAGACGACGTACGCGAAATCAAACTGCTCCAGGAGCATCTGCACGACGGAATTGGCCAGCTCGTGTACGACCGCACCCGGCGCAGGCCGATGATCCTGCCCGTGGTGGTCGAAGTTTGAGCTCGGTCGATATTCACCCTGAATGGGCAGAGGCGATCAGCTCACATGCCTCAAACGATGCGACCGCCCGCCGACTGATCTCGCAACTGATCGCTGTTGAGACATCTGCGCTCGCCTTCTGCCGCCTGCTTGAGAAATGGGCGAAGGGCGACGCCGATCCCTCGACACCCGGACGGCGCGAAGCAGCTCTCCGGCACGCGGCTGATCGGATCGAGACCGCATTGACCGGCCTGGAGACGCCGCTCGGGAACTACCTTCTCGAGCTCGAACCCGACGAGGCCGAAGGTCGCTCATGGTTCGGCGAACCCGGCCCGGCCGAACTCGTCGACTGGGCGCCTGTTCTGCAGCGTGCAGGTGTTCATGCTTCGCCTCATCGTGTTGCGAGCGCCTACCTGGAGCTGGCGGTTCTTGTGCGGGCGCTGGAGGGCCTCTCAGCGTCGGTGCGTTGGGAGGCAAGCCCAAATCGCGGCTCGCTCTGGGCGGGGCTGTTCGATCTGCGTGAGAACCTGATCGGTAGCGCGCTCGAAGAGCTCCGCGCCCTCGCTGCCTGAGGATCGCCGTGGCAGTCGAGCTTACGGTCGTCGGCTCAATCAACCTGGATCTCGTCCTGCGCCTCGAGCGCCTACCGCGTCCAGGCGAAACTGTGAGCGGGGGCGAGCTCTCACGCTTTCCCGGTGGCAAGGGGGCAAATCAAGCCGTGGCCGCAGCACGGCTGGGCGCGGCTGTGACGATGGTTGGCGCCGTGGGGGACGACGCGTTCGCCGACGAGGCGCTGGTCGGGCTTCGCGACGCTGGCGTGACGCTCGAACTCCAACGCTCCGGCGTCACCGGCGTAGCGATGATCTACGTCGATGCTGGGGGCGAGACGGAGATCGCCGTCGCCCCAGGGGCAAACGCAACGGTGCGTCCGTCTTCACCGGGTGGGGCGGTTCTCTGCCAGCTCGAAGTCTCGGACGAGGTTGTGCGTGAAGCAGCACGTGGTGCTGACTTCTTCGCGCTGAACGCAGCACCCGCCCGCCGGATCGACATCGTCCCCGACCTGCTCGTCGTCAATCAGCTTGAGCACGAGGTTGTGTCGGCAGGACGACTCGTCGCGGTGACCTACGGCAGCGCAGGCGCCGCCTTGTTCGAGAACGGGGTGGAGGTCGCCCGGGCCGTACCACCTCGCGTCGAAGCTGTCGACGGCACGGCCGCAGGAGACGCCTTCACTGCCTGTCTTGTCGTCTCGCTTCTCGAAGGCCGGGCGCATCAGGTTGCGCTTGAGCGTGCGTGCGCCGCTGGGGCGCTTGCGGCCACGCGTCTCGGTGCTCAGCCGTCGCTACCGACAGCATCAGAGGTCGAAGCCATACTTTCTGCATGACGCCAACCCGCATCATTCTCGACTGCGATCCCGGTCACGACGACGCCATCGCGCTCCTGCTCGCTCTCGCGTCGCCTGAGGTGGAGCTCCTCGGCGTCACGACAGTGTCCGGCAACCACACGATCGCGCGGACGACCGCAAATGCCCTCCGCCTGCTCGAGTTTCTCGATCGAACCGATGTCCCTGTCGCAGCGGGCGCCGCGGGGCCGCTCGTGCGCCCGCGCGTGATCGCGGAGTACGTCCACGGCGTCACAGGCATGGACGGCCCCGATCTCCCTCCGCCCGTTGGGGCGCCAATCGAGCGTCATGCGGTGCAGTACCTCGCCGACACGATTCGCGGGTACGACGGAAAAGTGACGCTTGTGCCAACGGGGCCGCTGACGAACATCGCGTTGCTGCTTGCGATGTACCCCGACGCGCGACCCGAGCGGATCGTGTTGATGGGCGGGGCGATTGGGGAAGGAAATCGCACCCCCGCAGCCGAGTTCAACATCTGGGCCGATCCTGAGGCGGCAAGGCGGGTCTTCGAAAGCGGAATCGAGACGACGATGATTGGCCTCGACGTCACCCACCAGGCGCTCGTGACACACGCGCATGCCGAGCGCCTCCGCGTGGCAGGGCGGGTGGGGAAGGTTGTCGGCGAGCTGCTCGACTTCTACCTTCGCTTCCATGAGCTGCGATGGCCGGAACTTGGTGGCTCACCCATGCACGATCCGGTGGCCGTACTTGAGGTGATTCGCCCCGATCTGCTCGATGTCCGTCCCGCACGGATCGACATCGACTGCGGGTGGGAGCAAGGGCGGGGACGCACGAACGTCGAC
Source organism: Actinomycetota bacterium (assembly GCA_009702325.1). Lineage (GTDB taxonomy): Bacteria > Actinomycetota > Thermoleophilia > Gaiellales > Gaiellaceae > PALSA-600. Next base: position 48,559 of record WLID01000008.1, read on the forward strand.
TATCGCGATCGCGAGGACGGTCTTCCACCAAACAACAGGGTCGCGGTTGGGATCGATGCGGAGGCGTTTGCCGAACTGTTGATCGAGCGCATTTCGACTCTCGGTTAGCCTCGCCCGCCAACGAGCGGGAAGGAGGGGCCCGTCGGAGCGAGAAGTGGCATGCGTGGCAGTTCGCAGCAAGCCGGCGAGAAAGCCGACCCGTAAGACCGCTCCGCGCCGTTCACCGGCGCCGAAGACCCGTGCGCGCCGGGCTCGGCCGCCAGTGCAGCCGATCAAGGCGCACCACCATCCAGAACTCGTTGGCCTCGGGCTTGTTGCCATCGGCGTGTTCCTCGCAAGCGTCCTCTGGTTCGGGCTCAGCGGCGGTCCGGCGGCGTCAGCCGCGACCGGCGCGATCGGCTGGGCCGCGTACCTTGCGCCACTCGTGTTCTGCCCTGTGGGCGTTCTGGTGGTCGCAAAGAGTGAACTCGTTGAGGTGCGGCCGTTTCGGCTCGGTCTCAGCCTTGCGCTTCCGGGATTGCTGCTCGCCTTCGGCTCGTCGCATGGCGGCGGCGTAGGACGACTTCTCGAAGCGATCGTTGCGCTCGGAATTGGTTCAACAGGTTCGATGATTCTCGGAATCGTGATCGCGCTGGCGGGACTCTTGCTGCTCTCGGGCGCATCGCTCGGTGCGATCGTTCGCCGATCCGGTCACGCAGTGCGTTCAGCCTCCGTGCGCGTCCGACGCGAGCTACACGAGCTTGACGTTTCCGACCCCTTTGACGATCTCGACCCATCGGAAGAGACACCGAAGCGCCGTCGCCGCAAGGAAGCTGCGCCGATCGTCGATGGTGAGCATGACTTCCCGGACATCGTTTCCGAAGTCGTGGCAGGTGTCGCAGAGGAAACGATGCCTGCCCGCCTTGCGCCGCCGTTCAACGACGAAGCAACGGTCGAAAATCTTGTCGGCGACGACACGCAGCAGGCGCTCTTCACCACCGAGAGCACATCCCCCGACTCCGATTATCAGCTTCCTGACCGCAAGCTTCTCCGCCGCTCTAAGGCGGGGGGAGGCCCGAGCCCCGAAGCCGACAAGCGCACCGCTGACGCACTTGTGCGTTGCCTCGCCAGTTTTGGCGTCGATGCGACGATCGTCGGTCAGGTCTCGGGTCCGCGTGTCACGCGATACGAGCTGCAGCTTGCCGAGGGCACCAAGGTCGGCAAGGTCGCCAACCTCAAAGACGACCTCTCGTACGCACTCGCCACGACCGAGATCCGCATCCTCGCTCCAATCCCAGGCAAGCAGGCGGTTGGCGTCGAGGTGCCGAACCTCTCGCCGAAGCTCGTCACGCTCGGCGATATCTACGACGATCTGCCTGCAACGGCGAGCCCGCTCTCTGTGTGGCTCGGCAAGGACATCTCTGGCGCCTCGGTGTGGACAGATCTGGCGCGGATGCCGCACCTGCTGATCGCGGGAACCACCGGCTCGGGTAAGTCGGGCTGCATCAACGCGATCCTGACGTCGATCCTGCTCCGCGCATCACCGGATGAGGCGAAGCTGATCCTGATCGACCCAAAGCGCATCGAGCTGAACTACTACGAGTCAATCCCGCACCTCTTGACGCCGGTCGTGTCGAGCCCCAAGGAGGCAAGCGCCGTCCTTCTGAACGTCGTCACCGAAATGGAGAGGCGCTACGAGCGACTGTCGGTCGTTCGCGCACGCAACCTGCCCGAGGCGAACCGCTCCTTCCGTAAGCGTGGCGAACCTGAACTTCCGTATCTGCTCGTGGTGATCGACGAGCTCGCCGACCTGATGATGGTGAGCCCGCAAGACGTGGAAGACGCGATCATCCGGCTCGCGCAGAAGTCGCGAGCCGTCGGTATCCACCTCGTGCTCGCAACGCAGCGGCCGTCGGTCGACGTCATCACCGGCATGATCAAGGCGAACGTCCCATCGCGCATCGCGTTCGCAGTGTCGTCGCAGACCGACTCGCGCGTGATTCTCGACCAGAACGGGGCCGAGAGCCTGCTCGGGCAAGGCGACATGTTGTTCAAGCCTCTTGGCACATCACGGCTTCAGCGCGTGCAGGGCGCATTTGTCTCGGAAGACGAAGTGGCACTCATTGTCGAGCAGACGCGCGTGCAACGTGAGCAGAAAGTCGACGCGACGTTCCTCGAGGCGCCGCAGGTGTTTGTCGAAGAGCATGACGGCGACGACGGAGAGTACGACCCCGACGAAGACGCGTTGCTCGACCGCGCCATCGAGGTCGTGATCGCCGCGCAGACAGCTTCGGTGTCACTGCTCCAGCGGCGACTGCGTGTTGGTTACACGCGGGCCGGACGGCTGATCGACATGCTTGAACGTCGCGGGATCATCTCAGCGTACGAAGGCTCGAAGCCACGGACTGTTCTCATCGGTGAAGCCGATCTAGAACGCCGCGTGCGCGTCGAAGCCGACGAAGTTTCCGACCTGTAGGTCGCCCTCCCGCTCAGCGCCCCGAACCGACATGTGACGGTTTGGTAACTGATCCACGATCCACCCTGGCGCATACGCCGCCCCGGGCCGTAGGATGCGCGCCAAGCACCAATGTTTGATTCCAACAAGGAGGGAATGTGAGAAGGACGCGTCTTATGGCGCTCGCGTGTGCGGCTCTCTCAATTGTCGCGCTCACGGCCGTCGCCGCGTCGCAGGCAAAGAGCTCGAAGCCTGCCGCCGTGAACTACAAGGTCGGCCTCGTCACCGACATCGGTGGTCTCAATGACCGCGGCTTCAACCATCTCGCGTACGTCGGTCTCCAGCGGGCTGCTGCGCAGCTCGGCGTCCAGGTCAAGGTTCTGACCTCGACGGGCGCGAACGACTACGTTCCGAACCTCTCGTCGCTCGCGAAGGACGGCTACAACCTGATCATCGGCGTCGGCTTCCTCCAGGAGCAGGCGATCCAGCAGGTCGCGAAGGCGTTCCCGAACACGAAGTTCGCCGGCGTTGACATGAACGCTGAAACCGACTTCCAGGGTGGCATCTCGAAGAACTTCGAGGGCCTCATCTTCGCGGAGAACGAGGTTGGGTACGAAGTCGGCTACCTCGCCGGCCTCGAGGCCAAGCGCCTTGGCAAGACGGCAGTCAGCTCGGTCGGTGGCATCCCGGTTCCGCCGGTTGTCCGCTACATCGCTGGCTTCCAGGCTGGCGCGAAGGCTGCGTTCCCGGGCGTCAAGACGCTCAATGGGTACTCGCAGGACTTCGTCGCTCAGGACAAGTGCAAGAATGTCGCACTGAGCCAGCTCGCGCAGGGCTCTGCTGTCGTGTTCCAGGTCGCCGGTGGCTGTGGCCTCGGCGCGCTTGACGCGGCGAAGGAGAAGGGCGCGTGGGGCATCGGCGTTGACGCCGACCAGTACTACGTGAATAACCGGGTGCTCACGAGCGCCCAGAAGAAGGTTGACGTCGCCGTGTACACGTCGATTCTCAACCAGGTCAAGCGCAACGTCTTCGCCGGTGGCTCGAACCTCCTGTTCAACGCCAAGAACGGCGGCGTCGGCCTCGGCAAGATCAACGCCGGTGTTCCGGCGGCCGAGGTTGCTAAGACCAAGGCAGTTGCCTGGCAGGTGCACCAGGGCAAGGTCATGGTGCCGACCACCTGCGCCAACAAGGGCTGCTAACGACGGTTCGATGCTGTGGGGGTGGGCGCAGGCCCACCCCCACGAGCTTCTCCGCCGCACCGAATACCAAGTAGGATCGCGCCCGTGACGGACTCGACACCTGTGCTTGAACTGCGGGGGATCACAAAGCGATTCCCGAGCATTGTCGCGAACGACTCGATCGACTTCGACCTCGCAAAGGGTGAGGTTCACGCACTACTGGGCGAGAACGGCGCCGGTAAGTCGACGTTGATGAACGTGCTGTACGGGCTGTATGGGGCTGACGAGGGCGAGATCCTGCTGAACGGCGCCCCGGTCAAGTTCAGCTCTCCGAAAGACGCGATCACTCGTGGCATCGGGATGGTGCATCAGCACTTCATGCTGATCCCCGTGATGACGGTCGCGGAGAACATCGTCCTTGCCGACGAGCCGCGCAAGGGCGGCATCTTCCTCGACCATGCGGCGGCAAACGCGCGCGTTCGCGAACTCGCCGCCAAGTTCCGCTTCGACATCGATCCCGACACGCGCGTCGAACGACTCACCGTCGGTCAACAGCAGCGCGTCGAGATTCTCAAGGCGCTCTACCGTCGCGCCGACGTTCTGATCTTGGATGAACCGACCGCCGTTTTGACACCGCAAGAGGCGCTCGACCTCTTCCGGATTCTCAGCGAGCTCAAAGCCGATGGCATGTCGATCATCTTCATCAGTCACAAGCTCCACGAAGTGCTTGAGATCGCCGACCGTGTGAGCGTGCTGCGACGCGGCAAGCTGGTCGAAACGATTCCCGTTGCAGGTGCGACGGAGGAGAGTCTCGCGCAGGCGATGGTTGGCCGCGCAGTGCTGCTGCAGGTCGAAAAGACACCCCACAGCCCTGGAGCGCCCCTCGTGCAGGTTGACGATCTCTACGTTCGGGACGACCGAGGCATCGAGAAGGTGAAGGGCGTTTCGTTCGAGGTGCGAGCGGGGGAGATCGTCGGGATCGCTGGCGTCGACAACAACGGCCAGACACAGCTGATCGATGCGCTCACAGGTCTGAGGTCACCTGAGTCGGGAAGCATCGTGATCGACGGCGAGGCCTACGACAACCCCACACCCAAGGTGATGACCGACGTTGCCGGCGTCGGCCATATCCCTGAGGATCGCCAGCACCGTGGGCTCGTACTGGACTTCTCGATCGCCGAGAACCTGGCGTTGCACGATTACCGTCACGAGCCCCAATCGACTCGCGGATGGCTCTATCCCGGGCGTCTCGTCGCTTCGGCCCGCAGGTTGATCACCGAGTTCGACATTCGTGGCGGCGGGCCGTCGACGGCCGCGGGAGCGCTCTCAGGTGGCAACCAGCAGAAGGTGATTCTCGCGCGCGAAATCTCGCGCGACCCGAAGGTGCTGATTGCAGCGCAGCCGACACGCGGCCTCGACGTGGGCGCAATCGAGTTTGTTCATCGTCGCCTGATGAGCGAGCGGGACGAGGGTCGAGCGATCCTGCTCGTGTCGCTCGAGCTCGAAGAGATCCTCTCGCTCTCCGATCGCATTCTCGTGATGTTTGAGGGCCAGATTGTCGGCGAATACACGCCTGCGGCCACACCCGAGGAACTCGGGCTTGCAATGGCCGGCGCGTCATCACACGAGGCGGTTGCGTGAGCGAGCAGACGCCCAAGCTCGAATCCGGTTCCGACATGAACGTCGCGCCCACGACGTTCGCAGGAAAGCTCACGGAACGGTTCAACTCGGCGGGCGCCATCAGCGCCGTGGTGACGACGATCATCGCCTTCTTCATGGCGGGAATCGTCGTTCTCGCTACCGGTCACAACCCGCTCTCGACGTATCGCGCGATCTTCGATGGCACCGGGCTTGCGTGGCTCATTCCCGGCTACGGCGACCGGTCCGCAGGCGCAGAAAACCTCCAACAGACACTGCTTGTTGCAACACCCCTCATGCTCACGGGGCTTGCGCTCGCCTTTGCGTTTCGCTGCGGGATGTTCAACATCGGTGGTCAAGGCCAGTACCTCGCCGGGCAGACCGTCGCCGTTCTCGTCGGGTCGTCGTGGGCTGGGATGGCTGGGCCAATGCACATCGTGCTTGCCGTGCTGCTCGCCGGCCTTGCAGGCGCGCTTTGGGCGGGAATTGCCGGGTTCCTGAAAGCGACGACCGGCGCTCACGAGGTGATCTCGACGATCATGCTCAACTGGATCGCCATCTGGGTTGCCGACTACTTCTTCGGCCTCAACGGCCCGTTCCAGGGGCCGGTTCAGTTCAACCCGATCTCATCAGACATCGTCTCGAACACGCACCTCTACGTCTTCTGGGGCAATCCTCTGTTGCAGGGGCTCGATATCGGCTTCTTCATCGCGATCGCGATGCTCGTCGTGTACTGGCTCATCCTGAACCGCACGACCCTCGGGTTCGAGGTGCGGGCGGTTGGCTACAACCCGGAGGCCGCGCGGTACGGCGGCATCAATGTGCGGCGCAGCTACTTCATGGCGATGGCCGTCTCGGGCATGTTCGCCGGTCTCGCGGGCGCTGTCGACATCCTTGGCTGGCAGTTCCATCTCGCGACACCCGACATTCACGCGTCCAGCATCGGCTTCCTTGGCATCGCCGTTGCATTGCTCGGACGGAACACCGCGATTGGTGTGTTCTTCGCCTCCATTCTCTTCGGCGCGTTGACGATCGGAACCTCAACACGGCAGCTCGATCCGTCGGTGTTTGACCCCGCGCTCGCCTCGAACCTGACCCTGATCATCCAGGGACTCGTGGTGCTGTTTGTCGGCGCCGATCTGGTGGTGCTTGGACTCTGGTACAAGCTGCGACGCTCGCTCGCACCTTCACGAAAGGCACCTGCGTGAACGTCGCCGCGCGCATCCTGCAGCCGTCCGTGAAGGTGACGGGCATCGCCGGCATCCTCATCGGTCTGCTTGCGTTCTGGCTTGCGCTGCCACCGGCTCTCGTCCGAACACCGGTCATTCCCGTCATCCTCGGCATCGTCGCGGTCGCAGCTGGCATCTCCGTGGTCACGCGCGGGCACCTACGACTCGGGTACGGAGCCGTCGTGGCTGGTGTTCTGGGAATCGTCCTCGGGCTGCTCGCCATTCAGTCGGGCGAAACCCATCTTCGCATGGTGTTCACCTGGGGCGGTCTGCTAGCCGCGACTCTCTCATACGCAACACCGCTCACCTTTGCCGCGCTGGGAGGCATGTTCTCGGAACGCAGCGGAGTCGTAAACATCGCCCTCGAAGGAATGATGCTCGTTGGGGCGTTCTTCGCCGTCTGGGGCGCCGACGTGACGGGGAACTGGATGCTCGGCCTCCTCATCGGCATGGGGATGGGAGGCCTCTTCGCGCTCATCCACGCAATCTGGGCCATCCACTTCAGGGCCGACCAGATCGTCGGTGGTACGGCCATCAACTTCCTTGCGCTCGGGGTCACGGGCTACTTCTTCATTCAGATCTACGGCAACGATGGCACCCCTGATCTCACGTCGGGAAGCTGGTTCACCGGTGAGTCGATCCCGAACGTGAACATTCCAGGCCTCGGACGAGACAGCTTCTTCGGCCAGGTGATCGGCGGCCTCAACCTGATGATCTGGCTGTCGATCGTCGCGCTCATCGTTTCGTACGTCGTGCTTTTCCGCACCGCGATTGGCTTGCGGATCCGCGCCGTCGGTGAGCATCCGCGCGCCGCCGACACGGTCGGCATCGACGTCTACAAAACGCGGTACGCCGCTGTCATCGTGTCAGGCATGCTCGCTGCGATGGGCGGGGCGTACCTCTCGATCGGCTTCGTGCACTCGTTCAACCAAAACATGACTGAAGGACGTGGCTTCATCGCACTCGCAGCCCTGATCTTCGGCAAGTGGCGGCCGTTCGGCGCCTTCGCGGCCGCGCTGCTCTTCGGGTTCTCGAGCGCTCTCGCACAACAGATTCCGCCGGCGTACTCCGACTCAAGCCTGTCAGTGCTCTCGTCGTCATCGCTCTTTCTCATTCTCCCGTACGTGCTGACGCTGATCGCCGTTGCTGGCGTCATCGGTCGGTCAGTTGCACCCGCCGCCGACGGTCGTCCATATGTCAAACAGTAAGACTGTTCGCTATGCCACGATCCTCGGTGCGATCGCCGTGCTCGCGATTCCCTTCGCGGTGCTGTACGCCCAGGAGATCGGTGGCATCACGCTCCTGCAGGGCACGGAGATCGGTGTTGGGGTAGCAGCGATCGGTGCGCTCGCAGCAATCGCGTTCGTGCGCCGTGCGCGGTTCCGATTGGCGTGGAGCGTGCGGGAAGAAAGCCTTCGCGCGGCCCGCACGGCGTCGCTGCTCGCCTGGGCAGGCGTCTACGCCGCTGTAACCGGCGGGATCGCCCTCGGAGCCTACGCGCTCCTCTCCGCAAGCTCCTGAGCGGGTACCCTTCTCGATCCTGTGTTCGAGATCGGTACGAGCCTTCGCGAGGCGCGCCATCGCCGTGGCGTCGAACTTGTGCAAGCCGAAGTCGCCACAAAGGTTCGCGCGAAGTATCTGCGGGCCCTCGAGGATGAGCGATTCGAGCTGCTCCCTTCACCCACCTACGTCAAAGGGTTCCTTCGCACCTACGCCGAGTACCTCGGGCTCGAAGGGCAGCTCTACGTCGACGAGTACGCCTCCCGATTTGTCGCTGAAGACGAGGCGGCCGAGCGGCGCGCAGCACGGCGACCCGGCTCTCGCGCGGCCGAACGGCGCAACCGTCGGTTCGAAACTGTGGGCGTCCTCGCCGCACTCGCGGTCGTCGCAGCGATCACGATCGTCGTGATCGGCGCCTGGACGTCGTCATCGCACCCGACCTCTCTCGTTAAGACGACGGCCGCAACCGGCGCTGCTCGCATCGCGACGCCCCACTACCTGCTGATCACTGCGGTGCGCGGCTCGTCGTACCTTGCGATTCACCGCAACGGGCCTTCCGGCCCCATCGTCTTTCAAGGCACGATCATGCGCGGGCACACCGAGCCGTTTGACGGCAGCCACTTCTGGCTGACCGCGAGCGACCCTGAGAACCTGACGATTCGGGTGGGGGGTCGGATCGTTTCGATCAGTGGAAGTCGCCCGGTGGTGCTGACCGTCACGCCGTCCGGGTGGCAGCTCAGCTGACGCGCCCACGGGCGCTCATCGTCCCCTCGGGTTCGGAACTCGCTCGCGGCGACCGCAACGATCGAAACGGGCCCTATCTCGCCGCGTCACTTGTGCGACTCGGCGTCGATGTCTCGGGAATCCACATCGTCGGCGACGGCGAAGCCGATCTGCTCGACGCAATCCGCGCAGGGCTGCAGCACGAGATCCTGGTGATCACCGGCGGACTCGGGCCGACGCACGACGATCGGACGATGGCTCTGATGGCCGAGGCTCTGGGGGTGCCACTGACCGTCGACGAGTCGCTTGAGCGCGAGATCGAGGAGATCTCGCGGGCCATCGCCGCGCGGCTTGGCCGACCCTATGCGGACTTCCATGACGGTGTACGGAAGCAGGCGACGATCCCGTCGGGCGCCGAGATCGTTGGCCTTGCCGGCACGGCACCGTCGGTTGTGCTCGCGACCCCGAATGGCATTGCCGTGGTGCTTCCCGGTCCGCCTGCTGAGGTGCACGCGCTCTGGCCAAAGGCAATCGCAACAGCGGTATTTCAGCGGGCAATCGGAGCGACGCAGGCGCCCACACGCACGACGTATCGCTTCTTTGGTGTTTCGGAGTCAGCGGTGGCCCAAGCGCTCGCTGCGGCTGGGGGAGAGCCCGAGGGAATCGAAGTCACGATCTGTGCGAGGGAGTTTGAGATCCATGTCGATCTCCTGGTCTCGGACCGAGCCGCCGGGTTCGTGTCGGCGTTCGAGGAGGCGTTCGTCGGGCCGCTTCGCGGCCACCTCTATGGCATCGGCGATGCGGGGGTGGAAGAGCGTCTTCTCGCGGCGTGCCGGACGCAGGGATGGACGCTCGCCACGGCCGAATCGTGCACCGGCGGCCTCGTCGCGTCCCGATTGACCGCGATCGCAGGCTCGAGCGACGCGTTCGTCGGATCCGTCGTCGCCTACGCGAACGCGGTCAAACACACCCAGCTTGGGGTGTCGGAGGCGATCCTTGAGGCCCACGGCGCGGTCTCAGCGGAGGCCGCAGAAGCGATGGCGACGGGTGTGTGCGACGCGCTCGGCGCAGACGTGGCTGTCTCGATCACGGGGATTGCAGGGCCGGGGGGCGGGACTGACGAGAAGCCTGTTGGCACCGTGTTCATTCACGCGGTTACGCCACGGGGCAGCGACAGCGTTGCGCTCGGAATCATGGGCAGTCGTGATGTTGTGCGGGGACGCGCGGCCACCGTTGCCTTGCATCTCCTGCGCCGTCTTGTCGCAGAGGCGTAACGGGCGCGATACAGCGCTGTTACGGCAATCGACCTACGGTTGCGTGCATGAGGAAGAAGGAACGTCCGATGCGAAAGCGAACATGCGTTCGTCCCTACAATACGAACGTATGTCCGTCCGACGCCCCTGACAGACTCATTGACCTGCGACCCACCTGGGCGCAGCGGTGACTGACTCGAGAACGTCGCGCTAAGAGGAGGATGAAGGTGGATCGCCAGCAAGCATTGGATACGGCCCTCGGTCAGATCGAACGAAATTTCGGCAAGGGCGCCGTCATGAAGATGAGCGACCGGGGCCAGGTCTCGGTGGGTGCCGTCTCCACGGGCTCGCTCTCGCTTGACCTCGCGCTCGGCATCGGTGGACTGCCGGCCGGACGCATCGTGGAGATCTTCGGTCCGGAGTCGTCCGGTAAGACGACGCTCGTCTACCACGTGATCGCCGAAGCTCAGCGTCGCGGGGGCATCTGCGCCTTCATCGACGCAGAGCACGCGATGGACCCGACCTACGCGAAGCACATCGGCGTGAACATCGATGAGCTCCTCGTCTCGCAGCCCGATAACGGCGAGCAGGCTCTGGAGATTGCCGAGCTGCTGATCCGCTCAGGTGCCCTCGCGGTCGTGGCAGTCGACTCGGTTGCTGCGTTGACCCCGAAGGCTGAAATCGAGGGTGAGATGGGTGACTCGCACGTCGGTCTGCAGGCCCGCCTCATGTCGCAGGCACTCCGGAAGCTGGCAGGGACACTCAACCGCACCGACACGATCTGCATCTTCACGAACCAGCTGCGCGAGAAGATCGGCGTCATGTTCGGCAATCCAGAGACCACACCGGGCGGTCGCGCGTTGAAGTTCTACGCCTCTGTCCGCCTCGATATCCGTCGAATCGAAACCCTCAAGGAAGGCGTCGATGCAATCGGCAACCGGGTGCGTGTCAAGGTTGCCAAGAACAAGGTCGCGCCGCCGTTCAAGCAGGCCGAGTTCGACATCATCTACGGCGACGGCATCTCCTGGGAAGGCACTGTCCTTGAGGTCGGTCTCGATAAGAAGGTCGTCCAGAAGGCCGGCTCGTACTTCAGCTACGGCGACGAGCGGCTCGGCCAGGGACGGCAGAACGCAACCGCGTTCCTGCGCGAGCATCCCGACATCGTCCAGAAGATCCTGCACGGCATCCAGGCCGAAGCGGCCGAGGGCCAGATCGTTTCTGCTCGGCTGTTGCCGCTGACAGAGTCAAAGGACGTCACTCCAGTCGTGCCAGTTGAAGAACCTGAGGTCGAAGTCGCAACCGAAGAGGCTGCCGTCGTCGCCTAACGGCGACCGTCGGCCACACGCACGGAGCGCAGGGGATGGGGCGGCGCGTCACGGCGGTAGAGCCTGAAAAGGGCGATCGTGTTCGGATCGACCTTGATGGAGTGCCGTGGCGTGTCGTCCCAACTCTCGCTGCAGTCCGAGCCAGACTCACGCCTGGAATCGAGCTCGACCGGGAACGTGCGCTCGAATTGCATCGCGCACTCCGCGCGACCGAGGCCGACACCCGCGCCACGCGGGCGCTCGCACGCCGCGATCGCACACGGGCATCGCTCGATGCCCTGCTCGAACGGCGTGGCATCCGTCCCGACGATCGCAAACAGGCGATCAAACGACTCGCCGACGCCGGGGCGCTCGATGACAACCGCTATGCGCACAACCGGGCAGCCACGCTCGCAACCCGCGGGTACGGTGACCGCGCAATCCGGCACGACCTCGAACAGGCGGGGGCAGCACCCACCGTCATCGACCAAGCGATTGAGGCGCTCACCCCGGAAACGGAACGTCTTCACGCCATTGTGGGCCCTTCTCCGACACTCCGAGACCTTCGACGGCTCGCGACCAAGGGATTCGACTCCGCTGCCTTAGAAGACCTCGCAGCCACGCTCGGCTTCGACGAGGCCGCCTAAGCGGCCCAACCGGGGCCAGCGCGACGCCAACCGGCAGCGCCCTCCGCTCACCTCACCCGTTCGCGGATACCCTTTCCCGGTGCGCAGGTACCACGTCACCACCTTCGGGTGCCAGATGAACGCCCACGATTCCGAACGAATCAAAGGGCTACTCGAAGACCTTGGGCTCGGCGAAGCACCGACGTCGGAAGAGGCCGACGTCGTCGTCTTCAACACGTGCACCATCCGCGAGAAGCCCGACACCAAGCTCGCTGCCTACCTCGGTGAAGCCGCAGCCAGCAAACGGCGCGACCCATCGAAAGTGATCGCCGTCGGCGGCTGCTACGCAGAAGCGCAACAAGAACGCCTCTTCAACCTGTATCCCGATGTTGACGTCGCTTTCGGGCCAGGCTCAATCGCACACCTCGGCGACTGGCTCGGCGCAGGCGGAGTGGGGGTCGCGCGTGGCCGGTTCGGCCTCGACGACCGCGCCTTCGCCGCCGAACTCCCCCAACACGGCGAACGAACACACCAAGCGTGGGTTCAAGTCTCCATGGGCTGCAACTCGACCTGCTCCTACTGCATCGTCCCGTCCGTCCGTGGACGCGAACAAAGCCGGCGACCCGGCGACATCCTCGCCGAAGTCACCAACCTGGCCGCGACCGGCGTGCGCGAAATCACACTCCTCGGGCAAAACGTCAACTCGTGGGGCCGCGACCTGCTCCCCGACATCCACACGGAATTCGGTGAGCTCCTCCGGGCCTGCGACGAAGTCGACGGCATCGAACGCATCCGTTTCACGAGCCCTCACCCGAAAGACTTCCGCGAACCGGTCATCGCCGCCATGGCTGAATGCAGCGCCGTGTGCGAGCAGATTCACCTGCCGCTCCAGTCAGGTTCAAGCCGTGTGCTCAAAGCGATGCGCCGCACATACGACCGCGACCGCTACATCGCCCTCGCACACAAGCTGCGCGACCGGATCCCCGACGTAGCCCTCGGCACCGACATCATCGTCGGGTTCCCCGGCGAAACCGACGCCGACTTCGAAGAGACGCTTGCTGTCGTCGCAGAGGTTGGCTTCGAGAGCGCCTTCACGTTCGTCTACTCACCGCGCTCGGGAACCGACGCCGCCGTCATGGACGACCAAGTGCCACACGAACTGAAGATCGAACGCATGGAACGACTTGTCGAACTCACCCAATCGATCGCGAAAGCAAAGAACGAAGCGCGCATCGGCCGGATCGAAGAGGTGCTCGTTGAAGGGCCCTCGCGCACCGACGAAACACAACTGCGCGGACGCACCCGCCGCAACACAACCGTCAACTTCACCGGCACCGCCGCAAGCGGAACCCTCGTCGACGTCTCGATCGAATCGGCGACATCGACAACGCTGCGCGGCCGCCGGGTGACAGCCGACAACGACGGCGTGATCACGGGAACAACCGGTCGTTCTGGCAGGCTCTAGACCAATGCGCATCCTGATCACCGGTTCGTCCGGACAAATCGGCACGAACCTCGCCCACCGGCTTCAGGCCGACGGGCACTGGGTATTCGGAGTCGACAAGCGGCCGAACGCCTGGACGAACTCGTTCGACACGCTGTTGCAAGACCTCTCCGGGCACTACGCGGCCTACCAAGGTGGCATCAACGGCGTCGATTACCCCGAAGTCGACCTTGTCGTGCATCTCGCTGCTCACGCAAAGGTGCATGAGCTCGTGCGCAAGCCGCACCGAGCCCTCGAGAACACGATCATGACGTTCAACGTCCTCGAGTACTGCCGCCAGCTCAACCTGCCGCTCGTCTTCTCATCAACGCGTGAGGTCTACGGTGACGTCCACCGATTCGAGGAATACGGCGAAGCGACCGCAGATTTCGCCTACACCGAGAGCCCGTACTCCGCGTCGAAGATCGCATCGGAGGCGTACGTCTATTCCTACGCCCGATGCTACGACCTGCAGTACCTCGTCTTCCGCTTCTCAAACGTCTACGGCCGGTTCGACAACGACCTGCACCGTATGAAGCGCGTGCTGCCGCTCTTCACCCACCAGATGAGTCGCGGCGAACCGATTGTCGTCTTCGGTGGCGACGAGAAGGTGCTCGACTTCACGTACGTCGACGACTGCATCGACGGAATCGTCGCCGGCATCGAACGCCTCTCGGCAGGGACCGTCACAAACGAAACGTTCAACCTCGCCTACGGACAAGGCAACACGCTTGTGCGTGCAGCCGAACTGATCGCAAAGGAACTCGGCGTCGACCCCGTCATCCGCCACGAGCCGTCGTTGCTCGGCGAAGTGACCCACTACGTCGCCGACATCCGCAAGGCTCGCGAATTTCTTGGTTGGACGCCATCGACACCGCTCGACGCAGGCATCCCGAAGTCCGTCCAGTGGTTCAACGAATGGCGGGCATCCCATCCCGACGAAGACCGGGAACTCGCCGCCGACCACTCCGACGGCGACATCCAGCACGGATTCAAGCAGCCAACTCGGCCGTGAACCACGGCGCACCGCCCGTCGTCGCCATCTTCGGGCCGACGGCGTCGGGCAAGAGCGCACTCGTTGAGGCACTTCTCGCGCACCTTCCTGACGCAGAGGCCGTCTCCGCCGACTCCGCCGCTATCTACGCCGGATTGCCGATCATCACCGCGGCGCCCAACCATCCGGCGCACCTCGTCGGCACCGTGCCGCTCACCGACGACGTCTCAGTCGCTGAATACCAACGCTCAGCGCACGCAACGATCGACGCGATCCTCGACCGAGGCAACACCCCAATCGTTGTGGGCGGAACAGGCCTCTACTTTCGTGCCGCCCTCTCCGCCCTCACGTTCCCTCCGGCCCCATCCGATGAACTCCGCGCACGCTGGAACAGCCACTACGACGAGAACGGTGGCGACGCGACCTACGCACTGCTCGCCGAACGTGACCCACGCGCAGCGTCCCGCATTCACGCCAACGATCGCCGACGCGTCGTGCGCGCGCTCGAACTTACCGAGCTTGGATCGTCGCTTGCGCCCGAAGGTGAAAACCGATTGTGGACCGACGACATGCGCCGACCCACAATCCTGATCACCCTCGACGGTCCGGCCGAGATGCTCGACGCCCGCATCGCCCAACGGGCCCACGAGATGGCTGCTGCAGGTGCCGGTGACGAGGCAAAACGTGCATGGGCCGAGCCGCTCTCAGACACCGCACGAAAGATCCTGGGACTCGAACAGTTCGCCACCCTTGCCGAAGGTGAGGCGATCGACGCGGTCGCGCTCGCGACCCGTCAGCTTGCCCGATACCAACGAAAGTGGCTTCGTCGACTTCCCGCGGCCGCTACCCTCGAATTCACGCGTTCCCTCGAGGAGTTGTCCGATGCAGTTGTCTCGTTGGCAGGCTCAAGGAAATATCTATCTCGTGGCTGAACCAGCTGCGAATGCAGCTCCGCTCGACGCAGCGTCGGTGGCAGCGCACGTCGGCGACGCCGACGGAATCCTCGAAGTGCTCGCGGTCGGCGACGACTTTGTCGACATCAACATCTGGAATCCCGATGGCAGCCTTGCCGAAATGTCAGGGAACGGCACACGCATCGCCGCGCAGTGGCTTAGCAGCAAGACGGGCAGCCGCTCTGTCGCAGTGAATGTCGGGACGCGCACTGTGAAAGCGACACTGATGCCCGACGGGCTCGTCGAACAAGACATGGGCCCCGTTACCGTCGGCACACCCGAAGAGATCGAAGGGATTCGGTTCCGACGCGTCGACGTTGGTAACCCGCATGCCGTCGTCGAAGACGATCCTGCACGTCTCGACACCGTCGGTCCCTACCTTGAGACACACGAGCGCTTCCCGAACCGCACCAACGTCCAGGTGGCACGCTGGACCGACGCCACACATATTGAGGCGCGCGTGTGGGAACGCGGAGTAGGGGAGACGGGATCGTCTGGATCGAGCGCCGTTGCCGTTGCGGCCGCGCTCGGTGCGACGGCGGCCACCATCGTGTTCCCCGGCGGGCCGCTCAACGTGCGGTTCGCGGATGGACACGCCTTCCTTGTCGGGCCTGCCGAACGTGACGAGGTCGCAGCATGATGCGTCGTCGTGCAGCAGCGACCGCGGTGGCATGCGTCAGCGCGCTGTGTGTGGCTGCCTACAGCCAAGCCGCGAACTGGCGCACGTTCCATGCCAACACCCAAGGTTTCGCCATCTCGTTGCCCGAGTCGTGGGCGGCAGTCTCAACGTTCGATCAAGCGACACTCAACAAGCTCTCACAGGAGGCCGGCTTCGCGTCAATCGCGAGCGTCTCATCGACCGACTCGGGTGTCACCGTCTTCGCGTCCGATAAGACGGCGTTCATGGACGCGGGCGCCTACCGCACGAACCTCACCTCGCTCACCGCCGTCTTGAACGACGCAGTCAAGTCGTTCCGCGCAAGCAAGAGCACCTCGGATGTCACCGCGACGACGGTCGTCCTGCCCGCGGGTACCGCGGGTGTCGTGACGTATCGCCTCGGAAGCGGCACGGGCCAGACAAAAGCCAACGAGTTCACGTTCTTCCGTGACGGTGTTGTGCACGTCCTGAATTACGCCGTGCCGGTCGCGCGATGGGGGACATATGCCGCGACGTTCAAGGCGAGCGCACAGACCTTCGAGTACGAGAAGGGGCAGGACGTGAGCGGACTTGTGCTGAGTGCGCGCGATCTTGGGAAGGGCTTCGTCCGCGAGTCGTTTCCCGCCGGAGCGAGCGTAATCGGGGCGACAACCCTCGACCTCTGCAATCAGACGTTCCCCAGCGAGGCGCTGCGCACATCACGGCTCCAAGTGCGGTTTCGCTACGGCAAGGACTATCCGGTCTCTAACGAAGTGGTGGCATATGCGTCAGGGGGTGCTGCGCAGGCGCTGACCGAGGTGAAGAGCGCTGCTACCGCCTGTAGCGCCACGACGATCACACAGATCCAGGGAAGCAGCCGCGTGTCGTTTCACACGTCGAGCTTGAACGTTGCAGGACTACCCGCGGGAGCAGTTGCGATGACGCTCCATGTAACGCTGCTTCGCGCCGGAAAGACCCTCACCCAGGATGGCGTGGCGGTCTACCTCGTTCGTGGCAACGTGCTCTCAGGCATCTACGCGTACGCATCCAAGGAGCTTCCTTTGGGGAAGCTCACCCAGATCGTCGTGCATGCGGCCGAGCGAAGCGCGCAGAAGCTCGGCGGCGTCACCCTCGCCGCCTGACCTAGCAGGCGCTACGCGCCGACGCCGAATTCCCGCAACGCACTGTTGAGCGACGTCTTGAGGTCGGTTGACTCGTTGCGGTACCCGATGATCAACGCGCAATGCAGGTCGAACGCTCCCGCCGGAAACTCTTTTCGTCGGGTGCCGGGAACGACGACGGCGCGTGGGGGTACCTCGCCGCGGTACTCAACCGGCTCGGAGCCGGTGACATCGATGATCGGTACCGAAGCGGTCAACGACACGTTTGGTGCGAGTACAGCTTCGCGGCCGACGCGGACGCCTTCAACAACGATGCAGCGCGAGCCAATGAACGCGCCATCCTCGACGATTACGGGGCGCGCTCCGGGCGGTTCAAGCACGCCTCCGATGCCGACACCACCGGCGAGATGAACGTTCGCGCCGATCTGCGCCCCCGAGCCAACGGTTGCCCAGGTGTCGACCATCGTGTTCGGCCCAACCCACGCGCCAATATTTACGTAGGAGGGCATCAACACGACTCCGCGTGAAAGGAACGAGCCGTAGCGGGCCACGGCTGGCGGCACCACGCGAACACCGAGTTCCGCATAGCCGGTCTTGAGCGGAATCTTGTCGTGGTACTCGTAGGGGCCAACCTCGCGCGTTTCCATCGTCTGTGTGCGGAAGAAGTCGAGGATCGCGGCCTGAACGTCTTGGTTGACGACCCATTCGTCGCCGACCTGCTCGGCGACGCGAAGCTCACCACGGTCGAGTGCTGCGATCGTCTCTTGGGTCGTCATGACGCCTCCCGCAGGATCTTGGCTGCGCGCTCACATTCCTCCTGCGTGGGAACGAGCGCGATACGAACATATCCCTCGCCCGCCGGGCCGAAGAACGCCCCAGGTGCAACGAGCAGACCTGATTCCAGCAGCTTCCGCGCGTACGCCTCGGACGAACCGTCAATCGCAAGCCAAAGGAAGAACGTCGCTTCGCTGCCAGCGAGGCGCATTCCTGCTGCCTCAAGCGCGGGAAGAAGGATCTCCCGCTTGCGCGCGTACAGCGCGCGAACCTCGTCGACATGGGCCTCGTCGTGCCAGGCTGCGACCGAGGCACGTTGCACAAACTCCTGCGGCGCGGTGCCGACGCTCGGACGAAAGGCGCGGAGTGCATCGGCCAATTCAGGAGGCGCACACACAAAGCCCGAGCGATACCCGGTCATCGACGAGCGCTTCGAGAGGGTGTTGAACACGGCGACATGCGAGCGATCGGCGACCTGGAGCGCCGAAACGGGTGGCGTGTCAAACCACAGCTCTGAATACGCCTCGTCGGAGCACAAGATGAAGCCGTGGGCAGCAGCTCTCCCTGCGAGCTCTTCGTAGAACGAGAGTGGTGCCACTGCACCCGTCGGATTGTTGGGATACGAGATCCAGAACGCTGCGAGCTCATCCCAGTTGTCGATCGCATCCAAGTCGGGGAGCCAGCCGGTGCTCTCACGCAACGGCACCGTCTGCACGGTCGCCCCAGCGAACAAGGCGCCCCGTTCGTAGACCGGATAGCCCGGTTCGGGAACGGCAATCACACGCCGCTCACCGAACACCACTTGGGCGAACGAGAAAATCGCCTCTTTCGAGCCGAGTGTCGGGACGATCTCGCGGTCGGCATTGACGCTGATCCCGTAGCGGCGGGCAATCCACTCACCGATCGCCGCTCGCAACTCCGGTAGCCCGGCGGCACGCGGATAGCTCGACACTTCGGTGATGCCAGCAGCGAGCGCCTCGCGGATGAACGCCGGGGTCACTTCACGGGGATCGCCCACACCGAAGTCGATGACATCGATGCCTTTCGCCCTCGCCTCGGCACGCCAAGCATCAAGGCGGGCAAACGGATACTGGGCAAGCCCGGAGAGAACGGGGGAGAGCTGCACGCTTACGCCTCGCCGGCGAGGAACCGCTGCAGTGAGCGGTACGTGTCCTCGAGTGCTGCAACAGAGACCTGCTCGTCTGCCTTGTGCGCGTACTTCGTCGCCCCGGGGCCGAGATTCACCGCGTCAAGCCCGCGGGCGGCGAAGTCAGCGACGTTCGTCCACGCCTGCTTCGGCTGCAGTTCAAAGTCGCCAGCTCGACGCAATGCGTCGAGCACCTGTGACCCCTGGGCGACATGTGCCGACGGCGAGTTGTGGAGCACCTCGACGGAGGGTCCAGCAAGTTCGCGGAGACGTGCCTCAGCCTCTTCGGCCGAGCGGTTCGGGGCATAGCGGAAGTTCAACGTGCACTCCACGCGTGCGGGAATCACGTTTGACGCCGTGCCGCCCTGGATCTTCGTGACGCTCAGCACCTCGCGGAACAGGAGACCATCAATCACGACGTCATTCGGTTCGAGCGTGAGAATGTCGGCCAGGCCGGCAAACGCTTTGGCAATCGCGTTTTCGCCCTGCCACGGTCGCGCAGAATGGGCTGCCTTGCCCTCGAACACGAGCCGGGCGTTGAGGTTGCCGAGGCAGCCGAGCTGCAACGTGTTGTCGGTCGGTTCCAGGCAGATGACGAGCGCGGCGGTGTCGATCACCGGATTGCGTTCGAACACGGCTGGAAGCGGATTGACGTCGGCGCCAAGCTCCTCGCGCGGGAAGAACAGGAAACCAAGGTCGTAGGCCCGCTCGGCGCCGAGCGCCCAGTCGGCGATCTCGATCATCACCGCCAGGCCGCCTTTCATGTCCGTCGAGCCAAGCCCGAACACGACGCCGTCCTCGATACGGCCGGGAATGTTGTCCTGCGCCGGCACCGTGTCGGTGTGCCCGGCAAGGATCACGAGGGGACGGGGCCGCTCGCTCTGCAGCAGGTAGAGGAGCGACTCGCCGTCGTCGAACGCAGGCGCAAACGGCATCGCGCGCTTGACGTAGGAGTACGCCTCTTGCTCGTGCAGTGACTCCGACGGGATGTTCACAAGCGCCAGCGTGCGGGCGCCGAGATCGGGGTGGGGGGTCTGGCCGGGCATAATGAGCTGTGATGATCCCACACACCCCGGAGCCGGAGCGCGGGTTAGTGCTCGCAGTCCTGGCTCAGGGTACGGATCCTGACCACGAACTGGCAGAAGTCGAGGAGCTTTCTCGCACCGCCGGCCTCGACATCGTCGGCCGAATCGTGCAGCACCGTTCGCATCCTGCGCGTCGCACGTACGTCGGCAGCGGCAAGATCGAAGAGCTCAAGGAGCAGTACGAGGCCGCTGAAGCGGAGTGCTTGATCGTCGACGACGAGCTCGATCCGACGCAGCAGCGCTACCTCGAAGACACCCTCAAGACGCGCGTGATCGACCGGACGCAGCTGATCCTCGACATCTTCGCCCAGCACGCGGTGTCGGCGGAGGGAAAGCTCCAAGTTGAGCTCGCGCAGCTCGAATACAACCTGCCACGGATGCGCGGCATGTGGCAGCACCTCGAGCGTCTCGGCGGCGGTGTCGGCACGCGAGGCCCGGGCGAATCGCAGCTTGAAACAGACCGCCGTCTCGCACGGCGTCGCGTCGCGATCCTGAAGCGACGCCTCAAGGAGCTTGAGCAGCAGCGCACGATCCGTCGGAAGGAACGCCGACGATCAGAGACGCCCACTGTCGCCCTCGCTGGCTACACGAACGTTGGTAAGTCGACGCTGCTGAATGCACTGACAGGCGCCGATGTATCCGTGCGAAACCGGCTGTTCGAGACGCTCGATCCGACGACCCGCAGCTACGAGTTCGAGGGGCGCAAGTACCTCGTGACCGATACTGTCGGTTTTATCCGCCGACTGCCAACTCAGCTCGTCGAAGGCTTCGCGGCAACGCTCGAAGAGACCCTCGTCGCCGACATGGTGCTGCATGTGATCGACGCGTCTGCACCCGAAGACGAGGTCGACACGATGATTCGTGCCGTCGAAGACGTTCTCGGCGAGATCGGCGCCGATGAGCTTCCGATTGAGCTCGTTCTCAACAAGATCGATCGCCTCGACGAGCTCGGTCGACGCCGGGTCGCGAACCGCTTTCCGCGATGCCCGATGGTCTCCGCAGTCACCGGTGAGGGGCTGCCTGAGCTGCGGGAACGCATTGCCGAGAAGTTTGCGTCCCGCACCGAAGAGGTTCAGCTCCTCGTTCCGTATGGCGACGGCGCACGGCTCTCCGAGCTGTACGCGCTCGGCGCTCCGATCGATGGGCGCGAGGACACTCCGGAGGGCGTGCTCGTGCACGCCCGTCTCCCGCGACGTGAGATTGCGCGGTTCGCGGCGTTCCTGATCGCTGACGACACGCGAGATGCTTCAGTGCGGCCAGCATGATCGAGCTGCCAATCAAGAGACTGCACCCCGATGCGGTGATTCCTGTTCGTGCCTACGCAGGAGACGCAGGGCTCGACCTCGCGGCCTGCGAGCGTGTGGAACTTGAGCCAGGGCAGCGCGCCCTCGTTGGCATCGGCCTCGCCGTGGCGATTCCCGAAGGGCATGCGGGGTACGTGCAGCCACGATCAGGGCTTGCGACCAAGCACGGGATTTCGATCGTGAACTCGCCTGGGCTCGTCGATAGTGGCTACCGCGGGGAGCTGAAGGTGACGCTGCTCAACACCGATCTCACAGAGTCGTTCCTCGTTGAGCCAGGAATGAGGATCGCCCAGCTCGTCGTGCTACAGATCCCTGAGGTGCGCCCGTTCGAGGTCAACGATCTGCCTGATACTGAGCGTGGCGACCGAGGGTTCGGTTCCTCGAGCGTCTGAGGCGACGTGGGTCAACCGCGCATCCGCGTTGCTGCGTTGCTCCGCTGGAATGGCCGGATCTTGCTGTGCCGTCAGGAGAAGCTAGGGAAGTCGTACTGGCTCTTGCCGGGAGGAGGCGTCGAAGGCGGCGAAACGTTGGTGCAGGCGTTGCACCGCGAGCTGATCGAAGAGCTTGGGCTCACCGACGATCTTCCGCTCGAAGGCCCGATAGCTGTTGCGGAGTCGATCGCACCGGACTGGAGCGCGGGCGACCGGCACATCGTCCACGTGATCTTCGCGGCCGATCTCTCGCACCGCTCTCTGGAAGACGTGGCGCCGCAGGACGCGGCGATTCGTGGCACGCGGCTGTTTACGGCAGAGGAGATTGAGGAGATCGTCGTGCACCCGCCGATTAAGCGGTTTGTCACACGGTGGCGCCCAGGTGATCCCGCGGCCTATCTCGGGTCACTCTGGACGAGGTAGTGCGCTAACGGCCGCCACGAGTGCGGGCGCGACCGGCGGCAACCTCGTGCGCTGCTCGCTCGAGCGTGTCGTCAATCGGGCTCAACTCGATGGGGCGACCCGTCTGGTGTTCAAGTGCCTCGGAGAGTAGGCGGTCGGCAAACCACGGGTTGCGGGGGAGCAGCGGGCCGTGGAGGTACGTTCCGTAGGCGCGGCCGACGCGGCAGCCCTCGGCGTGGCTCTCCCCGTCGTTGCCGTAGCCCGCGATAACGCGGCCGAGCGGCTCCGCGCCCGCGTCGAGTGTCGTTCGCCCTGCGTGATTCTCGAAGCCCGCGAGCGTGGAACCTTCAGCCCAATCGCACGAGAGCAGCACGTCACCAATCAGCCGGCGCGTTCCGGCGACGGTCTCTGCCGGCAGCAGACCCACGCCAGGTAGGTCAACTCCTGAGGTATCGCGGTAGCCCCGTCCAAGGAGCTGATAGCCGCCACAGACGGCAAGAAAGACCGCGCCGTCGTCGTGTGCGCTGCGTAGCGTCGTTGCGCGACGTGCGAGGTCGGAAGCGACGAGTTGCTGCTCTCGATCCTGGCCGCCTCCGAGGTAGTAGAGATCGAAGTCGGCCGGGTCAAGGCGATCGCCGAGCGTGATCGCCGTCACGTGTAACGCATGCCCGCGCGCCTGGGCACGCGTGGCGAGCACCGCGATGTTGCCGCGATCGGCATAGATATTGAGGAGCTCGGGGTACAGGTGCGCGACACGGATATTCATTCGTCCGCCTCCCAGTAGTCACGTAGACCGCCGCGCGCCGCCGCTACTCCCCGTAGCTCGACCATTGCGGTGTAGGTAGGAAGCACCGTCAGCTCGCCGCCCGCCGGGGTCAGAGCAAGACCGCGATCGAGCGCCCGTTCAAGGTCGTGCACGACCTCAATGCGATCGCGATGCAGACCTGCGTAGGCGAAACGAAGCGCAAGCTCCTCGGCCCGAGAGCCTGTCGCGACAAGCCGTTCCAGCCCATGCGCGAGCGGCTCAAAGTCGACGTCCCAGATCCACGACACGTCGCGTCCATCAGCGATCTCGTCGTTCAGCGCAATCACCGCAGTCGTGGGTGCCTCGCCGGATACGAGCGTCCGAACCACCTCGTTGGCACCCGCAGGGTTCTTGATCAGGAGCAGCAGCACCGTGCGGTCGCTGGTTGGGATGCGCTCGAAGCGACCCCAGGCGGCGCTAAATGCCCCGAGGCCCGCAGCGATGTCGGCAGCGCTGGCACCACAGGCGTGCGCAAGCGCGGCAGCAGCGAGAGCGTTGTAGACGTTGTAGAGACCAGGCACCGCAAGGTCGACATGAGCGGACGCGCCACCGAGGTCGATGGTGAACGTCGAGCCGTTGAGGCCGTGCAACGCGATCTCGCTAGCGACGACGTCGAGGCGTGGTCGATGCTCGCCGCAGGTTGCGCAGCGGAAGTCGCCAAGGTGACCGCTGTAGATCGCTGCGTACCGGTAAGCGCTGCCACAGGTCGTGCAATAGACGGAGTCGACGGCATGTTGGAGGTCGGGCAACGCGTGGCGCGGATCGTCGATCCCGAACAGCACCGCGTTTGCCCGTCCGCGTGCGAGAGCCGCGAGGCGTGGATCGTCGGCATTGACGACGAGCACCGCGTGGGACGCGCGAATCGCGACCTCCCACCGGTTGGCGACGTGCTCGAGCTCGCCATATCGGTCGAGCTGATCGCGGAAGAGGTTCCCGAGCAGCAGAACGTGTGGTGCGAGAGCTGAGGCGACGGTTGGCAGTGCGGCCTCATCGACCTCCAGCACGGCACGGCGCCGCGAGCGGCGGGGTGCGAGGAGCGCCGAAGCCACGCCTGAAACGAGGTTTGCACCGCCGGGGTTCGCCAAGACCGGAGCGCGACGCTCCAGGATGCTCGTCGCCATTGCGGCTGTCGTTGTCTTGCCGTTCGTCGCTGAAACGAGCGCGACACCGTCGGGGAGTCGCGCTGCGAGCGCCGTGACAGCGCCCGGATCGACACGCCAGAGTGCCTTGCCTGGCAGCGTCGTGCCACCGCCGCGGCCCGTTGCGCGGGAGATGCTGCCAAGCAGGCGAAAGGCGGCCGCTTCGGCAGGGAGGAGGAGGGACCGCATTCTGCCCACGAGACCTCTCAGCCTATGCGCCACGGTGAGGCCGCGCACACCGGACTGGTGCTGCAACGAGCGCGGTACACGCGCGTGCGTTTGCAACCGCCTTGTTTGGCTCTACCATTGACGGCGATGGGCGTCTACCGCGCGAAGGTGGCGATCGACCCGAGCACGCTCGCGGAGTTCCGGGCCGATCTACGGCGTCGCTACAGCGACGAGCAGATTCTCGCGGAGCTTCGCGGTTGCGCCGAGCGGCTGGGGCGCTCACCGACGATGAGGGAGTTCGCAGCCGATGAGCTGACAACGGCTCATCCGCAGACCGTGGTCGAGCATTTCGGCACGTGGAACGACGCTAAACGTGCGGCAGGCCTGGTTCCACGTCGACATGCTTCGCGTGAGGAACTCCTCGAGCAGCTCCGGTCGCTCGGCCGTGAGCTCGGGCGGATCCCGACCTCCCGCGATCTCGACGAGCACCGGGGTCGAGTTCCGTCGACGTCGCTCGTGTGGAAGACCTTTGGGTCGCTCGCCGCGGCGTTGCACGAGGCAGGGTTCGATGTTCCCCTCGGCGAGGAGCGCCTCGAGCGAGCGCTAAATGAGGGTGCGGCACTGGCGTTGGTGCTCGGTCGCCTGCCACGGTTCACCGATTGGCGTGATGCGCGCGAGGCCGGAGCGACGTTGACGCTCACCGAGTGGCAGGTCTACCGCATGTTTGAGCCGCGACGTGGAGCATGGTCCGCGTTTCAATACCGCGTACGCGAACGGCTCCTCGAGCGCGGAGCGCGGGTCGAACGTGACGGGTCTGTCGCGCCGGGGGCCGTGGAGCCGTAACGACGGCTACGCAGGGCCAAATTTCACGCTAAACCGGCCGATGACCGCTTGTACCGAACCGGTACAAGCGATGCTGACCCAATCACACGAGACAGAACACGAGGCAGAACCCGAGCTGGCGCTCCTGCCGCCGCTTGGCGACACGGAGGAAGAGCATGACGACCTGGTCGCGGAGGCGTCGGAGACAGCCGACCCGCTGCTCGTGTACATCCGCCAGATCGGTGACGGGCCACTTCTGACCCGCGATGAAGAGCGCGAGCTCGCCCGGCGCAAAGACGCGGGTGATGAAGGCGCGAAGCGCCGCCTCATCGAGTGCAACCTCCGACTTGTGCTGTCGATCGCCAAGGCCTACACGCGTTCGGGTGTGCCGCTGCTCGATCTCGTGCAGGAAGGGAACCTTGGCCTGATTCGTGCCGTTGAGAAGTTCGACTACACGCTCGGGTACAAGCTCTCGACGTACGCGACCTGGTGGATCCGTCAAGCAATCGGGCGGGCGCTCGATGAGCAGAGCCGCACAATTCGGCTCCCGGCGCACATCTCGCTTGAGGTGCGTCGTGCGCAGACCGCGCGTCGCCGTCTCGGCCAACGGCTCGATCGGGAACCGACCGAGGCCGAGATCGCCGCAGAGGCCGGCATGGAACCGTCGCGCGTCAAGCACATCCTCGGGATCGTGTCTGATGCGATCTCACTCGATACGCCGATTGGTGACGACGGCGGGGCCGTCGCAGACACCGTCGAGGACACCTCGGGAATCAGTCCAGACGTCCAGACGCAGGAGCGGGCACGCGACAACGAGATCGCTGACGCTGTGAACTCGCTCGAGGCGCGGCTGAAGCTCGTGGTCGTACGACGGTTCGGTTTGGACGGTCAGGCACCCGAGACACTCGAACAAGTTGCAACGCGTTTGCAGGTGACGCGCGAGCGCGTGCGCCAGCTCGAGACACGTGCGTTGAAAGAGTTGCGGCGCCACAATCCCGCCCTGCAGCAGTATCTGCAGGTCTAGAGCACGCGCTCATTGCCTCGCTCGCTGTCGTCTGGGCATTTTCGAATGCACGCACGATAAGATGCGTTATGTCAAGTCGGAAGAGATGAAGTCTCTCCAATCGAGCAGCGCGCCTCCAACCTTTCACGAGAGCCCGTCTTCCGGCACTGGCTGCTTCTCGTATTGGGCACGTGTAGTGCCGACGGTGCTATCCGTGCTCGAGCCAAATACCAGCTGTTTGCTGCCTGTTTACCCCGGCGTAACACCTCGGCCTGGTTCTCCACCGATGAGGCTGCTTTGCACAGAGTTGTCCCCACCTGCGACGTTGATCTGTAACGAACCTGTGAAGGCTCTCGGCGGTGCGGTCGACCACTGATCCGTCGATTCGTGCGCAAATTGCACCAAAGCGGAACGGCCCCGCCCTTGCGATGAGCGTGTGCTCCCCCTACTCTCGTTCTTGCACCGAGGACGGAGCGCGAGTAGGTCGAATCCGAGCCCGAGGGCCGTACGCGGAAGCGGAAAGCCAGCAGGCACGGGGGACGAAAGCGCCACCGCCTCGGTGAATTTTTTTGGTCCGGCGGCTCTTTCGCACGAGCGCCTCGCGGCGGGTTATTCTTCCGCGGTATGGGTCGCTTCCGTCTCCCCGCTCTGGATCACGGCGTCGTGTCGTTCCTGTGGGCAGTCGCCCTTGGCGTCTACATCTGGTTGCTCGGGCTCGCGGTTGGTTTCGGTAAACCGACGTCCGTCATCCTCGCCGCCGTCTCCGGGTGCGCGATCTTTCTGTTCGTCCGCCTCTACGGCGAAGACGACTACCCGAACTGACGCCCGGCGGGCGCTTGAGCTCTAGTACGTGATCAACGCGTGCTGGTCGAGTCCGGCGAGCCGCTCACGGCCCCCGAGGAACGACAGCTCAATCACGTAACACGCACCAACGACGATGCCGCCGAGACGTTCCACAAGGCCGCAGATCGCCTCCACGGTGCCGCCCGTGGCAAGCACGTCGTCATGAATCACGACGCGTGCGCCGGCAGGGATCAGATCAGGATGGAGTTCGAGAGCGTTCTCGCCGTACTCCAGCGCGTACGTCGCGCTAATCGTCGTCGGCGGGAGCTTGCCTGGACGCCGTGCGGGAACAAACCCACACCCCGCCGCAGCGGCGACCGCAGGGCCGAGCAGAAAGCCGCGCGCTTCGGCGCCGAGAACAACATCCGGTGCCTTCGCACGAACCCACACAGCCAGGTCCTCGATCGACTGGCCTAGCGCAGCGGGATCAGCGAGCATTGGCGTGATGTCCTTGAAGCCCACGCCAGGCGTCGGAAAATCGGCAACTTCACGGATCTTCGTACGCAGGTCAATTCCACTCATCGGTTAGCCACATCCCTCACGTCGCGCCACAGGAGAAGCGATGTTAGTTCCTGCGCGAGCTCAGCGAGGGCTTGAAGGTCACGCACGGCTGAGGAACGACGATCGGCATTGCGAGAGGCGAGCGAAGGGGCAACGAGCTGTTCGAGCAGCGCCGACTCCCGATCGACTGCGGTCTTGAACGTCCGCAGGTGGCGTGCGTCGATGCCAAACCGCGTCAGCTGATGGCAGATCGCGGCGATATCGATGTCGCCGTCGGGATAGCGCTTGTCATTGCCAGTCCCCGCTGGTGAGAGCAGCCCGAAGTCCTCAAGGCTCTTCACGAACAACGGTTCCACCCCCGCGCGTGTCAGGAGTTCGTCGAGTGTGACGTGATCGACCTTGTCGGCAAGCCCGGCAGGCCGACGGCGCTTGCGCTCAGCGCCTCCCGGTGCTGCGAGTTCGTCGCGAATCACGCGGAGCGGCAGGAACTCGTCGCGCTGGAGCCGCAGGATCGTCTCAAGCCGATCAATGTCTTCGTCGCTAAAGAGCCGGTATCCCCCACGCGTACGCTCGGGCGTGATCAGCCCCTCGTCCTCGAGGAAGCGAATCTTCGAAATCGAGATGTCGGGGAACTCCGCGGTCAATCGACGAACGACCTCGCCGATGCGAACAAGTCCTGTGGCGCGTGCGCGCCCTCCAATGGTGGCATTCATGGTTTCGAGCTCTCCTACTGGGCGATGAACGTCAAGCGGTACTTGCCGATCTGAAGCTCATCCCCGTTGGTCAGCGGAACAGCGTCGATCCGCCGGCGATTAACAAACGTTCCATTGAGTGACGACTGATCTTCGACCGAGCAGGCACCACCGTTATTCACGACGACCGCGTGGTTGCGCGAAACCGTGACGTCGTCGAGAAAGACCTCACAGTCAGGTGAGCGCCCAATCCGGGTTCGCGCACTAACAAGTGCGAAGCTCTCCCCTGCCCGACCGCCGCCGGAGCGAACGACGAGAGCTGGCCCTTCGATGGCATCCGCGTCGTGCCCAGCAGCAGCATCGCGCAGCTCCTCGACGCTGAAGGTCAGCGTGGTCTCCACGAGCGGGTCGACAGCAATCAATGCCCCACAGCGGGCGCAATACCGAGCTGTCTCGGCGTTCTGAAACCCGCATTCGGTGCAGTAAACGGGCGTCACGTGCCCGGTGTTGCCTTGCCGGTGAGGATGTCGGTAAGCCGCTGTACGTCGACGTCCTCAAGCACACTGCGTCCGCCCGAGCTCTGGAGCCGTGCGACAAGCTCTGCGCGAAGGATGTCGATCTTTCCGTGCAAGATTCGACGCTGGAAGCTCACATCGCGTTCCTGCGCCTCAAGTTCGTCGATCAGTCGCTTCAGTTCGGCGTCCGAGAGGGAGCCGAGATCAGGAAGGGGTTCCACCGCTCCTGCCTTTCCTCGTTGTCGCTCTGGATTACACCCGACAGACGCTGAACCGTCAACCTCAAGTTGAGAATTGCCTCTGCGAGGTTCAGCTGAAGGTTGAGGTTAAGAGGTGACTTCGCGCCGTGCCTTTTGCACGTACTGGGCCAAGGCGACGACGGCGAGCGTGACGCCCCACCAGAAGATCCACAGTGGCCATGACGTGCCGGCGCCAGTGCACATGACGGCTGCGAGGCTTGCGTAGAGCACCCATGTGGCTGCCTTTCCTGCGAAGTTGACTTCGAACCGATAGCCCCGTCGCAGTGCAAATGGCGTCAGGCCAACAAGCACGACGTCACGGAGCGGGATCGCAAGCGCAAGCAACGGCAGACGGTCGGCGTGCCACAAGAGGATCACGGCTACCGCGATCAGCAGCCGGTCTGCCAGGGGGTCTGCGATCTTCCCGAACGCGGACTCCACATGCCAGCGTCGGGCGAGGAAGCCGTCGATCTGATCGGTGATGCCCGCCGCACCAAACACGGCCGCACCCCAAAGCGTGTGCCCGCCGTCAGCATGAGCGACGAGCACGGCGAAAACGGGCAGCACCGCGAGGCGCGCGAGCGTGAGCACGTTCGGGAGATGCGAGAGACCACGTGGCGCGCGCGACGACATCGCGTGCAGCATAGGCGTCCAGCCACGTTTCGCCGGGAGCCTTGAGCTGCGCTCACCGGAGCGTGGCTAGCGGCCGCGACGCCGAGATTTCGACGGGCCGTGGTACACCGATGTCCAGTACGACGTCCGCACGAGGTATGCGAACGCACTCGCGGCGCCGCGCATGCCGTAGGAGCCGTCGTAGCTCCCGTAGGCGGTTCCACCGGCGGTGAAGCCGGGGGCAGCGGGTTCGATCTGCGTCCCTTCCCCCCACTCGTTGTACGACGTGATCGTTATCCGGTCTGCGCCCGCGGCGATTGCCGCCTGCCACATCGAGTCGTAGGTCTTGCCTTGGTTGCGCAGCTTGACCTTCGCGTCACCCGCGCCCCGCAGCGCCTCGTACCCCGGGCCGACGGATGGAGCGCACACAAGTCGGAGAGCGTGCGCCTCGCTGCAATACCGTGCGAGAACAGCGCCCGTGTAGGTGACGATGTCGTAGGTGTAGATGCCGTCGAAGTGGCCGGCCGCAGCAAGTCCGGGCAGGCCGGTCTGGGCGAAGACGGTGACGCCCTGCCGATGCAGCGTGTCGAGTGCCGGTGCCCAATCGGCCGGGGCAAAGTCGAAGGCGCGGTAGATGTAAAAGGTGTGGATCCCGTAGCCACGCAGATACGCGATGTCGGCGACGACGCTCGACACGCTTCGGCCCGGATACGGCTCAATGTGAACCGCGACCGCGACCGAGTCGCGCGTTGCCGCGCTGACGATCAACGGAATGCGCTGATCCTCGGGTGATCCCTTCCCCCACCACGATGCAGATACCTCGTCGATGCCGGCGTCGCGGATCTGATCGAGCTGGTTCTGCACAACGTCCGCTGACGAGGAGCTGTAGGGGCCCCGCGACGGGTAATACCCCGCGGCGATGTCGTCTGGCGGCTGGTGACCGTTCTGGCCCCAATGCACCCACGCGCCTTCAACCGAGGGAACGCCGTACCAGGGGTAGTAAAAGATTGAAGCCACTCGCGACACCGCGCCGGGCGAGGCGGTGGCGGTTGGTGTGGCCATCAGGACCACGCCGATAAACAAGGCTTGGACGAGCCTACGCACGGGGGTGCCGAGATTCTCTCAGGCGCGGCGGATCTCTTCAATAGGAAGGTGCGGTCGAGACGGCCCGCGGGAAGGCCAGGATTTCATGTCTCGTGCAGGCTCCCTCACGCCCACCCGACAACCTCTAGCGCGTTGAGGCTCTCGCTACTCGCGCCACTTCACCGAACAACCGACGGGCGGGGTGTCGGCGGCCGGTGGGACGGTGCCGGCCAGCAGCGCGTCGAGCGCGTCTCGCAGAAAGTGGGTTCTCACGGTGTCTTCGTCCCGGCTGTCATCGATCGCGCCGTGGTAGCGCAGCGTTCGATCGTGATCGAAAACAAAGACTTCAGGCGTGCGTTCCGCACCGAGCGCCTTCGCAAGCTGCTGGTGCTCATCGTGGAGGTAGTCGAACGGAAACACTTCCGCGACAGCTCGCTCACACATTCGCTCGTAGGCGTCCTCAGGGTAGCGATCCGGATCATTCGAATTGACAGCGACGACGGCAACTCCGCGCGAGCTGTAATCGCTGGTGATCGCGGCGAGCCGCCCCTCCCACGCCAAGACGTACGGGCAGTGGTTGCATGACTGCACGAGAACGAGAATGGCGGCGTCCGCATAGTCACTGAGGACTCGTGTTGAGCCATCGACGCTGCGTAGTGCGAATGATGGTGCAGGGCTTCCGAGAGCGATGCTCATCGCAATGCCTCCTCGACTTGACGCCGGCTAGGGACAGGAGAGATCTTGCCTTCGGGTGTGCGATAGATGCGACAGGTGAGGGCCGGCCGGCCGTTGCTCCCGATTGGATCCACGTCATGCCCGTCGACGCGGATCGTTGGCGAGCCCGGAAATGCGAGCCGATGCGCATCGGCGTCTGACGTGACCTCAACAACTGACACGGGCTCGTCGATCTCAAGCGAACGCATGACGTCCTCCAACAACGCCAGCGCTTCGGGATGCGATGGGCACCCGTCCCAATAGAGCAGCTCGATCCGCACGGGCAAAGCGTAAGCATCCGGTGAAGCTTCATGCGCCATGCATCAGACGAGGAGTACCGTTCGAGGAGTGAGGCCACTGCTGCATCGGCTCTTCACCCGCACGACTCTTGTCGTTGGTCTCGCTGCGATCGTGTTCGCAGCGACCGCGGCTCTACGGTACGGCGCCTCCCCGTCGAGTGCCGATGACAACCCGGTGCTCGTTGGCAACGTGGGGCCAGATTTTGCGATATCGCTGAGCTATCCCGACGGCACGCCCGTCACTCAGCTCGCGCCGGGCGCCTACCAGATCAACGTCACCGATCTCGCGACGGTGCATAGCTTCCACATCGAGGGGCCGGGCGTGAGTCAGGCCACCGACATCAGTGGAACAGGGTCGTTCACCTGGAACCTCACGTTCACCGATGGCGGCTACGTCTTCCACTGCGACCAGCACTTCACCCTGTTTGGCACGTTCCAGGTCGGCACGGGTCAACCTCCGATTGTCTGGCCGCCCGTCGCGCCGATCGTTTCGATCCCAGTCGCACCGCCGCCCGTCACATCAGTCGCCGTCGGTTCCGCGGCGACCTCAACGGCCGCGTCGGGCTCAACCTCGCCATCGCAATCTCAAGGCACGCTCGTCGCGACCGTCGGCCCGACCAACGTGATGACCCTTACGCGTGCCGGTAAGCCCGTCGTGACGATCCCGGCAGGGGTCTACGCAATCACCGTTGTCGATCGGTCGAAGAAGCTCGATGCGACGGTTCGTACGATCACCACGCTCGCCGCGACGGCCCAGCTCACAAACGCCGGCTTCGTGGGCACAAAGAAAACGACGATTCGCTTCACACCCGGCCGGTGGAAGATCTACTCGACCACGAACGAAGCGTCAGTCGCCGTGTTCTTCCGCGTCTCCTGACGGCCGGCTAGCCGGCGGCTCGAGGCGTCTCCGCGCGCGAAACGCCGCTACAGCGTCTTCGTGGATGACGATCGGTGCCGGGTAATCGGGTGCGAGCAGCCCCGGGTTCAGGAGCTGGTTACCGGGAATGTGGCTGAGTTCGGGGACGTAGCGATGCACGTACGTGCCGTTCGGATCGAGCTTTTTCAGCTGCGCTGATGGGTTGAACATCCGGTTGGGGCGCGTGTCGACACCGGTTCCGGCGACCCACTGCCAGTTGCCGATGTTTTGAGCCAGATCGCCATCAAGCAGGTGGTCGAAGAAGTGCCGCGCACCTTCACGCCAGTCAATGCCGAGGTGTTTGACGAGGAACGAGGCGGTGACGAGTCGTGCGCGGTTGTGCATCCAACCCTCAGCGAGCAGTTGGCGCATCCCGGCGTCGACGAGTGGGTATCCGGTCATGCCCGCCTTCCATGCGGCATATGAATCAGGGTTGTCTTCCCAGATATCACCGCGTGGTCGTAGGTCGGTATCGACTGAGTGCGGGTTCGCCCAGAGGAGCTGGGCATAGAACTCCCTCCAGCAGAGCTGCCGTACGAAGGCGTCTCCCCCCTGCTCCCGCGCTCGGGCGATCAGCGCGGGCACCGACACGCATCCAAAGCGGATGTATGGCGAAAGCAGCGATGTGCCGTCGATCGAGAGGTCGTCGTGCCCGGACGCTCCGTACGCGCTCAGACCGTCTCTCAGAAAGGCGCGAACGCGGCGTATGCCCTCGTCCTCTCCACCAACGATCGTGCCCGACGCTGGTGCGGCGACGGGCGGTCGCGGCACAAACGCTTGTGGGAGGCGAATCTGTTCGGGAGTGGACGCGAGCGGTCGGATGGTCGTTCGCTCCCATGCACGGTGGTAGGCGCTGAAGACTTGGTAGTGCGTCCCGCCCGCCGGTGCCACGGCCCCCGCTGCGACAGCGAAGTGCGAATCAACGAGTCGCAGCCGGCGTTCGTTGGCGAGCTCGGCCTCACGACGGCTGGCGTACGGGGACACATCGCGGGCGCACACGACGTCTGCCCCTCCGAGCTCGGCGGCGACGCCCGCCACGGCTGCTGCTACCGGACCAACCGCCACATGGAGCGCCCCACCGAGCCGCCGGAGACCCTCATCGAGTCCAACAAGCGCCTCGTCCAGAAACTGTGACCGTGCGGATGAGCCACCGAGAGGCGGTCGCGTGAACGCCGGGTCCCGAACAAACAGCGGGACGACGCTGTCGTACTCCTCGCAGGCAAGCGCAAGCGCCGGATTGTCGTGGATGCGAAGGTCTCGGGTGAAAAGCACAACGGCGGTGCGCACCCGTCGAGTCTATGTCCGTGCCATGCGCCTGCGGCGCTGCAGCGCCGGCCCTTCTGCGAGGAACCATTGAGCGAGTGCGCCACAGAGCGCCAGCCCGGTAATCCCCGCGAGCGCGACGACGTAGTTACGTCCCGTCACATAGGGGACATAGCCATGTACGGCATGAAGGATGGGCTCGTGCCAGAGATAGACGCCATATGACACGACGCCAACCCACGCCAGCGGCCCGCGCCCAAGGAGGCGTTCGGTTGTGGCGCCACCGCCGACGATCCCAAGTACCACGATGGCGAGGCCAACGCCCGCAATTCCGTCGAACCACGTCGACGTCAGTGGACGCGTCGGCGCACCGACCAAGGCTGCGTCGAGCGCGATGATCGTCGCGCCGAGCAGCAGCATCGCGCGCGACCGCAGCGCGTCGTTTGATGTGATGAGCGAGGGCCACGCGGCAACGAGGAGTGCGATCACCATTCCCGCGCCGAACTGGTCGATCGATGACGGGAGTGCAAGGCGCCATCCGTGCGCTTCTGCTGCCAGGCTCCTGAACACCGGCGCAACGACGAATATGGGCGCGAGCGACACGATCGCGACAACAAGAGCTGTGCCGCTTGCATAGCGACGCGCGTTCCAGGCCACGAATGCGCCGATCACGGGAAGCGACAGATAGAAGGTCACCTCCACGTCAAGCGTCCAGGCGGGGCCAATCACGCCCCAATGACCACTGTAGATCTGAGCAAACGCGAGTGATGGCAGGAATCGCCCAAGCTCCAGGCCGTGTGTCGCGAGCGACCACACACATGGGATGAGTGCGATCGCCGCTGCAGCGGCGCCCACACGACGAGAACGTGGCGCGATGACGCCGTACGCGATCACGGGTGCACACACCAATAACGCCTGAAGGTGCTCGCGCTGCATCAGGACGACGACTGCGGCGAGGGCGAACCAGTAACCAGGAACGATGCGCAGCACTCGTGCTCGTGCGTAACGGCCGAGATGCGGCGCCGTGTCGCGCCGCCCGAGCGCGTACTCAGCCCAGGGCCGAAAGAGCAGAAACCCACTCAACACGAAGAACATTGTTAGCCCGAGCCAGAGACGCGACGCGACTGCGTCAAGGACGCGCTCACCGACCCCAGTTGCGGGAAGCCGTGTCCCGTATCGCCAGGTGTGGAACGCGACGACCGCCAACGCTGCGAGAGCGCGGACTCCATCGAGCGGACGTAACCATGCTGATTCCACCGAAAGGTCTCCTTGGTCGACCCATGGTGGCGCGGCCCCCCGCTCTCCGTGCTTCCGCGCACCAAGCGATTAGTTGCACGTGCGACGTTACTGCACGTAACGGCGCCGCACCAACTATTCGATGCCGAGAAGCTCGAGCGACGGGCGGTAGATTATCCCCTCCACCACGTCCGGATCAACGATCGGCATACCGGTTCCAAAGGCGGCTCCCGTGACAGATCGCAGCCCTTCGATCGTCTGGTGCGCGGTGAAGAACGGGAAGTCGGTCCCGAAGATCAGCTTGTGAGTGACGCGGTACTCGGACGCCTCAACGAGCGCCTGATAGAGCAGGTAGGGCCGCGAGACGAGCGCTGAGACGTCGGCATAGACATGTGGGTGCCGGCGGATCACGGCGATCGCCTCGCTTGTCCATGGATGGCCGATGTGCGCGATCACGATCGGGAGTCGTGGGAATCGGATCGCGATCTCATCGATCAGCACGGGACGGGCATACATAAGCGAACTCGCCCGCGAGAATGTCGTCCCTTGGTGGATGAGCATCGGCATCTCCAGCCGCTCGAGTGCGGCGCACACAGCGAGAAACGCTGGAGAGAGCGGATCGATGTTCTGGTAGATGGGCATCAACTTGCACCCGACAAGGCCCAGGTCTTGCCGCATCCGCTCAAGCTCCTCGATCGCGACCGTTGGGTTGTGGGGATCAACCGATCCAAACCCAACAAGGCGCGCCGGATCGCGTGCAACGTAGTCGGCCACGTACTCGTTCGGCACCACAAAACCTGCGGCGGGAGCGTTGAACGCAAGAACCACCGCCTTATCGACGCCATCTAGAGCGTCGCGGTAGTGCTCGTCGAGCGAACCACCGAGTACCGCGTCGGGCCACGCCTCACGTGCTTGCGACGCGAATGTCTCATTGATGTGCGCGGGGTACTCCCCGACGTGGGTGTGAACGTCAACGATCATCGAAGCTCCTCTAGAAACCCTCCGGTCGCCTGCGTACGATACGGCCCACGGTGGCCTGCAGGCCACCATCCCTGCCGATGAAGATCACCGAGGTCACTGCGCTCCCCATCTCTGTTGGGGGCAACTATGCCGCTCTGGCGAATGCCTACGAGTGGGCCGTGATCATCGTGCTCATCAAGACCGACGAGGGCCTCACCGGAATCGGAGAGGCGAGCCTCGCCGGGCAAGGACGTGGCGTACTCGGCATCCTCGACCATTTTGGGGAGATGCTCGTAGGGCAAGACCCCGACCGCATCGAGCATTGGTGGAGCGAGATGGTGCGCGGTACGTTCTGGTCAAACGGCCAGGTGATCATGAGCGCCGCAGCCGGCATCGACATGGCGCTGTGGGATCTCAAGGGCAAGGCACTCGGCGTGCCCGTCTGGAGTCTCCTTGGTGGGCCAACGCGTGAGAAGGTGCGTGTCTACGTGCATCTGAAGGGCCAGACTGCCGATGAGCTGATTGAGGATGCTCTTGCGCGCAAGGAGGCCGGTTACACCGCCCTTCGGTATGGCCCGATGGCCGCGTTCGAGCATGAGCCACTCACCCACTGGGATCCGCAGAAATCAATCCGCGAGACGATCAAGGGCACGGAGCGCATCCGCGAGGCCGTCGGCGAAGAGATTGACCTGCTGATCGATGCTCACACGATGTATACGCCGGCCGAAGCCGCCTATCTCGGACACGCGCTTGAGCCATTTCGCCTCTTCTTCTATGAGGATCCGATTCGTCCGCTCAACCCGAATTCGCTGAAGCTCGTTCGTGACAAGGTCAACCTGCCGATCGCGACCGGCGAACAGTTCGCCCACAAGTGGGAGTTCCAGCCGATCATCGAGCAGGAGCTCGTCGATTACCTCCGGATCGATCTTGTTCACGCCGGAGGCATCACGGAAGGCAAGAAGATCCTCGCCATGGGTGAAGCGCACGGTCAGCGTTCGGCTCTCCACCATGCGAGCTCGCCGGTGAACGGCGTCGCATGCCTTCATCTCGACCTGGCGATCCCGAACTTCGGTATCCAGGAGTGGATGGAGCTCGAGCCTCTCTACGAGCTCTTCCCCAACGCGCCGCGCGCGAATGCGGGCTACGTGACGCCCCTCTCTGGGCCAGGCTTCGGCCTCGAGTTTGACGAAGCAGAGGCACGCAAGCGGCCATCTCGCGACGCCAGACTGCCACAGCGATACTGGCTCGACGGCGCGCACGCCGACTACTAGTCGCAACCCGGCGAATCGCGGACCCATTTCGGTCCCCAGTGCCCTATTGACGAGTCATAGGGCGCCCTCTATAAATGGTGCTGACAGTCGCGCTTCGCGCGGCTGTTATGTGTGTTTCCAAAGAGCGGTCCTCGACGAAGAGGCTCTACCTCGACGCTGAGGACACCGTCTCTCCAGATGGAGGAGGGAATAGATGGCAAGTACGTTGCGGATCAAGGTGAATGGGGTGTCGCACTCGGTGACGGCAACCCAGGACACACCGCTTCTTTATGTCCTGCACAACGAGCTGCATCTGCACGGCCCGCGCTTCGGCTGCGGTCTTGCTCAGTGCGGTGCGTGTTCGGTTCTGCTTGACGGCAAGGAGATCCGGTCGTGTGTTACGCCGGTCGCCGCTGTCGCGGGCAAGAACATCAC
>WLID01000009.1 GCA_009702325.1 Actinomycetota bacterium
AGCCGCTGCCGAACCATTCGCTGTTCTCTCTTTCAGTCGGGGGAAACAAAAAGTGGGTGTGCGCCAAACGCGCATCACCCACAATGCAACCCCCCGGTTGGAACCCAACAGGGACCCCGGTAGGAATACGGACTGTGTCCATCCCCGATTCGGATGACGGTTGTCGCGCTGGATCCGGCCGCAGACCGCGCCGTTAAGTACGATTGCCCGCGATGTCGACCTCAGTCGTCACCGGCGGCGCCGGATTCCTCGGCTCGCACCTCTGCGATTACCTCGTCGCCCAGGGTCATCGCGTCATCTGCGTCGACAATCTTGAGACGGGGTCGCTCGAAAACATCGAGCACCTGAAGGGCCCGGAGTTCTCGTTCGTCTACCAGGACGTCGTCGACGGCATCTGGATCGACGAGCCGGTCGATTACGTCTTCCACCTCGCAAGCCCCGCGAGCCCGATCGACTACCTGCGCCTGCCGCTCCAGACCTTGAAGGTCGGCTCGCACGGCACCGCGAACGCGCTCGGCCTCGCCAAGTGGAAGCGCGCGCGGTTCCTGATCAGCTCAACGAGTGAGGTCTACGGCGACCCGCAGGTGCACCCGCAGCCCGAGACCTACTGGGGCAACGTCAACCCGATCGGCCCGCGCGGCGTCTACGACGAGGCGAAGCGGTACGCCGAGGCGCTGACCATGGCCTACCACAAGCAGCAGGGCGTCAATACGGCGATCGCGCGCATCTTCAACACGTACGGCCCGCGGATGCGCAAGAACGATGGTCGCGCATCGGTCACCTTCCTCAATCAGGCGATCGAAGGCAAGCCGCTGACCGTGTTCGGTGATGGGTCGCAGACACGATCGATGTGTTACGTCGACGACCTGATCCGAGGCCTTTACCTGCTTGCGACATCAGACGAGCATCTGCCTGTCAACATCGGCAATCCCGGCCACGAGCTCACGATGAAGGAGCTCGCCGAGGCATGCATTCGCGTTGCTGGCTCCTCAAGCACGATCGTGTACGAGGCGCTGCCGACCGACGATCCGCTCGTCCGTCGTCCAGATATCACCCGGGCTCGGGCGATTCTCGGCTGGGAGCCGGAGATCGACCTTGACGAGGGTCTGCGCCGCTGGATGCGCTCCCTCGGTCACACCCCGGTCGGCTAGAACCTCTTAGGCAGCGATCGCGGCTGCAGGAACCGGAAGCGGTAGTCCCGCTTCGGTCAGTAGCTCGCGGTACAGGGCGTCGACATCGTCAACGAGGCGGGAGACGCGATATCGCGGAACCACTCGCTCTCGGCCTGCCGCCCCCATGGTCGCGCGGAGCGCGGGGTCTCGGGCGAGGCGCTCGAGAGCAGACGCGAGCGCCTCGGTGTCGCCAACCGGGCAGAGAATGCCGTCGACGCCATCCGAAACCACGTCCTCAACCCCGCCGACGCGCGTCGCGACAACCGGGCGTTCGGCAGCGAGCGCCTCGATCGCTACCACTGGGGTGCCTTCGTTCCCTGACGGGAGGAGAAGCGCATCGATGAACGCGTAGTAGGCGGAGACGTCGCGCTGATACCCGATGAAGAACGTGTCGCGGGCGATTCCCAGCTCGTGCGCGATCTGTTCTGCCTGCAGGCGGTCGGGGCCGTCACCGACAAGGCAGAGGCGCGCGTCGACGCCTCGTGCCCGCAGCGAGCGGAACGCTTCAAGGACGTCGGGGACACGCTTGATGCCGGTCATTCGTCCGATCCACCCGACGACAAAGACATGGTCGGGCACGCCGAGGAGTGTGCGCAGTTCGGCGCGTCGGTTTGAGGTGCCCGCACGCTGCTCAAGGTCGATGCCAAGCCGGATGACGCTGAACTTCTCGGCCGGCGCGACACCAAGTTCGACGAGGTCGTCACGAACCTCGGGGCTCACCGCGACGAGCCGCGTGGTGTGCTCGGCCATCTCATGCTCGAGCTTGCGGTAGAAGGCTGTGGTGGCAGGATTGAAGTACCCGCGCAGCACGTGGCCGTGGAACGTATGAACGATGATCGGTGGCTTCGCGCTGCCTGCGAGCTGCGCTGCGACTCGGCCGACCGTTCCCGCCTTTGCGGTGTGCGTGTGGAGGATGTGCGGCCGGAACGTGCGGATCAGCTTCACGAGTCGCGCCACCGTCAGTGGGTCGTAGAGCGGTGAGACGTCTCGATGCATTTGCGGCACGGTCTCGATCCGGACGCCGAGCTCCTCGGCCACAAACGACATCGAGCTTTCGCCGTGAGCGAGCGAGCCAGCGACGAGCGTTGTGTCGTAGCCGCGGGTCTGAAGCCCTTCGGTGAGGTAGGACACATGGAGTGCCGGGCCGCCCATGTTTAGGCGAGCGATGACCCGCATCACGCGGATCGGTTCAGTCACCGAACGCCTCGACCGTCCTACGAAGCCCTTCTTCGAGGCCGACACCGGGCTCGTACCCAAGGAGCTCGCGTGCTGCTGAGATGTCGGCCCACGAGTCGCGGATGTCGCCGGTGCGCGGCGCCACCTTCGTTTTCGCGACGGGCTTTCCAAGGATCGCGCCGATCGTGTCGGCGAGCTCGTCGACACTCGCTGGGGATGCAGCAGCAACGTTGATGATGCGACCGTTCGCCTGCGGAGCGTGGGCCGCGCGGATCGTTGCGTCGACGACGTTGTCGACGTAGGTGAAGTCACGCGACTGGCCTCCGTCGCCGAAGATCGTGATCGGCTCACCTTTCGAGATCGCCGAGATGAAGAGCGGTACGACAGCGGCGTACTGCGAGAACGGGCTCTGGAACGGCCCGAAGACGTTGAAGTAGCGTAGGACGACCGACTCGAAGCTGTCGTACACACGGCTGAAGCTGATGCAATACCGCTCCGCCGCAAGTTTCGCGACCGCGTAGGGCGAGATCGGGTCGGGCGGCTGGTCTTCAGTACGCGGCAGTGAGCCGGTGGCGCCGTAGATCGACGACGATGACGAGAAGACGACGCGCCGGACGCCCTGGTCGCGTGCAGCGAGCAGTGTGTTCAGCGTTCCCTCGACGTTGACGGCGTTCGAGGTCAATGGGTCGCCGACCGATCGCGGAACCGAGCCGAGGGCGCCAAGGTGGTACACCGTGTCGACGCCGCGAGCCGCGTGGTGGACGCGCTCGTAGCTTCGGAGCTCTCCTTCCACGATCTCGACATCGAGGCCTGTGAGGTTTGCGCGGTTGCCGGTCGAAAAGTTGTCGAGTACGCGCACTTCGTCGCCGCGCGCGAGCAAGGCGCGCACGACGTTTGTGCCGATGAAGCCGGCACCGCCGGTGACGAGAACTTTGGTCATCGAGTAGCGGTCACGTGGAAGTTGAGGAAGAGCGAACCGGGCACTGGTTCCCGCAGATTCGCAGATCGGGCATCGAGGGCAGCGCACGTACGGTTCAGCAGGTTGATCGCGAGTCCTCCCGCCCGCCGCATCCGCAGCTTGGCGAAGACGAGATCAAGGTAGGTCGCAATGAGCGATCCAATGCAGGCGGCCGTGCCCGCGCCCGGGAGCACCTCGACGGTGCTCCATGCCCCGTTCTCTGTGACGACGCGCTCAAGCCCGGTGTGTGTCCAGCGCCAATAGTCCGGATACGCACCGCGCATGCCGTGGTAGACCGCTGTGCCGTGCGTTGCAAGCAGCAGTCGCCCGCCGGGTTTCATCACGCGATGGAGCTCGCTGATTGCCCGTGCCGGGTCGTCGACGTGTTCAAGCACCTGCAGGCAGATCACGACATCGAACGAGGCGTCTTCGGCCGGGATGCGTTCGACGACACCGTGCAGGTCGGCGTGGGGGTTCTCTGCGAGATCGAGGCCGACGTACTCGCGGACACCGTCGAAGAACGGCAGGTAGGGCTTTTCACCACAGCCAACATCGAGCACACGGAGACCCGTCGCGCGTGCACCTTCAGCCTGCATCCATGTCGAGAGCGGGGCGCGAAGCGCCCAGTTTGGGAGCGACTTTGAGGGCGAGCGCTTGTCTTCGCCTGGCCACGCGTGCTTGTCCGATCGTGATCTCACGAGCAACAGCCTCTCATGCGAGCCCTCGTCGGGCGACAGCAGCGAGCCCGAGGCCAAGCCAGGTCACCGCTTCGAGGGGTACTCCGGCAACGATGCCGATCGCGTTCCAGGTGCCAGCTGCGACGACGATGATGCCCGCGGCCGCGGCAACAAGAAACGTGTCGGGGCCTGCGCGCCATGCGAGTGAGAGGCCGATGCCAAACACGGTAAGGAGCAGCGCGAGCCCGATGATCCCCGTGTCTGCCAACGCCTGCACCCAGAAGTTTTGGACTCCCCACGGATGCTCGGCGGAGGGGTAGGCCTGATCGGGCTGGCCGGGGTAGCGCTTCTTCGCGTCTGCGAGGTAGGGCTGGTAGCGGTTCGACGAGCGCTCAAAGCCAACGCCAAGGATCGGGTGATCCCACCAGATGCGAACGCCGATGTAGCCGAGCATCGTGCGCTGCGACCCGGTCTGCACGTCTGACGACGTGTCGGCAGGGGCCGGTTTGATTCCGAGGAACGCGAGGAAGTGCGTCAGGTCGTAGCTGCGAAGTGCGAGAACGCCAAAGCCGGTCACGATCGTGAGTGCCCAGATCGCGACCGTACGGCGGGCTGTGAGCGTGCTTGCCCGTCGGCCGAGGAGGCAGATCACGGCGGCCGCAGCAATCACCCCGGAGTATTCGAAGATCGATGCCGCGAGCATCGACCCG
The DNA here is from genome assembly GCA_009702325.1 of Actinomycetota bacterium. GTDB lineage: Bacteria > Actinomycetota > Thermoleophilia > Gaiellales > Gaiellaceae > PALSA-600. The sequence continues at coordinate 4,694 of WLID01000009.1, forward strand.
ATCGACCCCGCGGCGAGGGCGGCCAGGAAGAGGCGGCCGCCGCGGTTTGTTGCAAGCGCGGCGAGCCCGATCGCGAGCGCCATGCCAGACAGCGCTGCGAAGTCGTGGATCCCGAGGAACGACACCTCACGTTGGCCGGGGCGCTTGCCTTCGAACTCCACAACAACTCCCGCGAACTGGAGGACGCCCCAGGCGGTCGCGGCGACGGCCCACGCGATCACACCCACGAGGAAGATGTCGAGGTCGCGGCGGCGCCGAAGGATCAGCGCGGCTGCCGGAGCGAGGAGCGCGTACTCGATCACTTTGAGATCAGTAACGAGGTGTGTCGAGAACGCTTCGAACGGTCGCCAGAAACAGGTGAGCGTCCAGTAGGAGAGGAGGGCCGCTGTCGCGATCCACAGCGGGCGACCCGCGCGCAGGCCACCGAGGCCGTGTCGGCGCGCTGCGATCAGGCCGGCGAGCACCGCGGCCGCTGCGGCGATGTCGGAGCCGTACACATCGAGCGGACCCACCGACGCATGTGCCTGGTAGCGCACATGGAGAAAGAGCAGAGGGATCGCAGCTGCAAGGACGAGCGCAGGAACGTCCTCGGAACGCAGACGGACTTTCAAGAGAACGAATATACTCGGCCGACCGATGCCTTCCCGCGTGCTCTGGCGACGCTCGGCGACGGCGTTCTCTGTCTATGGGTCAACAGCCCTGGGCTTTCTCGCGACGATCGTTGCCGCCCGTGAGCTTTCAACCGGCGATTTCGCACGGTTTGCGCTCGTCTTCGGGGCGACGACGCTCCTGCAGCTGTTCGTCGACCTGACGATCGACGAGGTCGTCGTGAAGTACGGCAATCGATATGCCGCGACACAAGATTGGGGTCGGTTTCACCGGCTGATCCGCATCGGCTTCCTGATCAAGATGATCGGTGGCGCGGCGGGAACATTGGCTGTGATCGCCGCAGCCGCACTTTCGCCCTGGCTTTGGCAGACCGGCGGGATCGTTGGTGCGCTGCTGATCGCCTCGCTGATTCCGCTGATTCAGCAGCCTGAAGGGATGGCCGGGGCGCTGCTGCTTCTGCGCAGCCGCTACGACCTCCGTGGCGCGATGCTGTTTTGGGCGATGGCCTTGCGGTTCGTCGCAATCGTGATTGCGGCACCGCACGGGCTCCTCCCGGTGTTCGTTGGGATCGTTGTTGCGCAGGCGATCTCGACGGTGTCGGTTGTTGCGGTGGGCTGGGTGGCCTTCCGGCGGTTCCCACGGGCGCCAGCGAAACAGCTTGGTGACGATCGGCCCGCGATCCGTTCGTTCGCGATCCAATCGTCGCTTGCTTCGGGATTGACGTCGCTGCGGACATCGCTACCGACTGTCCTCGTAGGCGTTGTCGCCGCGGGGGCCCAGGTCGGCAACTTCCGTATCGCCCAGGCGCCACAGACGGCGTTCCAATCGCTTTCGGCGCCTGCCCGGCTTGTGCTGCTCGCAGAGCAGACGCGCGACATCGAGCATGGTCGACCCGATCGTGCCTTCAGCCTGTTGCGTCGCTACATCGTCGGGACAACGCTCTTCTCGTTGGTGGTGACGCCGCCGCTCTGGATCTTCATGCCGGGGATTCTCCGGTTCGTCTACAGCGGGAAGTGGGCTGCGGCGGCGAATCCGTGTCGTGTGATGGTGCTCGTTGCGTGTGTGCAGCTGATCTTCGCGTGGACGAAGACGTTTCCGGTGTCGATCGGACGGCCTGGGCTCCGTCTTGCCGGTCAGGCCGTTGAGATCGCAGTGCTCGTGCCGGCGCTGCTCGCGCTCACCGTCGTGTGGGGTGCGACCGGGGCTGCAATCGGTGCGCTGATCTCGTCGCTTGCGCTTGCGGGCTTCTGGATCGTGTGGATTGGCCGTATCCGTCGCGGAACGCTTTCTCGAAGCGAGGCGGTCGCATGAAGGTGCTCGTTGTCTCGGGCATCTGGCCGCCTGACGTGGGCGGGCCCGCGTCGCATGCGCCGGAGGTCTCGGCGTTCCTGCGCAGCCGTGGCCATGAGGTTCGTGCGGTGATCACCGCCGCTGGGCCGCCCGCTCCTGAGGCGTATCCGGTTGCGTGGGTGAGTCGCGCGTTGCCGCCGGGCGTGCGCCATGCGGAGGCGATGCGCCGCATCATCGAAGGCGCTCGGTTCGCCGACGTCGTCTACTCGACTGGCATGTTCGGGCGATCGTCGCTTGGGTGTGTTGCGGCCCGGCGCCCTCTGGTCGTGAAGTTGACCGCCGACCCTGCCTACGAGCGCGCGCGTCGTTGGCGGCTCTGGGGCGGCTCGCTTGAGGACTTCCAAGATCACCCGTCGGTGTCGTCGCTGCCGCTTCGCATCAGCCGTGATTTCGATGCGAAGCACGCCGCGCATGTGGTGACACCGTCGAGCTACCTCCGTGAGCTCGCGATCGGTTGGGGGGTTGCGCCCGAGCATGCGACCGTGCTGCCAAATCCGGCGCCGCCGCTGCCGAAGCTTCGTCCGCGCGAGGAGATTCGTGCGGAGCTTGGATTCGACGGGCCGACGCTCGTATTCGCCGGACGGCTCACAGCGCAGAAGTCACTCGACATTGGAATTGCAGCTGCGAAGAAGGCAGGGCTTCCGCTCGTGATCGCTGGTGACGGGCCAGACCGTGCCGCGCTTGAGGCGCTTGGGTATGCGCGGTTTCTGGGTCCGCTTACCCGACAGAACGTTTTGGAGCTCTTCCTTGCGGGTGACGCGTCGCTGCTCTCGTCGTCGTGGGAGAACTTCCCGCACACGGTGGTGGAAGCGCTCGCTGTCGGCACGCCGATGATTGCGACCGACACGGGTGGCGTTGCCGAGGTCGTGAGCGACGGCGTGAATGGGCTGATCGTTCCTCCCGGTGACATTGATGCGTTGGCAGCAGCAATCACCCGGTTCTTCACCGACGATGCCCTAGCGGCGCGGCTGCGTGAGGCGGCCGTTGCCTCGGTTGCCGACTACGCGGCAGAGCGCGTGTACGGGCGCCTCGAGGAGATCCTGCTCGAGGCAGCGCGATGAGCGAGGTGCTGCGCCCACGGGTGCTCTTCGTCGGCCGAACGCGCTACACACTCCCCCTCGGCGAGAGCATCGCGCGTAAGTGGGATGCTCTCGCGAACGAACTCGACCTCCGGGTGGTGGCGAGCGCCGTTCCTGGCGGATCGGCCGCGAGCGATCCCCGCTTCGTTCTCGTTCCCGCGCGCCCGCTTGACGGCCCGCGCTTCTACGCCGGTCTGCCGATGCGGCTGGCGCGGGAGCTCCGCCTGTTCAAGCCAGACGTTGTGATCGCAGAGAGCCCATACGAGGGAGTGGCCGCCGAGCTCGCGCGTCGCCTCACCCGCTCACAGGCGAAGCTGATCGTTGAGGTGCACGGTGACTGGCGCGTGTCGACCCGGCTCTACGGGTCGCCCGCGCGTCGGCTCCTCGGGCCGCTCGGCGATCGCCTTGCCCGGTTCGCGGTGCGGTCGGCCGACGGCACGCGCGCTGTCGGTGCGGTGATGGCAGACGTGATTCGTGGTGCTGGTCGTGAGCCGTCGGCCGTGTTCACAACGTTCTCGGATCTTGGTGCCTTTACTGGCCAGACGGTGCCGGTGCCCGAAGCGCCGCGTGCGCTGTTTGTTGGTGTGCTCGAGCGCTACAAGAACGTCTCGGGACTCGCGGCAGCCTGGCGCCTTGTGAGCGAGCGACTTCCTGAGGCGACGCTCCACCTTGTGGGCAACGGAACCGACACGGACGTCGCCGAAGGACTCATGCGCGAGGGTGTGCAGTGGGATCGGCGACTGACCGCCGCTGAGGTCGCAACAGCCCTTGACGAAGCACGTGTGTTGCTTCTCCCCTCCGCGTCCGAGGGGCTCCCTCGGGTGGCGATGGAAGCGTTCCTGCGCGGCCGGGCGGTGATCGGCAGCGCTGCTGGCGGGATTCCCGACATCATCGAGCACAACGTCAACGGGCTGCTCGTTCCCTACGGCGACGTTGAGGCGCTCGCGGATGCGATCGTCGCGGTGCTCTCCGACCACGATCTTGCCGTGTCGCTTGGGCAGGGAGCTCTGGCGTCGTCGTCGCAATGGAACCGGACGCCTGCCGAGTACGCGCGCAAGGTGCGCGAGCTCGTCGATGGCGTTCTTGCTGGCAGATGAAGCCGAGGCTGCTGCTCGTCTCACGAACGCGGTACGCGATACCGCTTTCGCCGAGTCTCGCGCGAAAGTTCGAGGCGCTTGGCGAGCGGTTCACCGTTCGTGTTCTTGCGACCGCGGCCGACGGGACTGCGCTCGACGACGGGGTGTTCCATCTGCTCCCTCGAGCGTCTCGTCTTGACGGGCCACTGTTCTGGCTACGGCTCCCCGGTCGGCTGCGCCGGATTGTGCGCGCATTCGATCCGGCCGTGATCGTGACGCAGAGCCCGTACGAAGCGGCATTCGCGGCGATCGCCCGGACAGGTGTTCCTGTGGTTGTCGAGCTGCATGGCGATTGGCGGACTGCAACGCGCCTCTATGGATCACCAACCCGGAAGCTGCTCTCGCCGCTCGCAGATGCGGTCGCCGCCTTCGGGTTGCGCCGCGCTGCGGCGGTGCGAACCGTGTCGCCCTACACCTCGGGTCTGCTCCGCGAACTCGGTGTCGAACCGGCCGGTGAGTTTGCCGCGTTCATGGATCTCGAGCTCTTTCTCGACCGCCCGACCGTGCCGCTTCCCGCCGAGCCGCGAGCGCTGTTTGTCGGCGTTCTTGAGCTCTACAAGAACATCGACGGTCTCGTCGAGATCTGGCGGCGCGTGGCAGCCGAGGTACCCGACGCGACGCTCCGGATCGTCGGGCGCGGATCACAGCGCCCGCTCGTTGAACAGCTCGTTGCCGAATCCGGTGGGCGCGTGACGTGGGACGAGCGATTGACGCAAGGTGAGGTCGCCCGAGCGCTCGACGACGCAACGTGTCTCGTGCTCCCGTCGCGATCCGAAGGCATGGGTCGTGTCCTGATCGAAGCGTTCGCGCGCGCCCGACCTGCCGTCGCGATGCGCGTGGGTGGCATCCGCGATGTTGTGACCGACGATGTCTCGGGTCTCCTCCGAGCCGACGATGCCGGACTCGCCGAGGCGCTCGCAGCCGTCCTATCCGATCGCGCGTTGGCCGAACGCCTTGCAGCAGGCGCTCACAGCGCGATCGGAGGCTGGATCGCGACACCCGAGGAGTTCGCTGACCGGCTTTTCGATCTCGTCAAGCCCTACACTGGAGAGCAATGACCGCGCAACAGGCCAAGCAGATCGTCAAGAACGCGCTCTACCGCACGATCGGCGAGAGTTCGTCTCTCCTTGGTCTCGGTCCGAACGGCGACACCACGTTGCGGGTGCTGATGTACCACAAGGTCAACGACATTCCAGACAATCCGACGACGGTTCCCGTTGGTCGTTTCGACGAGCAGCTGGCTCAAGTGAAGGAGCTCGGCTACACGGTTGTCGGTCTCGACGCGGTGCTCGATCACTACTCGCTCGGCAAGCCGCTTCCTGATCGCGCAGTTCTGATCACCTTCGACGACGGCTATCGCGACACGCTCGAGAACGCGATGCCGGTGCTGCAGAAGTACGGCTTCCCTGCAGTGATCTTCGTGCCAGTCGCGTACATGGACGACGAGACACCGCTGCCACACGAGCTTCGGCTCGCTGAGCGCGGCGTGCGCAATCCAACGCTCGACTGGGGCCTTGTGCGGGAACTCGACGCCGGTGGTGTGCGTGTTGAGTCGCATGGCATCGGCCACCGGCCGCTTGCCGAGGTGGCGCTCGACGAGGCTGTGCGCGAGATCGCCGTGTCAAAGCTGAAGCTGGAGGAAAAGCTCGAGCGACCAGTGCGGGCGTACGCATACGTGAAGGGCTCGGAAGCGCACTTCCATCCTGTGCACGAAAGCCTGCTGCTGCAGGCGGGATACGAGGTCGCGTTCACGTCGATCTCGCGGGCAAACGGCGCGGGCGCGAACCCGTTTCGGATCGGCCGCTACAACGTCGAGCCGTATCCGTCGCGCACCTTCGAGCTCGTTCTTTCTGGCGCCTGTGACCTGATCGCGCTGAAAGACACCGTTGCGGGTACGCACGCACGCCGCGTCTTCAACCAGGCACTCGGCACCGCGACACGGTGAAGATCGTCGAGTACGACCCGTCTCGGCGGGGCGAGCTCGCAGATCTCCTCGCCCGCGTGTGGGGCGGCCAACCTGACCCTGAGACGCTCACCTGGTTCTACGAGCGTTCTCCCGTAGGCCCGGCGTCGGTCATGCTCGCGGAAGAGGATGGCATCGTCGTCGGGACAGTTGGGTTTGTCTTTGCTGTTGCTGAGCTCGCAGGCCGAGAGCAAGAGATCGCCTTCGCGGTCAACCTCGCAACGGATCCGGCATACGAGCGGCGCGGAATCTTTCGCGCCTTGCAGGCCGCGAATGAAGAGCGCGTCGCCGCGCTTGGCATCGAGATGATCTTCACCGTTCCCACAGCCGCGTCGACGCCGGTGCTCGTCGACGTGCTCGGGTGGCAGCGGCTTGCGCCGTTGCGTGTGTGGGCGCGGCCAGGGGCACTACGGCGGTCGAGTCGAGCTGTTGTCGCCCGCTTCGGTGAGCGCCCCGACCGGCAGCTTCAGGGCCGTGACCGTCTGATGCGTGACGACGCCTGGTTGAACTGGCGCTTCGCTGATGGGCCGCGGCACTACACGCTCGTTGAAGGAGACGGCGGCTACGGCGTGGCCGGCTCGCGCGGCGCGATGGGCTTCATCGCAGCGGCCGAGTCCTCAGCGCTTCGCGACACAATCAGGGCCTCGTCGGGACGCGTACTGGCGGCGGCGCCTCCAGCATGGGAGCGGCGGTCGTATGCAGCAGCAGGGTTCGTCCCAACGACGCGTCGTTTCACGGTGCTCGGGAAGAGCATCAGCGGATCGACGCTCGTGGCGCCACACTTCGACCTCGGAGACCTCGACTTCCTGTGACGCGCAACACCCTGATCTTTGTCACCCAGCAGGTCGATCCTGAGCATCCGGTGCTCGCCGCCACTGTCCCGAAGCTCCGTGCGCTGGCCGAACGTTTCGATGAGGTTGTGGTGCTTGCCGACGGTGCGGTGGCAGGCGTGCTGCCAAGCAACTGTCGTGTGCACACCTATGGAACGGCGTCCCGGCTTGGGCGGGGTGCGCGCTATACGAGCGCACTCGCCTCAGAGCTGCGCCGGCGCCCAGCGGGGGTGTTGGTGCACATGACACCCCTGCAAGCGATTCTCGCCGCCCCTCTCACGCGCGTCGCGCGCGTCCCGCTCCTTCTGTGGTTCACGCACTGGAAGCCCTCACGAACGCTTACAGCGGCTGAACGTCTGGTAGACACGGTGTTGACCGTCGATCGGCGCTCGTTCCCGCTCGACTCGACGAAGGTGCAGCCGATCGGTCACGGCATCGACCTCTCGGCCTTTCCGTGCGGCCGACGCGAGCCCGTTTCGCGACTGCGGGTGATTGCGCTTGGGCGAACGTCGCCCGCAAAGGGGTTGGAGACGATCGTCCGTGCGGCCGCCCTCGCAGACGTCGATTTGGAGCTTCGCGGGCCGTCGCTCACCGACGAAGAGCGAGCAGAACGCGCACGACTTACCTCGCTTGGAGCAAGATTCGAGGAGCCGGTGACGTATTCAGAGGTTCCGGAACTGCTGCTTGGGAAGGATGTGTTCGTGAACAACATGCGAGAAGGAGCACTCGACAAGGTGGTCTACGAGGCTGCGGCGACCTGCATGCCTGTTCTCGCATCGAACAGCGGCTTCGACGACATTCTCCCAACGACTCTCCGGTTTCCCCGTGAAGACGCTGAAGTGTTGGCTGCCCGGCTTCGCGAGCTTGCCGTTGCCGACCGCAACGCGCTCGGCCGGTCGCTCCGTGACGCCGTCGAGGAACGCCATTCACTGGAACACTGGGCCGATGAGGTTTTTGCCGCGGTGACCGCATGATCGTTCTCCACGTCCAGAAGGTGTCTGGCATCTCCGGCTCCGAGGCCCATCTCCTTCAGCTGCTGCCTGATCTCAAGCGACGCGGGTGGGACATCCGGTTCTTGATGCTCCACGAGAACGAGCCTGGCGCCTGGGAGTTCGCGCGCGAGCTCGAAGCTGGGGGCGTGCCCGTCGATGACGTCTCGATGCGTACAGACGTCGACCCGTCGACGTTCTTCAAGGTGCTCGCCTACTTGCTCGAGACGCGGCCGACGATCCTCCATACGCATCTCGTGCACGCTGATGCCTATCTCCAGACGGCGGGTCTGCTCGCCGGAATCCCGATCCGCCTTTCGACCAAGCACGGCTTCAACGAGTTCCGCGAAGGTCGGGTGTTCGCGCTTGGCGACCGGACGATCGGCGCGCTCGCGCACCGGCAAATCGCCATCTCGCGTGGCCTCGCCCGCTACCTGGCAATGACCGAGGGGTTCTCGGAGCCTGACTTCGAGATCGTCCACTACGGGATCCAGGCGGGCAACGAGCCAAAGCCGTACGCCGATGATGTTCCGCGATTCCTGTGCATCGGTCGTCTGATCCCGATCAAGGGTCACGTTGTGCTGCTTCGCGCGTTCCGCAAGGTGCTCGACGATGTGCCAAATGCCAAGCTCGACATTGCTGGGCGCGGCGTGCTTGAGCACGGACTCAAAGATCTTGCGCGTGAACTCGAGCTACAGGACTCCGTCACGTTCCTTGGGCATGTGACACCGGTGCAATCGGCGATCGAGCAGTCGCTCGCCGTCGTCGTCCCATCGCTCGGCGAAGGGTTCGGCATGGTTGCGCTTGAGGCGATGGAGCGGGCACGCCCCGTGATCGCGGCGGCAATCGGTGGTCTCGAAGACATCGTTCGCGAAGGCGAGACAGGGCTGCTCGTGCCGCCCGGTGAGGCCGACCCGCTTGCGAAGGCGATGGTCGCTCTGGCGAAGGATCCGGCTCGTGCCGCGGCGATGGGTGTGGCAGCGCGTGCACGTGCAATCGAGCGCTTTCCAGAAGACCGGTGCACGGAGCGCACCCAAGAGGTCTATCGCTACTGGCTTGACGTTCGCTTGAACGGTCGCTCGAGCGGCGTTCTTGAGAGTGCGACGACTGCGAGTAGCGCGAGCACCCAGTCCCACGACACGCGGTAGCGCGTCGTTCCAGCGAAGACCCAGCCTTCTGCCGTCTCGAAGATGATGAAGAGCAGGGACAGGATCCGTAGCGGGAGCGGCACGAAGAACAGTCCCACGATCGCGAGCAGGTAGAGCGGCAGCACGTACACCGGCTCGATCCACGTCCGGATCGTGTCGAGCGCACCGCCCTGACCATTGCGACCTTCATCAAGGCCGACGCGTGGATCCCAGATCATCCGCGTCGCCTGCGCCGCGAGCTTGGCCTTCTCGCCCGGATGCTCCCGCCAGAAGGTGAAGACAAGCTTCGTGTACGACGACTGTTGGGCGCACTCGTCGACGTGAACCTTCTCGCCGGTCTGGTCGTAGGTCGTGCCGGTGTCCTGAGGCGTCGGCGGTCGCCCTGCGAGATCGGGCACATCATCGATCCATTTTCCGGCCGCGAGCGTCGTGTACGTGTTCACGTTGTTTGCCTTCCACAGGGCGCGAGCATCGGTCGTCATCGCGAAACAGCCGACCTCGACCTTGTTCCGAACGACCCATGGCGCGACGGCGACGGCTGCGAGCACGGGGACAAGGATGGCGGCCCGCCATGAAGTGCCTCGCCAAAGCAGGTAGATGGCAAGGACGATGGGGAAGACGATCAGCCGAGAGTTCGACAGGACAGCGACACCGGAGATGACCCCGAGAAGCGCTGCGCGTCGTCGGGTGAGCGTTCCCTGAGCGGCAAGCAAGAACATCGCCACGCCGATCGGTTGATCGAGGATCTCGCGGTTGACGTGAACGTCGTGCCACAGGAGGTAGGGCTCCCACGTTGCAATCACGGCGGCGACGATGCCGGCGCGAAGCGACACGGTTCGGCGGCCAAGCTCGCATACGAGAATCGCGGTAAGAACCGAAACGGCGACCTGGGCGGTGCCGAGCGTCCACCAGTGACGCCCCGCGACCCAGTAGATGCAGATCATGAACCAGCCGTAGAGCGGCTGGGTTGAGGCTGAGGGCTCACCCGGGACGTACCCAAACGTGCCACTCGCGAGGAACTGCCGCGCGAGGATGTCGGACTTCTCGACGTACGACGCGAGCATCGCCCCGCGTTCGTGGAGCAGAACGATCAGGCGAGGTATTGCCGCCGCAACAGCGACGAGTGCAAGAGCGCGCCGGCGACTCATGTAGCTCCCGCCACGTCGACGTAGCGGCGCTGCCATAGCTCGAGCGCTGCAAGGCACCAGATGCGGTGGCCGTGATCGGCGGTGCCGTTCGCGTGTTCCGCGAGCAGTCGCTCGAGCTCAGGCTTCTTGAACAGGCCACGCGTTGCCCCGCTGAGCACCAGCTCGTGGGCGAAAGCGCGAAGGTCGGTGCGGAACCAGCGGTCGAGCGGAACACCAAACCCCGTCTTCCGGCGCTCCGCGATCCCTGGTGGGAGGTCGTCGGCGAACGCGCGCTTCAGCGCCTGCTTGCCAAACGCGAGCGACCGTGGCAGCGCGAGGCCGACCTCAACGACCCGCGGGTCGAGGAACGGCGACCGAAGCTCAAGGCTCGCGGCCATGGAGGCGATATCCGCTTTCGGCAGCACGTCCCCAGGAAGATACGACTCGAGGTCGACGAGACGCGGGTCGGTCGCCGCCGGAAGAAACGTTCGCGTGGCATGGGCGTGACTTTCGTCGCTCCAGAGGCGCTGGCGGAGCTCGAGCGGGAAGATCTCGACGAGGGACGGGTAGCGATCGGCGGGCGATGCTGCCACAACGTCGGCGAGGCGGCGGGCACGGAACAGGGGTGAGCGTGGCTCGCGGCGGGCGGCCGAAAGCCGTCCGAGTGCGGCCGAGGCGGCGGCTCCCGCAAACGCGGGGACATGCGCGGCGAGGGACGCTGCGCGGTACCGCTCGTAGCCGCCGAACACTTCGTCGCCCCCATCGCCGACCAGGGCGGCCTTGACGTGGGATCGGGTTGCCTCGCACACAAGCAGGGTGGGAAGCGCCGCTTCGTCACCGAAAGGCTCGTCGAACACTTCGCCGAGTCGCTCCAGCAGCTCTGGCTGAGGATCGATGGTGATCTCCTCGTGGTGGGTGCCGAAGCGCTCGGCCACGACGCGCGCGTAGCTGCGCTCGTCATAGGCGCGGTCGGGGAACCCGACGGTGAACGTCCGTACCGGCTCTGAGGTCGATGCGGCCATCGTCGCGACGACAATCGAGGAGTCGAGCCCACCTGAAAGCAGTGCGCCAAGCGGCACGTCGGCAACCAGCCGTCGTCGTACCGCCGCGGTCACCTCGTCGCGGACGACGCGGATGGCGTCCGCCTCAGCGATTGCCTGCCGGCGTGGGCCTGGCCGCCAATACCGCTCGACGCGCACCGACTGGCCCTCAACCACGGCGTACGACCCGGGTGGAACACGCTCGACCGCGGCAAAGCCCGACCGTGGCGTGTACTGGAGGGCAAGAAACGCGTCGAGTTGCGCGAGGTCAAGTTCGCGTGAGAAGCCCGGCACGCGGTGAAGCGCCTTGACTTCGCTCGCGAATGCGAGGTCGCCGTTGCGGAGCCGTGTGTACGCGAGCGGCTTCTTGCCGAGCTGGTCGCGCACGAGGATCAGGCGATCAGTAGTGCGATCCCACAACGCGATGGCAAACATCCCCTCGAACTTCGCGGCGAACCCTTCGCCCCACTCCTCGTAGGCGTGCGGAATCAGTGCTGAGTCGCCATGCCCGCCGATCTCATGACCCGCCCGTTCAAGCTCGCTTCGGAGTTCGCGAAAGTTGTAGAGCTCCCCGTTGAACACGGCAACGACGTCGCCTTGCTCACTGCGTACGGGCTGATCGCCATGCGCAAGATCGACGATCGCAAGGCGCCGGTAGCCGAGCGCACAACGCCCAAACGATTCGACCGCACCGTGGTCCGGACCCCGATGTACGATCGCGCTGTTCATCGCCTCGACCACACGAAGGTCTGGCGGGTCGCTGCTGAGGAGTCCGCAAATACCGCACATGCCCGTAACCCAAGGCTACGCGGTCGTGTCGTGTCACGTCGAGCGTGTGAACGACGACCGTGTTTGGGAGCGCTACGTAGCGCTCCTACGACGGCGTCCGGGAGGCATCCCGATCGCTTCGCTCCTGCGCCCTCCTGCCGATGGCGAGAACGCAGAAGTCTGGGTTGCGCGGGCCCGCGAGGCGGCTTCGCTGGCGCCGTACGGGCATCACGTCCATTGGACGTCGCCGACCCACGCCCGACCGACAGACGGGGACCCGGCGGCACGTGTTCAGGAGGAAGGCGCCTGGTTCCGCGCCCACAATCTTGAGCCGCGGTTCTTCTGCGGCGGCGGGTGGTTCACCGACGTTTCAGTCGCCGAGGCGGTTGCCGACCTCGGGTACATCGACTGCACTGCACTCGCCTGGCGCCCCACGTACCTCGCCGCGGGAGAGCCATGGGTCGAACTCGATCAGCCGGCGTGGGTGCGGCTTCCGAGCGGCCGTGACCTCCTTACGATTCCGACGACGCACTCGTTCGGGATGCTGGCACGATCGATCGCGAAGGCGCTTCCTCCTGTCGTCCACATGCACTTCCATGACTACGAGCTGCTCGACCGCCGCCGCGCAGTCGCAATCGATGCGGTGCTCCGCCTGCTCGCCTTGCGCCGCCGCCCGGTTGCGCTTGGCGAAGTGCCCGCAACCACCGAGGCGGACTTTCGTTCGATCTGGCGCGGGGAAGAGGCATGAGCTGTCATCTTCGGTTGCGTCTCCTTATCGTGTGCGCGCTCCTCGTGGCTGTCGCAGCAGGCTGCGGGTCGGGCGCGCAGGCCAGTGGGGTCACGTTGAAGGTCGACAAGAAGCCGTTTCGGGTGACCCTGCTCCGCGATGGGAAGGTCGTCGTGGCGCAGGACAGCGGCGCACGGCTCCGGTACCAAATCACCGGAACCGGCGAGCAGTACCACCTCACAAACGTCATCTCCGCCAAGGGATCGACCTACACGGTGGCGACGAACGAGCCTGGACGAACCGCGGTCGTGACGGTTGCCACGCGCAGCTCTGGCCTCGCTCTTTCGCTCACGCTTCGGCCCGCGAGCGGCGTCCAGCAGGTGTACGACGCGTTCGACGTTGCACCCTCCGACCACTTCCTTGGCGGCGGAACAAATGGCGACCGGGTCGACCTCCACGGTCAGATCGTCGCCGAAAAGGTCTCCTACCAATGTGCCTATATCGCCGCTCCGTTCTTTGCGAGTTCGGCGGGCTGGGGACTGAGACTTGCCACCCAAAATGTCTCTGCGCTCGCGTTCCCCGGGTCGCCGGGCGGCGCAGGATGCGCCTACGGGTCGGAGGATCAATGCGGCTTCCCGCCGCTTCCCGACAGGGCTGAGGTGTGTGTCCAGGGCGCGCGGCTCGACGAGCAGCTCTACACAGGCAGCCCCACCGACGTGCTGGCCGCCTACCAGCGCGATACCGGTCCACCGCTTGCACCGCCGATCTCGCAGTACGCCCTGATGAAGTGGCGCGACGTCGTTTCCGGCCCCGACGAGATTCTCGAGGATGTCTCGCGCCTGCGGGCAGAAGGCATCCCGATCGGCTGGGTGATCCTCGACAACCCGTGGGAGACGTGTGTCGGGAGCCTCACCTTTGACACGAACCGCATTCCGGATCCGGCTGGATTGATCAAGTCGCTGCACGCGCAGCGCATCAAGCTGATGTTGTGGATCTCACCGAAGGTCACGTGTCCTGCCGGTGGGTACCAGCCGAGCGAGCTGATCGGTAGCGGCGCCGCCGCCGTCATCAACTTTTCGAACGGCGTTGCGGTCGGCCATTTCCAGGCAAAGCTACGCGCGCTCGTCGCGCTTGGCATCGACGGCGTGAAGGGCGATCGCGGCGACGAAGTCGATCTCGAACCACGCGGCGCCGCGGCTCAAAACGCCTATGCGGTGCAATATGCGACGGCCTCGATGGCGGCGCTGCCGAAGGGGGCTGCTGCGATCTTCCGCGCGGGCTACACCGGTGAGCAGCGCGTGTTGCCCGCGGTCTGGGGTGGTGATCAGCCCGGTGATTGGGTTGGGCTGCAGCGGGCGATCCGTGGCGCGGCGACCGCTTCAATGAGCGGCTTCCCCGTGTGGGGGTCAGATGTTGGCGGTTACGCCTCTGCAGGTGTGACCGCCGAAGTGTTCGCGCGGTGGGCCGGGCTGGGCGCCGTGTCGCCTGTGATGGAGGTTGGTGGGATCGGCGGCAACGCTACCCCGTGGGTGTTCGGCGCCCCTGCCATGCGGGCGCTGCGGAACGCTGCGGTGCTCCACTACGAGCTCTTCCCCTACCTGTACGCGCTTGGCAAGGCGGGCCTGCCCGCGCTGAGGCCGCTCGGGTATGGCTACCCCAGCGATTCGGGCTCCTGGTCGGCCGATCTCGAGCTTCTCGTTGGTGACGACCTCCTGGCCGCGCCTGTGACGGGCCCGGGCGAGAGCCCGAGCGTGTACCTCCCGCCGGGAACCTGGTTCGATCTCACAACGGGTGCTTCGGTCGTCGGTGGAACGACCTTCACCAGGCCAACCGCGATCGATGTGCTCCCGCTGTACGTGCGTGCGGGCGCCGTGATTCCGTTCAACTTGAGGACTCCGACCAATGCGTGGTGGGGAACCGACGAACTCACGCATCAAGGTCGAGTGGGATTCCTCGCGACATCCGGCGCGAAGCTCGCGTTGACAGGGCAGCCGCATGACGTGCAGCTCTTCATCCCTGCGGCCGTGAAGCCATCGCGCGTCACGATCGGCGGAAAGGCTGTTGCCTTCACGTGGGTTGCAAGCCCGCTCGCTGGTGCTGTCGTGCGGTTGCACGGGCCTACCGTTACCGGCGCGATCGCGCTCCGATAGCGAACATTGCGTGTGGGAGCCGTAGGATGACGGCGTGAGTACCGACCGTTTGCCGGGCGGGTACGCCGATGGTCAAGGCGATGTCCGCGCCGTAGCCCCATGGCTTCTCTCGCCATCCGCGCTCAAGGGTGTCGCCCGCAGGATCGTGAGCGTTGCGGCACTTGTCGCGATCGATATCGGCGGCCTCGTCCTGGGGCTCTACGGAGCACTCGCATTGCGGTCTGCTTTCGTCGACCCGAAGCCAATCCTCTGGAACCTCCTGTGGACGCGCGAGACTGACTGGCTGCCATTCCTCGTGTTGCTGCTCGTCCTCGTGTTCTCGCGCGGCCGTCTCTACGCAGCTCGCGAAGTGCGTGAAGGGGCGGGGCGCATCGTGCAGTCAGTCGTGATCGTTGCGTTGATCGCGCTCGCCTTCGCAATTGGCACAGGTCAGCACTTCAC
The DNA here is from genome assembly GCA_009702325.1 of Actinomycetota bacterium. Classification (GTDB taxonomy): domain Bacteria; phylum Actinomycetota; class Thermoleophilia; order Gaiellales; family Gaiellaceae; genus PALSA-600. Next base: position 20,051 of record WLID01000009.1, read on the forward strand.
GACGTTCGGCCTCTATGCCGTCTCCACCTTGTTTGTCGCGACGCTCGTGAGCGGCTTTCGTTGGAGCTACGAGGTCGCATCGGCGTCGGTCATGCGCTCACTCGGGGTTCGCCGGCGCACGCTCCTTGTGGGTCACGAGAGTCAGGTCGCTGACCTGCGCGCGAAGCTTGGTCAGGGACGTGGCGGCATCGACTACGAGTTTCTGCCTGATGTGCGACTTGGGCCCGCGCTCACCACCGCCCTTGCAAGCGGTGTTGTTGACGAGGTGATCATCGCCGACACGGCGCTCTCCGAAACGGCGCTTCTCGACGTCGTCGAAGCCGCCCACCGTGAAGGGGTTCGGGTTCGCATCGCACCGCGCACCACGGAGCTTCTGCTCGAGCGGGGTGAGTACATCCCGGGACAGGCGATCCCGCTCTTTGAGCTCCGCCCACCGGTGTTTGCGGGAGCCGATTGGGCCGTCAAGCGTGTGTTTGATGTTGTCGTTGCGCTGCTGATCGTGATCGTCGGTCTGCCGATCTGGCTTGTCGTTGCCGCTGCGATCAAGCTCGGCTCGAAGGGGCCTGTGTTCTACGCGGATCGGCGTGTCGGCCTCAACGAGCGTGAGTTTCACATGCTGAAGTTCAGGACGATGGTTGCCGGCGCCGCTGCGGCACAGCACGAGCTTGAGAGCGCCAACGAAGCGTCGGGAGCGCTGTTCAAGATTCGAAACGATCCACGGGTGACGGCGGTTGGGAAGGTCTTGCGGCGCTTCTCGCTCGATGAGGTGCCGAATGTCGTCAACGTCCTTCGAGGCGAAATGTCGCTCGTCGGGCCGCGGCCGCTGCCGTTGCGTGATCACGCGCTGCTTGAAGAGTGGCATCGCCGACGCTCACACGTGCTGCCCGGCATGACCGGCCTCTGGCAGATCGCAGGACGCAGCGACCTCTCCTTCGACGATCTTGTGCGACTGGACTTCTTCTACCTCGAAAACTGGTCGCTCTGGCTCGACATCAGCATCCTGATCCGGACGCTCCCGGCCGTCGTGGCGCGGCGTGGCGCCTACTAGGTCGTTGAGGCTCCTAACCGCGCCGTAACCGGCGTCTGAGACACTGCGCGAGTGCGTTCTCCCAAAATCCTCTGTGTCGCTTCGGCGATCGACCTCGACTTTCGGTACGGCTGCACGCCAGCGTGGTGGCAGCTCTGGAAGGGGCTGCACGACGAGGGCGCCAACCTGATCGTGACGCCGTACCGCGGCCGACCTGTGGAAACACCGTGGTGGCGCGTGGCGGAGAACCCGACCTACCGGGAAGGGGAGTCGTTCGCGGCGGCCCGCAACCTCGCCGCACGCGTTCGCGGCGACAAGTACCTGCGCCGCGCTGAGGAGAGCCCCGACGACACGCTCGTCGACCGGATGACGCGCGAGGCGGTGTGGCGCTTCGTGACGCCACGTTGGCGGAAGCATCTCGAACGGTTGATCGAGCGGGAACGCCCCGATGCGGTGATCGTGTTCACGGTGCCCATGGCTCACTTCCGGGGCATTCCGACGGCGCTCCGTGAGAAGTACGGGATCCCCGTGGTCTTCTACGACGGCGACGTGCCAATGAGCCTGCCGCAGTTTGGCGGCATGGACACAGGGTTCAACTACTACCACGGTGCTGAGCCGTCCGAATACGACCTCGTGCTTTCGAACTCCGAGGGTGGGTTGGATGCGTTGCGTGAGCTTGGTGCACGCCGAGCTGAGGCGGTGTTCTGGGGTGCAGACCCCGACTTCTTCTCGCCCCAAGATGTCGAGAAGGAGATGGACGTGTTCTTCTACGGCTACGGCGACAAGTTCCGCCGCGACTGGATGGCGGCGATGGTCGGAGAGCCGTCGCGGCGACTCACGGACGTCGACTTTGTGCTCGGCGGGCGCGACTTCCAGGGTGACACAGGCGATGCCCGGATGCTCGGTGACGTTCCGTTCAACATGTTCCCCCGCACCATTTCAACGGCGCGTGTGAACCTCTGCATCACCCGCCGCTCGCACGCTTCCGTCTACGCGTCCTCATCGTGTCGCCCCTTCGAGCTCGCCTCGGCGGGGGCCGCCATCGTCGCGAACCCGTACCTCGGCATCGAGCAGTGGTTCGAGCCTGGCTCGGAGCTTCTCGTCGTTGAGAGCGCCGGCGAGGCGGTCGACGCCTACACGAACCTCCTTGACGATCCGGCGCAAGCTGTGGAGCTTGGGCGACGCGCGCGGGAGCGGGTGCTCGACGAGCACACCTACCGCCATCGAGCCCGCCGGGTGCTCGATCTGATCGGCCTCGGCACCGGTGCGCATGTCGGCTGAGTCGCACGCGGGTGTTCCTGACAACGCGCTCGCGATGCGGCGGGTTGCAATCGTCCCGGCGTTCAACGAGGAGAAGAACATCGTTCGGGTGCTCGCCGAGCTGCGTTCGTTCGACGCGGGCCTCGACGTGGTTGTCATCTCCGATGGCTCCACGGACCGGACGCGAGAGGTTGCCGAGGCGCACGGGGCGCGGGTGCTGCAGCTCCCGTTCAACCTTGGCATCGGCGGTGCGGTTCAGACGGGGTTCCGGTACGCGTGGGAGAACGGGTACGACTTGGCTTTACGTGTTGACGGCGACGGCCAGCACGACGCATCACAGCTCGGCAACGTCATGGAGCCCGTGGTTGCAGGTCGCGCTGATATCGCCATCGGTTCGCGGTTCGTTGCGACCGGCGGCTACCGATCGTCTGCCGTGCGCCGCATCGGCATTCGGTTGCTCGCCTGGGTTGTGACGCGCATCGCGCGCCAACCGCTCACGGATACGACGTCAGGCTTTCAGGTGTTGAATCGCAAGGCGATTCGGTTGTACGCCGCCGATCTGCCCCACGACTACCCGGAGGTGGAGGGGCTCGTGATGGCGATCCGCCACAAGATGCGTGTGTGTGAGGTGCCGGTCACGATGCGCGAGCGCGAGCATGGGCGCTCGTCGATCGGTTCGCTCGCGTCGGTTTACTACATGTTCAAGGTGCTGCTCGCGGTGTTCGTCGGCCTCTTCCGCAAGAGTGTTGTGCCGGAGGATCGCGCATGACCCCACTGAAGATCACCATCGCGGCGACCATCGTGTCACTGCTTCTGCTCGCCGGTGTGTTTGAGCTGATCCGGTCGCGCCGGCTGCGTGAACGCTACGCACTCCTCTGGCTCGCAACCGGGCTCGTGCTCCTCGTGCTCTCGGCGTGGCGCGGTGGGCTGAACACGATCGCAAGCTGGGTTGGCGTGCGTGGCTATCCACCCGCCGTGCTGTTTGCCGTCGGCCTGCTGTTTGTGATCCTCGTGCTGCTGCACTACTCGACGGTGATCTCGCGCCTCACCGATCAGAACGCGACTCTTGCTCAGCGGGTCGCGTTGATCGAGTCGGAGCTGCGTGAGCGTCGTTCCAGCACCCGTGACTAGCGCGGCAACCGTCGAAGCGCCAGGCAGGGTGAGGCGGGCCTCGGCTCAACCAGCGATTACGGCGCTCTTCATGGGGGCGTTGTGTCTCCTGGCGATGGTGGGGATCGTGACCGTCACGCACCACACGCCACCGCAGGGGACGCCGTACGTTGCGGCGGAGCCATGGAAGGGTGCGCTGTGGGTCTTTGTCATCGGAGCGGTCGCGGCCTGGGTCACCGCCCTTGGAATCGTCGCCCGCCGTCGTGAGCTTCTGCGCGTGGTGATTGGCATCGCGGTGTGTATCCAGGCGGCGCCGCTCTCCGTCGTCGCGCTGTCAGATGTCCTGACATCAGCGCTGAACGCGTAGCGCCGACCCGGCTAGTTCTCGACAACCGCCGCGCTCGAAAGCGCGATCGGATCGCCCGAACCTCCGAGTGGGGCGGCCGTTACCGCGACGCGATACACCCAGTGGCCCGGGCCAGGATCGTCGGTAAACGTCCGTTGGCCGGTGCGCGCGATCGGCTCACCCGAGAGCACGCAATATTTCGCAGCGGCGGCGGGTGATGGTGGGCAGGCGATCGGATCTTCAGGAGCGCGGTAGATCGCGAACCCCACACGGGTCCCGCGGTGCGCTTGCGGCGGCCAGGTCAACGTCACGGAGCCGCCGACACCGATGTTCGCGACAACGTCGAGCTTGAACGTCTCGCTTGGGAGATAGAGGTTGAGGTTCTGTTGATCGACTGCAATCGGGGCGTGCAGCACCGGGAATGTGAGCACGACGACGAGCGGTACGAGAGAGCACACACCTGCAACACCCGTCGCGACACGAAGTCGGGTTCGAGACCACTGCGCGGCGCGAGGAACCTGCTGGGCGGCGGTCGCAAGCCGCGCCCCAAACCCGGGGATGAGGAAGGGGATTGACATCACGATCAGGAAGAGCGCCGGAAACGCCGGAATCTCGTTGCGGAAGAACGTGCCGGTGACGACGTCGTTCGAGTTCCGGCTGCCCTTCGCGATGAAATACACGGCGAGCCAGCCGCCAATCGCCGCTGCTGCTACGCCCGACCGACGCCAGAGCCCAAGCAGGCCTGCGAGGATCGCCCACTCAAGCAGGCGAAGGCTCCAGGTGTACTCGCGGATCTGGTTCAGGTTGCCGTTCATGCTGTCCCAGCTGAAGGGGAAGTACGTTCCGATGTTGAGGCTCGGCACAGCGACCTGGAGCGAGGCGCCAGACGCCGTCGCCGAGGTGTTGAAGATCGGGAGCGAACCCAATCCTCGGGACTTCCAAATCGCAAGCGACAGAAGCAGAGGCGCCATGCCGGCAGCTGCCAGACCAAGTAGGCGCGGCCTTCGCGCGACAGCGAACGCGAGGATCAACCCGGGCAACGCGAGGCCTGATGAAGGCTTGGTCCCGATGGCGATCCCTGCCGCGACACCTGCGTAGACCGCGAACCAGTCGCTGTTTCGGTCGAGCGCAGTGAGCGTGAAGTAGAGCGTCACAACGAGTGCGACCGTCACGGGGAAGTCCCCGATTCCGTTCAGGCCGAGTGCGCTTGGCATCACCTGGTCGTAGAGCCGACCGTGGTAGCGGCTGTAGAACCAGAACTCTGCGAGAAGCGGAATCATCGTCCACAGCACGATTCCCGCGGCTGCAAATGCACGCCCTCCGATCAGCCGCAAGATGCCGTAGAGGGCGCTGAGCAGGATCGGCCAGAGGAGCAGCTGGTTGACGGCAATCACGCCTGGCATTCCCGCAGCGATATTCGGCCCGGTGAAGTGCGCAACCGGTGCGGTGAGCAGCGAGAAGACGAATCCGATTGCGGTCACGGGAAGGTGCCCATGACTCAACACCCACGCGGAGGTGTAGTACCAGGTGCCGTCGCCCCCGTGGTAAAAGAGCCAGCCGTTGTGATTGGCGCGATTCGCAACCTGCCAGTTGACGAACCACTGCAGGACGATCGCCGCCGCGACGACGAGCGGTACGGGCACGCGGCTGATGCGAGTCGCGGTGCCACGCGCGCCGGCGGTGAGCGCTCGGGTCATGTGCTCTGTCAGCTGGCCAACACGTCCCGGGCGTTGGATTCGGAGCGCGGTGTACTCAGCCGTGTTCTGCTCCGCGCCGAGAATCCCGGTCATGGCCGACGCAGCAATGTTTTCGTCGGCAGTGGTTGGGCCGCCAGGGATGATTGCAGTTGCCGCCGCGGCCGCAATGTTCTCGTCAGCCGTGGCAGGATCGTGTGAGGCCGGGAGCAGAGCAGTCGATTCCCCCGGCGGAAGCTCGTGGTTTGGAGCAGGCGCCGAGATCTCGCGCGGCGCGGCCGCGGCCGCGGGAAGCGCCGGACGAGGTGTGCCGCCGGCTGCGCGGCCGTCAGGGTGGTGTTCGCGGAACCAGTCGATCGTCCGCTTGAGACCCTCGCGCAGCTCGGTTCGCGCGACGAAGCCGAACTCTTCCTTGGCGCGCGTCGTGTCGAGCGCACGTCGCGGCTGCCCGTTCGGCATCTCGGTATTCCAGATGATCTCGCCGTTGAACCCGGTGAGGTCGGCGATCGTCTCCGCGAGTTCGCGGATCGTGATCTCCTGACCTGTCCCGACGTTGACCGGCTCGTTCCCGTCGTAGCGCTCGCCCGCAAGTACGAAGGCTTCGGCGGCGTCCTCGACGTAGAGGAACTCACGGCTTGGAGAGCCATCACCCCAAAGCTCGACACTCTCCCGTCCCTCGATCATCTTGCGGATCAGTGCTGGGATCACATGCGAGGTTTCGAGATCGAAGTTGTCGCGCGGCCCGTAGAGGTTGGCGGGAAGCAGGAACACCGAGTCGAGCCCGTACTGCTGGCGATACGACTGACCGCCAACGAGCACCGATTTCTTTGCGACCCCGTAGGGCGCATTGGTCTCTTCGGGGTACCCGTACCAGAGGTCGTCTTCGCGGAACGGGACCGGAGTGAACTTCGGGTAGGCGCACACGGTGCCTGCAATCACGACCTTCTTGACGCCGTAGAGCCGCGAGAGTTCAAGGACGTTCGCGCCCATCATCAGGTTCGCGTACCAGTAGCGGCCCGGATTGGCGCGGTTCGCGCCGATGCCGCCAACTTCGGCAGCGAGGTGGTAGACGACCTCGGGGCGCTGGTCGCGGAACAGCCGTTCCGCGGCCTCCCATCGGGTTAGGTCGGCCTCCGTGCGCCGCGGGGCGGTGACGTCAAGCCCTTCCGCGCGAAGTCGCTCGACGAGGTGCGACCCGAGAAAGCCGCCGCCGCCGGTGACAAGAACGCTCACTGGGTCTTGGTGCGGGTCATCCAGTCGACGCGGCCCATCCACCGGTCGCGGTTTGCCGCGTACCACTGGATGGTGCGGAGGACGCCCTCTTCCCACGAGACTTTCGGCACCCAGCCGGTCTCACGGTTGAGCTTCTCGTAGCCGACGCGCAGCTCCTGCACATCACTCGTGCCGGGACGGAAGCGGCTGGCGGCCGTGACGATTTCGCGACCAGCGGGCCAGAAGCCGCCTTCCTGCCCGATTCGGAGGATCATGTCGCACCAATCCTGCATCGAGATGTTCTCACCCTGACCGTAGACGTAGACGTCGCCCGGCTTGCCGTGTGCAGCGACCGTCAGGTGACCGCGGACACCGTCGGTGCAAAAGCAGAAGTCGCGGAGCGGATCGAGTGCTCCGAGTTCGATCTCCGCGCGCTCAAGCGCCTGCGTGATGATCGTGCCTGTGATGTAGCGGGGGTTCTGACGAGGCCCGTAGTTGTTGAACATGCGGGTGACGACGCCCGGCAGGCCGTACGCGTCGAAGTAGTTCATCGTCAGAAAGTCGGCGGCGACCTTGGCGGTCGCGTAGATCGACTTCGGGTTGATCGGGGAGCGCTCGTGCAGGATCAGGCTGCCCTTTTCGTCGAAGTCGTGATGGTGGGCGACGTCGGCGTTGACGTTGCCGTACTCCTCCGAGGTGCCTGCGGTGTCGAACTTTTCAAGCTCGACGCCGTAGTCGACCACGGACTGCAGCAGGTTGAGGGTGCCGAGCGTGTTCGCCATCACTGTCTCGTACGGGCGATGCCATGACTCACCGACGTGCGCCTGGGCGCCAAGGTGGAAGAGGTACGGCTTGTCGGGCGCCTTCGCGAGATCGCGCATCAGGTAGTCGATCGATGTTTTGTCGGTGAGGTCTGCGAAGACGACCCGAACGTCGCGACGGAGATGGCCGATGTTGTTGAGCGCGCCCGACGAGGTCGCGCGAACGAACGCGGTGACGTCGGCACCGAGAGCGACGAGCGCATCGGTCAGGTGCGAGCCCATGAAGCCGTCGGCACCGGTGACGAGACACGTTCGGCCTTCGTAGAGGGAGCCGAACTCGCGACGCAATGCGTCAAGCTCACCTTCTGTCCAGATAACGCTATGGTCGCGCGACATCGATGCAGCCTAACGATTCAGCCGGAAGGAGTGCGGTCTCGAGTGGTGTTCTCACGGGACTGTCGACGGCAGCGGTCAGTGGATCGGCCGCCGTTGCAGGCGCCATTCTGTCGCGCAAGTTTGGTCACGGTGTAAAGACCGACGGGTTTATCGCCGCATATGCGGTGTATTTGGCGCTTGTGCTTGTGGCCCAGGCGTTGCGTGTCGTTGTGCTCCCGGCGTTCGCGCGGGCTGTTCCTCGTGGCCGTCTCGGCGCGGAGGTTTCGGGGTGGGCGGTGGCGATCGGTGTCCCGTCGGCGGCACTTGCGGCGGTTGCGATCGTCGCGCCACACTGGTCGGCAGGCGTGATTGACGGCAACGCGGCAGGCCGTGTGTACGCGGCGCAGCTACTGCCATGGCTGATCCCGGCAGCTGCGGCTCAGATCCTGGCCGCCCTTGGTGCGAGCGCGTTGGCGGCAGTCGACGACTACGGCACGGCCGCAGTTGCCTTCTCGGTTGGTGCAGTCGCCGGTCTCGCGGTGACGATCGCACTGCTCGATCACGGCGTTGTGGCGTTTGGGGTCGGGCTCGCGGTGAATGGCGCGCTTGCCGCGGGCATTCCGATGGTGCAGCTGGCGCGCAAGCGGCTGCTTGTGTGGCCTGAACGTGGTGGCTTCGCACGTCGCGCCCGCGATCTCGCCGAGGGAGTTGCGCTTCCGTTCGCGCTGCAAGGGTTCTTCGTCGTCGCAAATCGCTTCGCCGGCGGGCTTGGCGAAGGAGAACAGACGACGTTCGGGTACGCGTACTTGATCGCAGCGTTTCTCGTTGCGGTCACGGCGAGCTCGATCGCACTGGTCTCGAGCGCCCCACTTTCCCGCGGCGAGCTGACGGCTGACCGTGCCGCCCGGCACATCGTTGCTGCCGCCTGGGTGTCGCTCGCGATCGTCGCCGCGGCGGCCGGCGTGTTCGCGCTCGCCGGGTCGGGAGTCACCCATCGGGTGCTCGGCTCTGCATATGGCGGCACGACAGGGACAGAGCTCGGACAGCTCGTCGTCTGGCTCGCTCCATGGATGGTGGCGTCGGTTGGAGTCTCAGTCACGTTCCCGCTGCTCTTTGTGCGAGGACGGACTCGGCTGCTTCCGTGGATTGCGGTTGGGGCGATCGTTGCGCACGTGGGATTCGAGTCTGCCGGGCGCCACATCTCGGGCCTTTCCGGAATCGCCACCGGGATGGCGCTCTCGACGTTCATCGTCCTCGTGTCGCTGTGCGTCCTCCTTGGCGTTCTCATTCCCGTTGGGCGCGGCATCGTCACCGCGTCACTTGTCTGCGGTGCGATCGGCGCTGCGTGTTTTGGCGTGCCAGGCGTGTTGCTCAACGCGGTCGTTGCGGCGGCGGTTGGGCTTGTCGCCTACGGCCTCGTCGTGTGGCGCCTGCGCCCCACAGGACTCGTTCGGGCGTGGGCGTATCTGCGGAACGAGCTCACATGAAGATCATTGGGGTCGTGCTGAATTGGAATGGCGGCGATGACACGCGCGCCGCGCTGCGCTCGCTGCCGCCGATCGAGGCGATCTGTGTCGACAACGGCTCGGCGGACGGCTCTGACGGCGTTGTCGAACGGGAGCTCCCAGACGTCGAGCTGATCCGCAACGGCGCCAACCTGGGCTTTGCTGGCGGTGTCAACGTTGGGATTCGGCGCGCGTTTGAGCGTGGTGCTGACTGGGCGTTTCTGCTGAACAACGATGCGGTCGCCGAGCCAGGGTTGGAGGACGCACTTGCTCGCGCTGCTGCGGCGTATCCGCTTGCGGGCCTCCTCGCATGCAAGGTGCTGTGGGAGGACGGCAAGACGGTGCAGTACGCCGGCGCCGAGTTCAACGCGACGGTTGGCTACTCCGGACGACGCACCGGGTTTGGCGGGCCCGACACGTTCCACGAGCTTCGGCTGGTTGGGCGTGCCGACGGTGCCGCGCTTGCGATCTCTCGCGAGGCGGCTGAGCGCGTTGGCCTCTTCGACGAGGAGCTCTTTGCGTACGTCGAGGATGTCGACCTGTCGCTACGCATGCGTGCCGCGGGTCTTGCGGTGGTGTTTGTTCCCGACGCGGTCGTTCGGCACAAGGGGTCGGCATCGACCGGGGGAAGCGCGTCGACGACGAACCTCTACTACGACACCCGCAACACGATCGCCGTGGCCGAGAAACACCGGCCGTTGCCGATCGGCCTGCGCGGTGTGCGGCGGGGCATCGTTGTCGCCGCTCACCTCGCTTCGTGTGTCACTCACCCCGCTCGGGGTGCGGCTGTGCGTGCGGTGCTGGCCGGGTGGCGAGACGCGCGTGCTGGCCGTCTCGGCAAACGCGCCTAGAGCAGCTCGCGATAGACGGCCTCGTGCGCCTGCGCCGAAGACGCCCAGGTGAAGGCTGCCGCGCGAGCAAAGCCGCGTGTGCGCCACGCGTCAGGCGCCGCGACGACATCGAGGATCGCTTGCGCGATCGCCTGCGGATCGTTGGGATCGAAGAGCAGCGCGGCATCCCCACACACCTCGGGCAGCGACGCGGCGTTTGACGACGCAACGGGCGCTCCGCACGCCATCGCCTCCAGGGGAGGTTGGCCAAACCCCTCGTAGAGCGACGGGAAGACCACGGCGGTTGCACGCTGGTAGAGGCTCACGAGTTCGTCGCCGGAGATATGGCCGCGGACATCGACACCGTCGGGGCTCTCGGGTGGGTGGCCGCCACCGGTGAACACGAGCCGTAGGTCGGGCCTGGTGCGTCGGACGATCGTCCAGGCCTCAAGCAGGCGGTCGTGGTTCTTGTGCGGCCAGCGCCTGGCGGGGTAGAGCACGAACGGCTCGCGTTCGACCGTGCCGGGCACGAAGCGGGTGTGGTCGATGCCGTGATGGATCACGCGGATGCGTGAGGGGTCGAGCCCGAGCGAGGCAATCGCGCGATCGCGCACAAACGCGCTCGGGACAATCACGCGCGACGCCGACCGTGCCGAGCGGTGGTAGGCGAACACGCGAAAGAGCCGCTCGCCGCGCGAGAAGAGCGCCGGAAGATCGAGGTGTTGGGTGTCGTGCAGCGTCACCACCGATGGCGCCTTCGTGGGCGGAATCCGAATCGTTAGGGGGTAGTGGACGACATCGGCTTCCTGCAGCCGCCGCCGCAACGACCCCGGCCGTGCTGCCGCAAGCCCCATGGCAAGCAAGCGTTCCGGGATCGTTCGCGCCTCGCGATACTCGCCGACAATCTCCGACGGAAGGCCTTCGCTGCCGTCAGGCGCAACCGGCGGCAGGTAGACGCGATACGGGAGGGTTCCCGTTGCAGCGAGCTGTTGGAGGAGCGAGCGGGCGGCCGTTTCGCTGCCGCCAAGCTCGCCCGGGACGAGTGTCAGGAGCGCAAGTCCGATCATCGCGCCGATCCTACGCGGCCCATCGGGTCACACCCCCAAACACTGCCGTAATGGGCGCGCCGTAGACTTGCGCACGATGGCTGACGATACGACAGATGTAGCGGCGCTTTTCGCGCGGCTCAAGGAAGAGGTTCGGGCTGGCGGGCCGGTGGCGGCCGACCAGACTCCTGCGCAGGTGAGGCTCTCTGTCCGGGATCAGGCGGAGCGGTTGTGGCCGGTTTCGGCTGAGCGCCCGATCGTTGGGAAAGGCGGTCCGATCAAAGGCATCCTGCGTCGTTTGATGCGGTGGTACGTCGAGCCGACGTGGGCCGATCAGCGTGCGTTCAATAGCGCGGTCTTGAAGCTGATCGACGATCTCGACGAGCGCATCGGCCGGCTCGAGCGGCGGTGACGGCCGCGGAGCGGCCGAGCGCATGAGAATCGCCGTCTGTAGGCCGCAGGTGCCGTTCGTTCGGGGCGGCGCCGAAGTGATGTCCGACGGGCTTGTCGAAGCGCTTCTTGAGCGCGGCCACGAGGCCGAGACGATCGCGATCCCGTTCAAGTGGTACCCGGGCACGCGTGTTCTCGATCAGGCGTTCCTGTGGCGTCTCGTTGACCTCACCGAGACCGACGGTCGCCCAATCGATCTTGTGATCGGCACGAAGTTTCCGTCGTACTGCGTTCGTCATCCCAACAAGGTTGTCTGGCTTGTGCATCAGTTCCGCCAGGCGTATGACTACGACGGAACCGAGCTTGGCCAGTTCTCGGACGACCCAGTTGATCGGGCGACTCGTGATGCCGTCGAGCGGCTCGATCGCGTTGCGCTTGGAGAGGCGCGCAAGATCTTCACGATCTCCCAGAACGTCACCGATCGACTCGCCCGCTACACCGGCATTGCGAGTGAGGCACTGCCGCCGCCGCCTCAGGATCTCGCATTCCGCACCGAGTCGTACGAACCGTTCATCTTGTCGGTAAATCGGCTTGACCGGGCCAAGCGGATCGATCTGCTGGTTGAGGCCGCCGTCGCGGAGCCGACATTGAAGGTCGTCATCGCCGGTGACGGTCCCGATCGGCCGCGGCTTGAAGAGCTCGCACGCAAGGCCGACGGCCGGGTGGAGTTCGCTGGCCGCGTGAGCACCGACGAGCTCGCCTCGCTCTACGCCCGCTGTCGCGGGGTGTTCTATGCCCCGATCGATGAGGATTACGGGATGGTCCCCTACGAAGCGTTCCTCTCGGAGAAGCCGGTGGTGACGACCTACGATGCCGGCGGGCCGCTCGAGATCGTGCACGACCAAAAGACGGGCCTTGTCGTTTCGGCCGACAAAGACGCGGTACGCAACGCCTGTCTGCGGCTCCTGGCAGACGAAGAAGAGGCCAAGCGTCTCGGGCGGGCAGGGAAGACGATCGCCGAGAAGGTCACCTGGGATCACTGCGTCGACAGGCTGCTCGGATGAAGGTCGCCTACTACTCGCCGCTGCCGCCGTCGAACTCGGGGATCGCCGACTACTCGGCGCTGCTGCTCCCTGCGCTTGAGAAGCACGTCGAGATCGTGCTCGCGAAGCCGGGTGGCGGTCATCCCGCTGCCGACGTCGCGCTCTACCACGTGGGCAACAACCCCGAGGCGCACGGTTGGATCGTTGACGCCTTGCGCGAGCGGCCTGGTGTCGTCGTGCTGCACGAGTACGTCCTGCATCACCTGATCTCGGGCATCACGCTCGGTCGCGGCAACGCACGTGGGTACTTCGACGCGATGGAGCGTGAGCTTGGCGTCGCCGGCCGACTGCTCGCATTGGGCGTCGCCGACAATCTGCTGCCGCTTCTCTGGGAGACAGAGCCGGAGCGCTTCCCGCTCGCCGGAACGATCCTCGACCTCGCCGACGGCGTGATCGCGCACTCGCACTATGTCGCCGACCGCTCGCGGGCTGCTGGCTACCAGGGCCCGCTCTGGCATGTCCCCCATCCTGTGTGGCCCGAGCCCGACGCGGAGCCTGCCACCGACGTCTCCGGGGCGCCGCTGATCGGTTGCTTCGGGCACCAGAACATGAACAAGCGGATCCCGCAGCTGCTCGAGGCGTTTGGTTTGCTGCGCAAGGAGCGTCCCGACGCGAAGCTGCTGCTCGTTGGTGCCCCAGCGGAGCGATTCGATCTCTCACGCCGCATCGAGCGGCTGGGAGTTGCCGACGGTCTGATCCTCATGGACTACGTGCCAGAGGAGCGGATGTGGTCGCTGATGAAGGCCTGCGACGTTCTCGTCAATCTCCGTTCGCCGACGATGGGAGAGACGTCGGGCTCCGTGATTCGGGGACTCTCGCTTGGCAAGCCGATGCTCGTCTCCGACGTCGGCTGGTTCTCGGAGCTCCCCGACGACGTTGCGTTGAAGGTTCCCGTCGACGATCTCGAAGTGGAGATGATCGCGGCGGCGCTCGGCTTCGCCTACGACCACCGCGCAACGATTGGCCGCAACGCCCAGTCCTACGTCCGGGCAGAGCACGACCTTGAGCGGTGCGCTGCTGCGTACGCCGCTGCGCTGACGGCTGCGGCCGGTGGTGACGCGGTCACCGACGCAGTGCTCTGGCGGATCGCTGAGGCGGCGGCCGAGACGGGAATTGACGACGTCGCCATGCTCGCGGCACGTGCGCGTGAGGCGGGGCTCGTCGAATGAACCAGGCCGCGCTCCGCGCGCGGCTCGCGGCCGTGTCTCCGCGTGTCTGGCTCGTCGTGATCGTCGTCGTTTCCGCCGTTGTGCGGATCGGCCTCGCCCGACGGATGGTCGCTCCGTGGATCATGGTCGACGAGCTTGTCTATTCGGAGCTCGCGAAGTCGGTTGCCGATCAGGGCCAGTTCCTCGTTCGCGGTGTACCAAGCAGCGGCTACGGAATCGTCTATCCATTGCTGATCGCGCCGGCCTGGCGGCTGTATGCGGCGATTCCCGACGCGTACGCCGCGGCGAAAGTGATCAACGGTGTCGTGATGTCGCTCGCGGCTGTTCCGGCCTACGCGCTCGCGCGTCGCGTGCTGACTGCACGTGCTGCGCTTGCCGTGGCGGCCCTCACGATCATTGTTCCGTCGATGCTCTACACCGGGACATTGATGACCGAGAACGCGTTCTATCCGGTCTTCCTTGCGGCCTGTCTCGCGATTGTGTGGATGCTTGAGCAGCCGAGTGTCAGAAGCCAGGCTCTCGCGCTGCTCGTGTGCGGTTTCGCGTATTTCACTCGTGCGCAGGCAATTGCGCTTCTTGCGGCGCTCGTGACGGCGCCACTCCTGCTCGCGCTGACCGAACGAGACGGCAAGCGATGGGCGCTTCGGTCGTTCGCGCCTCTTTACGGCGTCGTTGGGGGCGGCGGACTCCTTGTGCTGCTCGTCGAGGTCGCCCGTGGCAAGTCGCCCCTCGATCTGCTCGGCGCCTATCGCGCAGCGACGACAAGCACCTACACCGTGAGTGGCGTGGCTCACTACCTCCTCTACCACTGGGGCGAGCTCTCGCTCTATGTGGGGATCGTCCCGTTTGCCGCGCTCGCTGCACTCTGGCTTTCGCCACAGACAGGCAGCCGCTCCGTTCGCGCGTTCTCGATGGCGTCTTTCGCGGTCGTGTTTTGGCTGCTGCTTGAGGTCGCCACGTTCGCCTCGCAGACGTCGGTGAGCCGGATCGAGGAACGCAACATGTTCTACGTCGCCCCGCTCTTTCTGATCGCACTCGTGGGTGTCGTGAACGGAGCGCTCGTGCCGCGAACCCGGCGAACACTTTGGCTTGCGGCTGCAGGCGCCGCTGTGTTGCCAGCGTTCGTTCCCTACGACCGATTGATCACCACAACGGCTGTTTCAGACACGTTCGCACTTCTGCCGTGGTGGTGGCTGCAGGATCACGGTATTGCGCTTGCCGATGTGCGCTGGGCCGTTCTTGGCGTTGCGATCGCCGCGGCGGTCGCGTTGCTTGGGCTCCCCCGCCGATTCCTAGCTGTGCTCCCGGTGCTCGTCGGCTGCTACTTCGTCGCCACAGCGTTCGTGGTTGAAAATGGCCGGCACGGCATTCACCTGTCGTCGCTTGGATCGCTGTGGGCAGGCATCCACAACGCCGATCCGAATTGGATCGATCGCACGGTTGGCAAGGACGCAACGGTGTCCTACCTCTGGACGGGAAAGCCGACGGTCTATGCGATCTGGGAGAACGAGTTCTTCAACCGGAGCTTCGGGCCCGTGTACGACCTGACAGGGCCGTCGCCAGGGTCGCTCCCCGAAACCCCGGTGACCCGAGGAGCTGACGGTGTGCTTCGCGCCGACGCCGGTCCCGTATCGGCGAGCTATGTGTTGGCCGACGGCTCGGTTGACATCCTCGGGCATGAGGTGGGTTCTGATCCCGGCATCGGTCTGCGTCTCTATCGCGTCGACGGCCCGATCGTTGTGCTCACACACGTCACAGGCATCTACGACGGCGACACCTGGTCGGGAGCGCGCGTGACCTACACCCGCGTCCATTGCACGGGTGGCACGCTGCGGGTCGCGCTCTCAAGCGACCCGTCACTGTTCAACCGCGATCAGATCGTGACCGCAACCGTGGGCGCTGCGGTTGTCGGCCGCGCGACCGTTACTCCGACCGAGCAGTCAACGCTTGACGTGCCACTCACGGCCGTCAGAGGGAGGTGTGTCGCACGCTTTGCGATGGCGCACACGCTCGTTCCAGCGACGGTGATCCGAGGAAACAGCGACACGCGCCCCCTCGGTGTCCATTTCGACTCGTTCGCCTTCACGCCGTGAGGATCGCGTTCGATGTCTCGCCGCTCTCGCATGAGCGGACGGGGGTAAACAACTACATCCGTGGATCACTCCATGGTCTGGCTGAGGCTGCCGCAGCCGGAGGACATGAGGTCGTCGCGTTCGCCCCGACCTCACCAAAAGGCCGGGCGGTGATCAAAGAGGCGGTTGCCGGCTTTCCGCTTGACCTTCGGCTCGTCGGTTTGCCGGGGGCCCACTGGATCAGAACCGCGTGGTCTAGGGCGGGCCGCCCTCCGGTTGAGCGGTTCCTCGGCCCGATCGACGTCTTGCATTTCACCGACTGGATGTATCCCCCGCAGCGGTCGGGCATTCGTGCGACGACGATCCATGACCTAGTGCCGTTGCGCTTTCCGGAGTGGGTGACGCCGCGGACCCGTTCGATGCACGTGCGCAAGTACGGCCACGCGGCGAAGACGTGCGACCTGATGTTCGCGAACTCCGCCTTCACCGCTGACGACGTCGCGGAGACGCTCGGCTTCCCGCGGGATCGCGTGATCGTGGCCCACCCCGGCATCGGTGAGGCGTTTGAGATCGACGGCGAGGCAGCCGACCTCGGACGCCCCTACCTCCTCACGGTGGCGACGCTCGAGCCACGCAAGAACCTCAGCACGCTCGTCGACGCCTTCCGGCTGCTCGGCGACCTCGATCTCAACCTCGTGATCGTCGGAGGTCGTGGGTGGGGCGAGCAACCGGCGCTTGCCTACCCCGGTGTGGAACTTCTTGGCCGGGTCGACGACGCAGAGCTCGCCCGGCTCTATCGCGGAGCCGCCGCTGTCGTCTACCCAAGCCGCTTTGAGGGCTTCGGGATGCCGATCACCGAGGCGATGGCCTCTGGAGCACCGGTTGTTGCCTCATCGCATCCGTCGCTCGACGAGGCCTGCGGCGATGCCGCTCTACGCGCCGACCCTGAGAGCGCCGAGAGCTTTGCGGCAGCAATCCGTGAGGCGCTTGGTCAACGCGAGGCGCTACGAACCGCGGGGCTTGCACACGCCGCGACGTTCAGCTGGGCGAAGACGGGCCGGATCTTCCTTGAGGGGTACCTACAATTCGCGTAGCGCTCGACACCACGCCCCTGCTTCAGACGCGGGCGGGAACGGCCCGGTACGTACGTGGCCTGCTCGATCATCTCGAGGTCGATCTCGACACGGTGTCGTACCCGGCCACCTCGCGCGGACGCACGCTTCTCGCCGACGCCCTCTGGTATCCGCGGCTGCGAGCGAAGGACGTCGACGTGCTTCACTGCCCCACGTTTCGTGGCCCGTTCCGGTCGTCAACGCCGCTCGTTGTAACGGTGCATGACGTTGCGGTGCTCCGCCATCCCGAATGGTTCAACCGCTGGACGCGAACGTACTCCCAGATCGCGGTGCCACGCGTCGTCGCGGCGGCGCGGAGAATCATCGCCGTCTCGGAGTTCACCAAGGCGGAACTTGTCGACCTGCTCGACGTTGATCCAGCAAAGGTGGCGGTCGTCCCGAACGCGGTCGAGCCGATCTTCACGCCGGAAGGGCCGGCTGCGGAGGGCGACTACGTTCTCGCTGTCGGGACGCTCGAGCCCCGCAAGAACCTGGAGCGCATTGCAGCCGCCGTCGACGGAGAGCTTCGCGTTGTTGGCGGCTTTGGCTGGGGTGGCGTCAAGCCGCCGAAGAATGTCACTTGGCTCGGCGAGGTCTCGGACGCTGAGCTCGCGAGCCTCTACCGCGGTGCGCGGTGCCTCGTGTACGCGTCGCTCTACGAGGGCTTCGGGATCCCGGTTGCCGAGGCCCTTGCGTGCGGGTGTCCTGTCGTGACGAGTGTTGGTTCGGCGATGGCTGATGTCGCCGGTGACGACGCGCTCTACGTTGATCCGCTCGATGTCGCAGCAATCAGAGACGCCATTGGTTCGGTGACACGGCCCGCTCCACGCACGTTCCCCGGGTGGGGGGAGATTGCACAGCTAACGACGGCGGTCTACGCGGAGGCGCTCGGATGATCGTGATCGACGCAGACGTCTTGGGACGAGGCCGGACAGGTGACGAGACCTACTTGCTCAACCTTCTGCGCGAACTTCCCGTCATTGCTCCGGATCTTCGGTTCGCCGCGGTCACGCGCCACCCTGAGCTCGTCCCCGTGGGCGTCGAGGCGATCGAGCTCGCCGCGAGCTCCCAGGAGCAGAGGATGGCCTGGTCGTTTCCGCGTCTCCTGCGTCGCCTCAAGCCCGACCTCGCCCACTTCCAGTACGCGCTTCCGCTCGGATACAGAGGCAGGTCGGTCGTGACGGTGCACGACCTCTCGTTCGAAACCGACGTCGGCGGCATGAGCCGGTTTGAACGGATCGTGTTTCGCGCAGTGGTGCCTCGGGCAGTCAAACGTGCGAACGCCGTCTTCGTGGTCTCGGAGCGCACGAAGCGTGACGTGATTTCCCACTATGGGACGGCCGAGTCGCGGCTTGTCGTGACACCGAACGGCGTCGATCCGCGCTACACGCCCGGGCTCGGATCGCACGACTATGTCCTCTTTGTCGGCGCAATTCATTCGCGGAAGGAGCCGCTCGCAGCGCTCGCTGCGGCTCGCGATGTTGGGCTGCCCCTCGTCGTTGCGGGTCCCGCCCGTGATGAGGCGCTCGCCTCGGCACTGCGTGCGGGAGGTGCCGACCTCCGTGGATATGTGACACCCGACGAGTTGCTTGGGCTCTATCGCGGTGCAGCCGCTCTCGTCCTTCCCTCACGGTTCGAGGGCTTCGGATTGCCCGTTGCTGAGGCGATGGCATGCGGAACCCCGGTCGTGTTGTCGAGTGAGCCGGCGCTGCGTGAAGTTGCTGGAGAGGCCGGCGTGTACGCCGTCGACGGCGACTACAGCGCCGCGTTGAGGCAGGCGCTCTCGGAGCGCGCCGAACGGTCAGCCCTCGGTGTCGCACGAGCCGCCCAATTCACGTGGGCCGAGACGGCCCGGAAGACCGCGGCGACGTATCGCGAGGTGCTCGCGCAATGAAGGTTGCCGCCATCGTCGTTTCGCACGGGAGCGCGGCCGACCTCGCCGAGAACCTGCCTGCGCTCGTGCCGCAAGTCGACGAGCTGATCGTGATCGCGAACATCTCCGGATCGGTGCCACCCGGCGTCGAGGCGCTCCATAACGAGCGACCACTCGGGTTCGCCGCGAACCTCAACCTGGGCGTCTCTCACTCGACGGCCGACGCGATCCTCGCCGTCAACCCAGACGCGCGACCTGAGCCGGGTGCTGTCGAGGCTCTCGCGTCGTTCATGGCGGCGCATCCACGGTGCGGTGTGGCCGGGCCCAGGATGGTGTTTCCCGACGGAAGCCCGCAGCCGTCAAGAAGGCGGTTCCCCACCGTCACGGGCACGATCGTGCGCCGCACGCCGCTGCGGAAGGTCGTGCCGCAGCGGCGCCACTTCTACGAGGGCACCGACACGCCGCTCGAACCCGTGCCCGTCGACTGGATGCTCGGCGGCTTCATCCTCGTACGGAGAGAGGCCTACAACGAGCTCGGCGGCTTCGATGAGGGGTTTCGGTTGTACGGCGAGGACATCGACTTCCAGTACCGCGCGATGCAGGCCGGATGGGAGCGGTGGTACGTCCCAGACGCGGTTGTCGTGCACGAGCACAAGGCCGAAACCGACAAGCGGTGGCTGACCCGACGAACGCTCTGGCATTGGCGTGGCGTCGTGCGTTTCGTCCGCAAGCATCCCGAGCGGCTGAAGGCCCTCTGACGCATCTGGGACACTTGGCGGCATGAGCATCATCGAAAAGTTCGATCGGCTCGCTCGCGGGTACTCCGCGCACGACTACGCCGACCCAGCGCGGTACGCCGCCCGAAGAACCGACGTCATGCTCGCGACCGGCCCGGCAGTCCCCGATGGCGCGACCGTCCTCGACCTCGCTTGTGGTGACGCGAACATGGCAGAGCCGCTCCTTGCCCGCGGCTACCGCTACATCGGTGTTGACGGAAGCGGCGAAATGATCGCCGAAGCCGGCCGTCGCCTTGGTGACCGGGTCACGCTGATCCACGAGCTGATCGACCGCTACACCCCCTCAGGGCCAGTTGACGTGACCGTCTGTCTGCGCGCGTTCTACTACCCGTCCGACCGTGTGGCGTTCTTCCGCGATGTCGCCGCATATACGCGCTGCAAGTTTGTGTTCGATTTCGATCCACGCGTCTACCCACGGGCCGAGATCGAACGTGATCTCCGTGCAGCCGGCTTCGCGGAAATCGTGCTCCAGCCGTTCTTCCTGCCGCAACGCGTGTCGGTCCCGGCGCCGCTCCGGGCCGCACTCACGCTGCTCGAACGGTGCGGGCCTCTCGCTCGGCTCGCGCTTCGCGTGCGCGGCATCTGGTTCTGCGCCGCGGTTCCACCGCGGTAGCGCGGGCTACCGGCCGAGACGCTGGTCGAGCGCCGCCTGCGACGCGGTATCCCAGGTGCCCGTCTCGGACAGCCCATTCGCACGTTGGAACGCCTGTACCGCCTTCGAGGTGATTGGCCCATACACGCCCGTGATGGCGTAGCTGTAGTAGCCGAGCGTCGCCAGTTTGGTCTGCAGCCGTCGCACCTCAGCGTCGTTGAGCGTCATCACGCGCGGTGTTGTTGCGGTCGCCGTCGTTGACGTCGTGGCAGCCTGAGCTTCCGTCGAGGTCGTCGGTGTCGTTGCGGCCGAGGCCGGGGCGCTCGCCGTAGTGGTTGTTGCCGTCGTCGTCTGCGTCACCGTGCCCGACGTTGAGCCGGCGTCCGCTTCGGTGGGAATCGCACTTTCGCCCTGGCGTGAAACTGCCGCCGGATCGTCGGGTGCGAACGCAAAGGCAACCTGAGCCCCGAGGTTCCGTGGATCCGACGCTGACGGATGGAACGTCGGTGTGATCGTTACCTCGACGCGGGCGGGTGATGTGGGAATGTGGATGCGGAGAACGATCGTGCGTCCGTTGCGCACCTTCGCGTGGCGCACGACCAGCGTCTTCGCGAGCACCGACTGCTGGTTCTCGTCGATCCTGATCGACCCGACCTTGACCGTCGCATTGCCGATGCGCGCGTTCCCGTTGTAACCGGCGCGGGAGAGCGTGACGAGCATCGTGCCGGGGCCGTTCGCGCCGAAGTAGGTGTAGGTCGACCAGCCAGGCGCCCAGCCGTCTGGATACACCTGCTGCTCCGAGTACGCGAGGCGCCACGGCCCCGATCGGCGGTACAGCGTGAGCGAGTGCCACCTTGCGACCGGTGTCGCCTGGAGGACGATGCCGTTGTCGGTGACGATGTAGGGCGGATCGTTCTTCAGTGCGAGCGTTCCTCGGATGTCGAGAATCGTTGGCGCCTCCGTTGGGCCAGGCCCCGGCGCTGTGCCGTCGAGGCTCGCGACATGAGTGATCGATCGGTTCCAGAACTCGGTGAGCCAGAGGCCGTTCGGATCGACGATCTCCTGTCCGAGGTAAGTGACCGCCTCGCCATGCGACTGCTTGTCGATCCACGAGAGCTCCTGCGGCAGGTGGGCGCGGAAGGCGTTGCCGAAGTGCGACTCACCCCATGTGGTCGTGATCTCCGACGTGAGCATCCACGCGAGCAGCACGACGGTGGCGGCGGCTACGACAGCGCGATAGCGACGAAGGACGAGCACCCAGATCGAGAGGATCAGGACGATCGTTGTGGCCATGCGTAGTTCGGGAACGTTGAGCGCAAGATTGCGGTTACCGAACGTCAGCACGCCCATGCCGGGCGCCTCAAAGTACGGGTATTGGAGCTGCGGCTCCTGGCCCCAGATCAGGTAGAGGCAGAAGACACCCACTCCACCGACGATGCGCCAGTCGACGACCGCTGCTCGCAATGCCAGGGCGGTCAGGATCAGAAAGATCGGTGAGAGGTAGAACAGGTTGCGCTCCTCGTCGAGTGTCGAAAACACCGTTGAGAGGAACGCCGCTTTGACGGCGGTGTAGAGCGCGATGCAGACAATCGTGGAGCCGGCATACGCCACAAAGGCGCGGTAGGTCTTGTTGTCGCGGTGCTCGGCCAGACGTAGACCTGCCGCGCCCGCGATGATCGGCCCAACGCCGAGGCCGATGGTGAACGCCGCTCCGGCCCAGAGCCCGAGCCGGATCATGCGGTCCTTCCAGTACTGCGTTGAGACCTGCCAGATGTCGATGTGCTGCAGGATCACCCGGTTGAAGAGGAACAGGGCGCCGATGAACAGCACGGCGGCACCGATGGCGTCGCGTCGACTCCATGACGAGCGCATCGCACGGCCGCGCGGTCCGGTGAACCAGAGCCATCCGGCCGCAATTGCAAACGACGCTGGAATCGTGTCGAACTGCGGCGAACGCACCAGGAGTGCGAGGAGAGAGACCACTACTGCGACGAGAACGTCGGAGCGTCGCCGACGTGCGAGAGCCCGAACGATCAGCCACGACGCGAACGCGTAGTACGGGTAGGCGACCACCTCGGGAACCATCGACGTCACGTAGCTCATCGACGGGATCGAGACGGCGAGCACCGCGATCGCAAGTGACGTTCCCTTCGGGAGCAGCAGTCGCGAGAGCTTGTAGGTCGGCAGTGCGGCCAACGGCATCAGGAATGCGTTGAAGTACTTGATCGCCGTGTAGGCCGCTTCCGTCGAATGGATCGACCAGAACGGGGCGATCAGGACGGCATAGATCGTCTTGAAGTAGATCGGCTCGCCGCGGCGGGCTGCGTGTCCCGTTGCTTCGATCGCGCGCGAGATCTGTGTCCATTCGAGTTCGTCGGTGAACACCCAGGGTGTCTTCCGTGACCAGGCTTCGACCCCATAGAGCGTGAAGATCGCGAGTGCGAGACCGATTGCCGGGATCGTGTCGAGAACGCGGTCCAGCGTTCCACGCCGAGCGGGAGCCGGTGTTGGTGCGCCAGGAAGCGGCGCTTCGTGGGTGCTCACTCGGCCGCCGTCGCCAGGATCACGCGTGGGTCAAGGTCAGTTTCTCGCCGCACGAAGCGGCAGACAACGCCCGCCTCGGCGCAGACCGCGACGATGAGGTCGAGTCGCTCGCGAGGGGCGTTTGGAATCGTCACGAGCACGATGTCGGGTGTGGTGCGCGCGAGCACCTTCTCGAGCTCGCTGCTTGCGCCAAGCACCTTGACGCCGTGGAGTCGGCGACGACGCAGCTGCGGGTTGTCGTCGACGAAACCGACGACGCGTTCGCCAGCCGTTTCGCGCAGCTCACGCGAGAGGCTGCGGCCCGAACGGCCAGCTCCGACGATGAGTGTTCGGCGTGCGGTCTTGTCGCGCATCGTCTGGAAGCCGGTCACGACGGCACGTTCGATCACCCGTGAGCTCGCGATCACAAAAAAGCAGATCAGCATGTCGACGACGAAGAACGTGCGGGTGAAATCCTCAAGCGGCTGCTGGGTGCTCGAGATGTAGGCGGCTGTCACGAGCTCCGAGAGGATGATCGCCGAGCCTATCGCCGCGAGGTCGCGAAACCCTGCGTATCGCCAGATCGAGCGGTACAGGCCAAACGGAATGAATGCGACATATCGCGTCACGAGCAGCACCGGCAGCGTAATGGTGGCGAGGTGTCGCTGGTTCACACTGCCGGGCCAGCCGAACTGCAGTGCGTAGGCGGCCACGAGCGAAGCGCTGATCAGCCCAAAGTCGATCACCACTTCGGTGAGGCGGCGCCAGTGAACGGCGAAGGCCTGAAAGATCCCCGGCGCCTCGCCCGGCTCCGGTCGCCGTTCAACGTCGGACAGGAAGCTCGCAAATTGGACGAGCAACACAAAGGTGAAGAGCACGCCGATCAGGGTGAGGCGCGCGTTGTCGAGCACGTTGTACGTCAGGCTGGTCACTCCGAGTCCTGCGGCGACAAGCGCGAGCAGGAGCACTGCGTGTGACTCCGACAGTCCGAAGCGCACCAGTCGATGCGACGTGTGGTCGCGTCCGCCCTGGTAGACCGGGCGACCCTCAAGGAGCCGCGCGACAGTCACGAGCGTGGTGTCGAGGATCGGCACCGCCAGGATCAGCACCGGGAGAACGAGTGTCGCAACCGTCGTGCCGGCCACCTTCCAGCTCGCCGACAGTCCGAGCGCTGCGAGCGTGAACCCGAGCATCTGCGAGCCAGAGTCGCCCATGAACACGAGTGCCTTCTTCCCCGGACGAAGGTTGAAGGGGAGGAAGCCCGCGCACGCGCATGCTCCAGCGAGTGCGATCGCGAGCACTGCGTGATTCGGGTGCACCGTCACTGCGTCGATCGCAAAGAACACAAACGCAATCGAGGCGAGCGATGCGGCGAGGCCATCCATGTTGTCGAGCAAGTTGAACGCGTTCGTCATGCCAATCAGCCAGAACGCGGCGATCGCGCCAGCAACGATGTTGTTCGTCACGAGGTTCACGGTCGTTCCCGTTCCAATGACGAGGGCGGCCGCGCCGCCTTGGAGAACGAGCTTGGAAACGGGGCCAAGATGGCGGAGGTCGTCGTAGAGTCCCGCGATAAACATCACGGCCAGGCCGCCGTAGATTCCCCAAATACCACGCGACGGATGGACCGCGCCGACCGCGACTGCAGAAGCAAGACCGACAGTGATTCCGGCGAACATGCCCGGGCCGCCCAGGAGTGGCGTCGTCGTTTCGTGCCAGCGATCCGCGCTCGGCTCGGCGACAAGGCGACGCTGAAACGGGCCGCGCAGAAGCAGCCAGATTGCCAGTGCTGAGGCGGGTAGAGCGACGAGCGCCGCGGCAGTACTCACGGTTCCGGAGCGTATGTCAGTCGTGTTAGGTGCATGTTCGGCCTCGTCTCCTTTGGGTCGACGCGCCCGGACGCCGGGAACCCCCCCCGTTTAGACTAGAGCTACGCCATGACGGTCTACGCCGATCTCCTGCGCTATCGCGAGCTCTTCGGGAACCTTTTCCGACGCGACTTCCAGGCCAAGTATCGCGGTTCAGCGCTCGGAGTTCTCTGGTCGCTGCTGAATCCGCTCGCGCTCATGGCGGTCTACCTCGTCGTGTTCGGCCTGCTGTGGCAAGGCAACACCGTCCCGCACTACCCGCTGTTTCTTCTCGACGGGCTTGCGTGCTGGACGTTCTTCGGCACCTCGCTTCAGACCGCGACACGCTCGCTCGTCGACAGCGCCGAGCTCGTCAAGAAGGTGCGGTTCCCCCGTCAGCTCGTTCCGTTCTCGGCTGTTGCGACCCAGCTTGTGACCTTCGGCGTGATGCTCGGAATCCTGATCGTCGCGTCGTTCATCACGATTCCGGGAGTTCGACCAACGATCATCCTCGCGATTCCGCTGGCGCTGCTCTTCCTGTGTTTCGTTGCTGGGCTTGCACTTCTGCTCGCATGCCTCGATGTGCTGCTCCGCGACGTCGAGTACATCCTCACGGCCGCGCTCCTGCCGTGGTTTTTCCTCACACCGGTGCTCTGGACGTTCTCGAGCTTGCCGGCCAAAGTGCAGAGCCACACGATGTTGCTTGAGGTTCTCCGTTGGGGCAACCCCGCATCACCTGCGATCTCCGCCGTGCGAGGTGCGCTCTGGTCGTCAGGGGGCCCACGGCTTGCAGATGTCGTCTATCTCGCGGTCGCCGCGGTCGTGTCGCTCGCGCTCGGAGCGTTCGCGTTCTCGCGGCTTGACGACCGGCTTGCGCTTGAGCTCTAGGCGAGCAGCGTAATGCGGCCGTCGTAGATCCACGGCTCGTTGGTGGGTGCCGCGTAGGCCGGGAGGCCCGCAATGTCGGGCAGACGTTCGAGCTCGACGCCATCGACAACGGATGGGCAGATCAACGGTGCGGGAAAGCCCGGCACCCGACCCTTGCCTGGGCGGTACTGCTCAAGTGCGCGCGGGCGGCGGTGCAACAACCTCTGCGGCCAGTCGATCGCACCCGCGACGACCGAGTAGCCCTCTGCATGGGCTGCCGCCGTGCGCTCCTGCCAGTCCGCGCTCGGCGTGAGCGCCGCGGGAAGCTCGTAGTGGGTGGGCGTTGAGCGTGGTGCGACATCAACGTCGAAGCTGGCCGCAGTGCTGCCAAGTTCAGAGAACCACGCCCGCCATTCCACGACGAGGTCGGCCGCGAAGCGATAGCGACCAGGCGGGATTGGTCCTCGAACCGTCATCTCGATCGTCGCGGCCTCTCCCGGTGCGACATCGCGTCCGAGCGGCGTGCGGAGCCCATCCCACACGATCGGGTTTCCAAGCCCGTCGAGCCAGTGGTACGACGCGAGCACACGCGATGTCCAGGGGATCGTCCCCGTGTTTTCGACGACGAGGTGCGCGGTCATGAGCGACCCTGCCTCGGGCTGCTCGAGCGTCGCTTCGGCGAAGCGCATCGCGAGTGGGCCGGCGCTCATCGAGGCGTTGCTGCGGTCGATCCAACACGCCCGTGGGCGGCCGACGATGCACATGGGTGGGTGCTAAGGGACATTCGAAGGATTAGTCTAGGTCGCCATGGATCCGTTGCTTGTACGCACTGCTCGCCGCGAGGTCGTCGAGCGCACACCTGTGTGGTTTATGCGCCAGGCGGGCCGCTCGCTCCCCGAGTACCGGGCGATTCGCGAAAAACACGCGTTCTTCGAAGTCAACCGCAGCGCCGAGCTGACCGCAGAGGTGACGCTCCAGCCCGTGCGTCGTCACGACGTTGACGCAGCCGTGATGTTCGCGGACATCATGACCCCGGTGCCGCCAATGGGGCTGCCGGTTGAGCTCGTTGAGGGTGTCGGCCCCGTCATCGCGAGCCCTGTGCGTACTGCCGCCGACGTCGCAGCGCTCCAGATCCCCGATATCGAAGCCGCCGTGGCACCGATCCTTGAAGGCATTCGCATCGTGCGGCGTGAGCTGCGCCCCGACCAAGCCGTGATCGGCTTCTGTGGCGGGCCGTTCACGGTCGCCGGGTACCTCGTCGAGGGGAAGCCGTCGCGTGAGTTCACCGTGACGAAGTCGATGATGTACGGCGCCCCCGAGGTGTGGCATGGCCTGATGGAGAAGCTCGCCGAAACGTTCTCCCGCTACGCGGTGGCGCAGGTTCGGGCGGGAGCCGACATCGTGCAGATCTTCGACTCGTGGATCGGCGCGCTTTCACCGTCCGACTACCGCGAGTTTGTGGCGCCCTACTCACGACGGATTCTCGACGCGGTGCGCGCCGAGGGAACGCCGACGATCCACTTCGGCACGGGCGCGTCGACGCTGCTCGGCGAGCTGGCAGAGGCAGGTGGCGACGTGATCGGCCTCGACTGGCGGATCGGCCTCGACGACGGATGGAAGCTTGCCGGTGACGATCGCGCTGTGCAGGGCAACCTTGACCCGGCGCTGCTCTTTGCCCCGTGGGAGCGGATTGAAGCGGCGACGCGGGACATTCTGGCGCGGGCCGATGGACGCCCCGGCCACATCTTCAACCTCGGGCATGGCGTCTTGCCGAAGACCGACCCGGATGTGATCGGGCGATTGCGTGCGTTCGTGCACGAGCAGACGGCGCGGTAGCTGACGCGCACGCGGGCATGCGGGCATGAGGATCGCCGCGTTCGACCGCGAAATGCGTGTGACAAAGACGGTACGAAGATGATCCAGATTCGACCCAAAAGACACCTTGCGCTGCCGCTACGGTTCCTTCCTCTTCCCCAGGGCGGGCGGGGGCTAGGGACGGAAGGAGCAACCGCATGACCACACCCGGCCAGGTTGTTGTCGATCGGGTTTCGCAGCGGTTCCGGGTGTCGGCGTCGCCGTACCGGACGCTCAAGGATGTGGCGATCGCGCGTGGTCGCCGCGAGTCGCGCGACGTATGGGCGCTGCGCGACGTATCGCTCCGCGCGGAGCCCGGCGACGCACTCGCGCTTGTCGGTCGCAACGGATCGGGCAAGACGACGCTCCTCAAACTGCTGTCGGGCATCTTCAAACCGACGGCTGGGCGAGCCGAAGTCGGCGGACGGGTCGGGTCGCTGCTCGAGCTTGGGGCCGGCTTCCATCCCGACTTCACCGGCCGCGAAAACGTCTATCTGAACGGTTCGATCCACGGTCTCTCGCGAACGCGGGTCACCGAGTTGCTCGACGAGATCGTGGCGTTCGCTGAACTGGAGCGCGCTATCGACCTGCCTGTGCGCACCTACTCCTCCGGCATGTACATGCGCCTCGGTTTTTCGGTCGCTGCGCACATTCAGGCGGACGTGCTGCTGCTCGACGAGGTGTTTGCCGTCGGCGACGAGGATTTTCAACGGAAGTGCTTCGGGAAGATCAACGAGTTCAAACAGCGGGGAGGCACGATCCTCTTCGTCTCGCACGACGCGCACGCGGTCGAGCGTCTCTGCGATCGCGCAGTGCTGCTCCGGCAGGGCGAGGTTGCGTTTGATGGTCCGGCGCGCGAGGCGATTGCCGCCTACCGCCGCTTGCTTGCGAGCGACGCGAGTCCCGACGAGCTCGCCGCCGGTCTGCGCGAGTGGGGATCGGGTGAGGCGCGCATCCGTTCGGCAACGCTTCGCGATCGTGACGGCGACGAGCGTGTCCAGTTCGGCTCGGGCGAGTCGCTTGCGCTTGAGCTGACGATCGCCGTTCCCGCATCGGTTGCCCCGCCTGCGGTCGTTGTCGAGCTGCGTGATGACGATGGCATGTCACTCGGCACCGTCTCGGCCGACACAGGCACGCTCGGCTGGGGTGTGGGCGGCGGCGAACGACGTGTGCGTTTCGAGCTGCCAAAGCTGCCGCTTGCCGACGGCAAGTTCCATTTCCGGTGCTCTCTCGTCGACGAGCACGATGGTCACCTGTTGAGTTCGCTTGAGGATGCGGTGCAGTTCTATGTCTTCTCAGGCGGTCGAACGTCAGGCGTTGTGCTGCTCGAGGGTGGCTGGTCGTTGCAGGAGATCGGCGACGCCGAGCTAATCCCAGAGAGATGACCTCACGCACCTGCCACGACTGGCCGCAGCTCATGGAGCTTGCGCCCGAGCTGCAGTTCAAGCACTACACCCTGCGTGAAGTGCAGCTGCCTGTCGACGCGCATGTCGGCACTGAGGGCATCGACGTCGACGAGGTGTCGATCTGCGCCGATCTCGACAGCCACGTGTTCAACCCTGATCACACCGATCCGCAGGTCGCCGACGCGCTACGCGCCTCGCACTGGTTCGATCTCCGCGAGTGGGCCGCTCGCGGCTCCCTCGCCTGACGACCTTCCTGTCGGCCAGGCCGCGGTGGCGTGCCTCTCACCGCTAGTGTCACAGCGATGCCGGGATTCGTCATCCCCTTTCACGGTGCGGGCGGCAAGACCAGGCTCGACACGCTGGGCGCACAAGCACGTGCTGTGCTCGCCCATGCCATGGCGAGTGATGTGGCGGCCGCCTGCCGTGCCCTGGGCTCGGTTGTTGTGGTCGCCCCCGAAGATCCGCAGCTTGCCGGCACGGTGTTCGTGCCCGATCCCGGCGGTGGCCAGGGGGCGGCGGTTGCGACCGGCCTTGCTGCTGTCACCTCTCTCTCCGACGATCGTGTCGCCGTTGTCGTCAACGCCGATGTTCCGTGCGTTACGACGGCTGATCTCACCGTATTGATCGAGGCGCTTGCAGGACACGCGATCGCCTACGCGCCTGCCGCCGACGGAACAACGAACGCCTTGGCGCTCGCCGACGCATCAGTGTTTGCGCCGCTCTATGGGCCGGGTAGCGCAGCGCGATTTGCCGCGCTGGCCCAATCGGTTGCCGTCACGCTTCCGAACCTCGTCGATGACGTCGATACTCCCGCCGACCTCATGCGTCTTGCAGGCCGACTCGGCGTCGCAACACGTTTGACCCTCAAGGAGCCCGGGATGATCGGGGAGGCGGCGTGAAGATCGCCGTTCTTTCGGGCGGTGTGGGCGGGGCTCGCTTCCTTCGCGGGTTGACATCGGTTGTTGACTCGCGGGAGATGACGATCATCGGCAACGTCGCCGACGACCTTGAGATTCTGGGACTCCACGTCTCGCCCGATCTCGACAGCGTCCTCTACGCGCTCGCAGGCCTCTCTGATGAGGAGCGTGGGTGGGGGCGAGCAGACGAATCGTGGAACGCGCTCGCGACCGTCGCTGAGCTTTCAGGGGACGCCTGGTTCAAGCTGGGCGACCGCGACATTGGCCTGCACCTCGTTCGCACGCAGATGCTGTCGGAGGGCGCGACGCTCACCGAGGCGACGGCACGGTTGGTTGCGGCGTACGGGCTTGGCTTCGAGTTGCTTCCAGCAACGAACGATCCGTTGCGCACGTTCCTTGAAACGGCGGCGGGCACGTTTCCGTTCCAAACCTGGTTTGTCGAGCGGGGGCACCGCGACGAGGTCGATGCGGTGCACTACGCGGGCGCGCCCGACGCGACACCGTCGCCGGGTGTTGTCGAGGCGATTGCTGGCGCGGCTCTGATTGTGATCACGCCGAGTAATCCGTACGTGTCGATCGGCCCGATCCTGGCAGTGTCGGCGATTCGAGATGCGCTCGCAGCGCGCGATGCTCCGTGTGTGGCGGTCAGTCCGCTCATTGGCGGGCAGGCGGTGAAGGGGCCTGCCGACCGCATGCTCACGCGTCTTGCGGGTGGAACAACACCGGCGCACGTCGCGGGCTGTTACCCGGGACTGATTGATGCGTTGGTCTATGACGAGGCTGATGCCCCCGCCGAGCTCCCGCAGGATGTGCGGGGCCTTGTGACGCGTACGTTGATGAGTGACGACGGTGCGCGTCGGCGGCTCGCCCAGGCGGTGCTTGATGCTGGCGCTGCCGTAACGTGACCGGTCCGATGAGAAACGACGGGTAGGCGGGAGAGCGGGATGAAGGTTGCGATCTTGGGCGGTACGGGAAGTTTTGGTCGTGGCGTTGCTGTGAGGCTGGCTGCTGCGGGTGTTGACGACGTTGTGATTGGTTCCCGCGACGCTGAGCGTGCGCAGGCGATCGCGGCTGAGATCGGCGGTCGGGTCTCTGGCGCGACGAATGATGATGCGGTGCGTGGCGCGGACATCGCGGTGTTGGCGGTGAAGGCCGATGCGGCTCTCGACACGGCTCGCGATATCGCTGGCGCGCTCGGCGTGGTGCCGCTCTTCTCGGTTGCCTCGGCGCTCTCGTTTTCGAAAGATGGGGTTCGGAGCGACCCTGATGCGCGTGCGATCGCCGAGCGAATCCAGGATCTCGTTCAGGCACCGGTTGTCGCGGGTCTTCATACGATTGCTGCCGCGAACCTTGAAGAGGCTGCTCCGCAGGAGGACGCGTTGATCTGCGGCGATGATCTTGAAGCGAAGACGCTCGCGATCGAGATCTCTTCGAGGATCGTTGCGGGTGCTGCGCTTGATGCGGGCCCGCTCGCCAGCGCACGGGCACTTGAGGGACTCACGGCTGTGATCGTCAACGTGAACAAGCGCTACAAGGCGCACGCGGGTGTTCGGATCACCGGCGTTCATCACGAGTGATCTCACTTCTTCCTGTCGCGGGGTTGCCGGAGGTTCGCCCCGGTGACGA
Organism: Actinomycetota bacterium; assembly: GCA_009702325.1. GTDB lineage: Bacteria > Actinomycetota > Thermoleophilia > Gaiellales > Gaiellaceae > PALSA-600. Next base: position 51,365 of record WLID01000009.1, read on the forward strand.
TCTGGCGGCGTTGATCGCAGCGGTCGCACGGCTTGAGGATCGCGACGTTGTTGTGGTCGCCCAGAAGGTGGTGTCGAAGGCCGAAGGGCGCTTGGTGCGACTCGCCGATGTCGTGGCGTCGCCACGTGCGATCGAGTTGGCCGCCGGTGAGGTCGACCCACGGGAGATCGAGGTGATTCTTGCCGAGACGGAGCGCGTCGTCCGTCTCCGGGCCCCGTTTATCGTGTCTGAGACTCGCCACGGTTTGATCTGCGGCTCAGCCGGGGTCGATCACTCAAACAGTGGTGAGGATGACATGTTGGTTTTGCTGCCCGAAGATCCCGACGCGAGCGCGCGGAAGTTGCGCGATGCCGTTCGCGAGCAGACTGGTGCTGATGTTGCGGTGATCGTCGCCGACTCGTTTGGGCGCCCGTTTCGGATGGGTACAACAGACGTGGCGATCGGCGTGGCGGGTCTGGCGCCGATCCGCGATCTGCGTGGGACACATGATCGTGATGGGCGCGTGCTTCGTTCGACGCTGATTGCGGTGGCCGATGAGCTTGCGGCTGCGGCCGATCTCGCTCGCCGCAAGGAGAGTGGCGTTCCCGTCGTGATCGTGCGCGGCTTCCCGATTGAGGGTGATGGGTCGGCGCAGGAGCTCGTGATGCCTCGCGAGCGCAGCCTGTTCGACTAGCCCGTCGCTCGAGATGTGGCGGGCGATCTGTGTGTCGATCGGCCGCCACTCAGTCCACCTGTCCCAACACGACACAACCGTCCCCGCAGGCCATGCCCTGGGGACAGTCCCCAGAAGGTTGGTGGGGAGGCAGGTGTCCGCGGATCGCGACGGGGGAATGCGTGGAACGCCGCTCGCCTAGTGGGGTTGCGCGGCTTTCGCGCATTCACTGCATTCGGCGGTGGAATTCCCTGTGTCCGGTGTTCGCCGAAGGCCTAAAGTCGCCGCGCATACGGTAATTCCGACACGAATCCTGCGGCGCAATCCGCCGGAAAATTGCGTGCAAAACGCAGGCTGCAAAGGGGTTAGAGGCGAGCGGTCCGCGGTGTAGTGGCTTGGGGCTCTCGCGGCGCGCCGCGAGAGCCCCAAGCCACTACACCGCGGACCGCTCGCCTCTAACCCCTTTGCAGCCTGCGTTTTGCACGCA